>JAIRVG010000102.1 GCA_031253995.1 Paucimonas sp. | reverse complement strand
TGCGTTGGGGGATATCTCGACGCTGGCCGATCCTGGGGTGGTGCAGCATCTGATCGATACCCACAAGGCGATGGCGTTGGCGTCGGCTTGAGATCGGGCGGGGCCGCTTGGCGGCCCTTTCGCGGCACGAGGACGCTTCTACGGCTATTACCAAGCCCTGGAGTAGGTTTGCCCTGCGAACGGGCTGCATAGCAGCCCCAGGGCGTTCAAGCCTTACGCTCGAGCTGCCGCTCGATCATGTACTTCACCGCCAGGCGCCGCTCCTTGAGGCGGCGCAGATCATCGTCATCGGCAATGCCTGCCGAGATAGACTCGGCGGCCAACACCTGGTTGTCGATGTCCATGTATTCATCCAGCAACCGATCCAGCTCCTTGTCCTCTTGGCGCCTCTGCTGAACGATTTCGCGGGGATAGTGCAGGTCTTGGTAAAGGTCATGGGAAACTGGCATGGCGCCCTCCTTGTAATGCGCAGGTTTTGCTTACCTGATTGGAAGGGGCGAACACGCTGTTGTTAAAGCGAGGCGCAAAAAATACGACGGATGGCCAGGGCAGATTGCGATGCTGAACTAGGTCTGGGAACTAACTTGCTGTTTTAAGGCAATTTTTTTCACTCCAGGGGTTCCCAGGTAAAGAGAGTGTTGGTATAGTGCCGCCCATTCCAGCACAGCGGCTCAACGTCGTTGTCAGCGAACCGTCAGAACGACAGTGCTTCTGCACTCGTCGAATCCGATACAGGGGCGTCGCCAAGCGGTAAGGCAGCAGGTTTTGATCCTGCCATGCGTTGGTTCGAATCCAGCCGCCCCTGCCATTTTCTCTTCTTCTATTCTTCCCTCCTTATCGGCTTCCCGTGCATCGGCACAGGGCGATCAGCTGTTCATATTTTTCGACATGCGGACCGGCTAAAGTGCGGGTCATCGGCTATTTCATTGGGTTTGCGTCGCGCCCCATTCCCTTGTTGAGCGCCAAGTGTTAAAAATATCACCCGCTTTAGGCCAAGCCGTTGTGTAAAACCACACAACGGGGTATCCAACGAGAAAACAATTTGAAAAGCGTGATGTCCCTGCGTGAGGGAATACCCTTCCCTGTTACCTGTCAGCCACCGGAGCAAGCTGCATGATCGAGGTCACCGAAGTTTCCATTGCCCAACTGCGTGCCGCGCTCGAGTCCGGCCAGACCACGGCGGTCGAGCTGGTCGAGGCGTACCTGGCCCGGATCGATGCCTACGATGGTGCCGACACCCCCACCGCGCTGAATGCCGTGGTGGTGCGCAACCCCGAGGCACTCAAGGAAGCCGAGGCCTCCGATGCCCGTCGTGCCCGTGGCGAAACCCTCGGCCCGCTGGATGGCATTCCCTACACCGCCAAGGACAGCTACCTGGTCAAGGGCCTCACCGCCGCCTCCGGCAGCCCGGCCTTCGCCGAGCTGGTGGCCTATCGCGACGCCTTCACCATCGAGCGCCTGCGCGGCGCCGGGGCGATCTGCCTGGGCAAGACCAACATGCCGCCCATGGCCAACGGCGGCATGCAGCGCGGCGTCTATGGCCGGGCGGAAAGCCCGTATAACGATGCTTACCTGACCGCGCCGTTCGCCTCCGGCTCGTCCAACGGCGCCGGTACCGCCACCGCCGCCAGCTTCTCCGCCTTCGGCCTGGCCGAGGAAACCTGGTCCAGCGGCCGCGGCCCGGCCTCCAACAACGGCCTGTGCGCCTACACCCCGTCGCGCGGGGTGATCTCGGTACGCGGCAACTGGCCGCTGACCCCGACCATGGACGTGGTGGTGCCCTACGCGCGGACCATGGCCGACCTGCTGGAAGTCCTCGACGTGGTAGTCGCCGAAGACACCGACACCCGCGGCGACCTGTGGCGCCTGCAGCCCTGGGTGCCGATCCCCAGCGTGGCCTCGGTGCGTCCGGCCTCCTATGCCGAACTGGCGGTGGGCAGCAGCGCCCTGGCCGGCAAGCGCCTGGGCGTGCCGAAGATGTACATCAATGCCGACGACGCCGCCGGCACCTCCGAAGAACCGGGTATCGGCGGCCCGACCGGCCAGCGCATCAACACCCGCGCCTCGGTGATCGACCTGTGGAAACAGGCACGCCAGGCCCTGGAAGCGGCCGGTGCCGAAGTCATCGAAGTGGACTTCCCGCTGGTCTCCAACTGCGAGGGCGACCGTCCGGGCGCGCCGACCGTGTTCAATCGCGGCATCGTCTCCAAGGAATTTCTCCACCACGAACTGTGGGACCTGACCGCCTGGGCCTTCGATGATTTCCTGCAAGCCAACGGCGATCCGAAGCTGAACCGCCTGGTGGATGTCGACGGACCGAAGATCTTCCCCCACGACCCGGGCACCCTGCCCAACCGCGAGGGCGACCTGGCGGCGGGCATGGACGAATACGTGAAGATGGCCGAGCGCGGCATCACCCCGTGGAACGAGATTCCGACCGTGCCGGATGGCCTGCGTGGCCTGGAGCAGACCCGCAAGCAGGACCTGGAAGACTGGATGGACGCCATGGGCCTGGACGCCGTGCTGTTCCCCACCGTGGCCGACGTGGGCCCAGCGGATGCCGACGTCAACCCGGCATCGGCGGATATCGCCTGGAGCAACGGTATCTGGGTGGCCAACGGCAACCTGGCGATCCGTCACCTCGGCGTGCCGACCGTGACCGTGCCGATGGGCGTGATGGCCGATATCGGCATGCCGGTGGGCCTGACCTTCGCCGGCAAGGCCTATGACGACTCCAACCTGCTGAAGCTGGGGGCGGCCTTCGAAGCCACCGGCAACCGCCGGATGATCCCGCCACGTACGCCATCGCTCGGCTAACGCCTGGCGCGGGGAGCTGGCTTGCCAGCTCCTACGCCCCCTCCTCCAACCGCTTCGCCGCCTCCACCCCCGCACTGCTCAGCTTGATCGGAAACACCACGTTCGGCTCATGCCCCTCCACCGTCACCGGCTGCCCCTGGATCAGATGGCGTTCCTGCAGGGTCTTGAGCATCCCCGCCACGGCCTTCTCGCCGCGATAGTTGTCGAGAATCTCCTTGCCCAGTCCCTCCGGATGCGCATGCAGCAGACGGGTCAGGACTTCACGTTCCAGTTCATCATTGCTCATGGTTGCCTCTCTCGATGCGGTGGTCGTTGTCCGTGTGACCACCTCCCGCCAGCGGAGATTCAACCGGATCGACGCCCCGCCAGTTCCTCCAGCAACACCCTGCCCCGCGGCCAGTCGCCCAGGCCGCTGGTGAAATATGGGCTCTTTCCCTCTGACTGCTCAGATTTTTCCTACTTAATTGTTCAGGTATCTCCCTCATTCTCTGGCGAGTTGACCCGCCACGACTTCAGATCCTTGGAAGGCCGTTCCGGGCAGCACTCGCATTTCCGGTACCCCCGGAGCCATCGACGATGAGGAAAACACATGGCGCAGACAGGCTATTACATTCGCCAGGGCGACAAGACCAGCTGTGGCGGTCAGGTAATCGAAGGCACTCCCGACAGGACGCTGGACGGTATTGCCCAAGCCCGCATGGGTGACGCTGTCACCTGTGGGGTCACAGGCCAGACCTACCAGATCCTGGGTGGGGTAGCGCATGACACCATCGAAGGGATACCCGTCGCGGGCACCCTGGACAGTTTCAGTGGCTGCCCGTGCAAAGCCACCCTGTATCACTCCTACCTTTACTTCACCTATCAGAATGAAGACACCTCGCCAGCCTTTGGTCGCTCGTCCTTCGCAACAGGCAGCCAAGGCGGAGAAGTGATGCCCTTCTCCACCGAATCGCCAGCCCGAAATGCCTTCAACAGTGAAGCCTTCGCCAGCGACGCAGCCTCTTGCACCGCCTGCCTACATCTCGTCAACCAGCTCGGCATGGCCTGCGCAAGTCACGATTTCCGGCTACTGCATCACGGAAAATCCGTTGCCCGCGGGACGCTGGATGACAAAGGCCACAGCCCTGTCTGCAAAAGCGTCGACCGCACCCGCCTACACGTCGCCACCAACGCCCCATCACCAGTCCTGGAATGATCGACATGTCCCTGAAAGATTTTCAACAAACCACCGCACTCGGGCCTAATGCCCTGTTCCTGCTTGAGAATGCCACCGTCGAAACGAAGCCGGGCGGACATCACCAGCCCAAACAAATCGTTATTGACGAACTACCCTTGAGCAAACTTCCTGTAGCAATGCGCAAGATGGGGTGGCATACCTCGGCAGCGTTGATGCAGAGGTGGTTTGACAGCCCGGGATGGCAGATGCCGGAGGAATGGAAAGGTGAAGAAGGCCAGCCTGATCCGTTACGGTTATCCAAAGCTGCATGTGAGGAAACGCTCGTTCGGATGAACTGGGCAATGAGGTTCAAGCAATGTCAGGAAGCGTTGAAGGTAGCGGAGGAAAGGCTCAATACTCGCAACGCCATCGATCGCTTGAAGGTTCTTCTGAGAAAAGCCGGCTGGGATGGGAAGGGAACATTTGCATTAGGTAGCACGGAGTTTTCAGCTCGCGAAGTCGATGCGACAGCTCAAGTCAATATCGCGCGCATGGGCTCCAGTTTCGACGTGCTCGACGATATGTATGGAGCACTTGGCAGAGCAACACTGAAAGTTGGAGTAGCAGGCAGGACATTCACCAAGCTGGATAACGCTCTCGGAGAAGCGAGAAACTATTTCCAAATCGAATACGCTGGCTTCTATATTCGAGATCATTACGACTTCAACGGCCCTCAGTTCCTGGGTATCTGGACAGCTGAGCGTGTATTGACCAAAGCCGAAATGATCTCTGTGACCACGCCGGACGGGCCATCCATTTTCAATGTTCAAGGCGCGGCTATTGCCAAAGTAACCAATGATGACTTCCGTGCTTACCGCGCGAAGACTGGCATGGGTGGTGATTTCCTTATCTATTCGGATGTGCTTTGGAAAGAAGTGAACCAGGTCATCGATTTGGGTCCGGCTACGTGAAGAGGCGCTCTCAGCTACTTGTAGTCGTCGCCATGACTACAGTCTCGCTCTATTTGATATCCGGATGGTGGGAGAAAGGCCTTGCCAGGCCTCTCGCCTTGCCGACAATCAGCCCTAACGGTTGTTATCGTGTGGAAAGTTTCAAACCTTTCTGGATACTTCCGGACATTTTCCATAGAGAGCCCGATCCCAACGGCGACGTCGAGCCGTACTGGTTTCCAGAGTGGGAGCGTCCAGGCTTCTACCGTCTTTACGATAATCGAACCGGGCAGCTCATCGGCGAAAGCGATATCTACGATCTTGCCTACGCAAGTGGGCACCTGACATGGGGCGGCGGGTCCGGGCGGGTTTATGCTGGCATGATTTATCTAGGCGCGAATTCCTCGGATTGCATAGGGGATCAACCCGAGGGACGAGATACTGAGTAGTACAGGTTCTAAACTTAGGAACGACCACAAGGCAGGCTGCAAAACTGTAGTGTGCCTTGTGGTCTTTTCCGCTCAATGAGCCAGCCTCACCACCGGTAAGTCAGATCCGCTGTTACCGTCCGCTCCGCCCCTAGCAGACACCCGACCGTAGCAAAGCACCCCGCCACGTAGTACTTGTCCGTCAGGTTCTTCACATTCACCTGCGCCTTCAACCCCTCCAGTTGCGGATCGGCCTTGCCGAAGTCGTAGCTGACCATCGCATCCACCACCGTGTAGTCCGGCACCTTGAAGGTGTTCTGTGCGTCGCCGTAGGTCGAGCCGGTGTAGCGCACACCCGCGCCGAAGCCGAGCCCGGCGAGCAGGCCGCCCTGCACGGTGTAGTCGGACCAGAGCGAGGCCAGGTGCTCGGGGGTACGCACCGGGGTCTTGCCCTGGTTGCTGATGCCCGCAGTGTTGGGGTTGTCCTTGCTCACCTCGACCTTGTTCAGCGTCCAGGAGGCAATCACGTTGAGCCCCGTCACCGGCTTGAGCACGCCTTCCAATTCCAGGCCGCGGGAGGTCACCTCGCCTTCCTGCACGCTGTAGCTCGGGGCCGAGACGTCGGTGGTCAGCACGTTCTGCCGGCGCAGGTCGAAGGCAGAGATGGTCACGTAGTTGTCCGAGCCGGTGGGCTGGTACTTCACCCCGACCTCATACTGCTTCGCGGTCTCAGGCTCGAACGCCGCGCCGCTGCGATCCGTACCGGCGGTGGGCACGAAGGATTCGGTGTAGCTGGCATAGGGGAACAGGCCGCTGTCGAACAGGTAGCCCAGACCAACCCGGCCGGTGAAGTCCTCGGCATCGACCCGCTGCGGATTGACCGTGGTCAGGCCGCTGGCGGCAATGAAGTTGCGGGTGTCGGTGTCCTGGCTGGCCCAGTCGTAGCGCCCGCCAAGGGACAGGACCCAGCGGTCGAGCTTGATCTGGTCCTGCAGGTAGACGCCCAGTTGCCGGGACTTTTCCGCCACGTCCATCAGGCTGGTGTAGCGCGAGGTGTCGATCACCGCGCTGCGGTCCGGTGCGTAGATGTTGATCGCCGGGGCATTGCCGGTCTGCACCGCGTTGCTGCGCCGGCTGTGCTGGTAATCGACACCAGCCAGCAGGGTGTGGCTGAGTGGACCGGTATCGAAGGTACCGAGCAGCTGGTTGTCGAGGGCGAAGTTGTCGTTGCCGTAGTCGCGCAGCTGGTAGTAGCGGTTGATGGTGGTGCTGGCGATCACCCCGCTGTTGCGGAACAGCTGGTCCTCGTAGCCGGTGAAATGGGTGTAGCGGGCGTTCTGGCGCAGGGTCCAATGGTCGTCGAGACGGTGGCTGAATTCATAGCCGAGGCTGGTCTGCTCGGACTTTTCCCCATCGAAGCCGGGCTCGTTGAGCGAACGGTGGCGCGGTACCCGGCCGTTGGGGTTGGAGCCGTCGAACAGCGAGTACGGCAGGTTGCTGGTGAACAGGTTCTTGTTGCGCTGGTAGGACGCCAGCAGTGTCAGCGAGGTGTCCTCGTCCGGCGCCCAGGTCAGGCTCGGGGCGATGTAGACGCGGTCGTCCTTGATCCCGTCGATGCTGTTGTTTGCGTCACGGCCCAGGCCGACGAAGCGCCAGGCCAGGGTCTTCTGCTCGTCCAGCACGTCACCGACATCGGTGTAGGCCTGCAGCCGGTCATTGCTGCCGGTGGACACGCCGACCTCGCGATGGGCAGCGAAGGTCGGGCGCTTGGACACGAAGTTCACGGTGCCACCGGGCGACCCCTGGCCGTAGAGCACCGAGGCCGGGCCCTTGAGCACTTCGATACGCTCCATGCCATAGGGCTCCGGGGCGTAGTAACCGATCTGGTTGTTGCGCAGGCCGTCGGTGTAGGCGTTGGTGTTCAACTGCTGAAAGCCGCGGACCATGATGGTGTTGTCGGTGGGGTTGTTGCCGGCGACGTTGGCGTGTACGCCAGCGGTGTAGCCGAGGCTTTCGCTGACGGTCTGCACGCCCTGGGTGGCCATGCGGTCGCGGGTGATCACCGAGATGCTCTGGGTGGTTTCCAGCAACGGGGTGTCGGTCTTGGTGGCGCTGCTGGCGCGGGTCGCCAAGTAGCCATCGACCGGGCCCTTGGGGTTCTGCGAGGCACTCAGGCCGGTGATGCTGGTGGCCTCCAGCTGCAGCGCACCCTGCTCCGGTTGCGGCACCAGCACGTAGCCGGCGGCGGTGCGGGCGAAGGTGTAGCCGCTACCGGCGAGCAGATGCTGCAAGCCCTGCTCCGCCGCGAAGCTGCCGTGCAGGCCGTTACTGCGCAGGCCAGCGACCAGACGGCCATCCACGGCCAGGTCGATGCCGGCCTGGGCGGCGAACCGGCTCAGCACATCGCCCAGCGCACCGGCGGCGATGTCGTACTGCGCCGTCGGGGTGTCGGCGTGGGCCTGGCCGCTGATGCCCAGGGGCAGCGCGCAGGCCAGCTGGACAGCCAGAAGCAGCGGTTTGATCCGGAGGCGGATACGTGGTTGCGGCATGGTGAAGCGTCTCCCAGTGTTGAAATTCATTCTCATGAACCTCAACGGACCATCGGGAAAAAGGCGAACCGCGAGGGGGTGTTTTTTGAATGATTGGGCTGGTGATGGGGATGGGGATGGTGTCTAGATAGATCCGAATGCCTGGCATGGAAATGCGTCGGGGCTGACAGGTGCACATCTTGAGGCGAGCACCTGGCAGCCCTGACGCGCCTCCCCCTGTCAGTGCACCTTGACCGTGACCCGAGTCAGCCACGGCGTCAGGCGGGTGACTTCGATCGGCAGGCTGGCCTCCAGCAACTGCAACGCACGTTGCGGATCGTCGAGCGGCAGCGAGGCGAAAACCTGGATGGACGCCAGCGACTCACGGTCATAGCTGAGCACCCCGACATACTGTCGCTCCAGCTGTTCCAGCACCTGCGCCAGCGGCAGCCCGCGAGCCAGCAGGCGGTGCTGTTGCCAGGCCTGGTCGGTGGTCGCCACGTCGATACCTTGGAGACCGTCGATACCCTCCCGACGAATGCTCACCTGCTGCCCCGCCATGACCACCGCCTCCGCCACCCCCTGACTGGCGCGGGCCAGCACCTTGGATTCGAGCATGCTCAAATCGGTGGCAGCGGCCTGCTTGCTGACCAGGAAGCGCGTACCCAGCGCACGAATGCTGCCATCCTCGGTGACCACGTCGAACGGCCGCTGCGCATCGGCAGCGACCTCCACGCGGATCTCGCCACGCAACAGACGCACTTCGCGCCCGGTCGCGGTGAAGTGCAGGTCCACCGCGCTGCCACCGGCCAGGGTCAGCCGGCTGCCATCTTCCAGGCGGGTTTCGCGCCACTGCCCGGTCGCCGTGTCCAGATCGGCGAAGAGCAAGGCATTGGGGTAGTGCTGCCAGCCCAGCCAGCCCGGCACCAGCAGGGCCAGCGCAATGCCCAGGGCTGCGCCGAGGTGCTTGTTGCGCCGCTTGCGCTGGCTGAAACGCACCTCGCCCTCGATCAACTGGTGCAGGCGGCGCTCGCTGGCCGGTTGCTGGCGAATGCCGCGCAGGCTTTCCAGCATGTGCTCCATGCCCCGCGCCGCCTCGGCGTGGGCCGGACTGAGCGCCTTCCATGCCTGGTATTCATGCTCGGCCCGCTCGCGCTCGGCAGGATCATCGGCGCTGAGCTGCACCAGCCATTCGGCGGCCTGCTCGGCCAGGTTGTCGGCGTCGCTCACGGCTCGCGGACCTGCTGGCAGTGCAGCAACACCTGCACCAGGTACTTCTGCACCATGCGTACGCTGATGCCCAGTTGCTCGGCAACCACGGCCTGCGGCTGGCCCTCAAGGTAATGCAGGAGAAACGCCTGGCGCGGCCTGGCCGCCAGGCCGTCGAGCAGGCGGCAGATCTGCTCCAGCGCCTCCAGGGTTTCCCAGATGCGCTCGGCTCCGGGCGCGCCCGGATGTTCCAGGGCGAGCAGGCCGAGTTCTTCCAGGTAGGCCTTTTCCAGACGCTGGCGCCGAGCCCGGTCGATCAGCAGGTTGCGCGCGGTGGTGGCGATGTAGCCGCGGGACTGGCTGGCCTGGAGCAAGGCGTCACGGGACGAGAGAATCCGCAGGAAAGTGTCCTGGGCCAGGTCCGCCGCGTTGTGCGCACAGCCGAGTTTCCTGCGCAGCCAGCTGTACACCCAGGCATGGTGTTCGCTGTAGATGTCGTGCATCAGCTTGTTGGAATCGGCCACGGTGGCAGGGCTCTGGAACGGATGGGATTGAGAAGTTATCTCATTCGCAAGCGAAGGGCCATGGCAAAATTTCCATGACCGATGACGGATGTGCGTACTGGCTCACCCTCGCCAGCTTGCGCAAGCCCGCCCCGGCGTCTTGACTCATCGACTCTCCCCCTCGCCAAGGATGGTCGCCGTGAGCACGCCAAACGATGCAAAACTCAGTGTCGGCGCCCTGACCGCGCTGGTGGTCGGTTCGATGATCGGCGCCGGCATCTTCTCCCTGCCGGCCACCTTCGGCCGCGCCAGCGGCGGTTTCGGCGCGATCATTGCCTGGCTGATCGCCGGCTCCGGGATGCTCATGCTGGCCTTCGTCTTCCAGACCCTGGCGCGCCGCAAGCCGGAACTCGACTCGGGGATCTACGCCTACGCCAGCGCCGGCTTCGGCAACTACCTGGGCTTCGCCTCGGCCTTCGGCTTCTGGGCCGGGACCTGCATCGGCAACGTCTCCTATTTCATCCTGATCAAGTCGACCCTGGGCGCATTCTTCCCGGTGTTCGGCGACGGCAACACGGTGGTCGCCATCGTCGCTTCCTCCCTGCTGCTCTGGGGCTTCCACTTCCTGGTCCTGCGCGGCGTGCAGGAGGCGGCGGTGATCAACAGCATCGCCACGGTGGCGAAGATGATCCCGATCCTGGTGTTCATCATCGTGGTGGCGGTGGCTTTCGACCGCGAGCTGTTCGCCGTGAATTTCTGGGGCAACCTCACGGCCCTCGCGCCGGACCCGGACCTGGCGCACCTGGACGACTACGGCCGGGTCGGGCATGCCGCCGCCGAGCTGGCGGTGCTGCCGCAGCAGTCGTTGTTCGAGCAGGTACGCAGCACCATGCTGGTGACGGTGTTCGTGTTCCTCGGTATCGAGGGCGCCAGCGTGTATTCGCGCTATGCGCGCAATCCCGGGGATGTCGGCATTGCCACGGTGCTGGGTTTCGTCGGCGTGCTGTGCCTGCTGATCCTGATCACCCTGCTCAGCTACGGCGTGCTCCTGCGCCCGGAGCTGGCGGCGCTGCGCCAGCCGTCCATGGCCGGGGTGCTGGAGATGATCGTCGGGCGCTGGGGGGCGATCTTCATCAGCATCGGGCTGATCGTCTCGGTGCTCGGCGCCTTCCTGTCCTGGACCCTGCTGGCCTGCGAGGTGCTATATGCAGCGGCGCATGACAAGGCGATGCCGCAGGTGCTGACCCGCCAGAACAGCCATGGCGTCCCCAGTGCGGCGCTGTGGCTGACCACGCTGCTGGTGCAGTTGTTCCTGGTCCTGACCTTCTTCACCGAAGCCGCCTTCACCCTGGCGCTGGAGCTGACCAGCTCGCTGACCCTGGTGCCCTACCTGCTGGTGGCGGCCTACGGGGTGAAACTGGCCCGCAGCGGCGAGACCTATGAGAACGGCATCGGCCGCAGCAAGGACCTGACGATTGCGCTGCTGGCCACGGCCTATGCAGTGCTGATGGTGTTCGCCGGTGGCTTGAAGTACCTGCTCCTGTCGGCGGT
Source organism: Paucimonas sp. (assembly GCA_031253995.1). Lineage (GTDB taxonomy): Bacteria > Pseudomonadota > Gammaproteobacteria > Pseudomonadales > Pseudomonadaceae > Aquipseudomonas. The sequence continues at coordinate 41,769 of JAIRVG010000102.1, read as the reverse complement.
GATCTATGCGCCCGGGACGTTGCTGTACCTCAAGGCACGGCACGAGCAAGGGGTGAAGGCGTTCAACGCAAGGGAGCGGATAGTGTTCGCGGTGGTGCTGCTGGGAGCGATCGTGGCGCTGGCGGGATTGGTGGGGGGCTGGATCGTGCTCTGAGGCCGGGACCTGTTATTTCTGCCAGCTGTCTGATGAGCAGACCCTTGCTAGCATGGACGAACCTCGCCGGTGGAGGACCACCAGCGCCCTATCCCGCAGAACAGGAGCGCCCCGGACATGCACGCTGCTCCCCGCCCACGCGCCGGCCTGAGCTTCAACGGCGAATACCTGGAACGCCACGCGGTGCAGATACTCGGCAGCTACCGGGCCTACAACCCGGCCCTGATGCGCTTCCACAACCCAGACAGCCTGAGCCCATTCGGCAAGGGTGGCTTGAACGGCTACGGGTATTGCCTGGGTGACCCGCTGAATCATGCCGACCCTACCGGGCATCTGGCCCTTTGGGCCTGGGCTAAATCGAATCCGTTTAATATCACCATCCTCAGTTTGTCAGCCGCCGCAGTCCCCATCGTGGTCTCGTCCATAGTGCCGAATGAAATTGCCAAGAAAGCACTGTACGGGGCATCAGCAGTGCTGTTCACCACAGCCATCGCGTCCGCAGCGTTCGCTCTGGTCAGAGGCAGGTATATCCGAGTTCAACAAAGACGCGATGCGGGGAGACAGCATGAAGCCTGGCGTACTCGGTACGGATTACAGACCCGGCAACCATCAGTGGCCGACGGTCCCCCTCCCAGTTATGCGGAGGTCACAAAGGAGCCGCCAGATATTGACCTTCCTAGCTATGACGATGCGCTTCGCAAGCTGACTCTCCGTCGTAACTCCTACGAGCGCGCCATGCAACGCAATCATTCAAGCGTTCGGGATTCGATAAGGGAAACCAGAGTTTGACGACTGAACAGGCCTGCTAGCTGACAAGCCAGCGACCAGGCCCTGTCCACCAGCAATCTACCTGGCCGGCCGCAGGATCGGCGGGGGCTGGATCGTGCCCTGAGGCCGGTACCTGTTATTTCTGCCAGCTGTCGGATGAGCAGACCCTTGCTAGCATGGACGAACCTCGCCGGTGGAGAACCACCAGCGCCCTATCCCGCGGAACAGGAGTGCCCCGGACATGCACGTTGCTCCCCGCCCACGCGCCGGCCTGAGCTTCAACGGCGAATACCTGGAACGCCACGCGGTCCAGATGCTCGGCAGCTACCGGGCCTACAACCCGGCCCTGATGCTCTTCCACAATTCCGACAACCTGAGTCCGTTCGGCAAGGGCGGATTGAACAGCTACGGGTATTGCCTGGGCGATCCGGTCAATCATGTCGACCCGACAGGGCACATGGTCCTGTGGAGCTGGAGATCGCTGCCGGTCCGCCTCTCGGCCGCCACGTTCGTGGCAACGGTAGCCGTTGGTGTGGCTGCGACCGTAGTGCCGAAGGGCGAAGCCAAGGACGTGCTGGTCAAGACGGCGACTGGGCTGCTCGCCTTGACTGCAGTGCTGGCAGCGCTCCCGGCACTGAAATATTTCATGCCCGGGCCGTATCGCTCCGTCGGCCGCCTGTTGAACGGACGCAGCCGCCTGGTAGGACGCCGGGCAAACACAACAAGCTCGGGCAAAGTGGAAACGATACCTATGGATAATCCAGGTTATGGGGAATCGTCCCCACCCCCCACCCCTCAGCCAACTTACAGCCCTATCGGCTCGTCGCCCTCATCCCCCTCAAGTTTGCACAGCCCCCGCCCAATCTCCCCCAACCCGAGGCCCCTCCCCGACCTGGCATTTCGTGCAGCCTCGATAAGGCAAAACGGGCCTGAAAGGCAGCCAACCGTCTGATTTCAGCGGCTCCCAGGCCCACCACCGTCCCGGCAACGGCAAGGAGCCTGGGGACGGTGGCGTTGCCGAAAAAACCGCCCAACCGCAAGCACCTACCCCGCCGGCCGCAGAATCAGCACCCCCAACGGCGGCAGGTTCAACGCCAGCGACAACGGCTGCCCATGACTCGGCAGCGCCGTGCCCTCCACCACCCCTTCATTGCCGAAGTTCGACCCGGCATAGCGCTGCGAATCGCTGTTGAACACCTCGTCCCAGCGCTCGCCGAACGGCACGCCGATGCGGTACCCCTCCCGCGGCACCGGAGTGAAGTTGGCCACCACCAGCAACGGCTCGCCACTGGCGCTCCAGCGCAGCCAGGCGTACACGCTGTTGTGGGCGTCATCGCCGATCAGCCACTGGAAGCCCTGGGGCTGGCAGTCCTGTTCGTGCAGGGCGCGCTCTTCCCGGTACAGGCGGTTGAGGTCGCCCACCAGCCGCTGCACGCCAAGGTGCTCGCCGTACTGCAGCAGGTACCAGTCCAGTTCGCTGTCGTGGTTCCACTCGCGCCACTGGCCGAACTCGCAGCCCATGAACAACAGCTTCTTGCCCGGATGGCACCACATGAACGCCAGGTAGGCCCGCAGGTTGGCGAACTTCTGCCAGCGGTCGCCGGGCATCTTGTCGATCAGCGAGCGCTTGCCGTGCACCACTTCGTCGTGGGAGATGGGCAGGATGAAATGCTCGGAATAGGCGTAGATCAGGCCGAAGCTCATCTCGTTGTGATGGTGCTGGCGGTGGATCGGGTCGTTCTGGATGTAGTGCAGGGTGTCGTGCATCCAGCCCATGTTCCACTTGTAGGCAAAGCCCAGCCCGCCCTGCTGCACCGGCTGGCTTACCCCCGGCCAGGCGGTGGACTCCTCGGCGATGACCAGCGCCCCCGGCACCTCCAGGGCGACCACTTCGTTGAGGTGGCGGAGGAAATCGATGGCTTCCAGGTTCTCCCGCCCGCCATGGCGGTTGGGCACCCATTCGCCGGCCTTGCGCGAGTAGTCGCGGTAGAGCATCGAGGCCACGGCATCGACCCGCAGGCCGTCGATATGGAACTCGCGCAGCCAGTGCAGCGCCGAGGCCAGCATGAAGCCATGCACCTCGGTGCGGCCGAGGTTGTAGATCAGCGTGTCCCAATCCTGGTGGAAGCCCTCCAGGGGGTTGTCGTATTCGTACAGCGCGGTGCCGTCGAAGCGGCTCAGGCCATGGCTGTCGGTTGGGAAATGCGCCGGCACCCAGTCCAGGATCACGCCGATGCGCGCCTGGTGGCAGGCATCGACGAAGGCGGCGAAATCCTCCGCCGTGCCGTAGCGCGAGGTGGGCGCGAACAGCGACAGCGGCTGGTAGCCCCAGGAGCCGCCGAACGGGTGCTCCATGATCGGCATCAGCTCGATATGGGTGAAGCCCAGCTCCTGCACGTAGGGAATCAGCCGCTCGGCCAGCTCGCGCCAGTTGTAGAAGCGGCTGAACTCCCCCGCCTCGTCCAGCTCGCATTGCCAGGAGCCGGCATGCAGTTCGTAGATCGACAGCGGCGCGGCCAGGCCCTGCCGCTCGCCGCGCTCGCGCAGCCAGTCCTGGTCGTTCCACGCATGGGCCAGGGGCCCGGCGACCTTCGACGCGGTGCTCGGCGGCAGCTCGGTGGCGCGGGCCAGCGGATCGGCCTTGAGCGGCAGCACGCCTTCGTGCCCGAGCACTTCGTACTTGTAGGTCTCGCCAGCCCCGAGACGCGGGATGAACAGCTCCCAGACGCCGCTGGCGTGACGCAGGCGCATCGGGTGGCGACGACCGTCCCAGTTGTTGAAGTCGCCCACCACCGAGACCCGCCGCGCGTTCGGCGCCCACACCGAGAAGCGCACGCCGTCGACGCCGTCCACCGTCACCGGCTGGGCGCCGAAGCGGTTGGCCAGGTCGCGGTGGTTGCCTTCGCTGAACAGGTAGAGGTCCATGTCGCCCAGTTGCGGACCATAGCTGTAGGGGTCCTCGGTGACCTGCTCGCCGCCGGCCCAGTTGATGCGCCAGCGGTAGGCGCCGACAGCACCGCTCACCTGCGCGGTGAACAACCCCGGCACGCTGCCCTGCGCCAGTTCAGCGAGCACTTCGTCATTGTCACGCCCCAGCGCTTGTACGCTGAGGGCCTCCGGCAGGTAGGCGCGCAGCCAGGTGCCTCCTGCACCATCGGCATGCGCGCCGAGCACCGCGAACGGATCGGCATGCCTGGCACTGACCAGGTCGTCGATGTCGCTGCGGCCCAGTCCGCCCTGTTCCTTCTTGTGCACGCTCATCTACTGCTCTCCCCAGGTACTGACAAGCCCGTGCAGGCCATGCAAGGGCACGGCCAGCCAGCTCGGGCGGTTTTCCGCTTCATAGGCGATTTCATAGGCAGCCTTTTCCAGGCTGAACAATTCCAGTGCGGCCTGCTCGCCGTCCTCCTTGAGCCAGGCATGGGGCAGGCTGGCGGTGGCCAGGCCATAGGCCTGGACAAAGGCGTGTCGCGAGTCGTGCAGGTAGCGCCTGGCAACCCGCTGCCGCGCCTGCTGGTTGTCCGGCAGCGCGCCGGCCCCGGCGGCGCCGCGCAGAGCCATCGCCGCAGCATAGTCGAAGGAACGCAGCACGCCGCTGACATCCTTGTACGGGCTGTGCCGGGCGCGGCGCTCTTCCAGCGGCCGTGCCGGTTCGCCCTCGAAGTCGATCAGGTAGGCATCACCCTGCACCACCAGCACCTGGCCCAGGTGCAGGTCGCCATGCACGCGCATCACCAGGCCGCCCTCGGCCTGCTGCGCCAGTTGGCCGACCTCCCGCAGCAGGCCGTCGCGCTGCTGTTCGAGGTCGTCGACCAGGGCCTGGCTTTCCTCGTCCAGCTCGGCGCGGTGCTGCACCAGCAGGTCCAGGGCCGTGCGCAGTTGCTCGGCGATCTGCTCGCCCCAGCGCTGGCTGTCGGTGCTGTCGCTGATCCGGGTCTTGAACGCCTCGTCGTCGGTGGGCAGGGCCAGGGCCTGGTGCATCTCGCCCAGGCGCTGGCCGAGCAAGGCGGCAAAGCCGGTGAGATCCTCCAGGGCGTCGGGACGGCCGTCGACCTTCAGGTGCGGCTCCATTTCGTCGCGGATGGCCCGCTCCAGGTTGTTCTGGGTCCAGTCCCAGGCATCGCCCTGGTTGTTCAGGTAGCCCTGGGCGATGGCCAGCAGGTGCGGTTCGCCGGCGGCGTCGACGCGGTTCAGCCAGCCCAGCAACGGCGAGATATTGGCGAAGCCGACGGCGGTCAGGTAGGCGCTCATTTCCAGTTCCGGGTGGATGCCGCCATTGACCCGGCGGATCAGTTTGAGCACCAGGCTGCCGCCGACCACCACCGAGCTGTTGGACTGCTCGGCGGACAGATAGCGCACCTCGGATTGCTCGTTCAGTTGCAGGGCCGCGAGTTGCGGCGTCGACTCGAACTGCAGCTCGCCATCGCTGCCCTCCAGGCGTACATGCTGCTGGAAGGCCTGCAGCAGTTCGCGGATGAAGGTGTCGAGGCTGAAGCCGTCGGTGATGAAGCCCACCTGACGCCCTCGCCGCACCCGAGCCAGGGCCAGTTGCTGGGGCAAGGCGCTGTGGATCTGCTCCTCGCCGATCAGCCCGAACGGCAGGAAATAGCGCCGGCGCTGGCCACCACTCTGCACCTCGATCTCGCTGAGCAGCACCGGGCTGGTGGCTGTGCCGAAGCGCACGCCATAGGCCAGGTGCACCTGTTCGATGGCCGCGTCCTTGCCGGCGAACCAGCGCCGGTTGGGCAGGTACTGCGGCAGGATGGTCTGTTCCAGGGACTGCCGGGCCGGGGCCTCCAGCAGTTCTTCCATGCGTTTCTTGATGACCAAGGTGGTGAACTCCGGAAGGGGTTGTGCCGCCTCGACGTGCCAGCTCGGCATCTGGTCCTTCGGCGCCAGCAGGAACCAGTAGAAGCCATAGGGCGCCAGGGTCAGCAGAAATGGCAGGTGGCCGATAGGAGGGAAGGCGCAGCCGCCGAGCATCTCCACCGGCACGCGGTCGACGAAGGGCGCCAGGTCCAGCTCCACCGCCTGCGCCGCACGGGACACGTTGGCCACGCACAGCACGGTTTCGCTGACGCCGTCGGGCCCGGTGTATTCGCGCAGGTAGGCGAGGATGCGGCGGTTGTTCGGCGCGAGCATCTTCAGGGTGCCGCGGCCGAAGCATTTCTGCTGCTTGCGCACCGCCAGCAGGCGGCGGTTCCAGTTGAGCAGCGAATGCGGATCCTCGGCCTGGGCCTCGACGTTGACCGTCTGGTAGCCGTACTGCGCATCCATGATCGGCGGCAGCACCAGGCGCGCCGGGTCGGCGCGGGAGAAACCGCCGTTGCGGTCGATGGACCATTGCATCGGCGTGCGCACACCGTCGCGATCGCCCAGGTAGATGTTGTCGCCCATGCCGATCTCGTCGCCGTAGTACAGGGTCGGCGTGCCGGGCATGGACAGCAGCAGGCTGGTGAGCAGTTCGACTCGCCGACGGTCCCGCTGCATCAGCGGCGCCAGGCGGCGGCGGATCCCGAGGTTGATCCGCGCGCGACGGTCGGCTGCGTAGTAGTTCCACAGGTAGTCGCGCTCGCGGTCTGTGACCATTTCCAGGGTCAGCTCATCGTGGTTGCGCAGGAAGATCGCCCACTGGCAGTTGGCCGGGATCTCCGGGGTCTGGCGCAGGATATCGGTGATCGGGAAGCGGTCTTCCTGGGCCACGGCCATGTACATGCGCGGCATCAGCGGGAAGTGGAAGGCCATATGGCATTCGTCGCCATCGCCCTCGCCGAAGTACAGCTGAGTGTCCTCCGGCCATTGGTTGGCCTCGGCCAGGAGCATGCGGTCGGGATAGTTGGCGTCGATCTCGGCGCGGATCCGCTTGAGCACCCCATGGGTCTCGGGCAGGTTCTCGTTGTTGGTGCCGTCGCGCTCGATCAGGTACGGGATGGCATCCAGGCGCAGGCCGTCGACACCCATGTCGAGCCAGAAGCGCATGACCCCGATCACCGCCTTCATCACCTGCGGGTTGTCGAAGTTGAGGTCCGGCTGGTGCGAGTAGAAACGGTGCCAGAAGTACTGGCCGGCCACCGGGTCCCAGGTCCAGTTGGACTTCTCGGTGTCGAGGAAGATGATCCGCGTGCCGTCGTACTTGGCGTCGCTGTCGGACCACACGTAGAAGTCTCGCGCCGCCGAGCCGCGCTTGGCGCGCCGGGCCTTCTGGAACCAGGGGTGCTGGTCGGAGGTGTGGTTGATGACCAGCTCGGTGATCACCCGCAGGTTGCGCTTGTGCGCCTCGGCGATGAAGCGGCGCACGTCGGCCATGGTCCCGTAGTCGCTGTGCACCGCCTTGTAAGCGGCGATGTCGTAGCCGTCGTCGCGCCGTGGCGAGGGGTAGAACGGCAGCAGCCACAGGGTGTTGACCCCCAGTTCGGCGATGTAGTCGAGCTTGGCCAGCAGGCCGGGAAAATCGCCGATGCCGTCGTTGTTGGAATCGAAGAAGGACTTGATGTGGATCTGGTAGATGACCGCGTCCTTGTACCACAGCGGATCATCGATGAAGGCTGCGGGGCGGGATTTCTTCGCCATGCTCGACGTCCTTTCTAGAGGGCCTTGTCCAGGCGCCAGATACCGAACGGCAGGTGCCAGGGTTCGATGCGCATCCACTGGGTCTTGCCGTACCACTCCCAGCGGTGGCCGTTCATCAGGTCTTCGCCGCGGGTGACGGCGTTGTCGTCCAGGCCCAGCTCCCACAGCGGCAGCTCGAAATGCGCCTCCTGGGCGTTGTGCGGATCGAGGCTGACCGCCACCAGCACGTAGCCCTCACCGTCCGGGGTGCGCTTGCCGAAGTAGACGATGCTGTCGTTCCAGGCATTGAAGAACTGCACCCCCAGGTGGCTCTGCAGGGCCGGCTGCTGGCGGCGGATGCGGTTGAGCTGGGCGATCTCGGCGATGATGTTGCCGGGCTGGTTGAAGTCCCGCGGGCGGATCTCGTACTTCTCCGAATCGAGGTATTCCTCCTTGCCCGGGATCGGCGCCGACTCGCACAGCTCGAAGCCCGAATACATGCCCCAGAGGCCCGAGCCCATGGTGGCCAGGGCGGCGCGGATCAGGAAACCGGCGCGACCGGCGTGATGCAGGAAGAACGGGTTGATGTCCGGCGTGTTGACAAAGAAGTTCGGCCGGTAGCACAGCGACCAGGGCGGCTGGTTGAGGGTTTCAAAGTACTCCTGGATTTCCGCCTTGCTGTTGCGCCAGGTGAAGTAGGTGTAGCTCTGGCTGTAGCCGACCTTGCCGAGCCGGGCCATCATCGCCGGCTTGGTGAAGGCTTCGGCGAGGAAGATCACCTCCGGGTGCCGGGCGCGGATATCGGCGATCAGCCACTGCCAGAAGGGCAGCGGCTTGGTGTGCGGGTTGTCGACGCGGAACTGCTTGACCCCCTCCTCCACCCAGCCCTCGACGATGTCGCGCAGGGCCAGCCACAGCGCGGGCACGGCGTCGGCGGCGTAGAAGTCGACGTTGACGATGTCCTGGTATTTCTTCGGCGGGTTTTCCGCGTAGCGGATGCTGCCGTCCGGGCGCCAGGAGAACCAGCCCGGATGCTCGTTCAGCCAGGGATGGTCCTGGGAACACTGGATGGCGAAGTCGAGGGCGATTTCCAGGCCATGCTCGGCGGCGGCGGCCACCAGGCGGCGGAAATCCTCGCGGCTGCCCAGTTGCGGGTGGATCGCCTCGTGGCCGCCGTCCGGGCTGCCGATGGCGTAGGGGCTGCCGGGATCGCCCGGCGCGGCGTTGAGCGCGTTGTTGCGGCCCTTGCGGAACTTGTTGCCGATGGGGTGGATCGGCGGGAAATAGAGGACGTCGAAGCCCATGTCGCGGATCATCGGCAGGCGCGCATGGACGTCATTGAAGGTGCCGTGACGCCGGGGATCGTCGGTGATCGAGCGGGGAAACAGCTCGTACCAGCTGGCGAACGCGGCGCGCTCGCGCTCCACCTCCAGGGGAAATTCCGGGCTGCGGCTGAGGTAGCCGCGAGGATCGGCCTGGGCCATCAGCGCCCGGGTGTCCTGGGCCAGCAGCATCTCGACCTGGGCCGCCGCCGGCAGGCCCTTGCGCAAACGCTTGACCAGCGTGGACAGGTGATCGCGCAGGGAGTTGCCGCTGCGCTCGGCACCGTGTTCCAGGTGCAGGCGGCCCTCCTCCAGTTCCAGGGCGATGTCCACGCCGGCGGTGAATTTCTTTTCCAGGTCGTGACAGTAGGTGGCGTAGGCGTCGATCCAGGCCTCGACGAGGAACAGATGGCGGCCGGTTTCGGCGACGGTGAAACCGGCCTCCCAGCGGTCGTTGCCAAGGAACCTCATCGGCTGGCTGTGCCATAGCCGGCTGCCGGCCTTGCGCCAGTTGAGGGCTACTGCCAGGACATCATGACCGTCGGCGTATACCTTGCTGCCCACTGTCACGGTCTTGCCCACTTCGGTCTTTACCGCGTACAGCCCCGCGTCGATCACGGGCGTGGTGTCCTCGATCACGACGCGCGGCAGCAGCAGCGCCTGGGACAGGCTCAGCGGCGCGTCGGCGGGGTTGTCGCTGGCGGCCATGCGCTCGGTTTCGAAAGGCTCGTTGCGGGTCATCGATCATCGCTCCGTTACGACGTGGCGGTAAGGATTGAGAGCAATGGCGGGCGCGGGGGTTCAATAAAAAATGAGCGAAGTCGGGTACCGGCGGTCCAACCCAGGTGTGTCTTGTTGAACGCGAGGAAACGCCCGATGAGCATCCCTATCCCGGCAGAAACGCCCGACCCGAATATCGACGACCCGAACCTGCCACCACCGGTGCCCCAGGACGAGCCTGAAGGCGTGCCGGTCAAGCCGACGGTGCCGCCCACGGTGGGAGACCCGCCGAGCGAGGAGCCGCCGGTGAAAGGTTCAGAGTAGACGGGTTGCCAGGAAGTGTTGGAATGCCGTACGCGGACCCTGTGGGAGCGGGTTCACCCGCGATTGCGATAGTGAACCCACCACCGCAATCGCGGGTGAACCCGCTCCCACAAGGTCCGCGTATGGCTTTGGGGATCAGTTGCGCTTCAGTTCCTCGATGCTGATTTCGCGCATCCTGAACTTCTGGATCTTCCCCGTCACCGTCATCGGGAATTCCTCGACGAAGCGGAAGTAGCGCGGCGTCTTGAAGTGCGCGATGCGGTTCTTGCACCAGGCCTGCAGTTCCTCGGTCGTCGCGCTGTGACCCGGGTGGAACTTGATCCAGGCGACGATCTCCTCGCCGTACCGGTCGCAGGGAATGCCGATCACCTGCACATCGGCCACCGCCGGGTGGGTGAAGAAGAACTCCTCCAGCTCCCGCGGATAGATGTTCTCGCCCCCGCGGATGATCATGTCCTTGTTGCGTCCGGCAATGCACACGTAGCCGTGATCGTCCATGCTCGCCAGGTCGCCGGTATGCATCCAGCCCGCCTGGTCGATGGCTTCGGCGGTGGCCGCCGGGTTGCCCCAGTAGCCGAGCATCACGCTGTAGCCACGGGTGCACAGCTCGCCGATCTGCCCGCGCGCAACCACGCAGCCATGCTCGTCGATGATCTTGCTCTCCAGCTGCGGCTGGGTGCGGCCGACACTGGTCACGCGCAGCTCCAGCTCGTCGTCGGCGCTGGTCTGCATCGACACCGGGCTGGTCTCGGTCATGCCGTAGGCGATCTGCACCTCGCTCATGTGCAGTTCATTGATGACCCGGCGCATCACCTCGATCGGACAGGTAGCCCCGGCCATGATCCCGGTGCGCAGGCTGGACAGGTCGTAGTCGGCGCGCTGCGGCTGGTCGAGCACGGCGATGAACATGGTCGGCACGCCATACAGCGCGGTGGCGCGCTCGTCGGCCACGGCCTGCAGGGTCAGCGCCGGGTCGAAGGCATCGTTGGGGTAGATCATGGTGCTGCCGTGGGTCATGCAGCCCAGGTTGCCCATGACCATGCCGAAGCAGTGGTACAGCGGCACCGGGATCACCAGGCGATCCTGCTCGGTCAGGCCGAGGCTTTCGCCGACCATGTAGCCGTTGTTGAGGATGTTGTAGTGGCTCAGGGTCGCGCCCTTGGGGAAGCCGGTGGTGCCGGAGGTGTACTGGATGTTCACCGCCTGGTCGAACTGCAGGCCCTGCTGGCGGGCGTCGAACTCCGCCTGGCTGACCCTTTGCGCATGCTCCGCCAGCCCATCCCAGGGGAGGAAGCCGATCGGCGGCTCGGCGGCCAGGCTGATGACCCCGCGCAGGTCCGGCAGGCGCTCGCAGTTGAACTGCCCCGGGGCCTGGTGGGCGATTTCCGGCAACAGCTCGGCGATCATCCCGTGGTAGTCCGAACTCTTGAACGCCCCGGCGCACACCAGCCACTGGCAGCCGGACTGCTTGAGCGCGTACTCCAGCTCGCTGGTGCGATAGGCGGGATTGATGTTGACCAGGATGATCCCGGCCTTGGCGCTGGCGAACTGGGCGATGCACCACTGCGCGCAGTTGGGCGCCCAGATGCCGAGGCGGTCGCCGGTCTTCAGGCCCAGGGCCATGAAGGCGCGGGCATGCAGGTCGACGGCCGCGGCCAGTTCGGCCCAGGAGTAGCGCAGCTGCTGATGGCGGACCACCAGCGCCTCGCGCGCGGCGAAGCGCGCCACCGTCTGGTCGAACGCCTGACCGATGGTCATGGCCAGCAAGGGCTTGTCCTGGCGGCCCTGGGTGTAGCTCGGTTGATTCATGGCGATCCCTGTTTGTGTTTGTTCTTGGGAGCTGATCGGGGCGGACTTACTCTGGCTTAAATTTACGTTAACGTAAAGGTCATGGTGATGATTGACAGTGCACGGACTCAGGTTTACGTTAACGTAAAGGTGATATCCAGACCCCACCCCTCCAAGAACTGACAATAGAAGGTGCCCGCATGCTGTATCCCTCCCTGAACTTCGCCCTGGGCGAAACCATCGACATGCTCCGCGACCAGGTGCAGACCTTCGTCGCCGCCGAACTGGCACCCCGCGCCGCACAGATCGACCACGACAACCTGTTCCCCGCCGACATGTGGCGCAAGTTCGGCGACATGGGCCTGCTCGGCGTGACCGTCAGCGAGGAATACGGCGGCGCCGGCCTGGGTTACCTGGCCCATGTGGTGGCCATGGAGGAAATCAGCCGCGGTTCGGCCTCGGTGGCCCTGTCCTACGGCGCCCACTCCAACCTCTGCGTCAACCAGATCAACCGCAACGGCACCCACGAACAGAAACTCAAGTACCTGCCCAAGCTGATCAGCGGCGAGCATATCGGCGCCCTGGCCATGAGCGAGCCGAATGCCGGTTCCGACGTGGTCTCCATGAAGCTGCGCGCCGAACAACGCGGCGACCACTTCGTGCTCAACGGCAGCAAGACCTGGATCACCAACGGCCCCGACGCCAACACCTACGTGATCTACGCCAAGACCGACCTGGAAAAGGGCCCGCACGGCATTACCGCGTTCATCGTCGAGCGTGACTGGAAAGGCTTCAGCCGCAGCAACAAGTTCGACAAGCTGGGCATGCGCGGCTCCAACACCTGCGAGCTGTTCTTCGACAACGTCGAGGTGCCACAGGAAAACATCCTCGGCAAGCTCAATGGCGGCGTGAAGGTGCTGATGAGCGGCCTGGACTACGAGCGCGTGGTTCTCGCCGGTGGCCCGACCGGCATCATGCAGTCGTGCATGGACCTGGTGGTGCCTTATATCCACGACCGCAAGCAGTTCGGCCAGAGCATCGGCGAGTTCCAGCTGATCCAGGGCAAGATCGCCGACATGTACACCCAGCTCAACGCCAGCCGCGCCTACCTGTACGCCGTGGCCCAGGCCTGCGACCGCGCCGAAACCACCCGCAAGGACGCCGCCGGGGTGATCCTCTACACCGCCGAGCGCGCTACCCAGATGGCCCTGGAAGCGATCCAGATCCTCGGCGGCAACGGCTATATCAACGAATTCCCGGCAGGCCGCCTGCTGCGCGACGCCAAGCTCTACGAGATCGGCGCCGGCACCAGCGAGATCCGCCGCATGCTGATCGGTCGCGAGCTGTTCAACGAAACGCGCTAGGAGCAGTTGCAAGCCTCAAGTTGCAAGCTGCAAGAGAAAGCAGCATTGCGTACGAACCATTCTTGCAGCTTGAAGCTTATGGCTTGAAGCTGCCGAAGGCACGATGATGATCCTGAAATCCCAGTTGAACACCCGCGCCCCGGACTTCGCGCAGAACAGCGCGGCCATGCTGGAGCAGGTCAATGCCCTGCGCACCCTGCTCGCCCGGGTGCACCAGGGCGGCGGGCCGAAGGCCCAGGAACGCCACACTTCCCGCGGCAAGCTGCTGCCCCGCGAGCGCATCGACCGCCTGCTCGATCCGGGCTCGCCCTTCCTGGAGATCGGCCAGCTGGCCGCCCATGAGGTGTACGGCGAAGACGTGCCGGCCGCCGGCGTGATCGCCGGCATCGGCCGGGTCGAAGGCGTCGAGTGCATGATCGTGGCCAACGACGCCACGGTGAAAGGCGGCTCCTACTACCCGCTGACCGTGAAGAAACACCTGCGCGCCCAGGCCATCGCCCAGCAGAACCGCCTGCCCTGCCTGTACCTGGTGGACTCCGGCGGCGCCAACCTGCCGCGCCAGGACGAGGTGTTCCCCGACCGCGAGCACTTCGGGCGGATCTTCTTCAACCAGGCCAACATGAGCGCCCAGGGCATCCCGCAGATCGCCGTGGTCATGGGCTCGTGCACCGCCGGCGGCGCCTATGTGCCGGCGATGTCCGACGAGACCATCATGGTCCGCCAGCAGGCCACCATCTTCCTCGCCGGCCCGCCGCTGGTGAAGGCCGCCACCGGCGAGGTGGTCAGCGCCGAGGACCTCGGTGGCGCCGACGTGCACTGCAAGACCAGCGGCGTCGCCGACCACTACGCCGACAACGACGAACACGCCCTGGCCATCGCCCGCCGCTGCGTGGCCAACCTCAACTGGCACAAGCAGGGCGAGCTGCAGGTGCGCACGCCGGTCGCCCCGCTGTACGGCGTCGACGAACTGTATGGCGTGGTCCCGGCCGATGCCAAGCAACCCTTCGACGTGCGCGAGATCATCGCCCGCCTGGTGGACGGTTCGGTCTTCGATGAGTTCAAGGCGCTGTTCGGCACCACCCTGGTGTGCGGCTTCGCCCACCTGCACGGCTACCCGATCGCCATCCTCGCCAACAACGGCATCCTCTTCGCCGAGGCCGCGCAGAAAGGCGCGCACTTCATCGAACTGGCCTGCCAGCGCGGCATCCCGCTGCTGTTCCTGCAAAACATCACCGGGTTCATGGTCGGGCAGAAATACGAGGCCGGCGGCATCGCCAAGCACGGCGCCAAGCTGGTCACCGCGGTGGCCTGCGCCAAGGTGCCGAAGTTCACCGTGATCATCGGCGGCAGCTTCGGTGCCGGCAACTACGGTATGTGCGGCCGGGCCTACGACCCGCGCTTCCTGTGGATGTGGCCGAACGCGCGGATCGGCGTGATGGGCGCCGAGCAGGCGGCCGGCGTGCTGGCCCAGGTCAAGCGCGAACAGAGCGAACGCAGCGGCCAGGCCTTCAGCGCCGAGGACGAGGCGAAGCTGAAACAGCCGATCCTCGACCAGTACGAGCACCAGGGCCACCCCTACTACTCCAGCGCCCGCCTGTGGGACGACGGCGTCATCGACCCGGCGCAGACCCGCGACGTCCTTGGCCTGGCCCTGTCCGCCGCCCTCAACGCGCCGATCGAAGCCAGCCGCTTCGGCATTTTCCGGATGTGAGCGAATGACCGACTTCAGCACCCTCGAACTGATCAAGGATCCCCGCGGCTTCGCCACCCTGTGGCTGAGCCGTGCGGACAAGAACAACGCGTTCAACGCCCTGATGATCCGCGAACTGATCATCGCCCTCGACCAGCTCGCCAGCGATGCGAGCCTGCGCTTCGTCGTCCTCCGTGGCCGCGGCCGCCACTTCAGCGCCGGCGCCGACCTGGCCTGGATGCAGCAGAGCGCTGCGCTGGACTTCCAGAGCAATCTCGACGATGCCCAGGAACTGGCGGAACTGATGTACAACCTGGCACGCCTGAAGGTGCCGACCCTGGCCGTGGTCCAGGGCGCGGCCTTCGGCGGTGCCCTCGGCCTGATCAGCTGCTGCGACATGGCCATCGGCAGCGACGACGCGCAACTGTGCCTGTCGGAAGTGCGCATCGGCCTGGCGCCGGCAGTGATCAGCCCGTTCGTGGTCCAGGCCATGGGCGAGCGCGCGGCACGCCGCTATGCCCTCACCGCCGAGCGCTTCAGCGGCGTCCGGGCCCGCGAACTGGGCCTGCTCGCGGAAAGCTATCCGGCGGCAGAGCTGGAAGAACGGGTCGAAGACTGGATCGCCAACCTGCTGCAGAACAGCCCGCAGGCCATGCGCGCCAGCAAGGAATTGCTGCGCGAGGTCGGCCCCGGTGAACTGACCCCGGCCCTGCGCCGCTACTGCGAGAACGCCATCGCCCGCATCCGTGTCAGCCCGGAAGGCCAGGAAGGCCTGCGCGCCTTCCTGGAAAAACGCCAACCGGCCTGGCAGGCCGAACCATCCGCCAAGGAGCCCCGCCCATGAGCCGTCCCGAGCTGACCACCCTGCTGGTCGCCAACCGTGGCGAGATCGCCTGCCGGGTGATGCGCACCGCCAAGTCCCTGGGGCTGACCACCGTCGCCGTGCACAGCGCGGTGGACCGTGAAGCGCGGCACAGCCGCGAAGCCGATATCCGCGTCGACCTCGGCGGCGCCAAGCCGGCGGAAAGCTACCTGGTCATCGACAAACTGATCGCCGCGGCCAGGGCCAGTGGTGCCCAGGCCATCCACCCAGGCTACGGCTTCCTGTCCGAGAACGCCGGCTTCGCCCGCGCCATCGAAGAGGCCGGGCTGATCTTCCTCGGCCCGCCGGCCAGTGCCATCGAGGCCATGGGCAGCAAGTCCGCGGCCAAGGCCCTGATGGAGACCGCCGGGGTGCCACTGGTGCCCGGCTACCACGGCGAGGCCCAGGACCTGGAGACCTTCCGCGCTGCGTCCGAGAAGATCGGTTATCCGGTGCTGCTCAAGGCCACCGCCGGCGGTGGTGGCAAGGGCATGAAGGTGGTGGAACAGGAAAGCCAGCTGGCCGAGGCCCTGGCCTCGGCGCAGCGCGAAGCGCAATCGTCGTTCGGCGATGCGCGGATGCTGGTGGAAAAATACGTGCTCAAGCCGCGCCACGTGGAGATCCAGGTGTTCGCCGACCAGCACGGCAACTGCCTGTACCTCAACGAGCGCGACTGCTCGATCCAGCGTCGGCACCAGAAGGTGGTGGAAGAAGCGCCGGCTCCGGGCCTCAGCGTCGAGCTGCGCAAGGCCATGGGTGAAGCAGCGGTGCGTGCGGCGCAGGCCATCGGCTATGTCGGCGCCGGTACCGTGGAATTCCTGCTGGATGCCCGTGGCGAATTCTTCTTCATGGAGATGAACACTCGCCTGCAGGTAGAGCACCCGGTCACCGAAGCCATCACCGGCCTCGACCTGGTGGCCTGGCAGATTCGCGTCGCCCGAGGCGAGGCGCTGCCGATCACCCAGGAGCAAGTGCCTCTGAACGGCCATGCCATCGAGGTGCGGCTATATGCCGAAGACCCGGCCAACGATTTCCTGCCGGCCACCGGCAAGCTGGCGCTGTACCGCGAAAGCGCACCCGGTGCGGGGCGTCGGGTGGACAGCGGGGTTGCCGAGGGTGACCAGGTATCGCCCTTCTACGATCCGATGCTGGGCAAGCTGATCGCCTGGGGCGAGGACCGCGAACAGGCGCGCCTGCGCCTGCTGGCGATGCTCGACGAGTTCGCCATCGGCGGGGTGAAGACCAACATCACCTTCCTGCGGCGCATCCTCGCCCATCCGGCCTTTGCGGCGGCGGAGCTGGATACCGGCTTCATCCCGCGCTACCACGACGACCTGCTGCCGGCCCCGGGCGCCCTGCCCGCCGGTTTCTGGCAGGCGGCGGCGGAGGCCTGGGTACAGGGGCTGCCGGCGACGGTGCGCGAGGACGACGCGCATTCGCCCTGGGCTTCGCGCCAGGGTTTCCGCGCGGGTGTGCCGGCGCATGTCAGCCTGCACCTGAGCTGCAATGGCGAGCAGCAGGCGCTGGGGCTGGACCAGGCGGCAGCGTGGACCTTCATCCTCGATGGCGAGCAACTGCGGGTGGATGACAGCGGCCTGCGCCGCCAGCACCTGGCGATCCGTCGGGGCGACACCCTGTACCTGCGCTGGGATGGCGAACTGCACGCGATCAGCGCCTACGACCCGATCGCCGAGGCGGAAGCCGGGCACGGCCATCAGGGCGGCCTGACCGCGCCCATGAACGGCAGCATCGTGCGGGTGCTGGTGGAGCCGGGCCAGGTGGTCGAGGCCGGTACCCAACTGGTAGTGCTGGAGGCCATGAAGATGGAACACAGCATCCGCGCACCCCATGCCGGGACGGTGGCGGCGCTGTATTGCCAGGAAGGTGAGATGGTCAGTGAAGGGAGCGTGCTGGTGGCGCTGGAGGAAGCTGCAGGCTGACTCCCACAAGGTCCCTGTCACAGGAAAATGCAAACGGCGCCCAAAGGCGCCGTTTCTCATTGTGGAGCTTCAGAACCGAATGCCAGCCTGAATGGCCACACCCAGCAATTCACAGTCATCACCACACAAGGTGATCGGATACGTCGGATTGAGCGGCTTGAGGAAGCGCTGGCCGCCCTCCACCACCAACTGGCGCAACAGCCCCAGTGGATTGCCTGGCAGCCGCGCGATCACCAGGCGTCCCACCTGCGCCTCGACCCCGGTATCCACCAGCACCAGCATCCCCGCGGAAATGCTCAGGCCGGTCGGCGCGGTCATGGCGTCGCCCTCGACCCGCAGCCAGAACGCCGTGCCGACGGCCTTGTAGTCGGTGATCTCTTCAGCACCCGGTGTATTTTCGTCGACCCGGGCCAGACAC
Organism: Paucimonas sp.; assembly: GCA_031253995.1. Taxonomy (GTDB): domain Bacteria; phylum Pseudomonadota; class Gammaproteobacteria; order Pseudomonadales; family Pseudomonadaceae; genus Aquipseudomonas. The sequence goes on along the minus strand of JAIRVG010000102.1, from coordinate 23,870 downwards.
TCCCAGTCCGACAAGGGGTAGCGGAACGTGGTGGGCAGGCCATAGTTGGCCGGCTCCTCCTCGGTGTTCAGCGTGGCGCGCATGGCCATCGGCAGCTCCAGGGCCACCAGCACCTCGTTCATGCGCTTCAGGGACAACTCGCGCTCGCCACGTAGCCACAAGCCGACACATCCCTGGGTAACGCCTACGCGCTCGGCCAGCTTCTCTTGGGTGAGCTTGAGCTCACTCATCCGTTTCTTGGTTAGTGCGATCCAGTTTTCCATCGCAGGCACGATACGGACTACCCGAAGACGCTCAATACACAAATTGTAGTATTTAAAACCCTGAAAAGAATACGACCGGTACTATATTTCCAGGGCACTTTTCCAAGCCTTCAAGGAAGACCGATTTTCATGAGCAAGCCCTCTTTCGACCAACTGGACAACGATGCTGCCCGTCGTGCCCTGGACTATTACCTCAACCCCGAACCCGAGAGCGCCTCGGGTGGCGAAGACATGCAACTGGTGGTGGCCCGCCACGACCTCACCGCCGAGATCGCTGCCCAACAGGCGGACTGGCTGCTGCGCAGCGCATCATCCAGCGCCTGGGAGGCGGCCCAGCGGATGCGCGACAAGGCCCAGGACCAGATGCTCACGGTCATGCACCTGCTCAACATGGGCCGCGCGATGCTCGAACACAGCCAGCGGCTCGCCGCCAAACACGACCAGGAATCGGTTCCGGGAGCAGGATCGAGGAAGGAATAAAACAGTCAGGAAGGCCCGAAACAGCTGAGCTGCGGGCAGGGGACAAAAATATTTTCGGAGAATTACCGAAAATTCATTTGACTTGAAAATGAGAACGATTATTATTGATCGCAACTGGTCGCGAGATCAGTTGGATAACCTGGAGCCCTTAGGTCGGACTCTCAGATTATCTCCTCATCAGGCTAATCACGGTTTTTGACCCGGCTTTTTGCCGGGTCTTTTTTTTGGGCTCTTCAGGCTAATGAAGGCGTTGTGTTACTTAATGTGGCGATGATAGCAAAGGACTATCGCCGCTGTAACCCACGTAACAAAGGTTTGCTGAAATTTGCTGAAATCAGCACTTGAGAATCAATCTCGTTACGATTAAGCTCTCAACCGCGTCAAGGAAGATGCCCCCTCTCCCGCCTCCTCCGTTCCCACAGCAAGGAGCTTGAATCATGACCCGCCTGCTGCTGCCTCTGGATCACCACGCCGATTGCACCGACGCCGCCGAGGCGGACTTGCTGCAATGCCTGAAAAAGCTGCCACGCCGGGTCCAGCAGGTGTTCTTGCTGAACCGCCTCGACCAACTGTCCTACGCCGCCATCGCCGAGCGCCTGGACCTGAGCGACACCAATGTCGAGCATCACATGAACCAGGTCCTGCAGTGCACCCTGTCCGCGCCTGACGCCATCACCCGTGTCGCCGGCCAGTGGTATGTGCGCCTGCAGAGCCCGCATGTCACCGCCAGCGAACGCATCGACTTCCGCCGCTGGCTCGACGCCGCCCCGGCGCACCTGGCCGCCTTCCATGCCACCGAACTGCGCTGGCGCAGCCTGCTGGCCCCGGCCCGCCTGCTGGGTGACAACCACTGGTACCGGCAGGGTCGCGCGGCGTTCTCCCTGGGTGGCTGCACCGTGGCCATGGGCCTGGGACTGGCCGCCTTGCTGGCATTGGGTTTCTGGTAAGCCGCCAGGTTGTGTAGAGTGACCGGTTACAACAACTCTACACAGGAACCTGGCAATGACCGCACTGAGCATCGACTGCGACTTCGACTCCGGCAATATCCTGGTCCGGGATGCCAGCCATCCCGCACAGGTCCGCCTGGCGATCCGTAACGACACCTGCAGCGCACATTTCCAGTGGTTCCACTTCAAGGCCAGCGGCCTGACCCCGGGACAGACCCACGGCTTCATCCTCGAAAATGCCGGTGAGTCTTCCTATAACAAAGCCTGGGACGGTTATCACGCGGTCGCCTCGTACGATCAGCAGAACTGGTTCCGCGTGCCCTCCCGCTTCGATGGCAAGGCCCTGCACTTCAGCCTCGAAGCCCGCGAGCCGCAGGCCTGGTTCGCCTATTTCGAGCCCTACTCCCGCGCCCGTCACAACCAGTTGATCGAACGTGCCCGCCAGTTGCCCGGTGTCAGCCTGCTGGCCACCGGGCGCAGCGTCGAGGGCCGTGACATTCCCCTGTTGCGGGTCGGCGATGGTGCCGCGGGCAAGCGCAAGGTGTGGATCATCGCCCAGCAGCATCCTGGCGAGCACATGGCCGAATGGTTCATGGAGGGTGTGATCGACCGCGTCGAGCAGAACGACGCCACCCTGCAACGCCTGCTGGCGGCTGCCGACCTCTACCTGATCCCCAACATGAACCCCGACGGTGCCTTCCGCGGTCACCTGCGCACCAATGCCCGCGGCCACGACCTCAACCGTGCCTGGCAGAGCGCGAGTGCCGACCAGACCCCGGAAGTGCTGTTCGCCCAGCAGCAGATGAAGCTGCATGGCGTCGACCTGTTCCTCGATGCCCATGGCGACGAGGAAATCCCCCATGTGTTCACGGCGGCCTGCGAGGGCAACCCCGGCTATACCCCGCGTATTGCCGCGCTGGAAGAACGTTTCCGCAAGACCCTGTGCAGCCTGACCCCCGACTTCCAGGACGTGCATGGCTACCCGCGCAGTGCGCCGGGGGAAGCCAACCTGACCCTGGCCTGCAATGCGGTGGGCCAGGCCCATAATTGCCTGTCGCTGACCCTGGAGATGCCGTTCAAGGACCATGACGATGCGCCGGATGCCGTTACCGGGTGGTCGGGCAAGCGCTCGAAGGCACTGGCTTCGTCGGTGCTGGACGCGATCGGGCAGATGGTTCACGAGTTGCGCTGAAGCACGGCCCTGTGGGAGCTGGCTTGCCTGCGAACGGGCGCGCAGCGGCCGCCATAAGCCCTCAGAACGCCACGTCGAGAATCACGCTGTCCTGATAGGCCCCCGCCGGCGGCGTGGCCTGGTCGGTATAGACCCTGGCGTTGTAGTTGAACACCTGGCTCCCCGTCCCCGTGCCATTGCCCGGATTGATGTCGGCATCGCTGCTGGCCCGCCGGGCGCTGGTCAGGGAGCCCCAGCGCACCGCGCCAGCGCTCTTGAAGATGTCGTAGGCCAGGTAGTTGTTGGTGGTCGTCGACTTCATCCTGCGCCGCCCTCCCGAAGCGTACAGCCCATCGTTGAGCCCCACGGTGTAGGCACTGCCCTTGGTACACGACAGGCTGACGCTCTGGTTGACCGAGGAGAAGCCACTGACCACCGGCGCGGCGCCGAAATTGATGGTCGGCGTGGTGATCTGGCAATCGGCGGTGACGGTGAGGCTCACCGTCATGCTGGTGGTACCCGTGAGGGTCTGTCGCCCCAGGCACAGGCCGCCGATGCCGATGCCATAGCAGTAGTCCCAGTCCCAGAACACGCTGAAGGTTTCCGTATAGGTTCCGGCAGCCACGTTGCTCCCGGTCAGGGTCTTCGCATACAGCGGCACCGTGTTGGGGACGATGCTGCCAAGCAGGCCCAGGGCTTCGAGGATGCCGTGGCGGGCGAAGTCGAACGGCTGGCCGCGGGTGATGGGAAAGGACGTGGTGTTGTCGGCGTAGAGGGTGTACCTGATCACGTCCCCGGTCGGCCCGACCATCCCGGTGGTGCCGCCCACCGGCGTCAAGGTCATCTTGAAGAAGTCGTCGGAGCGCAGCAGGCTCAGCAGCGAACCGCTGCAACGAAGCCCGGCATTGGTGGTGGAGCTGGGCTGCACCACCGTGTTGACCAGGGTCGAGGCAACGCTGCCGAAGGCGATATTGGTCGCCTGCACCACCGCACATTGCGCCCGCGCCTGCATCGCCAGCAGGCACAGGAGCAGTACCGTCAGCCAGCGCCTCATTTGCACACCAGCGGGCCGATCAGCGGCACGTCGTCCTGCGCGCCGTCGAGGCTGAACTGCGCCTGGCAGCTGCCACCGCCCGCCAGTTGCACGAGCAAGGTGTTCTGCTGCGCCAGGTTCTCCAGGTAGACCAGCCCATCCCAGCCCACCACCGCCAGGGAACCGCTCTGCTGGTGGGTAACCTGGCTGCCCAGCGGCAGGTCCTGGTGACTGGCATCCACCAGTTCGACGCTCGCCGCCAGTACCCGGTCCAGCGGGAAGTTCAGCAGGTAACCGGCCCCCCGTCGCACGGACACGCGCTGCTCGACGTTGGCAGCGCGGACGTTGGCCGGCAGCTCCAGCGGATCGATCTCGTACTTGCCGCGGTAATAGGCGCTGCTCCACGGCACCAGCAACTGGCCCTTGCCGTTGGTACGCCCCACGGGCTGGTTTTCGTAGCGCACCGGCACATCGGCGAAGCCATTGGTGCTGACCACGACGAAGGCATCGTCGATGCGATTGGCAGCGAACAGGCCGTTGTCCATCCACACCACCGAGCCACTGGCATCGGCCCAGCGGGTCATGGCATCGCTGGTGCCATAGGTGCCGGCCTGCAACTGCACCGATTGCAGGCGCCAGGTCAGGTCGGCCTGGCGGTAGGCCTGCTGGTCGCCACCGGCATAGCCCAGGTTGAAACCGACCCCGCCCTGGGTGGGCACGGCGCGGCTGTAGTTCACCCGCTGCAGGCTCTCGCCATTCTGGTTGCGCTCGGCGCTGAGGCTGATGGTGCCGTGCAGGTCGAAGGGAATCACCAGTTGCGCCTGGGTCGCCCATTGCCCGTCGCCGCCGACTTCGCGGTTGGCCGACAGGTACAGGCTGGTGCTGCCCCACAACGAGCGACTCCAGCTCAGGTTGACCAGGCGCGTGCGCGAGTTGTCGGCGGCACGCACGTCGAAGTAGCCGGCACCGAGGCTGCCATAGCGCTCCATGTTGAGGCTGACCGTGACCTGCTCGCTGCGCTGGCTGAGGCGGGTGTAGGGGCTGTCCAGCAAGGTCGCGTCGGCATAGTCGCCACGGCGTTCCAGGCGCTGGTAGTTGAAGCCGATGCGCTGGCTGTTGTACTGGTAGCCGAGGCTCAGTTGCTGGCCGCCGCGGCCTTCGAAGGTGCTGTGGCTCACGGCGGCGTTGACCACGCCAAGATTGCCCACCAGCAGGTTGCCACCGATGCCGCCAAGGGTCAGGGACTCCCCGACCTCGGCGTGGCTCTCCAGGGTGAAGCTGTCGCTGACGCCATAGCGCAGGCTGCCCGAGGTCAGGGTCGAGCCATAGGAAAAATCACTGATGCCGTAGTTGCGCCGCAGCTTGCCGGCCGCCACCGAGAAGTCCATCAGGCCCTTCTGCAACAAGGTGCTGGTGACATAGAACGGCAAGGTGGTGGAGACCTGGCGGCCAAGGGCATCGGTGGTCACCACCACGGCCTCGCCAGCACCGTTGATGTACGGCACGTTGGTCAGGGTGTAGGGACCGGGCTGCAAGTCGGCGCTGGCGCTCTTGTAGCCATTGATGAACAGGTCCAGGGACGACGGCACCGCCGCCTCGCCGGCAAACGCCGGCAACGGGTAGGTGACCAGGTCCGGGCGCACCGAGAAGTCCCGCGACAGTTGCACCCCGCCCAGGCGCACCGAGCTGCTCCACGGCAGCGAACCGCTGACCACGTCACCCCCTTCGAAGGTCAGCAGGCGCTCTTCATCGGTGTAGCGGAAGGTGGTGTCGTAGCGCAGGAAGCCGCGCTGGCTGCTGTCGAATCCATCGCCGCTGATCTGCTGGCGCCACTGCCCGGTGGTGGAAAAGGTACCCCAGTCGTCGAACACGCGAAACTCGTTCCAGGCTGACAGGCTGGTGCCGCTGGCATCGGTGTCGTTGAGGTACAGGTCATAGTTGAACAATGCGCCGAAACTGCTGCGCGCCTCGCTCGGTGGATACAGCGAACGGCCGCCGATGCGCTGGTTGGGCAGCCAGTTCAGCGGCACCTGCAGCAGCAGGCGCTGGGCCTGGCTGTCGTAGTCGCTGTGCAGGCCGTCGATGCTGTCCAGCGCCACCTGCTCCGGCACCGGCACGGGAAACTCGATCCCCGCCGCGCGCAGGTCGCTGGCGGCCACGTACAGGTGACCGGAGCGCTGCTGCACCGGCACCACGCTACCGCTGTTCATCTGGTTGACCACCAGTTCCAGATACAACTGCGCATCGCTGACCGCTTCCTGGCCGCTGGGTGGCGGCGGTAGTTCGCCAGCCAGCAGGGGCGTCACCGCGAATACCGTAATGCCACTCGCCAGCGCCAGACGACGGGTACTGGCCAGAAATCCCTTCACGCACTGTTCCCACCCTTGACGGGGCTGCTCCGGCCCCTGGTCCCTGGATCTATCCGCTCACTTCACTGCCCCTGGCCGATGGTCTGGGCGGACTCGCCGCCGTTCACCCGGCCCTGCAGCACGGTCGCCGCCGAAGCCTGCAGGGGCGCCGGCCAACGCATGCTGGCCCCAGGCAATACATAGCCAAGCAAGCCTTCCACCACCGGGCGGCTCTGCCCGGCCTGTTGCATAACGACATCGGTCAAGCGCGCATGTACCGGGCCACTGTTGCGAATCTCGACGAACGGGCGGCCCTGCACCGAGACCTGGCGCCAGCTCAATTGCGGTTTGCCGACGCCCTTGGCGTCGCGTTGGCCCTCGGGGTCCGGCTTGCCCCACAGGCCCTCGCCGTAGACGAACAGCGGCACCGAATAGCGCATCTGGAAGCGGATCGCCGCCTGCGGTTTCTCGACACCGGTGTTCGCCGGCAGGGGCGGCGGGATCTCGTCGATGATGATGCGGTAGGCCTGTTCCTGCCCCACCGGCGAATTGGCGGTGCGGGTCAGGCGCACCAGTTGCTTTTGCCCCGGCTCGATCTTGGCCAGCGGCGGGCTGCCGATGATGTCGCGCTGGTTCTGGTACTGGTCATCGAATTCGCCCTGGCGCCAGGCGAAAATACGGATCTGCAGGTTGGCCACTTCGGTGCCGCGGTTTTCCAGCCATAGCGCGCCGGCCTTCTGCTCGGCCTCGATCACCGGATCGATGGGCCAGATCAGCACCGAAGTCGCGGCCTGCACCCCTGCCCCCCACAGCACCAGGAGCAGCGCCGCCAGCAGCCTTCCCGCACCAAGACGCCGAGCGTCCATTCCCATGCCACCCTCCTTCGTTTTCTTGTCAGCCCGGCGCGCGTTCGCTTACCAGGTCAGCGTCACTTGCAGCACATCGGTGTAGCTTCCCGCCGGTAGCGCCCCGGTCAACTGGGCGCGGGCGTAGATTGGCAGCTTGACGGCGGTTGAGTCGGCGTAGCTGACCGCCACCGTCTGGTTGATGCCCAGCGCCTGGCTGAATCCGGCATCGCGAAACAGTTGATAGACCTGCAGGTTGCTGCCGCTGCTGCGCTTGAGGTTGCGGCTGCCGTTGTTGTTCTGCCCGCCGTCGACGGCCATGCTCAGGGTCACCCCCGGCGTGCATTGCAAGGTCACCGTGGTGCCGTTGAGCGGCGTGGTGGCAACGGCCGTGGACAGCGCCGAAAAACTGCCGAAATCAAGGTTGCCGTAGTTGCTCACGCCGCCCACCACCAGGCAGCCCGCCTGGATCGTTGCATTGACCAGGAAGGTGCTGGTGGTGGCGGCATCCAGCGGCACCGGAGCAACCGCCGCGACCAGCGCCAGGCCCAGCGCCAGACGCCCGTGCATGGTTCAGAAACTCAGCTCGACCGCCACGATGTCGGAGTAGGTACCCGGTGGCAGCCCGGCCTTGCCCACCGCCTTGCCATACAGGTTCACGGTCTGCGCCGCGCCGGTACTGGTGGGCAGGGTGATGGTGCCGTTGATCGGCAGCAGCGTGCCGAACCCTGAGTCGGTATAGAAATCGTAGGGCACGTAGTTTCCGTTATTGGCCAGGGCCCGGGTACCGCCAGGGGACTGGCCGTCATTGGCCCCCGCGCCGACCTTGATCACCGGAATCGCGCCATTCGAGCAGAGGATGCTCATGGCGCCCCCGCCGCCAGCCAGCACTTGGGCCCCGGCCTGGGTGAACAGGGCGGTCTGGGTACCGAAGTTGAGGGCACCGAAGTTGGCGCCCGTGGTGGCCGTCGAACCGTTCACCTGGCAACTGGAGATCAGCACCAGCGAGGCGTTGATGGTCCCGGTGACGGTGGCCGCCTGGGCCTGGGAAGCCAGCAACAGTCCGACGCCGGCAAAGAGGAAACGGGAAAGGCTTGGTTTCATGATTCACTCCTTTGACTGCTACCAGTCCAGCGTCACCGTCAAGGTGTCGCGATAAACGCCCGCGGGCAGGGCTTTGGGGTTGGCTACGACAACGCCGTAGATGGGGATCGGAATCTGTGCCGCGCTGCTCACCGAAAAGTTGAGTTGCTGGCCAATGCCGTAATTCGTGCGCCCGGCGGGATCGGTGGACAACTGATAGGGAATGAGCACGCCGCCATTGCTCAGGCGGCGGGTGGCGCCCTCAGGATTGGCGCCACCGTTGATGGTGACGGTAAAGGCACGCACCTGCGGATTGCAGCTGACCTGCAGGTTGCCGGTGCCGGCGGGGTCGTCGAGGGAGGCGCGGATCGGGTTGGTCCACATCGGCCCCTGAGCGCCGAAGTCGAGCACGCCGCCCCCCGCGGCCGGCGCTTGTGGCGACGGCTCGTTGCTGATCTGGCAGGCGGAAGTGATCACCAGGCTCGCCTGGATATGCCCGCTCATTGCGCCGTGGACGCTGGTGCTGAGCAGGAGCGGTCCCAGGCTCAGCAGGAGAATGCGTGATGTCTGCATGCTGCTCGCTCCCTAAGCAGTGCTACCTCGGCCGTCACCAGGTGACGGTCACCTTCAACATGTCCGAATAGCGCCCCGTCCGTGGAAGCTCGGTTTGTGTGTCGATACGCGCATACAAGGGAAGTTCCACCGAACCGCTGTCCGGTACCCGGCCGTGCTGGGCAATGTTCACCGACAACGGCACCCGCCAGGCAGGATCCTGGAACAGGCGGTAGGGAATGGGTCTGGCGCGGGGATCGGCAGAAACCAGGTAACGCACGTCGCCGGTACCGCCATGCTGGCCGCCATCGACCTGGACCTGGTAGGCAGTGTCCGGATTGCACTCAAGACGCGGCGGCCGTTGCACCAGCAACTGGCTGCTCAAGGGGCCGGACGGATCGTCCAGCCGCGGACTATTGCCGAAATCCAGCACGCCCAGGGCCTGGGCACCGGCGTCGCGGGTGTCATGGACCAACAGGCAGCCGCGCTGCACGTCGATACGCACCTCGACCAGAAAATCCGTGGCAGTGACGCCCTGGACCGTACATAGCCCGATCAACGCCAACAGTGATCGTCCCTTCACCTTCCCTCCCTGCCCTTGCAGGAGTGATCTTCGATTGAGGGTAGCAGCCGAGGAAAATGCTGCCAGCCGATCAAGAAATGTACAGCCCTTGTACAGGAAATATCCGACGAACCTGGCTGATCTGGCTGGTGGCGTTATTCACTATCTGGTTAATATTCCCGCCCTACCGACCCGTCGTACCAAAGTCGCCGCCTGCCTTCGAGGAACCCGATTTGCCCGCCTGGATCCGCTCGCCCCTGCGCGCCCTGCGTCAACGCCTGAGTAGCACCGCCCCGGCGGACGCTGCTGTCGACGGCGCCATCCGCCAGTTCTTCGCGGACCAGGCACGACAACAGGGCTACACCCTGAGCCAGGGCCAGCAGCAGGTCATCGCGGCGATGGCGCAACAGGCGGCACGCCTGCCGTCGGGCCAAGCCCGCAGCCTGTACCTGCATGGCCAGGTCGGACGGGGCAAGAGCTGGTTGCTGGACGGTTTCTACAACGCCCTTGGCGACCTGCCCAAGCGCAGGCTGCATTTCCATGATTTCTTCGCCCGCCTGCACCAGGGCATGTTCGAGCATCGCCGCGAAGAGGATGCCCTGGAGGTGACCCTCGACCATCTGCTCGGCGACTGCCGGGTGCTGTGCTTCGACGAGTTCCATGTCCACGACATCGGTGACGCCATGCTGCTCACCCGGCTGTACAAGGCGCTGTTCGCCCGCGACATCTTCCTCCTGGTGACCTCCAACTACCCGCCCCGGGGCTTGCTGCCGAACCCGCTTTATCACCAGCGCTTCGAACCGGTGATCCGCCTGATCGAGGAGCGTATGCAGGTACTGGAAGTGGCTGGCGAGCAGGACTATCGCGCCCTCCCCGGCGCAGGCGGGCAACAGCGTTTCACCCAGGGTCACTATGTCTGGCCCGGCACGCCCGAACAGCTGCGCCACCTGGGCTTCGCCGCGCCGGCGTCGGAGGTGGTGCTGGAAGTGAACCAGCGCCAGTTGCGTGCGCGGGTGCGTGATGAGCGCAGCGTGGTCTTCGACTTCGCCAGCCTCTGCGAGCAGGCCACGGCGGTCATCGATTACCTGGAGCTGATCCGGCGTTTCGAGCACTGGACCATCGAGGGCCTGCCGGACCTGGAGGACTGCACCATCGCCGCGCAGCAACGCTTCATCAACCTGGTGGACGTGCTCTACGACCGTGACAAGCCCTTGCTGCTGATCGGCGAGCGGCCACTGGCACAGAGCCTGGGCGGCAGCGTGGCAGACCTGGTGCGGACCCGCAGCCGGCTAGGCCAGTTGCAGCAGATCGGACCGACGCATCTTTAAATTCAGATTACTGATATTAGAAATACGGTTTGATGCTCAAATTACATAATTAGCATAGAAGAAAAAGGTTCTTCACAGACGCCCCACACCCGCATAAGGTCTGCTCCAAGACCGACCCCTTTCCTGGCGGAGGCCCCTTATCGAGCGATGCAAGCCGGGGCCCGCCCGTGCTTCGTCGCCTCCCCTTCTGTGCAGGAGCGAAGCATGAGCAAGCGACAGATCAAACTCGGCGCAATGATCCACGGTGTCGGCCACGGCTGGGGCGAATGGCGCCATCCGCAGGCCCTGGCCGATGCCAGCGTCAACTTCGGCTACTACAAGCAGCAGGCGCAACTGGCCGAGGCGGGCAAGTTCGACTTCGCCTTCATCGCCGACAGCCTGCATATCCACGCCAAGTCCAGCCCCCACTACCTCAACCGCTTCGAACCGCTGACCATCCTCTCCGCCCTCGCCGCCGTCACCGAACATATCGGCCTGGTGGCGACCATCACCGTCAGCTACACCGAGCCCTTCCAGGTCGCCCGCCAGCTGGCCTCGCTGGACCATATCAGCGGCGGTCGCGCCGGTTGGAACGTGGTCACCTCGTGGCTGTCCGGCACCGCCGACAACTTCGGCAAGGCCGAGCACCCGCCCCATGCCGAGCGCTACCGCATCGCCCGGGAACATGTGCAGGTGGTACAGGGCCTGTGGGATTCCTGGGAGGACGACGCCTTCACCCGCGACAAGCAGAGCGGCGAGTTCTTCGACCCGGACAAGCTGCACGCCCTGAACCACCAGGGCGAGTTCTTCAAGGTCAAGGGCCCGCTGAACATCGCCCGCTCGCGCCAGGGCCAGCCGCTGATCTTCCAGGCCGGCACCTCCGAGGACGGACGCAACTTCGCCGCGCGCCAGGCCGATGCGATCTTCGTCAGCCCCGAAGGCTTCAGCGACGCCCGCGCCTACTACCAGGACCTAAAGCAACGGGCGCGGAACTTCGGACGCAATCCGGACGAACTGTTCATCCTCCCCGGCATCCGCCCTATCGTCGGCCTCGATGCCGAGGACGCCGAGCGTCGCTACCAGCAGGCGGTGGACCTGGTGAGCATCGAGGATGCCCTGGTCGCCCTCGGCCGGCCGTTCAACGACTACGACTTCAGCGGCCATGACCTCGACGCGCCCTTCCCCGACCTCGGCGACCTCGGCAGCCAGAGCCACAAGGGCTCCTCCGACCAGCTCAAGCGCATCGCCCGCGAGGAAGGCCTGACCCTGCGCCAGGTGGCGCTGCGTTTCTCCGCGCCGAAGCGCGATTTCGTCGGCACCGCCGAGCAAGTGGCCAACGCCGTGCAGGACTGGTTCGAGCACGAGGCCGCGGACGGTTTCATCATCAATTCGTTGTTGCCGGACGGCCTGCAGCGCTTCACCGAGCTGGTAGTGCCCGTGCTGCAGCAGCGCGGCCTGCTGCGCCATGAATACGACGGCCAGACCCTGCGCGACAACTTCGGCCTGGCCGTGCCGGACAACCGCAATACCTTGCGACGCACCCAGGAAGCGGTCGCCTGAACCGCACTCGACCCCTCTATCGACGGACAAGGAATCTACCCTCATGAGTCTTGAGTTCATCGGCCTGATCGGCCCCCAGGAAGGCAGCGAATCCCAGGCCCCGCGCGGCCCGGCAGTCGACCTGGAATTCATCCGCGCCTTTGCCCAGGCCCAGGAATACGGCGGCTTCGACAAGGCCCTGCTGGCGGTCAACACCAGCGCCGCCGACTCGCTGATCATCGCCAGCCATGTCGCCGCCTACACCGAGAAACTCGGCCTGCTGGTGGCCCACCGCCCGGGCTTCCAGGCACCGACCTTCGCCGCCCGCCAGTTCGCCACCCTCGACCACCTGAGCCGCGGCCGTGCCTCGATCAACGTGATCACCGGCGGTGACAGCGGCGACCTGCAGCGCGACGGCGACTTCCTCGACAAGGACGCCCGCTATGCGCGCACCAGCGAGTACCTGGACGTGGTCCGCCAGACCTGGACCGCCACCGCGCCGTTCAACCACGAAGGACCGCACTACCGGGTCGAGGACAACCTGACCCTGATCAAGCCGCTGCAGAAGCCCCATGTCCCCATCTACTTCTCTGGCGCGTCCGATGCCGCGGTGGAAGTGGCGGCCAGGCATGCCGACGTCTACATGATGTGGGGCGAGCCGCTGGAGCAGGTGCGCGAGCGCATTGCCAAGGTAAGGCGGGCGGCGGCGAAGTACGGGCGGGAGAAGCAGATCCGCTTCAGCCTGTCGCTGCGGCCGATCCTCGGTGCCACCGAGGAAGAAGCCTGGGCCCGGGCCGAACGCATCCTCGCCGATGCGCGGGTGCTGCATGAGCAGCGTGCCGGCAAGCGCCGCGAGCTGAACGTGGGCAAGAACAACGCCGGCTCGGCGCGGCTGGTGGAGCTGGCCAGCCAGAAGGTGGTGCATGACACGCGGCTATGGACGGCGATCGCGGCGCTGACCGGGGCGGCGGGCAACTCGACCTCGCTGGTGGGCACAGCGGACCAGGTGGCCGAGGCGGCGCTGGAGTATTACAACCTCGGGGTGACGACCTTCCTGTTCCGTGGGTTCGACCAGTTGCGTGATGCGGTGGAGTATGGGCAGGAGCTGCTGCCCAGGATCCGCGCGCTGGTGGCGCAGCAGGCGCAGGGAAAACGCGCGAACGGCTGATACGCCCCAGGAACGGTGGACGAAAAAAAACCGCCAGTAACCCACTGGCGGTTCAAACGTAGCGCAGATATGAAGATATTGCCGTCGCACCCAGAGGGACCTACCAAAGGGGCAGCATCAGTATCCCTTTCCCGCCCGCGCACCGCTTGTTCCTCCCTGCCAGTCGCTTGCACCTCGTTGCCAGGTGCAATTGTGCGGCGCGGTGATATCAACGTATTATCGAGAATAATTCACATTTGATATCACAGTGCATTGTCCTCCATGCCTCGATCCCCCTCGCCGTCCGATGTCGGCTGGCTCTATCAGGAACACCACGGCTGGGTCCGCGCCTTGCTCAAGCGCAAGCTGGGCAATGCCAGCGACGCCGCGGAACTGGCCCATGACGTTTTCCTCCGCCTGCTCGCCCAGCCCCGGGAATTCCCCGACGACGCCCATGCCCGCGCCTGGCTCGGCTCGGTGTCGCGCAATGTCTGCGTGGACTTCTGGCGCCGCCGGCGAGTCGAGCAGGCGTGGCTGGAGACCCTGGCCAGCCGTCCGGACGCGTGCATGCCCAGCGAGGAACACCAGGCCATGGTCCTGGAGGCGCTGGAACAGGTGCAGGCGATGCTGGAGAAACTGCCCAAGGCCGTCGCCGAAGCCTTTCTCCTGGCCCAGTTGCACGGCCTCGGCTACCGTGCCATCGCCGAACGCCTGGGGGTCAGCGAGCGTACGGTGACCAGCTACATGGCCAAGGCCATGTTCCAGTGCATGCTGCTGGAAGCGGAACTGGACGCGGCCCTCTCATGAATCCTGCCCCGCCCGATCACGCCACCCTGCAGCAAGCGGCCGACTGGTATGCGCGCATCAATGGCCAGCCCCACGACCCCGCCCTGCAACAGGCCTGGCAGCACTGGCTGGCCCAGGACGAGGGCCATCGCCAGGCCTGGGGGCTCGTCGAGCGGGTCAGCCAGCGCTTCGCCCCGCTGCACGACGATGTCGAGGACGCCGCGCAGACCCTGGATCACCTGCGCCGCCAGGGAATCAATCGTCGTCGCCTGTTACGCGGCGTGGCGGGGGTCGTCGGGCTCGGCTTCATCGGCCTGTTCGCCTGGCGACCGCTGCTGCGCGAGCCGTTGCTGGCCTGGCAGGCCGACCTGCGCAGCGCCACCGGCGAGATCGTCGAACACCGGCTGGCCGACGGCACCCGTCTGTGGCTGGCCAGCGACAGTGCCGTCGACGTGCACTTCAACGCTCGGCAGCGCAACCTGCGCCTGTACCGCGGCGAAGTGCTGGTCAGCACCGCGGCCGATCCACGGCCGCTGTTCGTGCACACCGCGCACGGCAGCCTGCAACCGCTTGGCACGCGCTTCAGCGTCAGCCTGGATGACGGCAACACACGGCTGACGGTGTTCGAAGGGCGGGTCCTGGCGCGCTGCGCCGGGTCGAGCGCGCAGCAGGAAGTCGCCGCCGGCCATGCCCTCGCCTTCGACAGCCAGCACTTCACCGCCCTGCAACCCGCCTCCCCGGCCCGCGAAGCCTGGAGCCGTGGCGTGCTGCTGGCCGAGGATATCCCGCTGGCGCGCTTCGTCGCCGAACTGGGCCGCTACCGCCACGGCTACCTCGGCGTCGATCCGGCGCTGGCCGAACTGAAGATCATGGGCACCTTCCCGCTGCACGACACCGACCAGGCCCTGGCCATGCTGGAGCGCACCCTGCCGGTGAAAGTCCGCCGCCCCCTGCCCTGGTGGGTCAGCATCGAGCCACTGGAACCGCCCACGCCATGACGCGCTGAAAAAAGTTCGCTGATCGCTTTCCGGTTTTTTCGACTCGTTCGATTCAAGCCCATAGAAACCGCACAGCGACTTATGCAAGGAACCCTTCATGCCGTCATCTTCCCGCGCCCCCCTGACCCCGCTGGCCCTGGCGCTGGCCCTGTCGATCCCGGCCACGGTGCTGCCCGGGCTGGCACCGCTGGCCGCCGAACAGGCCCGCGTGCTGGCCTTCGATCTGCCCGCCGGGCCACTCAGCACGCGCCTCAACCAGTTCGCCGAGCAGGCCGGAATCTACCTCAGCGGCGATACCCGCCTCACCGCCGGCAAGCAGACCAACGCCCTGCGCGGCCGCTACCCGGTGCAGCAGGCACTGAACATCCTGCTCGACGGCAGCGGCCTGAGCGCCCAGCCCATCGGCGCCGACCGCTACCTGCTGCAACCCGCCCCGACCGGCGCCGCGCTGGAGCTGGGGGCCACAACGGTGGATGCCCGCCGGGACGCGGCCACCACCGAAGGCACCGGGTCCTTCACCTCGCCGGTCACCTCCATCGGCAAGGGCAACAAGCGGGTCAAGGACATCCCGCAGTCGGTCAGCGTGGTGACACGCGAACGCATGGACCAGCAGAACCTGCGCACCGTCACCGATGCCCTGGCGCAGACACCGGGGATCACCGTGGTGCCGTCGTTCACCGGCAGCCAGTTCTATTCCCGGGGCTTCTTCCTCAACAGCTTCCAGTACGACAGCGTGCCGCTGGAGCGCCAGCTGTATGCCCGTGGCTCCAGCTTCAGCGGGCAGAGCGCGATTTTCGACCGGGTCGAAGTGCTGCGCGGCCCGCAGGGCCTGCTCGAAGGCGGCGGCGATCCGTCCGGGGCGGTCAACCTGGTGCGCAAGCGCCCCACGACCGAGGCCCAGACCCACCTCAGTGCCAAGGCCGGCTCCTGGGACCACTATGGCGCGCAACTGGATACCAGCGGCCCGCTGGACAGCGAAGGCCGCCTGCGCGGACGGCTGGTGGCGGACTACGACACCACGAACTCCTTCGTCGACGAGGTGGGTGCAGACAACCAGACCTACTACGCAGCCCTGGACTTCGATATCAGTGACCGCACCACCCTGGGCCTGGGCTACAGCCACGAACGCACCGACGCCACGCCCTACACCATGGGCCTGCCCAACTACAGCGACGGCAGCATGCCGCGCTTCGGCCGCTCGACCTACCTGGGCACGAAGTGGGACAGCTGGGACAAGCGCCAGGATACCTACTACCTGGACCTCACCCACCAGCTCGGCGACACCTGGAAGCTCAAGGGCAGCCTGGTCAATATCCGCGAGTTCAACGACTTCAAGTACCTGCAGCGCCGTGGCCGCATCGACTCGACCACCGGCTTCTCCGGTGATGCCTATGCCTTCGACTATTTCTCCGAGCACTGGGGAGGCGATCTCAATGCCACCGGGGACCTGCAGGTGTTCGACCGGCGCCTGGGCGTGACGGTCGGCGGCAACTATTCGCGCCTGAAGAGCCACGACGTGTGGGGCGCGCGCTACAACGTGGTGCGGCCGCTGAATGTGTTCACCCCCAACCTGGACGTGGCCGAGCCCAGCGACGCATCCATCTATGCCGCGAACACATGGGATGACGGCTATACCTCGACTCAGAAAGGCGTCTATGCGGTGGGCGACTACCAGCTCGGCGAGCGCCTGTCGCTGATCGTCGGCGGTCGCCTGTCCAGCTTCCGCACGGTGTTCGACGATGTGGGTCCCTGGGGTGCCAGCCGCAGCGAGGCGCGCAAGACCGACAAGCTGACACCTTATGCCGGCCTGGTCTATGCCCTCGACGAGGACTGGAACGCCTACGCCAGCTACACCGAGATCTTCAAGCCGCAGACCCAGCGTACCGCCGCCGGGGCGATCCTGGAGCCGCGTACCGGCACCAGTTACGAGATCGGCCTCAAGGGTGAGCATTTCGGCGGCCGCCTGAACAGCAGTCTCGCCCTGTACCAGATGGAGCAGGACAATATCGGCCTGGTGGATTCGTCGGTGGACTCGGCCACGGCCACGGCACGCTGCGGCGGGACCTGCTATGTACCGTCGGGCACCATCCGCAGCCGCGGTTTCGAGGCGGAGCTGAGTGGCGAGGTGGCCACGGGGCTGGAGCTGTATGCGGCCTATACCCTGAACCTTATCAAGTACCTGGATGAAGCGCCGGCGACCACGGCGGCGAACATCACCGGGACCACGGATACGCCGAAGCATATCCTGCGCACCTGGGCCAACTATCGGTTGCCGGGCGAGTGGAAGGCGCTGTCCGTAGGCGGTGGGGTGAATGCCCAGAGCCGGGCGGCGGGGTATGGCTACTACGGCCGCGAGCAAGGGGGCTATGCGGTGTGGAATGCGCGGGTGGCGTATGACTTCGACGAGCACCTGACGGCGGCGCTTAACCTCAATAACGTGTTCGACCGCCGGTACTACAAGGCGGTGGACTATGACCACAACTTCTATGGTGATCCGCGCAATGTGTTGATGAGCCTGGATTACAGGTTCTGAGGGGCCACGGCGACCCGCCCCTTCTGTGGGAGTCCACCCAGCCCGCTGGGCTGGGTGGACTCCCACACTGTCCGCGGTGAACTGACTTCAACTATCAACGCCACGCGAGATCACCGCACTTCCATCATTCCCCGTGATAGTCACCTTCGCTTCGTTCGATTCGTCGCCGCCCCCGGCAAAACGCAGAATCCGCCCACTATCAATACATTGGCGGAGTTCTCCATGGAGCAGTCACTCAAACCCTTGCGCTATCCCCTTGCAGCTTTAGCCCTTCTGGTGATGAGTGCCTGCGGTCGCACCCCGGAAGCGGTCCAGGCGCCAATGGCCCCAAAAGTCAGCGTGGCCAAGGTGCTGGAGCAACCGATCAATGAATGGGACGAGTTCACCGGCCGCCTCGAAGCCCCGGAAACCGTCGAAGTCCGCCCCCGCGTCTCCGGGCAGATCGACCAGGTGGCCTTCACCGAAGGCGCCCAGGTGAACAAAGGCGACCTGCTGTTCCAGATCGACCCGCGTCCGTTCCAGGCCGAAGTCCGCCGCCTCGAAGCCCAGCTGCAACAAGCCCGCGCCACCGCCATCCGCTCGGAAAACGAAGCCCAGCGCGGTGAACGCCTGCGCAACAGCAACGCCATCTCCGCCGAGCTTGCCGAGTCGCGCACCAGCGCCGCCGCCGAAGCCCGCGCCGGCGTCGCGGCGATCCAGGCGCAACTGGACCTGGCCAAGCTGAACCTGAGCTTCACCCGCGTCACCGCCCCCATCAGCGGCCGGGTCAGCCGCGCCCAGTTCACCGCCGGCAACATCGTCACCGCCGACGTCACCCCGCTCACCAGCGTGGTTTCCACCGACCGCGTCTACGCCTACTTCGATGCCGACGAGCGCGTGTACCTCAAGTACACCCAGCTGGCCCGCGAAGGCCAGCGCGGCCAGAGCACCCCGGTGTACCTGGGCCTGTCCAACGAAACCGGCAACCCGCACCTGGGCCAGATGAACTTCGTCGACAACCAGGTCAACCCCAAGACCGGCACCATCCGCGGTCGCGCCGTGTTCGACAACCGCGACGGCCAGTTCACCCCGGGCCTCTATGCGCGCCTGAAACTGGTGGGCAGCGCCACCTACGACGCCGTGCTGATCAACGACGAAGCCGTGGGCACCGACCTGGGCAAGAAGTTCGTGCTGGTCATGGACAAGGACAACAAGGCCGATTACCGCCCGGTCGAGCTCGGTCCGAAACTCGAAGGCCTGCGCATCGTGCGCTCCGGCCTGAGCAAGGAAGACCGCATCGTGGTCAAGGGCCTGCAGCGGGTACGTCCCGGCTCACCGGTCACCCCTGAAGAAACGCCGATGGCCAGCGAGACCACCCTCGCCGCCCTCGCCCAACAGCGCCAGGCCCTGGAAGCCGCCAACCGTCAGCCTGTCGATAACGGCAAGGCCACGGTCAAGCTCGCCAGCGCCGCGACCCCACGCGGTTAAGGGACGACGACTCCAATGAATTTTTCCAAGTTCTTCATCACCCGGCCGATCTTCGCCGCCGTGCTGTCGCTGCTGATCCTGATCGCCGGCGCGATCTCGCTGTTCCAGTTGCCGATCAGCGAATACCCGGAAGTGGTGCCGCCCACCGTGGTGGTACGCGCCAACTTCCCCGGCGCCAACCCCAAGGTGATCGGCGAAACCGTCGCCGCGCCCCTTGAGCAAGCCATCACCGGTGTCGAGAACATGCTCTACATGTCCTCGCAGTCCACCGCCGACGGCAAGATCACCCTGACCATCACCTTCGCCCTGGGCACCGACCTGGACAACGCCCAGGTCCAGGTGCAGAACCGCGTGACGCGCACCCAGCCCAAGCTTCCGGAAGAAGTGACGCGCATCGGCATCACCGTCGACAAGGCTTCGCCCGACCTGACCATGGTCGTGCACCTGACCTCGCCGGATAACCGCTACGACATGCTCTACCTGTCCAACTACGCCATCCTCAACATCAAGGACGAGCTGGCGCGCCTGGGCGGCGTGGGTGACGTGCAGCTGTTCGGCATGGGCGACTACTCGCTGCGGGTCTGGCTCGACCCGAACAAGACCGCCTCGCGCAACCTGACCGCCAGCGACGTGGTCAGCGCCATCCGCGAGCAGAACCGCCAGGTCGCTGCCGGCCAGCTCGGCGCACCACCGGCGCCGAACGCCACCAGCTTCCAGCTCTCGGTCAACACCCAGGGCCGCCTGGTCAGCGAGGAAGAGTTCGAGAACATCATCATCCGTTCCGGCGAGAACGGCGAAATCACCCGCCTGAAGGACATCGCCCGGGTCGAGCTGGGTTCCAGCCAGTACGCCCTGCGCTCGCTGCTGAACAACCAGCCGGCGGTGGCCATCCCGATCTTCCAGCGCCCGGGCTCCAACGCCATCGAGATCTCCGACGAAGTGCGGGCGAAGATGGCCGAGCTCAAGCAGAGCTTCCCCGAAGGCATGGACTACAGCATCGTCTACGACCCGACCGTGTTCGTCCGCGGCTCGATCGAAGCGGTGGTGCACACCCTGTTCGAAGCGCTGATCCTCGTGGTGCTGGTGGTGATCCTGTTCCTGCAGACCTGGCGCGCCTCGATCATCCCGCTGGTGGCCGTGCCGGTATCGCTGATCGGTACCTTTGCGGTGATGCACCTGTTCGGCTTCTCGCTCAACGCCCTGTCGCTGTTCGGCCTGGTACTGGCCATCGGTATCGTGGTGGACGACGCCATCGTCGTGGTGGAGAACGTCGAGCGCAACATCGAGCTGGGCCTCAAGCCCCTCGAAGCCACGCAAAAGGCCATGGGCGAAGTGACCGGCCCGATCATCGCCACCGCCCTGGTGCTGTGCGCCGTGTTCGTCCCGGCGGCGTTCATCTCCGGGCTTACCGGGCAGTTCTACAAGCAGTTCGCCCTGACCATCGCCATCTCCACGGTGATCTCGGCCTTCAACTCGCTGACCCTGTCGCCGGCCCTGGCCGCCGTGCTGCTCAAGGGGCACCACGAGCCGAAGGACCGCTTCTCCCTGCTGCTGGATCGCCTGCTGGGTGGCTGGCTGTTCCGTCCGTTCAACCGCTTCTTCGAGCGTGCCAGCCATAGCTATGTCGGCACCGTCGGCCGGGTCATCCGTCGCAGTGGCGTGGCGTTGTTCGTCTATGCCGGGCTGATGGGCCTGACCTACCTGGGCTTCTCGTCCACCCCGACCGGCTTCGTCCCGGCGCAGGACAAGCAGTACCTGGTGGCCTTCGCCCAACTGCCGGACGCGGCCAGCCTCGACCGCACCGAAGCGGTGATCAAGAAGATGAGCGAGATCGCCCTGAAGCAACCCGGCGTGGCCGACTCGGTAGCCTTCCCGGGCCTGTCGATCAACGGCTTCACCAACAGCCCCAACAGCGGCATCGTGTTCACCCCGCTCAAGCCGTTCGACGAGCGCAAGGACCCGAGCCAGTCGGCCGGTGCCATCGCCGCCGCGCTGAACGCCCAGTTCGCCGATATCCAGGACGCCTACATCGCCATCTTCCCGCCGCCGCCGGTACAGGGGCTGGGCACCATCGGCGGTTTCCGCCTGCAGATCGAGGACCGCGGCAACCTGGGTTATGAAGCGCTGTACAAGGAAGTGCAGAACGTTATCGCCAAGAGCCACAACGTGCCGGAACTGGCTGGCCTGTTCACCAGCTACCAGGTGAACGTGCCCCAGGTCGATGCTGCCATCGACCGCGAGAAAGCCAAGACCCACGGCGTGGCCATCAACGACATCTTCGACACCCTGCAGATCTACCTGGGTTCGCTGTACGCCAACGACTTCAACCGCTTTGGCCGCACCTACCAGGTCAACGTCCAGGCCGAGCAGCAGTTCCGCCTCGACGCCGAGCAGATCGGCCAGTTGAAGGTGCGCAACAACCAGGACGAGATGATCCCGCTGGCGACCTTCATCAAGGTCAGCGACACCTCGGGCCCGGACCGCGTGATGCACTACAACGGCTTCATCACCGCCGAGATCAACGGTGCCGCAGCCCCCGGCTACAGCTCCGGCCAGGCGGAAAAAGCCATGGAGAAACTGCTGAAGGAGGAACTGCCCAATGGCATGACCTTCGAGTGGACCGAGCTGACCTACCAGCAGATCCTCGCCGGCAATACCGCGCTGTTCGTCTTCCCGCTCTGCGTGCTGCTGGCCTTCCTGGTGCTGGCCGCCCAGTACGAAAGCTGGAGCCTGCCGCTGGCGGTGATCCTGATCGTGCCGATGACCCTGCTGTCGGCGATTACCGGGGTGATCCTGTCCGGTAGCGACAACAACATCTTCACCCAGATCGGCTTGATCGTACTGGTGGGGCTGGCGTGCAAGAACGCGATCCTGATCGTCGAGTTCGCCAAGGACAAGCAGGCTGAGGGTCTCGACCCGCTGGCCGCGGTACTGGAAGCCTGCCGCCTGCGTCTGCGGCCAATCCTGATGACCTCGTTCGCCTTCATCATGGGTGTGGTACCGCTGGTGTTCTCCTCCGGTGCCGGTGCCGAGATGCGTCACGCCATGGGTGTGGCGGTGTTCTCCGGGATGATCGGCGTGACGATTTTCGGCCTGCTGCTGACCCCGGTGTTCTTTGTCCTGATCCGTCGTTACGTCGAACGCAGCCAGGCGCGCAAGGCCGCGCGGCTGCCGGCGCTGGAGAACCACGCATGAACGCTGCAACCCTGAACAGACTGTGGCTGCCGAGCCTGCTGGTGCTGGCCCTGAGCGCCTGCGCCGTGGGCCCGGACTACAAGACCCCGGACACCGCCGCCGCGCACCTGGCCGCCGTCGATGGCCAGGCCGGCCTGGACCGCAGCCGCTTCGAAAGCGCCTGGTGGCACCAGTTCGAAGACCCGGTGCTGGATCAGCTCGTCACCCAGTCGCTGAACGGCAACCGTGACCTGCGCGTCGCCTTCGCCCGCCTCAAGGCGGCCCGGGCGATCCGCGACGACGTCGACAACGACGCCCTGCCGACCGTGACCAGCCGTGCCAGCAGCAACCTCGGCAAGGGCCAGATTCCTGGACAGACCGAAGACCGGGTCAACAGCGAGCGCTACGACCTGGGCCTGGACATGGCCTGGGAGCTCGACCTGTTCGGCCGCATCCAGCGCCAACTGGAAGCCAGCGAAGCCCAGGAAGCCGCGGCCCAGGCCGACCTGCAGCAACTGCAGGTGAGCCTGATCGCCGAGCTGGTGGATGCCTATGGGCAACTGCGTGGTGCGCAGTTGCGCGAGAAGATCGCCCTGGCCAACCTCAAGACCCAGCAGGACTCCCGGGGCATCACCGAGACCCTGCGCGATGCCGGGGTGGGCAACGAACTGGACGTGGTGCGTGCCGATGCCCGCCTGGCGGCAGTCGAAGCCAGCGTGCCGCAGTTGCAGGCGGAGCAGGTCCGGGCGCGCAATCGCATCGCCACCCTGCTCGGCCAGCGGCCGGATGCGCTCACGGTCGACCTGTCGCCAGCGCAGTTGCCGGCGATCGCCAAGGCCTTGCCGGTGGGGGATCCGGGTGAGCTGCTGCAGCGCCGTCCTGATATCCGTCGTGCTGAACGGCAACTGGCGGCAGCGACCGCCAATGTCGGCGTGGCGACGGCGGACCTGTTCCCGCGGGTCAGCCTCAGTGGCTTCCTTGGTTTCACCGCAGGGCGCGGCTCGCAGATCGGCTCGTCGGCCGCCTCGGCCTGGGCCCTGGGCCCGAGCATCACCTGGGCGGCGTTCGACCTGGGCAGCGTGCGCGCCCGCTTGCGCGGGGCCAATGCCGAGGCCGAGGGCGCGCTGGCGACCTATGAGCAGCAGGTATTGCTGGCACTGGAAGAATCGGAAAACGCCTTCAGCGACTACGGCAAGCGCCAGCAGCGGTTGCTGTCGCTGTTGAAGCAGAGCGAGGCCAGCCGCAAGGCGGCGGACCTGGCGTCGATTCGTTATCGCGAAGGTACGGTGGATTACCTGGTGCTGCTGGATGCCGAGCGGGAAAAGCTGGCTGCGGAAGATGCCCAGGCCCAGGGCGAGGTCGAGTTGTATCGCGGGATTGTCGCGATCTACAAGGCGCTCGGCGGTGGCTGGCAAGCGGAGGCGGTCGCTTCGGTGCAATGATGGTTTCGAGGCTCCTTTGGTTGGTTTAGGCCGACCTTTTTGCCCCGCTGGGTGTATGCCTGGCGGGGCTTTTTTGTGGGTGTTGCATTGGTGGATGGGTATCTGCACGCCTGACGATAAACCGCGTCGGGGCTGCCAGGCGCCCGCCTTTAGCCTTGTAGCGGCCTTGAGATCGAGCGCCGCGCGGGCGGCG
>JAIRVG010000036.1 GCA_031253995.1 Paucimonas sp. | reverse complement strand
CGGACAACCCTTTGTAAATGCTCACGCTTGAGGAGAAATCCTCAGGTGCGATGACCTGCGCCTGCACTCGGCGGAATGGCCGGAAACAAAAATTTGCCTCCGGCCATAGAATCTCCCACAGGATCTCCACCAGCCTCAGGCCTGAGGAGATCCTTGTGGGAGCGGGTTCACCCGCGATAGGGCCCTCGAATCATTTCACGGTCTTGGGCGCTTTCCCCGCCCGCATCTGCTCCAGCAACGGCGTGCACAGGTTCTCATCATCCCCACTGCTCGGCGCGATCAACGCCAGCAACCCCGCCGCCGGCCCCGCCGCCACACCCAAGGCCACCATCCCCGCACCGCGCAACGCCAGCGGCACCGCCTGCACCCCCGCCGACGGCTTGGCGAACGACCCACGCACATACAACGGCGAACGCAGGGAGAACAGGCGCAAGCCCTTCGACTCCGGATTGATCTTCAGGTCCAGCTGCTCGGTGGCAAAATTGGCCGTGCCCGTCACATAGATCACCGCATTCTCGGTATCGAACACGAACAACCGGGTCGTCGCCAAACCATCCTTGATCCCCACGTCAGTGGCCGCACAGTTGATCTTCACCTCGTTGTCACCGAACAGCTTGCCGACCACATAGTTGCCGACATTGAGCCCGGCGATCTCCATCAGGCTGCGACTCACCGCGCCATCGTTGATCAGCAGCTTCAGGTCACCATTGGAAGTGCCCAGCAACGCCGCGATGGAATTGCCGCGACCACTGAGGTCGGCATCGCCGTTCAACGCGCCGAAACTGGTCTTCATCGGTTCGAAGGTCGGGAACAGCTGCTTGAGCTTCAGGTTGCGCGCACTGAAGCGCACCCTTCCCTGCATCGGCGTGCTGCGCCCGTCGAGGCGCACCAGCATGTCCAGCTTGCCGCCGGCCACGCCGAAGGACAGCGGCTCCAGGCGCAGCACGCCGTCTTCGAGGAACACATGGCTGTTGAGGTCGGTGAACGGCAGTTCCTCGGTCTGCACGATGCGCTTGCCGGCGAAGGTGACGTCGGCATCCATCGCCCGCCAGCGTTCGGTGCGGAACTCTTCCACCGGCAGCACCTTGTCCCCCGGCTGCTTGGCCGCGCCACCACGAGCCTTCTGCTGGGCATTGGAGTCGGCACCGATCAGCGGCGCGAGGTCCTTGAACAGCAGCTGGTTCGACACCAGCTTGCCGCTCAGCTTCGGCCGCGGCTGGCTGGAGACGAAGGACAGGTCGCCATGGATGTCGCTGTTGCCGATCTTGCCGTTGAAGTCCTCGTAGCGGAACAGCGCGCCGCCCGGCTCGTGCAGCTTGGCGATCAGGTGGCCGTCGGTCTGGTACGGCGGGGTATCCGGCAGGGTGACGCCGGTCAGCGGGTAGAGATTGCCCAGGCTGGCGCCG
The DNA here is from genome assembly GCA_031253995.1 of Paucimonas sp. GTDB lineage: Bacteria > Pseudomonadota > Gammaproteobacteria > Pseudomonadales > Pseudomonadaceae > Aquipseudomonas. The sequence continues at coordinate 23,813 of JAIRVG010000036.1, read as the reverse complement.
GAGAGTTTCAGCCGCAGGTCGAGGGCGCCAAGGTTGCGCGGGTCGGTCAGGGTGCCGGCGACGATGGCGCGGGTCTTGGCGATGCTGACGTCCACCTGCACCGGGAACGGCTGGGTGGCGTCCTGCAGGGCCAGCAGGCCGCCGATCTTGCCTTCGCCGCTCAGGGCCTGGCCCTTGTAGGTGCCCTTGGCCTTGAAGCCGAAGGCGTAGTCCTGGGCATTGCCGTGTTCCCTGGCGGTCTTCTCGGCGGTGCTCTTGCCGACGATGTCGCTGAACGGGATGGGCTTGCCCAACGGGTCGACCTGCACCTGGACATCGGTCTTCAGGGTGGCGTCATCGAAGGCCACCTGGCCCTTGTCGAAACCGACGGCGCCGATGTCCATCACCCATTTCGACGGCTCGGCCTGCTCGTCCTTGGGCCCGAAGTCGAAGGTCCAGTTGGCCCGGCCGTCGGCCAGGCGCTTGAGGCTGGCGGTGGGCAGCTTGAGGTCGATGCGCGGGATGACGATGCGCTGCGCCAGCAACGGCAGCGGCGAGAGGCGGAAGTCCACCTGCTGCAGGCCGACCATCTGCGGCTCCTTCAGCCACTCCGGGTTGCCCAGGGTGAGGTCCTCGGCGGTGAAATGCGGCCACGGCACCCAGGCCCGCCAGCCTCCTTCGTCGGGCTCGCGACGCCAGTGCACGGCGAGGTTGCCGTTGATGGCGAAGGGCCGATGCAGGGCTTCGGAGGCCTTCTCGTTGAGAAAGGGCTTGGCCCGGTTCCAGTCGAAGGTGGCGATGAAGATCACCAGTAACACCAGCACCAGCGCAAGGCTGGCGAAGGTCCAGGTGATGATTTTGGCGGGGCGCGTCATTGCACGATTCTCCAGTGACAGCAAGGCAAGGCAGCGTGCGTGAGCCACGCACTTGTACTTGGGACTGACGAAACGCCGAGGGGTTTTACCCGATCCGCCCTGTCACGGGGATTTTTTCCTGACATCGTCGTCAGTTTTTCCATCGACACGGAGTGGTGTTTCCAAACGAAACAGCCCGCAATCCCGACCATGGCACTCGGGAAAGGCCCGTTCTAGAGCGGCCGGCGGAATGTATCAATCCCGTTGATTGTTACCATTATCTTTATGAACTTTTCTATCCAATTTCCAAGAGTAGCATTGGCTTCGTACCCACTTTCCCACGCTCCACGAGGAGAACGAACCATGAAACGCCAACTGCTGCTTAGCCTGACCCTGTCCATCCTGGCCGCCAACGCTTTCGCCCTGCCAGCCGCCGACCAACACCTGTCCGCCGAAGCCCGTTCCAGCTCGGCCACCGTTTCCCAGCCGCTGAACACCCTGGCTGAAGGTGGTTCGGATCGCGCCATCGAACGTGCCAACCGCGTTGCCGAAGGTGGTTCCGACCGTGCCATCGAACGCGCCAACCGTGTAGCCGAAGGCGGCTCCGACCGTGCCATCGAACGCGCCAACCGTGTTGCCGAAGGTGGTTCCGACCGTGCCATCGAACGTGCCAACCGTGTAGCCGAAGGCGGTTCCGACCGTGCCATCGAACGTGCCCAACGGGTGAGCTGATGCCTATGCGCCAAAACAACAGCTACCCGTGCGCAATCACTTCCCCTCCGAGGCCCGGTCCACTGACCGGGCTTTGTTTTTCCGGCCCCGGCCATTAGAGTGCAGGCCTGTTTCACACGAACCGTACCCGCCATGCTGCCGCGCGCCGAACAGAAGCAACAGACCCGCAAAGCCCTGCTGGACGCCGCCCGCGAACTGATGGAAAGCGGTCGCGGATTCGGCAGCATCAGCCTGCGCGAAGTGGCCCGCAGCGCCGGAATCGTGCCCACCGGTTTCTATCGCCACTTCGAGGACATGGACCAACTGGGCCTGGCCCTGGTCCGCGAAGTCAACGAAACCTTCCGCCAGACCATCCGCAGGGTCCGCCACAACGAATTCGAGCTGGGTGGAATCACCGATGCCTCGGTGCGCATCTTCCTCGACGTGGTCGCGGCCAACCGCGCCCAGTTCCTGTTTCTCGCCCGCGAGCAGTACGGCGGCTCGCAGCCTGTGCGCCAGGCCATCGCCCGCCTGCGCGAAGGCATCAGTTCCGACCTTGCCGCCGACCTGGGGCGCATGGCGCGCTGGCAGCACCTGGACGCCGATGCCCTGGCGGTGATGGCCGACCTGGTGGTGAAGACCGTGTTCGCCACCCTGCCCGAACTGATCGATCCCCCTGAACTGGTTCCCGGGCAACTCAGTGCCCAGGCCAAGATCACCCAGCAGCTGCGTTTCATCTTCATCGGCGCCCGCCACTGGCAGGGCCTCGGCAACCCGGGCTGATCCCGGCGCCACGGGGAAATTTCCTGCTACCATGCGCGCCAACGCAACGACGGCGACGAACCTTTTCCATGTCCGAATTCTCCCCTGCCCAGCCCGCCCTGCTCGCTGAAGTCCAGCACCACTTCGATCGGTGCATCGTGCCGCTGTGGCAAGGTCCTGGCTGGAACCCGGACATGGCGCTGCCGTTCGAGGCCCTCGATCCCGCCCACAAGCCGTTGCCGGTGCAGCGCTACCGGGCCATGGCCTGTGCGCGTCAGCTCTATGTGTTCAGCAGCCGCATCGAGCAGCCCGGAGCCAGCGAACGCGCCGCCGCGCTGTTCCGCGCGCTGCAGCGGCACTTCCACGACGCCGAGCACGGCGGCTGGTTCTACAGCATCGACGCCGACGGCAAGCCGCTGGACCGGCGCAAGGACCTCTACACCCACGCCTTCATCATCTTCGCCTGCGCCCACTACTGGGCGAAGTCCCGCGACAGCCTGGTGGAGTCGACCCTGAATGCCGCCCTCAGTGTGGTGGCCGAGCGTTTCGCCACGGAGGATGGCCTGTACGAGGCCAGTCTCGACGAGGATTGGGCTGACCTGGGCAGCGGCCCGCTGCAGAACCCGCTGATGCACCTGGCCGAAGCCTTCCTCGCCACCCTCGCGGTGCGCGAGGATGGCGAAGTCGAAGCCGCGCTGCTCGCCTTGACCGATGCCATGCAGGCGCACTTCATCGACCCGCAACACGGGGTGATGCTGGAGAAGCCGCGCGGGGCTGTGGATAACTGGTTCGAGCCGGGGCATCAGTTCGAGTGGTTCTACCTGCTGGAGACCTCGCCGCTGCTCAAGGGCACGGCGCTGCACGGGTCGCTTGCGCGGGCGTTCGGCTTTGCCGAGGAACGCGGGGTGAAGGATGGTGCGGTGCTGGCGATGCTCAATCCTGAAGGCGATGTGCGGGATGCGACGCAAAGGATCTGGGCGCAGGCGGAGTACCTGCGGGCGCTGACGCTACGGGCGGATGGGGCGGCGAAGATTTCAGTGCAACTGGAGGTGCTGCGTCGGCAGTTCCTGCATGAAGGTGGCTGGTATGAGTGCCGGGATGCCGACGGGAAAGTGAGTCGCAGCGATATGCCGTCGACTACGCCCTATCACCTGGCGACGTGCCTCGAAGGGTTGCAGCGTTACAACTGACCTTCGAGGCGGAGCTGGCTTGTCGTGTGACGAACCACTGCGAAGGACCGCAAAGCGGTCCCGGTTCCCGACCGAAAGCCATGCCAATGGCATCCCTCAGGCGGCCGCTTCGCGGGCAAGCCACGCTCCTGCTAGTCCTTCTTGCCGGCCCGATCGATCGAGAACCCCGCCCAATCCTGGCTCACCGGCATCAACTCCAGGTTGTTGATGTTGATATGCGCCGGCTGGTTCAGCACCCAGAACACCGTCTCGGCGATATCCTGCGGCTGGATCGGCTCCGCCCCCGCGTAGGTCGCGTCATAGCGGCCCTGGTCACCGCCGAAGCGCACCAGCGAGAATTCGCTCTCGCACAGCCCCGGCTCGATATTGGTCACTCGCACCCCGGTACCCCGCAGGTCGCAGCGCAGGCTCAGCGAGAACTGCCCGACGAAAGCCTTGGTGCCGCCATACACATGGCTGCCCGGATACGGGTAGTTGCCCGCCACCGAACCGACGTTGAGGATGGTCGCACCACGCCCGTGGGCGATCAGCCGCGGCAGCAGCAGGCGGGTGCTGTACATCAGGCCCTTGATGTTGGTGTCGACCATGGTGTCCCAGTCATCCAGGTCGCACTTCTGCGCAGGATCGGCGCCCAGGGCCAGGCCGGCGTTGTTGATCAGGCCGCGCAGCGTGGTGAAGGCCGGCGGCAGGTTGGCCAGCGCCTGTTCCATGGCCTTGCGGTCACGCACGTCCAGGACCAGACCGTGCACCTCGGTCTTCTGCGCCAGCTCCGCGCACAGCGCGTCCAGGCGCTCCTTGCGGCGACCGGTCAGCACCAGCGACCAGCCCGCCTCGGCGAAACGACGGGCACAGGCTTCACCGAAGCCGGAAGTGGCACCGGTAATGAATACGGTGGAAGTCATGGAATTCTCCTTGGGTAGGCTTGCCCACAGGCAAGAGGACGGCAGGCCTTGCAGCATGCCCGGCGCACGGTGGCGCGGCAAGCGTTTGCGCACCTGTACAAAAAACGATCAATCGTCGCAACGCCTTGATCCATAAGGGTCAGCGTCAGGTATGCGCACCTTATCCACAAGGCTTTCCACGCCGATTGGGGGCAACTGTATAACTTTACTGATCGAGTTATTCACAGCCCGCCCCGCCCAACGCTGCGGTTTTTCCTTGACGACAGCGGCCGCCGGCCCGTTCGTCGTGCAGCAGCGCACTGGGGATAATTTCGGTACTGGCGCAAAGCCTGTAATTCCGCTGCCTGCCCGGGTCTTTCCAAGGCTTTCCCACAGACTTATCCACAGGCTTTGGCGATGCATTGAAATGCGCTTCATTGCACAACTTCAAACTTGACAAACAAGCCGGGTGCAGCTTTGGAAGTTGCTGTTCAAAATTCGACCAGCAGCCTGAAAGCCACGTAGAACAAGGCCTTCAGATAAATACCACCAACTTACCCACAATCGCTTCCACATGAACCGTGGACAACTTCAACAACATTGAAAACAACTGCTTACAGCGACTTTCTGCCGCATCGCAAGCACGTCTTCCGCTAACTTTTCCACATTCCTGTGGACAACCCTGGACGGGGGTCATTGCACCTTGCGGTTGGTGTCTTCGAGACGGCGTTGCAGCTCGCCGATCTGCCGGGACTGCTCGTCGACGGTACGGCGCAGGTCCTGCAGGTCGCTGGCGTTCTGGTTGAGGGTGTCGCGCATTTTCTTCAGGTCGGCCACGCTGACCCCGGAGTCGTGCAGGGTGTGGCTCATGCCGGATTCGCGGTGGATGGCGGCGAGGTTGTCGGAAGACGAGGCGGAAGAGTCGATCTGGACCTTGGCCGCTTCCTCGGCCTGCGCTGAACTGCCGAACAGCAGGGCGCAGGCGAGGAATGCCGGGGTGAACAGGGTACGGAGGGACATCGCATGGGTTCCTTGTGCAGCGTCGAAACGGTACACGGGGTACGACTGTCCGGGTTTGGCTTGAGTTCCTGAGATCCGTATGGGCAACGCGCAGTCTGGGGGAGTTCACCCAGCCCGTCGCGCAGAGAACTAGACCGCAAGTGCGACGCGGTCGGCGTGGGAGCGGATTCATCCGCGATCGGCGGCGCAGCCGTCGTAAAACCTAAATCCCGAGTTCTCCTGACACATCGCGGACTCAGGTTTTGTGGCCGCTTCGCGCCCAATCGCGGATGAATCCGCTCCCACGCCGTCCCCGCTAAGGCAATGGTTTACGTGTGGGATGCGACCCGCTCCCGCTTCGATCAGTGCCCGCCAAGATAGGCGTTACGCACCTCCTCGTTCACCAGCAGCTCCTGCCCCGTCCCGCTCAGGCGGATCTGCCCGTTGACCATCACATACGCCCGGTCCGATAGCTTCAGCGCATGGTTGGCGTTCTGCTCGACGAGGAAGATGGTCATGCCGCTCTGCGCCAGCTCGCGCAGGGTGGAGAAGATCTGCTTGACCACGATCGGCGCCAGCCCCAGCGACGGTTCGTCGAGCAACAGCAGCCTGGGCCGGCTCATCAGCGCCCGGGCAATGGCGAGCATCTGCTGCTCGCCGCCGGACATGGTCATGGCCCGCTGGTTGCGCCGCTCCTTGAGCCGCGGGAACAGCTCGTACATGCGCTGCATGTCCTCGTCGGCATGCTTGTCGCCGATGGGGATGGTACCCATCATCAGGTTTTCCTCGACGGTCATGTCGGGGAACACCCGCCGCCCTTCCGGCGACTGGGCGATGCCGTTGGACGCAATGTAGTGCGAGGACTTATGGGTGATGTCGATACCGCGATAGACGATCTTGCCACCCGCCGCCCGCGGCTGGCCGAAGATCGACATCAGCAGCGTGGACTTGCCGGCGCCGTTGGAGCCGATCAGGCTCACCGTCTCGCCTTCGTTGATGTGCATGGAGACTTTCTTCAGGGCCTGGATCGGCCCGTAGAACACGTCCAGGTCCTGCAGTTCGAGAATGGGTGCGCTCATACCAGCTCCTCTTCGTCAGCACCCAGGTAGGCGGCGATCACGGTGGGGTTGTTGCGGATGTCCTGCGGCTTGCCTTCGGCGATGACGTTGCCGTGGTCGAGCACGACGATATGGTCGGAAATGCTCATGACCATGCCCATGTCGTGTTCGATCAGCACCACGGTGATGTCGTGCTCGTCACGCAGCACGCGGATCATCCGGCTCAGGGCCTCGGTTTCCTGCGGGTTGAGGCCGGCGGCCGGCTCGTCCAGGCAGATGATCTTCGGCCGCGTGCACATGGCCCGGGCGATTTCCAGGCGGCGTTGCTGCCCGTAGGACAGCTCGCCGGCCAGGCGGTTGGCGCAGTCCACCAGGTCCACCACTTCCAGCCAGTAGAAGGCGTGGTCGAGGGCGTCGCTCTCGGCCTTGCGGTAGGCCTTGGTATTGAGCACCCCGGCCAGCAGGTTGCGGTTGACCCACATGTGCTGGGCCACCAGCAGGTTCTCCACCACCGACATCTCCCGGAACAAGCGGATGTTCTGGAAGGTCCGCGCCAGCCCGGCCCGGTTGACCAGGTGGGTACCGCCGAACATCTTGTAGCGCAGCCGGGTGAGGAAGCGGCTCGGCGAAACGAAGTCGCCAAACTGGAAACGCTCGCCCAGCAGCTGGATCACGTTGGTGTGGGAGCCGCGCACGTTGAGCTCGATCTTGCCGCCGCTGGCCTTGTAGAAACCGGTCAGGCAGTTGAACACGGTGGTCTTGCCCGCGCCGTTGGGGCCGATCAGGGCGAAGATGTCGTTGCGCTTGACCTTGAGGCTGACGTCGCTCAGCGCCTTGATCCCGCCGAACTGCATCATCAGGTTATCCACAGACAGAATCACGTCGTCGCTCATGGCGCCACTCCTTTACGCGGGACCACACCGGCGCGGCTGATGCGGATCAGCCCGCGCGGTCGCCAGATCATCATCAGCACCATCAGCACGCCGAACAGCAGCACGCGGTATTCGGAGAAGCTGCGCAGCAGTTCCGGGGCCACGGTCAGCACGAACGCGGCGATCACCACGCCCACCGTCGAGCCCATGCCGCCGAGCACCACGATGGCGAGGATCAGCGCCGACTCGAAGAAGGTGAACGACGACGGGTTGACGAAGCCCTGGTAGCTGGCGAAGAACACCCCGGCCAGGCCGGCAGTGGACGCACCCAGGGTGAACGCCGAGAGCTTCACCAGCACGTGGTTGAGGCCCATGGAGCGACAGGCGATCTCGTCCTCGCGCAGGGCTTCCCAGGCCCGGCCTACCGGCATGCGGGTCAGCCGGTGCTTGATGTACAGCACCGCCAGCACGACGAGGAACAGCACCGCGTAGATGAAGATGAACTTGAGGTTGGCGTTGTATTCGAAGCCGAAGAACTCGTGGATCGGCACCCCGCCGTCCTTGGCCCGACGGCCGAACTCCAGGCCGAAGATGGTCGGCGACGGTACCGGCATGCCGTTCGGGCCGCCGGTGAAGGACAGCCAGTTGTTCAGCACCAGGCGAATGATCTCGCCGAAGCCCAGGGTCACGATCGCCAGGTAGTCGCCGTGCATGCGCAACACCGGGAAGCCCAATATGCAGCCCGCCAATGCCGCGGCGATGGCCGCCAGCGGCAGCACGCTCCAGAAGCCCAGGCCGAGGTACTGGTAGCCCAGCGCCAGGCCGTAGGCACCGATGGCGTAGAAGGCCACGTAGCCGAGGTCGAGCAGGCCGGCCAGGCCGACCACGATGTTCAGGCCCAGGCCCAGCAGCACGTAGATCAGGCCGAGGATGACTACGGTCAGCAGGTACTTGTTGGCGAACACCGGGAAGATGATCGCGATGACGATCAGCGCCGGGATGATGTAGCGCAGGCGCGACTTGTAGTCCGGCGCCAGCACGTGCACGCCCGAGCCGCCGCGTTCGAAGCCGTGGAGCATGCGCTGGCCGCCGGCGGTCTGCAGGTACAGGCTGATGAGCAGGCGCCCCAGCATCACCCCGCCCACCAGCCAGGCCACGCGGGTCGGCTCGGCGTTGAAGCTGTAGCCGTCGAGGACCACGCCCACCACCGGACCGAACACGATCAGGGCGAGCAGGCCGGCGACTATGGTTTCCAGCAAGGTGCGTTTGATATCGAAACCGGAAGAAGCAGTCTTGGCAACGGACATGTTCACACCTTAGCCACGAGCGGGCGACCCAGCAGGCCCTGGGGACGGAAGATGAGGATCAGCACCAGCAGCGAGAAGCTGAACACGTCCTTGTAGTCGGAGTTGACCAGGCCGGCGAACAGCGATTCGGAGATACCCAGGACGATCCCGCCGAGCATGGCGCCAGGCAGCGAGCCGATGCCGCCGAGTACCGCGGCGGTGAAGGCCTTGATGCCGATGATGAAGCCGGCATAGAAGTCGAAGGTGCCGTAGTTCATGGTGATCAGCACGCCGGCCAGGGCGGCCATCACCGCACCGATGACGAACACGTAGGAGATCACCCGGTCGGTGTTGATCCCCAGGATCGAGGCCATCTTGCGGTCCTGCTGGGTGGCGCGGCACATGCGGCCGAGCTTGGTGTACTTGATCACGTAGGTGAGCAGGGCCATGCCGGCGAACGCGGCGATCAGGATGAAGATCTTGGTGTAGGTCAGTTGCACGAAGCCGGTGCCGACGTCGAAACGCATGGCGCCTTCGAGCAGGGTCGGCACCCCTTGCTGGCGGGCGCCCTGGCTGATCTGCGCGTAGTTCTGCAGGATCAGGGAAATGCCGATGGCGCTGATCAGCGGCGCCAGGCGGGTGGAGTTGCGCAGGGGCTTGTAGGCGATGCGTTCGATGGTGAAGCCGTAGACCCCGGTGACGACGATGGTGAACAACAGGGTTCCCAGCATCAGCAGCGGAAAGGACTCGATACCGAAATAGGCCAGCAATGCCAGGCTGATCGCCGCCAGGTAAGCGGAGATCATATACACCTCGCCGTGCGCGAAGTTGATCATGCCGATGATGCCATAGACCATTGTGTAGCCGATGGCGATCAGACCATAGACGGACCCGAGGGTCAGTCCATTGATCAGTTGCTGCAGGAAAATTCCATCCATAACGCAATCTCACGTATTCGAGATTGCACAAGCGCCGACTACGGCGGGCCCGGACAAAGCGGCTCTCGCAGCGCAGGGTTGTGCAGATCTACAAGAAAGGACAGTACGGCGCAGGACAGCGGCCCGGGCGTTGGCTGCCCGGGCCGGATGCCATTGTTGTTATTTTTGTTTTTCCAGCTGGTGGTACTTGCCGTTGGCGTCCCACTGGTAGACCACGTAGTCGGAGACGGTCAGGTCACCCTTGCCGTCCCACTTCTTCTCGCCCATCACGGTCTTCACCGGGTTGGCCTTGAGCCACTTGGCGGCGTCCTCGCCCTTGTTGGACTTGGCGCCTTCGAAGCCGGCGGCCAGGGTCTGGATCGAGGCGTAGGCGTAGAGGGTGTAGCCTTCCGGCTCGGTGCCGCCCTTGCGGAACGCTTCCACCACTTCCTTGCTGTCCGGCAGCAGGCGCGGGTCGGCGCCGAAGGTCATGTAGACGCCGTCGACGTATTGCGGACCGCCCGCGGTGGCCACCAGTTCGTCGGTGACGATGCCGTCGTCGGACATGAACTTGACGTCCTTCAGGCCCTGCTCGCGCAGCTGGCGTACCAGCGGACCGGCTTCGGGGTGCAGGCCGCCGAAGTAGACGACGTCGGCACCGGCGGCGCGGATCTTGGTGACCACGGCGCTGAAGTCTTTCTCGCCACGGGTCAGGCCTTCGTACAGCACCGGCTTCACGCCGCGTTTCTCCAGCTGCGCCTTGGTCGCGTCGGCGAGGCCCTGGCCGTAGGTGTCCTTGTCGTGCAGGACCACGACCTTCTTGCCCTTGAGCACGTCGACGATGTAGTCGCCGGCGACGATGCCCTGCTGGTCGTCACGGCCGCACATGCGGAACATGGCGCCCAGGCCGCGCTCGGTGACCTGCGGGTTGGTCGAGCCGGGGGTGATGGCGATCACGCCCGCCTCGTCGTACACCTCGGAGGCCGGGATGGTCGAGGACGAGCAGAAGTGACCGACCACGCCGGCGACCTTGTCCTGGTCCACCAGGCGGTTGGCCACGGCCACGGCCTGTTTCGGCTCGCAGGCGTCGTCGCCCTTGACCAGGACGATCTTCTCGCCGTTCACGCCGCCCTTGGCGTTGATGGCATCGGCCGCAGCCTGGGCACCCTTCATGTATTGCTCGCCGAACGCTGCGTTGGCACCGGTCATCGGGCCCGCGACGCCGATCTTCAGATCGGCCTGGACATACGAAGAAACGCCCAGCGCCGTGGCCACGGCGAGGGCAAGAAAGCCTTTCTTGTAAAACGTCTGCGACATGTGGTGGTGCTCCTGATGTTTTTTTGGATTGGCACTACGACTTCAGCAACTTGTTTCAGCCATTTGCTCCGAGCAAGGGCCGTGCCATTGGTTTTTCATTCGGGAAAAACTCGCCACCAGGATTTCCGGCAGGCCGCCGCGCTGTGACTTTACGGGTCGTGCAACCGCTCGCCAGACGCAAAGCGCCACCTGACGAATAGGTAAAGCGCAACCAGCAGATGCCATCATTGCAACCTTGGTGCGTGTTTACGTGCAACCGCCCTGTAACAGCCTGCGTAACGGAACTGCACATCCGTGGTGCGCGACTGCTACAGCAAGCACCACAAGAGGCTAGACCGTGCAGGAAATTTCGCCGCTATAGGTAGTCTGCTACCTAACGACCCGTGCAGTCGGGCGACCGCAACGCGATACACTGGCAATATGAGTCGCCTTGATGGCACTCGCCGGAACTGGAGCCTTATATGAGCGAAAGCGCTTTCGCCGACCGCATCGTGCAGAGCCTGCTGGACACCGACTTCTACAAACTGACGATGATGCAGGCGGTGCTGCACAACTACCCCAACGTCGACGTCGAGTGGGAGTTCCGCTGCCGCAACGGCGAGGACCTGCGCCCGTATGTGGGGCAGATCCGCGCACAGATCGAGCGCCTTGCCGAATTGAGCATCAGCGATGCGCAACTGGGCTTCCTCGAACAGATCAGCTTCATGAAGCCGGATTTCCTGCGCTTTCTCGGCCTGTTCCGCTTCAACCTGCGCTACCTGCAGATGGGCATCGAGAACGACCAGTTCTACCTGCGCATACGGGGTCCGTGGCTGCACGTGATCCTCTTCGAAGTGCCGCTGCTGGCGATCATCAGCGAGGTGCGCAACCGCAATCTCCATCCACAGGTGCAGCGGGTCCAGGCCCGTGAACAGCTGCTGCGCAAGTTCGACTGGCTGCGCGCCAATGCCGGCGACGACGAGCTGGCCGAACTGCAACTGGCCGACTTCGGCACGCGCCGGCGCTTTTCCTACGGCGTCCAGGAAGAAGTGGTGAAGGTGCTCAAGGAGCAGTTCCCGGCCCGCTTCGTCGGTACCAGCAACGTGCACCTGGCATGGAAACTGGATATCAAGCCGCTGGGCACCATGGCCCATGAATGGATCATGGCCCACCAGCAGCTCGGCCCGCGCCTGATCGACAGCCAGATCGCCGCCCTCGACTGCTGGGTCCGCGAGTACCGCGGCCTGCTCGGCATCGCCCTGACCGACTGCATCACCATGGATGCCTTCCTGCGCGATTTCGACCTGTACTTCGCCAAGCTGTTCGACGGCCTGCGCCACGACTCCGGCGATCCGGTGCAGTGGGCGGAGAAAGCCATCGCCCACTACCGCAAGCTCGGGATCGACCCGATGACCAAGACCCTGGTGTTTTCCGATGGCCTGGACCTGCCCCGCGCGCTGCACATCTTCCGCGCGCTGCGTGGGCGCATCAATGTCAGCTTCGGCATCGGCACCAACCTGACCTGCGACATCCCCGGCGTGGCGCCGATGAGCATCGTGCTTAAAATGACCGACTGCAACGGCCAGCCGGTGGCGAAGATCTCCGACGAGGCCGCCAAGACCCAGTGCCGCGACCCGAATTTCGTCTCTTACCTGCGTCACGTTTTCCAAGTTCCCAGCGAGGAGTAACCCATGCAAGCCGTCCAGCGAGAGATCGCGCAGCAGCTCAAGGTCCAGCCGCCGTTCGCCGACCGCGCCGCGCTCGACACCGAAGTCACCCGGCGCGTCGCCTTTATCCAGCAATGCCTGAAGAATGCCGGGCTCAAGGTCCTGGTGCTGGGCATCAGCGGCGGCGTCGATTCGCTGACCGCCGCGCTGATGGCCCAGCGCGCCGTCAACGAACTGCGCGAGCAGACCGGCGACCAGGCCTACCGCTTCATCGCCGTGCGCCTGCCCTATCACGTGCAGCACGACGAGCACGACGCCCAGGCCTGCATCGACTTTATCCAGCCGGACGAGCTGCACACGGTGAACATCGCCCCGGCGGTGCGCGCCCTGGCGGCGGAGGTCACGGCCCTGGAAGGCGGCAAGCCGGCCCTGGTGGATTTCGTCGTCGGCAACACCAAGGCGCGGATGCGCATGGTGGCCCAGTACACCATCGCCGGCGCCCGTGCGGGCCTGGTCATCGGTACCGACCATGCCGCCGAGGCGGTGATGGGCTTCTTCACCAAGTTCGGTGACGGCTCCTGCGACCTGGCGCCGCTGAGCGGGCTGGTGAAAAACCAGGTACGGGCCATCGCACGCAGCTTCGGCGCCCCGGAATCACTGGTGGAAAAAGTGCCGACCGCCGACCTGGAAGATCTCGCGCCGGGCAAGCCGGACGAAGCGTCCCACGGCGTGACCTACGCGCAGATCGACGCCTTCCTGCACGGCGAGCCGGTGAGCGAGGAAGCGTTCGGGATCATCAAGCGGACGTATGAGAAGACGCAGCACAAGCGGGAAATGCCGTTCGCGCCTTGAGAAAAGCATCGCTGGCAAGCCAGCTCCCACAGGTTTGGCGGTGCACGCGGACCTTGTGGGAGCTGGCTTGCCAGCGATAGGGACCTGAAGGAATTACTTCAGGACGACAGCGCCCTTCATCATGGCGATATGGCCAGGGAAGGAGCAGAAGAAGCCGTAGGACTCACCTGCGGCCAGTTTCGAAACATCGAAGGTCACCGAGTCGCTCTCGCCAGCACCGATCACCTTGGTGTGGGCGATGACGCGGGTGTCGCCGTCTTTCAGATAGCTCTTGTCGATGCCGGCGGAAATACCGTCGGCAGCGATCGGCTGCATGTCGGCGGTCTTGCTGATCACCAGGTTATGGCCCATGACGTTCTTCGGCAGGGTGCCGCCGTGGGTCAGTTCGACGGTGAACTGCTTGCAGCTCTTGTCGATGACGATTTCCTTGGTGGTGTAGGACATCTGGTCGGTGGAGTCGACGGTGACCTTGCAATCAGCGGCCATTGCCTGGGCACTGGCAACGGTCAGCAGGGACACGGCAACGAGTTTGGCAAACATGTGTGAATCTCCATGGCAGGTTTTTTATTGAGATCAGACTGCCCCATTCCGCGCCTCGCGCTGCTGACATGGGTCAAGGGATAAGACCCTGAACGGGCAGTGAAATTCTTCTATGGTGTCCATCAAGACAATCAACGCGCCCATCATGCCCAAAACCTGAACAATGAGACAACCTCTCATTTAGGAGTAGTCGACATGTTCATCAGTACTTTCATGCAAAGCCTTCTGGCCGCCTATGCCTGTGGCGCCACCGGCACGGCCTGCGAGTTCTCCCGCCCGGAATGATCCAGCACTTGGAAGACCTGCCCCACCGCCGTACTCTGTGGCCGTTTTCGACCCGGAGAAAGTCATGTCCCTTCGTTCCGTTTGTGTGTTCTGTGGTGCCAGCACCGGCGTCAGCCCGGTCTACCGTGAAGCCGCCATCGCCCTCGGCCAGGCCATCGCCCGCCGCGGCCTGACCCTGGTCTATGGCGGTGGCGCCGTGGGCCTGATGGGCATCGTCGCCGACGCCGCGATGGCCGCGGGCGGTGAAGTGATCGGGATCATCCCGGTGAGCCTGCAACGCGCCGAAATCGCCCACCCCGGCCTGACCCGCCTGGAAGTGGTCGACGGCATGCACGCGCGCAAGGCACGCATGGCCGAGCTGGCCGACGCCTTCATCGCGCTGCCCGGCGGCCTTGGCACCCTGGAAGAACTGTTCGAAGTGTGGACCTGGGGCCAGCTCGGCTACCACGGCAAGCCGCTGGGCCTGCTGGAGATCAACGGTTTCTACGAGAAGCTCACCGGTTTCCTCGACCATGTGGTCGACGAAGGCTTCGTGCGCCCCCACCACCGCGCCATGCTGCAGGTGGACGCCGCGCCGGACGCCCTGCTCGACGCCCTGGACGCCTGGCAACCCCTGGCTCCGCCGAAGTGGAAGGATCAGCCGCCGAGCTGATCCAGCGGCAACACCGTCACCCGCACTTCCGGGTCGTGATGGCCACCGCCGAGGATCACCCCGCGCAGCGGCGAGACATCGGCGAAGTCACGCCCCCACCCCAGGGTGATGTGCTCCAGCGCCGGCAGCAGGTTGTTGGTGGGGTCGAAGTCCACCCAGCCATGACGCGGGCAGAACACCGATATCCAGGCGTGGGAGGCGTCGGCACCGATCAGCCGCGCCTGCCCGGGCGGCGGGCGGGTCAGCAGGTAGCCGCTGACATAGCGCGCGGCCAGGCCCCGCGAGCGCAGGCAGGCGAGCATCAGGTGGGCGAAGTCCTGGCAGACCCCGCGGCGTCGCTCCAGCACCTCCAGCAGCGGCGTGGCGACCTGGGTCGCGCCGGCATCGAAGGTGAACTCGCGGAAGATCTTCTCCATCAGCGCCCGAACGGCTTCCAGCAGTGGCACACCCGCCGCGAAGCAGGGTTCGGAGAACGCCACGAAGCGCTGTTTCAGGCGCACGAAAGGTGATTCGAAACGGTACCGGCTGGCATCGAGCAACGCCGGGGAAAGCGCCTGCCGCGAGTACGCCAGGGCATCCCGCGCCTGCTCCCAGGCAGGAGAGGCACACAGCGCCGGCAATGCCCGGGGCAGCACCTCGATGCGCACCCGGGTGCTGACCTTGAGCTCGTCATGCTTGTATTCCAGGCCCAGGCGCGTCAGGGGATTGCCAAACACATCCTGCTCGTCGCGGCGCCGGGTCGGCAGCGGGCTCACTTCCAGCACCCGCTCCTCGCAACGCTGCCAGGGGCAATCCCGTGGCCACAGGTGTACCAGTTGCTGGGCCAGCGACACAGGGCTGGCGTAGCGGTAATGGGTATCGTGGAGAATCTGGTAGCGCGCACTCATCAGGCGGACACCGTCTGCTGGCTCATATCGACATGGGCGAAATGCTGCAGCGCCAGGCGCTCGGCCGCCGCTTCGGCGCCCTCGGCGATCTGCTCCAGCAGAGTCGCCAGCCCTTCCAGCACGGCGTCCAGGCTGGCCGCTCCGAACAGCGAATCCTCCAGGCTGCGCAGGTCGAAACGCGTCAGGCGCTCGGCCAGGTCGACCAGGCCGGTTTGCGCCGGGCTGTGCAGGCGTTCCAGCGAACGCAACAGCGAGCGCAGCTGGAACAGCACGCCGTGGGGGTTCTGTTCATCCAGCAGGAGCAGGTCCAGCGCCGGGACCAGTTGTGCCACCGCCAGGTAACGGGAGCGATAGGTGATGCTGCTGTTGCCCAACTCCAGCAGCCATTCCAGGCAGGACTGGTCGGTCGCCGCCGGGCCACGCAGAAAGCCGGCAAGGCTGCTGCCCAAGGCCTGCAGGCGCTCGATCCGGCGCCCGGTGAGAAGGAATCGCCAGCCCTCGTCGCGGGTCATGTCGTCCAGGGCAAAGCCGGACAGGGCGGCCATCGACAGGATCAACCGGTTGAGGAAGTCCAGCAGTTCGGTGAAGTCGGCTGCGCGGTCGTCGAGGCGCTGCGCGTCCCGTTGCAGTGCGCTCAGGGCCTGCCAGTTCTCCCGCGACAGCTTGCCTCGCACCTGCCCCGCCGACCATTGCAGGCGCTGCAGGTTGGCCCGCAGGCTGAAACCCCAGTCCGGGTCCAGCAGCGCCGTGCGTAGTCGTGTGTCCAGGGTGCCTTCACGTGGCAGCAGCTCCAGGCCTTCGGCCAGTTGCACCGCCGCCGCCAGTGCCTGTGGCGAGTCGCCGTCGAGGTAACGGCCGAGCAGGATCCGCAGCAGCCGCGCGCTGGCATCGCAGCGCTCGCAATAGCGGCCGAACCAGAACAGGTTTTCCACCACCCGCGAGGGCAGGTAGGGATCGGCACGGACCAGGTCGGCCACGCCGAGGCTGCGGCTGACCTGCCACTGTTCGCCGCGGGCGGGGGATTCACCGAGAACCCAGGTGTCCTTGCTGGCGCCGCCGCGCTGCATCGAGACCACTTCGGCATCGGCCTGGGCGGCGACCCGGGTCAGGCCACCCGGCAGCACCCGCCAGCCCTCGGGGCCGGCCACGGCGTAGACGCGCATGCCCACGGGGCGGTCCTCCAGGCCGTTGTCCTGCCACACCGGCGCCTGGGACAGCTGCGCCAGTTCCTGGGCAACATAGGCGTAGGGCCGCGCCCGCAGGCGTTCGGCCAGGGCTTGGCGCTGGTCTGCGTCCAGGTCCCGGCCCAGCAGGGGCTGGAAGCTCTGCGAGGGAAACGCCGGCTTGAACAGCAGCTCCGGCATTTTCTCCAGCGCCTGGGCCAGGGCTGCCGGCTCGCCGCACCACCAGCTGGCAATGGACGGCAGGATCAGTTCCTCGCCCAGCAGTCGCTGGCTGATCGCCGGCAGGAAGCCCGGCAGTCCGGGCGACTCCAGGACCCCGCTGCCCAGCGCATTGGCCACCAGCACCCGGCCCTGGCGCACCGCGTCCAGCAGGCCGGGGACGCCCAGGGCTGAATCGGTGCGCAGTTCGAGGGGGTCGCAGAAATCGTCGTCGAGCCGGCGCAGGATGGCATGCACCCGGCGCAGTCCGCCGAGGGTCTTGAGGTAGACGGTGCCGTCGCGCACGGTCAGGTCGCTGCCTTCCACCAGCGGGTAGCCGAGCTGGCGGGCGAGGAACAGGTGTTCGAACCAGCTTTCGTTGAAACGTCCGGGGGTCAGCAGCACCACCAGCGGCGTTTCCCGTCCGCTCGGGGCCAGTTGGGCGAGGCTCTGTTGCAGGGTGCGGAAGAAGCCCGCCAGGTGCTGCACATGAAGGTCGCGGTACAGCTCGGGGAAGGCCCGGGACACGACGGTGCGGTTCTCCAGGGCATAGCCGGCGCCGGAGGGGGCCTGGGTACGGTCGGCGGTGACCCACCAGCGGCCATCGGGACCGCGCGCCAGGTCGGCGGCGTAGATATGCAGCCAGGTGCGGTCGGGGACTTCGATGCCCTGGCAGGGCCAGAGGAAGTTGTCGTGGCCGAAGACCAGTTCGGCGGGCAGCAGGCCTTCGCCGATCAGTTGCTGCGGGCCGTAGATGTCTGCCAGCACGGCGTTCAGCAGCCCGGCGCGCTGGGCGATGCCGCGGGCCAGGTCGTGCCACTCGGCGGCGGGGATTACCTGGGGCAGCAGGTCCAGTTCCCAGGGGCGGTCGGCGCCATCGGGGTCGGCGTAGATGTTGTAGGTGACGCCGTTTTCCCGCAGTTGGCGGTTGAGCAGGGCCTGGCGCTGGGTCAGCTGCTGCGGGCCGCTGCGTTGCAGATGGGCGAGCAGCGCCTGCCAGTGCGGACGCACGCTGCCATCGACGGCCAGCATTTCATGCCAGGTCGCGGGGCTTGGGGTCAGGGCATCCAGCAGGTCGGGCATCGGGGCGCTCACGGGGGAGTTGTGGGCGGGATGCGGCAAGAGTTATGCCAGTGGCTTTTCCGGTGTCTGGTCTGGCCTCATCGCTGGCAAGCCAGCTCCCACAGGGTCCCATGCCAGCCACAAAATATTGGCCCGACGCGATCCTTGTGGGAGCTGGCTTGCCAGCGATGAGGCCCTCGGCACCTTGCACCGGAGAGGTGCAAGGAGGGGCGTCATGACGGGGCGCAAGCCCCGTCATGGGGCTTAGCGCGGCAGGACCGGCTGGCGTTTGGTCTTGCCCTTGCCGCCCTTGCCACCCTTGGCCGCATCCTTGCGCGCCTTGGCCGCTTCCTGGTTGCGGGCAAAGGCGGCGGCCTTGGCCTGCTCGCGCTTGTCCCACGGCTTGGCGCCATCGCTGGCACGCGGCGGCAGACCGGTGTGCTGGGTGAGGATCTTCTGTTCCTTGGCCACCTTGTGGCTGCCCGCCGGGGTGGAGTTCTTGCGCCGCGCACTCTGGTAGCTGTCGGTGTCCGGCTGGTGCAGCGGGATCAGCTGGTTCTTGCCCGGACCGATCAGGTCGGCACGGCCCATGCGCTGCAGGGCCTCGCGCAGCATCGGCCAGCCCTTCGGATCGTGGTAGCGCAGGAACGCCTTGTGCAGGCGACGCTGCTCCTCGCTCTTGACGATGGTCACCCCTTCGCTCTTGTAGGTGACCTTGCGCAGCGGGTTCTTGCCCGAGTGGTACATGGCCGTGGCCGAAGCCATCGGCGACGGGTAGAACGCCTGCACCTGGTCAGCACGGAAGCCGTTGCCCTTGAGCCACAGGGCCAGGTTCATCATGTCTTCGTCGGTGGTGCCCGGGTGCGCGGCGATGAAGTACGGGATCAGGTACTGCTCCTTGCCCGCCTCCTTCGAGAACTTCTCGAACATGCGCTTGAAGCGGTCGTAGGTGCCGATGCCAGGCTTCATCATCTGGTTCAGCGGACCTTCCTCGGTGTGCTCCGGGGCGATCTTCAGGTAGCCACCGACGTGGTGGGTGACCAGCTCGCGCACGTACTCCGGCGACTCCACGGCGAGGTCGTAGCGCAGGCCCGAGGCGATGAGGATCTTCTTCACCCCCGGCAAGGCACGGGCGCTGCGGTACAGCTTGATCAGCGCCGAGTGGTCGGTGTTCAGGTTCGGGCAGATGCCCGGGAACACGCAGGACGGCTTGCGGCAGTGGGTCTCGATCTCGGTGCTCTTGCAGGCGATGCGATACATGTTCGCGGTCGGCCCGCCGAGGTCGGAAATGACGCCGGTGAAGCCCGGGACCTTGTCGCGGATCTCCTCGATCTCGCGAATGATCGACTCGTGGGAGCGGTTCTGGATGATCCGCCCTTCGTGCTCGGTGATCGAGCAGAAGGTGCAGCCACCGAAGCAGCCACGCATGATGTTCACCGAGAAACGGATCATTTCATACGCAGGAATACGCTCCTTGCCGTAGGCCGGATGCGGGATCCGCGCGTAGGGCATGCCGAACACGTAGTCCATTTCCTCGGTGGTCATCGGAATGGGCGGCGGGTTGAACCAGACGTCCACTTCACCGTGCTTCTGCACCATGGCCCGCGCGTTACCGGGGTTTGTTTCCAGGTGCAGCACGCGGTTGGCGTGGGCGTAGAGCACCGCGTCGTTGCGTACCTTCTCGAAGGACGGCAGGCGGATCACGGTCTTTTCCCGGGTCATGCGCGGGCTTTCGAGGATCTGCACCACCTTGGCTTCGTTCGGGTCCTCGACCTCGCCCTTCTGCTGCTCGATGGCGCAGGCCTGGGTGTCCTGGGTGTTGACGTAGGGGTTGATGATCTTGTCGACCTTGCCCGGACGGTCGATGCGGGTCGAGTCGATCTCGTACCAGCCCTGCGGGGTGTCGCGGCGGATGAACGCGGTGCCGCGGATGTCGCTGATGTCCTCGATGCGCTCGCCGGCGGCCAGGCGCTGGGCGATGTCGACCACGGCGCGCTCGGCGTTGCCGTACAGGAGGATGTCGGCGCAGGCGTCGATCAGGATCGAGTGGCGGACCTTGTCCTGCCAGTAGTCGTAATGCGCGATGCGGCGCAGCGACGCCTCGATGCCGCCGAGCACGATCGGTACATGCTTGTAGGCTTCCTTGCAGCGCTGGCTGTAGACCAGGCTGGCGCGGTCCGGGCGTTTGCCGGCCAGGCCGCCGGGGGTGTAGGCGTCGTCGGAACGGATCTTCTTGTCCGCGGTGTAGCGGTTGATCATCGAGTCCATGTTGCCCGCCGCCACGCCGAAGAACAGGTTCGGCTCGCCAAGCTTCATGAAGTCGTCCTTCGACTGCCAGTTCGGCTGGGCGATGATCCCGACGCGGAAGCCCTGGGCTTCCAGCAGGCGGCCGATGATGGCCATGCCGAACGACGGATGGTCGACGTAGGCGTCACCGGTCACGATGATGATGTCGCAGGAATCCCAGCCGAGCTGATCCATCTCCTCCCTGCTCATCGGCAGGAACGGCGCTGGCCCGAAGCATTCGGCCCAGTACTTGGGATAGTCGAAGAGTGGTTTGGCTGCTTGCATGTCAGTGACCGGTTTTTTTGGGAGGCGGGAAAATCACGGGCGCGGAGAATAGCACAAAAATTGACCAATTCCGACGCTGAAGGTCGGAATTGGTGAAGCGACGTTCTTACTCGTCGTCGTCGAAGTTGTAGCTGCCCGGGGCGAGGTTCTCGAAGCGGGTGTACTTGCCGATGAACGCCAGGCGGATAAAGCCGATCGGGCCGTTCCGCTGCTTGCCGATGATGATCTCGGCGATGCCCTTGTGCTCGGTCTCCGGGTGATACACCTCGTCACGGTAGACGAACATGATCACGTCGGCGTCCTGCTCGATCGCTCCGGATTCCCGCAAGTCGGAGTTCACCGGGCGCTTGTTGGGCCGCTGTTCGAGGGAGCGGTTGAGCTGCGACAGGGCGATGACCGGGCAGTTGAATTCCTTGGCCAGGGCCTTGAGGGAACGGGAGATCTCGGAAATCTCGTTGGTCCGGTTGTCGCCGCTGGAGCCGGGGATCTGCATCAGCTGCAGGTAGTCGATCATGATCATGGCGATGTCGCCGTGCTCACGCACCAGGCGGCGGGTGCGCGCACGCATTTCCGACGGGCTGATGCCGGCGGTATCGTCGATGAACAGCTTGCGGTCGTTGAGCAGGTTGACCGCCGAGGTCAGCCGCGGCCAGTCGTCGTCGTCCAGCTGGCCGGAACGCACCTTGGTCTGGTCGATGCGGCCGAGGGACGAAAGCATACGCATGATCAGCGATTCGCCTGGCATCTCCAGGGAGTACACCAGCACCGCCTTGTCGCTGCGCAGCACGGCGTTTTCCACCAGGTTCATGGCGAAGGTGGTCTTACCCATGGACGGACGGCCGGCGACGATGATCAGGTCGGCCGGCTGCAGGCCGCTGGTCTTCTCGTCGAGGTCGGTGTAGCCGGTGGACAGGCCGGTGATCTCGCTGTCGGAGTTGAACAGCGTGTCGATGCGGTCGATGGCCTTGGTCAGCAGCTCGTTGACCCCCACCGGGCCGCCGGTCTTGGGCCGCGCCTCGGCGATCTGGAAGATCTGCCGCTCGGCCTCGTCGAGGATTTCCTCGGCGTTGCGGCCCTGGGGGTTGAAGGCGCTGTCGGCGATGTCGTTGCTGATGCTGATCAGCTGGCGCAGGGTCGAGCGCTCGCGAATGATCTGCGCATAGGCCTTGATGTTGGCCACCGACGGGGTGTTCTTGGCCAGCTCGCCGAGGTAGCCGAGGCCACCGACCTGGGTGCTCAGGCCTTCCTTGTCCAGCTGCTCGTGCAGGGTCACCACGTCGAACGGGACGTTCTGGTCCACCAGCTTGTGGATGGCGCGGAAGATCAGGCGATGGTCATGGCGGTAGAAGTCGCCGTCGGAGACTTGATCGAGCACCCGCTCCCAGGCGTTGTTGTCCAGCATCAGGCCACCGAGCACGGCCTGTTCGGCCTCGATGGAATGCGGCGGCACCTTCAGCGCGGCGGTTTGCAGATCATATTGCTCTGGGGCGGTTATCTCGTTCATGGCCACCTGGAAATCGGGGTGTTGAAAAAGACAAAGGGCACGACCTGCGGTGCAGGATCGTGCCCGATGTTAACCGGCTGGTCCCGAGGGAGCCAGCAGGTCCTTACAGCTTAGGCTGCGACGACGACCACACGTACGGTGGCTTCAACGTCGCTGTGCAGGTGCACGGCTACGTCGTATTCGCCAACCTGACGGATGGTGCCGTTCGGCAGACGAACTTCAGCCTTGGCCACTTCGACGCCGGAGGCGGTCAGGGCGTCAGCGATGTCGTGGGTGCCGATCGAACCGAACAGCTTGCCTTCATCACCAGCGGTAGCGGTGATGGTGACTTCCAGCTCGGCCAGTTGAGCAGCGCGGCTCTCGGCGGAAGCTTTCTTGTCGGCAGCTGCTTTTTCCAGCTCGGCGCGACGCTCTTCGAACGCTGCCAGGTTGGCGGCGTTAGCGACGGTGGCCTTGCCGAATGGCAGCAGGAAGTTACGACCGTAACCAGCCTTGACTTTAACTTTGTCGCCCAGGTTGCCCAGGTTGGCGACTTTTTCCAGCAGGATCAGTTCCATTTGGTATAAACCTCTTAACTTTTAACCTTCACCGTTCGCGGAGCCGTTATCGGCGTCCTTGGACGCCCCGCGTCCGCGAAAATCAATCAGGCTGTCGACAATGGCCAGAACCACGAGCAACGGATAAATCAGCTGCATGAACAGCAGCAGCGTCACGTACAACCCGACCAGCCAGAACTTCGCCAGTCGCCCTTGCGCCACCAGGCCATGCATCACGGCCAGTCCGGCGAAGACCAGCGGGATGGTGCACAGCGGTGTCAGCATCGCCAGTTCAGTACCGAAGTTCGGCCCGACCAGGATCAGCACCAGCAGCACCAACGCCGCCACGAACGGCAGTCTCACGGCGCGAAACTCGCGACCGAAGCCTCCCGGGTTATACAACGCTGCCTGCCAGTAGCGACCCAACATCAGGGCCAGCACACTGACGGCCTGCAACAAGGCCGCGATCAGGCCGGTGAGCACCGGTGCGATCAGCCCTTCGAGGCGGCCCCGCTCTTCTACCGTCAACTTCTGGTAGATCCCGTCGAGCATCTGCGGAAGGATCTTGGCGATCTCTTGCGCGAGGGTGTCGATCGGTTCGCGGAACACCGAACCCAGAACGGCGCCATACACCAGGCCCAGGGCGATGCTGGACAACAGCACCCGGTTCCAGGACTGTCCGGCGCGCAACAGCGCAGCCAGACCCAGCGTACCCAGCAACACCATCAAGGTGCGCGGCTCGCCGAAGAACCACCAGGCCAACGCCGGCAACAACGCCCAGGCGAGGACCCCGGAGGCATCCTTGAAACCGCGCCGCAGGAACACCAAGCTCCCGGCGGCGGCACTCAACCAGAACAGCAGCGGCAATGCCGCACAACCAACCACTACCAGAGTGGCCTGCACGCGACCGCGCATGATGAAATCAGCCATGGCCCGCATGCAATTTATCCTTTGCTACTTGTCGACGACCCGGTCTCAGCGGCCGTGGCTGTCGGTGTAGGGCAGCAGGGCCAGGAAGCGGGCGCGCTTGATAGCGGTAGCCAGCTGACGCTGATAACGAGCTTTGGTAC
>JAIRVG010000034.1 GCA_031253995.1 Paucimonas sp. | reverse complement strand
GCAAAGCCGTCGTAAAACCTGAGTCCCGAGTTTTCCTGACACACTGCGGACGCAGGTTTTATGGCCGCTTCGCGCCCAATCGCGGATGAATCCGCTCCCACGCCGACCGCGGCGCACTTACGGTCTAGTTCTCTGCGCGACAGCGCAGCCCGGCAGGGCTGGGTGAACTCCTACGGAACTGTTCGCCCACGGTGTTGCCTGACGAAATGATTTCCATTCGAACCCCCGCCAGCTTTTGTCTAAGCTCTACAACCGATTTCTCCGCGATATAAGGAACGTGTCTCATGAAAAAGTGGATTGCCCTGTCAGTTGCCCTGTGTGCCAGCGCCGCGGTGCAGGCTGCCGATTCGCTCAAGGTCGAACTCAAGGAAGCCACCGCCCAGGGCGAGGGCAAGAGCGTCGGCTTCGTCACCATCACCGAGAGCAAGTACGGTGCGGTGTTCACTCCCGAACTGAGCGGCCTGGCTGCGGGCGTGCACGGTTTCCACGTCCATGCCAACCCGAGCTGCGCGCCCACCGAGGCTGATGGCAAGCCGGTTCCGGCCGGTGGTGCCGGTGGCCACTGGGATCCGCAGAACACCGGCAAGCACAGCTTTCCGTGGGACGACGGCGGCCATATGGGCGACCTGCCGGCACTGCTGGTCACCGCCGACGGCAAGGCCGGGCAGCCGGTGCTGGCGCCGAAGATCAAGAAGCTGGATGACCTCAAGGGCCATGCGCTGATGATCCACGTCGGCGGCGACAACCATTCCGATCATCCGGCACCGCTGGGTGGCGGGGCGGCGCGGTTTGCCTGTGGGGTCATCAAATAAGGCAGCTTCAAGCTATAAGCCATAAGCTGCAAGAGAAGGCGCCGCGGCTTTTTCTTGCGGCTTGAAGCTTGAAGCTTGCGGCTGCTTCAAGCGTCTCCCCGGCACTGCCTCCAGCAACTCCCGGGTATAAGTCGCCTGCGGCTGCTCCAGCACCTGTCGCGCCTCTCCCTGTTCCACCACCTGTCCCTGCTTCAGCACCACCACCTGGTGCGCCAGGCTGGCGACCACCGCCAGGTCATGGGACACCAGCACATACGCCACCCCCAGCTCCGCCTGCAATTCCCGCAGCAGGTCGAGGATCTGTGCCTGCACCGACACATCCAGCGCCGACACCGGCTCGTCCAGCAACAGCAGGTCCGGCTGCAGGGCCAGGGCCCGGGCGATCGCCACCCGCTGCCGCTGTCCGCCGGACAGCTCCCGCGGCAAGCGATCCAGGTAACTCGCCGGCAACTGCACCTGTTCCATCAACCGCCGCGCCGCCTGCTCCAGCGCGCGGCCCTTGAGCAAACCGAACGATACCAGCGGCTCGACCACGCTCTGGTAGATGCTGAACCGCGGATCGAGGGCGGCGAAGGGGTTCTGCTGCACCAGTTGCATGCGCTGGCGCAGCGGCCTGAACTGCTTCCAGCTGAGCTTGCCGATATCCTGGCCGGCAAAACGTACCTGCCCGCTGCTGGGCTGCTCCAGGCCAAGGGCGATGCGCAGGCTGGTGCTCTTGCCCGAGCCGGATTCGCCGACGATGGCCAGAGTCTGGCCGGGGTAGACCTCCAGGCTGAGGTCGTGCAAGGCCTGGAAACTGCGTCCCTGGGGCAGGCTGAAGACCTTGCCGACACCGTCGAAGCGGAGCAGCGGTTTCTTCCCCTCCAGCGCCACCGGCAAGGGCGGCGGCGTTGCGCCAAAGGCCGGTGCAGCGGCCAGCAGGTCGCGGGTATAGGTATGTGCGGGCGCCGACAGGACCTCCCGCGCCACGCCACTTTCCACCACCTCGCCCTGGCGCATCACCAGCACCCGGTCGGCGCGGTCGGCGGCCACGCCGAGGTCGTGGGTGATGATCACCAAGGCGATGCCCCGGGCCTTCACCAGTTGCTCCAGGTGGTCGAGGATGCGCTTCTGCACCGTCACGTCGAGGGCGCTGGTGGGCTCGTCGGCGATGATCAGTTGCGGCTCGCCGGCCAGGGCGATGGCGATCAGCACGCGCTGGCGCATGCCGCCGGAGAGCTCGTGCGGATACTGCGCCGTGCGCAGGGCAGGATTGTCGATGCCGACCTGTTCCAGCAATTCCAGTACATCGGCGTCCAGCCCCGGGTAGCGCCGGCCATGGCGCAGCACCAGGCTTTCGCCGATCTGCTTGCCGATGCTCAGGGTCGGGTTGAGGCTGACCATCGGGTCCTGCGGCACCAGCCCGACTACTCGCCCGCGCAAGCGTTGCTTGCTGCGTTCGCTGGCGTGGCTGATGTCCTGGCCGGCGACCGCCAGGCGGCCACCGTCGATCCGTGCCGTCGGCGGCAGCAAGCCGAGCAGGGCGCTGGCGATCGTGGTCTTGCCCGAACCGGATTCGCCGACGATGGCCAGGGTCTCGCCAGGTTCGAGATGAAAACTGACACCGCGCACCGCCTCGGTCACGCGGCCGCCGCTGTGGTAGCTGACCCGCAGGTCCTGTACGTCGATCAGGCGGCTCATCGTTGCACCTCCTCGAAGGTCCGGGCGATATGGTTGAGGCTGAACACCACCAGCACCAGGAACAGCCCCGGCAGCAGCGAGACCCAGGGCGCGGTAATGAGGAAATGCCGGCCGTTGGCGATCAGCGTGCCCCATTCCGCGGCGGGTGGCGCAGCGCCGAAACCGAGGAAGCTGAGGCCGGCGGTGGCGAGGATCGCCGCGCCGACATCCAGGGTGGCGAGCACCGCCACCGGGCCCCAGGCATTGGGCAGCACATGGCGCAGCAGGGTGCGACCCCAGCTGGCGCCGCCCAGGCGCGCGGCCTCGACGTAGGGCAGGGTCTTGATCCGCAGCACCTCGGCGCGGGTGGTGCGGGCGAAGCCGGGAATGATGCCGACGCCCACCGCAATGGCCACCGGGATCGTGCCGAAGCCGATGGCGGTGACGATGGCCAGCGCCAGCAACAGGCCGGGCAGGGCCAGCAGCACATCCACCAGGCGCATGATCACGGCATCCACGCGCCCGCCGACGAAGCCCGAGACGATGCCCAGGCCCAGGCCGCTGACCAGCGCCAGGCCCACCGCGAGCAAGGCGGCTTCCACCGACAGGCGCGCGCCGTACAGCACCCGGGTGTACAGGTCGCGGCCCAGCTCGTCGGTGCCGAACCAGTGCGCCAGGCTGGGCGGCAGCAGCTTCGCCGAGGGCTGGGTCGCATAGGGATCGGCCTGGGTGAACAGCCACGGCGCCAGCGCGGCGACCAGGGTGAACAGCACCAGCAGCAGGGCAACCACGAAACCGGGCCGGCGCAGCAGCGGCGCGGCCTGGTCGAGCAGGCGTTGCAGGCGGTGGCGCGGGCGCCAGGCATCGTTGACGGGCAGGGTACGGGCAAGACGGCGTTGCAGGACGGTCATCTCAGCTCACCTTGGGCGCATGGGTGATGCGCGGGTCGAGGATCGGATAGAGCAGGTCAACCAGCAGGTTGACCAGCACGAAGGCAGCGGCGGACACCGTGACCACCGCCAGCACCAGGGGAATGTCCTGGCGCAGCACGGCTTCCTGGACCAGGCGGCCGACGCCGTTGCGGGCGAAGATGGTTTCCACCAGCACCGCGCCGGACACCGTGTTGCCCACCTGCAGGCCGACCAGGGTCAGCAGCGGCAGGGCGGCATTGCGAAAGGCGTGGCGCGCCTGGACCTGGGCGCGGCTCAGGCCCTTGGCCCAGGCGGTGGCGATGTAGGGCTCGCGCCAGACATCCTGGAAACCCCGTTGCAGCACCTGGGCGTACACCGCGGCGCTGGGGATGGCCAGGGTCACCGCCGGCAGCACCAGGCTGTCGAAGCCGCTGCTGCCGGTGGCCGGGAACCAGCCCAGGCCAAAGGCGAACACCTGGATCAGCAGCAGCCCCATCCAGAACACCGGCACGGCAAAGCCCAGGGCCGGCAGGCGGGCGAGAAACACCTTGAGCGGCTGCCAGCGCAGGTAGGCGGCCAGGTAGGCCAGGCCGACCCCGCCGATCAGCGACAGGACGATGGCCAGTCCGGCCAGGCTCAGGGTCTGCGGCAGGCGTTCGGCGAGGATCTCGGTGACCGGGCGGTTCAGGGTTAGCGACTGGCCCAGGTCACCCTGCAACACTCCCAGCAGCAGGTCGAAGTAGCGCTCGATCAAGCCCTGGTCGAGCCCGTAGTAGGTTCGCGCCTTGGCCAGTTGCTCCGGCGACAGCGCATCGATCTCCATGCCCGAGGCACTGAGCATGATGCTCAGCGGGTCCCCCGGCAGCAGGTAGAGGATGAAGTAGGTGATGCTGTACGCGCCCCACAGCACCAGCGCGGCCTGGGCGATGCGACCGAGCAGGTAGCGGCTCATGGCTTGACCTCGATGTCGTTGAGGAAGGCGAAGCCCTCGGCGCTCCAGCGGAAGTTCTGCACCCGTGGCGAAGTCGCTGCCTGCCACACTCGCTCGTACACCGGGATCGCCGAGCCCTGGTCGATCAGCAGGTCCTGCAGCTGGCCGTAGGCGTTGGCGCGCTGCTCGGGCGTGGTGGCGGTGAGGCCGGCATCGAACAGGTCCTGGGCCACAGGCAGCACCGCCGGGGCGTAGGTATTGGTGGCCAGGGTCGAGCTGTTGGCGCTGCGCGGATCAAGGATGGTCTGCAGGACTATCGGGTCGGCGCGGGTCATGTAGCTATAGGTCAGATCGTAGGCGCCAGCGGCGTTGGCGGCGGCCCATTCGGCGGTGGTCTGTACCTTGAGCTTGAGTTCGATGCCGATCTTGCGCAATTGGTCCTGGATCAGCACGTCACCTGCGGTTTCTTTGCCGGGCAGGTTGTACTGCAGGGTCAGGCGCTTGCCGTCCTTGTAGCGGTAATTGTCCTGGCCGAGGGGCCAGCCGGCCTCGTCCAGCAGCTTCGCCGCGCCCTGCGGATCGTAGGCCAGTTTGTCGCGCTGGCTGCGGAAATACGGGGTGGTGACGTCATAGACACCGTCCACCACTGGGAAGGCTTCGTTATAGACGGTACTGGCGTAGCTCTTGCGGTCGATGGCCTTGAGCAGGGCCTGGCGCACCTTCTGGTCGGCGAGGATGCGGTTGCCCCGGGTGTTCGGGTAGAGGTTCAGCGCCGGCCCCGGCAGGGAGCGGCTCTGGATGGTCGCGGCGTTGCGCTGGAACAGTTGCAGGTCGACCTCGGAGAACGGCACCCGCGGCCAGAGGATATCCACCTTGCCCTGCAGGAACAGGCCGTTGCGCACGCTTTCCTCGGGCACGTAGCTGACCTCGATGGCCGACAGGTGCGCCTCGCCCTTGTTCTGCACGTTGGCCGAAGCCCAGGCGTAGCCCGCGCGGCGGACCAGGCGCAGGCCGCTCTCAGGGGTGTAGTGCTCGATGGTGAACGGCCCGGTGCCGATCACCGCGCCAAGGGAGCGCTCCTTGGCGCTCTTGCGGTAGGAGGCGGGGGCGAGGATCGACAGGTTGGTGGTGGAGGTGGCCTGGAGGAAGCCGGCATTGGGTGTCTTCAGCACCAGCTTGATGGTGTACGGGTCGAGGATCTCGGCATGCTCGTAGCCGGCCAGGTAGGTGGCGCCAAAGGCACTTGGCAGCTCGGCGGCGAAGGCCTTGTTGCTGTCGAAGGCGGTCTTCACCGCCTGGGCGTCGAACGGCTCGCCGTTGCTGAAGGTCACGCCCTGGCGCAGGTGGAAGGTGTATTCGCGGGCGTCGGGGCTGATCTCCCAGCTTTGTGCCAGCCAGGGAATGATCTGGCCGGTCTGCGGGTCCTGGTCGGTCAGGGCTTCGACCACGTTGCGCAGGACCACCCGGTGCTCAATCCAGTAGACCTGGAACGGGTCGATGCTGACCAGTTGGGTGTTGTCGCTGAAGAAGGCGATCTTCAGCGTGCTGGCGGCCTGGGCGTCGGGCTGGCCGGGCTTGCAGCCGCCAAGGGTCAGGCCCAGGGCCAGCAGGATGGCCGTGCTGGCCAGGGTTGGTTGCAGTCGCATGGGCGGGTCCTCGTCGAGGGCCGCACCGCATCCCGGCGGTGCGGCCGGGTGGGTCTAGAAGTCGTAGGCGATCTTGCTGTACCAGTAGCCGCCACCGGGGTGGAAGGGCGGGTTGCCGTAGGGCGCCAGGCCCAGCGGGCTGTACACCGCGTGCTTGTCCGGGCGCACGTCGAACAGGTTGGTGGCGCCGACGCTGAGGGTCAGCTGGTCGAAGAAGGTGTAGGCGATGTCCAGGTCGGTGATCCACCTGGCGCCGAAGCTGCGGTCGCCGCCGGGGTTGACCGCGAGGGTCTTGACGCTGCCGTAGCGGGTGGTCTGCAGGTTGATCGCCAGGTCGTCGACCTTCCAGTTGGCGCCAAGGATCCACTTGGTCTCGGGGCTGGCCACGGTGAGGTCGCCCTCGCGGTCGCGGCCCACCAGGGTGATCCCGGAGCCGGCCAGCGAGGCCGGGGTGTCGCGCACGTCCTCGATGGTGGTCTTGTTCCAGTTGAAGGCCAGGCTCCAGCGCACATCGCCCCAGGCACCCAGGTCGGTGCTGTGGTCGGCGACGATGTCCAGGCCCTTGGTCCGCGTGTCGTAGGCGTTGGTGTAGTAGTTGACCCAGGTCCCGGGGGCGACGCCCTGGCTTTGCAGGATGCCGGTGATCACGCCGTTGCCCTGGTCGTAGATGTTGCTGGTGAGGGTGATGCGGTCGTCGATGTCGATCAGGTAGGCGTCGGCGGTGATGCTGGTGCGCGGCGCCGGTTGCCAGGTCAGGCCGAGGCCGAGGTTGCGCGACTTCTCCGGCTTGAGCTTGTCGCCGCCCAGGGCCGCCGCCAGGCTGCTGTCGGACGGGGTGAGGCGAGTGACGGCCGGGACCACGTTGCCATTGACGTCGGTAGCGACCCGGTTGTCCGCCACGGTGTAGCCGATCTGGGTCAGCGACGGCGCGCGGAAGCCGGTGCCGACGGTGCCGCGCACGGCGACCTCGTCGGTGAGTTCGTAGCGCGAATTGAGCTTGAGGCCGAAGGTGTTGCCGGAATCGTCGTCGTAGTGCTCGACCCGCCCGGCCAGGTCGAGGAACCAGCGTTCGGTGAGGTCGAAGCCGAGGTCGAGGTAGGCGGCATAGTTGTTGCGGATCAGGCTGACCTCGTCTTCCGGGCGCAGGGTCACGGCGGCCTGGGCCCCGGAGGCGGCGGGGTAGTTGCCGGTGATGTAGGCCTCGGGGTCGCCGGCGAAGGTGCTGAAGCGTTCCCAGCGGTGTTCCAGGCCGGCCGACACCTGCACCGGCGAGGTCAGGCCGAACAGGCTGTCGTAGCGGCGGGTCAGGTCGAGGTTGTTGACCCACTGCTCGAAGCGGAAGGTCGCCAGGTTGTCGAACCGGGTCGGGGTTGCCGTGCCCAGCGACGGGTTGATGTTGAAGTCGCTGGAGTGGTGGATGTTGTTGCGCCCGTAGGTGGTGCTCAGGTCCCAGTGCCACTCGCCGCGTTCGCCCTTGCCGCCGAAGAGGAACTGGTAGTCGCGGTCCTTGATGTTGTTCAGCGGGTAGTAGCCGTCGGGAAACAGCTCGGGGACCGCGGCGGTGCCGGTGGGCAGGCGGAAGTAGTTGTAGGCCTCGGCGTCGCGCTCGCCGTAGGTGGCGTAGGAGTAGAGGGTGAGGGCGTCCAGCGGCAGCTCGGCGTTGTAGGCGACGTTGAAGGCCTTGATCTCGGGGTCGCCGTTCTTGATCGCGACGCGGTCCCAGGCCGCCTGTTTCACCGGGTCGGCGAAGGCGCGCACGCTGCTGTCGGCCTTGTCGTTCCACTGCGCGGTGCCGCGCTTGCGGGCGTCGGCAGAGAGATGCAGGAAACCGCTTTCACCAAGTTTGAAGCCCTGGTCGCCGGCCACCTTGATGGTTTCGCCCTGGCCGGAGTAGAGCTTGCCGTAGCTGCTCTCCACATGCCCGCCGGAGTCGCTGGACTTGAGGATGATGTTGATCACCCCGGCCACCGCGTCGGAGCCGTACTGGGCGGCGGCGCTGTCCTTGAGCACTTCGATATGGTCGACGGCGCTCACCGGGATCAGGTCTATATCCACCGCGTTGGCGCCGCTGTTGTCGATATTGCCGCGCTGGCCGACGGCACCGTTGTGGCGGCGCTTGCCGTTGACCAGCACCAGGGTATAGGCCGGGCCCAGGCTGCGGTTGCTCAGGGGGCGGGTAACCGAGTTGTAGCCGGCGATGTTGGTGCCGAAGTTGAAGGAAGGCAGCAGGCGCGAGATGGCTTCGGAGAGCTCGGCGCGGCCGGTCTTGAGCAGTTGTTCGCTGTTGATCACGTCGATGGGAGCCGGGCTGTCGGCGACCGTGCGTTCCTGGCCGCGGATGCCGGTGGAGATCACGGTGACGGTGTCCAGGTGGGTGTCGCCGCTGGCGGCCTGGGTGGTGGGGGCGAGGCCGGCGAAGAGCAGGGCGGTGGTCAGGGCACTGAAAGGCAGGTGTCGGGGCATGCGGGCTTGGTCCATCGAAGCTGGCACTGGCCCGGGGTGTGGGTGCAGGTGGATCGCCTGGTGTTTTGAAAGGGTGACGAGATCGTCTGGGAGTGATCTTATTTTTATAAGAATTTCATTGGAAATTCTTTTTTGGAATATAAATATTATTCTTTTTATAAATGTTATTTGATTTGAATATGCGTTTTTCTGATTTTAGGTCGTGATTTCATGAGCGGCACAAACCCCTGTAGGAGCGGATTTATCCGCGATCGGGCGCGAAGCGGCCGTAAACCCTGAGTCCCCGGTGTGTCAGGTAAACACGGGACTCAGGTTCTACGGCCGCTTCGCGCCCGATCGCGGATGAATCCGCTCCTACGGTGGGAGAGAGGCGTCTGTGAGTCAGATCACGAAGAACCCATGGGTCCCATCCCGGCGCAATTGCTCCACCAGCCCGAACTCCCAGTCCAGGTACCCCTGCATCGCCTCCCGCGGGTTGTCCGTGCCTTCATAAGGCCGGCGATAACGATCGCTGCGCGGCACCGCCAGGTGCGTCTCGCCATGCTCCAGCGCGCGGCCCTCGGCGATCCAGCGTCCGGTCCCGCCGTCCAGCAGGAACACCGGCTTGCGCGTCAGCGCCTGCAGGTCCACCGCGGCGAAGCGCGCCAGCAGGCTGCTGCCGCAGGTCAGTACATAGCGCTCGGCCACCGGCAGTTTCTCCAGCGCCTGGGGCAGCTGCGCGCGGATCGCCCAGTGGGCGCCGGGGATATGCCGCTGCACGTAGTTGGCGCTGGTGGTGAAGTCCAGCAGCACGGTGTCGCCGGCGGCCAGCCATTGCTGCAACTGCTCGCCATCGATTGCCGGCGGTTGCGGCAGTTCCGGCAGCGGCGGCTGCCAGTCACCGGTGGCGCTGAAGTCGCCGGGCGCCAGGCCATCGAGCACCGCCACCTGCCAGCCCATCTGTGCCAGCCAGGATGCGCTCATGTTGGCGCGCACGCCGTCGTCATCCACCAGCACGATGCGTGCGCCGCGCACGCTGGCGTTGTGATCGGTCTCCTGCACCAGTTGCCCGCCTGGCGTCGAGCGGCTGCCGGGCAGGTGGCCCCGGGCGTATTCCTCGGGCGTGCGCACATCGAACAGGTAGGTGGTGCGATCACTTTCGGCCTGCCAGGCCACCAGGCCTTCCCTGGAGATCCGCGCCACTCCCGCCTTGTCCGCAACTGCGCGAGCGCGTGCTGCGGCGTCGTTGCGGGTGGCCGTGGCGACCTCGGCAAAGCGTTGCGACTGCCCATGGGCCAGGGGCTGTCCGGCCAGGGTCCAGCCGATGGTGCCGTTGCGCAGCGCCGAGACCGGGTTGGGAATCCCGGCATTCACCAGCGACTGGGTGCCGATGATGCTGCGGGTGCGACCGGCGCAGTTGACGATGACCCGGGTCGCCGGGTCCGGCGCCAGCTCGGCGACCCGCAGCACCAGTTCCGCACCCGGCACGCTGATGCCGCCGGGAATGCTCATGGTCTGGTACTCGTCGAAGCGGCGCGCGTCCAGCACCACCACGTCGGCCTTGTCGTCCAGCAACTGCTGGACTTCCTCGGCCGCCAGCGACGGCGTGTGGCGCAGGGATTCCACCAGTTCGCCAAAAGCCTTGCTCGGTACGTTGACGTCCCGGAACACCTCGCCGCCGGCCTCGCGCCAGCCGGCCAGGCCGCCTTCGAGCAGGGCCACGTCGCTGTAGCCCAGGTCTCGCAGGCGCTGCGCCGCAATGGCCGCCAGACCCTCGCCATCGTCATACACCGTCACCGGCGTGTCCCGGCGTGGCACCCGGGCGTAGATCTCGATTTCCAGTTTCGACAACGGAATGTTGGCCGCGAACAGCGGATGCTCAAGGGCGAAGGGCGCTTCCTCGCGGACATCGATCAGGGCCAGTTCATGTTTGTCCAGTAGGTGCTGGCGCAGCTCGGCATAGGAACGGGTGGTCATGGGGCAGGATTCTCTTTGGACAGGTCCCAGATATTGGGCAGGCGGGTATTGGAGTAGCCGGAGATGAAGGGCTTTTCAGTGCCGTCGGCGAGGAACACGGCACGCTGCACCGCGCCGATGTTGGCGCCATACACATGGATGCTGATGGACACGCGGTCGTCGAAGGCATTGCTGACCTGGTGCACATCGCCAATGCGTGGCGACACCGCTTCCACATGGCCCGGCTCCAGGCGTACCGGGCTGCCCGCCGGCACCAGGGCGCCGCCTTCGGTGCGGGCGAAGCCCTGGGAATACTCGGCACCGCGCAGCATGCCGATCAGGCCCCAGACCCGGTGGTCGTGGATCGGCGTCTGCTGCCCCGGCCCCCAGACGAAGCTGACCACCGAGAAGCGCTGGCGCGAGTCGGCGTGCAGGAGGAATTGCTGGTAACGGGTGGGGTCGGGCTGGGCCAGTTCCTCCG
This sequence comes from Paucimonas sp., assembly GCA_031253995.1. Lineage (GTDB taxonomy): Bacteria > Pseudomonadota > Gammaproteobacteria > Pseudomonadales > Pseudomonadaceae > Aquipseudomonas. The sequence goes on along the minus strand of JAIRVG010000034.1, from coordinate 26,857 downwards.
GCAGCCAGTCGTCGTGGGCGACCAACTGCTGCAACAGGTTCTGGCCGCGGTCGAGGATGGCGGCTTCGTCGTGCTCATGGTCGAGCAGTTCGGCAAGATCGCCGATGAACCGGCGAAGGCGGTCCAGGCGGAGCGGTTGGGTCATGGTGGTCAGGCTCGGCTGCGGTTTTCCATGACCCTAGCAATTGGCTTGTAATTATCAAAATTCATATTATTCATAAGCTAATATGCGTTTTTGTTAATTACGACCTTGCCGTTCCGCCTCACGGTACCGTGGATCTATTTACCGACGAAGTACATCGACTCGCCCTTGTTGAGGATGCGCGCGGGTACGGAGTTTTTGCGCAGTTTCTGCCCGGGATGATAGAGGTAGAACCATTCCGGCAATGCCTTCGACATCCTGGTCATCGCCTCCAGTGTCTCGATGTCGTTCTTGTTGGCATCGATGGTGTATTGGTCTCGGTGAACGAATATCGGACCGTAGACCTGTCCCTGGTGGGTGACTGCCGGCGCGGGCATGGCTGCAGTGTCCAGTTGCACGGGCCTGCCGTGATAGATATCTGCCGGGGTAAGGTAAGCCCTGCCACTCGCCCGCACGTACTTGCCCACGGTGACGTTCAGGGCTGAGCGTTTGTGCGCAAACACCTTGATCCGCGTGTCTTCCATGGTTTTCAGCACCAGGGCAGACGCCTCTTGCGGGGAGTTCACCAGTTCTGCCGGGACCCAGGCGACAGTCTGGTAGGTCTGCACCGGGCTCGCGCCGCCGCCCAGCAACATCAGGCCCAGGCTCAGGCCTAGCGCTCCACCACTGCTGAAACCGGTGGGGGGCGAGGCGAAGCTGCCTGCTGCGCTCGCCAGGTTACCCGCCGATGATCCGCCGGGAGCAGGACCAGTGGCCGTTGCTCCGGACATGGCCAACTGACGGGGAATGTCCCGCTGCCCGGTAATGCCCATGGCGTCCAGGATCAGCATGGCGTCCGACCATTGTTCCCGGGGTACGTCCTTGGGCTCGGGCAGTTCGATTTGCGGCGTGGAGGAACAGCCGACTGCCAGTGCGATGGAAACGACCAGGAGGCTGGAGAGGATGGGGCGAGCTATTGTCGGCAAGAGGAAAGTCCTTTTCGTTGTCAGGCACTTCGCCGGTTGCTGCCGGCGCGAATGAACGATGTCAAATTGACATCGTTTCGTCCATCGACAAAGCGCTTTTCACGCCGAAGCCATCGCCTCCTGCGGCAGCAGCCATTCCGCCATGCGCTCGCTGCGCACCAGTCGTTGCTGCGCAGATTCCTCGCAGTGCAGCAGCGACTGGCTGATCTGGTAGGCATAGATCAGGTAGGCCCGATCCCGTGCTTCCTCCGGCGACGTCCCGGTCTGGATCAGCAACCCCTCGATGTAGTTCAGGCGATGGCGATCCACCTCATCGATGGCCTGGCGGGCTTGCGGGTCGCGCCGTGCCCAGGCGCGAACGCCCAGTTCGATGGCCGCCGCCTCCTTCGCGGACGGGCCCTGGGCAGGCCATTCAAGCAGGCGTTGCAACTGCTTCAACGGTGAGCTGTGTGCCTTGCGCAGACTGAGGATGACCTCCTCGGTGGCCCGGGCGCGCCAGTTGCCAAGGATGCCTTCGAGCAGTTCGCCGCGGCTCTTGAAGTGGTAGTAGAAACTGCCGCGGGTGATCTTCAGATCCTTGGCCAGGGTATCGACCCGGACGGCGTCGACGCCGCTGCTGACGAGCACGTTCTGGGCTGCGTGAATCCAGTCTTCGCGGGTGAGGTTGGGGCGTGATGACATCGTGTAGAGACCTTTTCATCGAGCGGGCCAGGCGACGGTCTGCCGGATTCTCCGCGGTTTTCCTGAAATACACAGCTGTAGGTCGAGCCCCATTATTTTCCATGCTTTGCGGTTCTTTTCCTTGACGCACGTCAAGGTCGTTTCCGGCAGAGGCGTACAGAATTGTATGTGGGGCGAAACGCCAGGAAAGGCGGCCTTCCGGTGCAATCGAAGTTTGCCATCATTTTGCCATTGACCTACAATATTTGTGGTTTTTTTGGCGCACCGCCAACCCAGAAAATTTGAGGAACGCTCGATGCGGGTCAGAAATCTCTCCATTGGCGCCAGGGCCGGCTTTGCCTTTGCAATCCTGGCGGTGCTCGTACTGTTGTTGGGTGGCGTCGCGATTTTCGAAGCCGAGAAAATGGATTCGTCTACCGACAAGATCACCGGTTACTGGCAGCCCGGCAGTCATGCCCTGGCCGAAGTCGGCCTGGCCCTGGGCCGTGTCCGCGCGCTGACCCTGCGCTCGATCCTGCAACGCGATCCCGAGGAGCGCCAGCGCACCCTGACCCTGATCAGCGAGCGCCAGGACGAGATCGCCAGCAACCTCAAGTCCTACCAGGACAGCATGGACACCCCGCGCAACCGCGAGCTGTTCGACGCATTCACCAACGCCTACGCGCAGTACGCCGCCGAGCAGGGCAAGCTCCTCGACGCCGTGCGTGCCGATCGTCCGGACGAGGCCACCGACCTGCTCAACGGGCCGATCGTGGCCCATGCCGACAACATGATGAACGACCTCAGCAACCTGATCAGTTACAACTATGAGGGCCTGCTGGAGTCTGGGCGGATCAGCAGCGAAGCCTACGACCGCGCCGTGGTGATCATGGCCGTGACCCTGGCGGTGATCCTGCTGGCGATGATCGCCATCGCCGCGGTGCTGACCCGCAGCATCGTCCTGCCCCTGCACGAAGCCGTGGTGGTCGCCGACCGGGTTTCCCATGGCGACCTGACCCAGGAAATCACCGTGGTCGGCAAGGACGAACCGGCGCTGCTGCTGGAGTCCATGCGCACCATGCAGGAACGCCTGCGTACCACCATCAAGCAGATCGCCGAATCCTCCGACCGCCTGGCCTCGGCCTCGGAAGAACTGCACGCGGTGACCGACGACACCAGCCGCGGCCTGCTGCAGCAGAGCGCCGAGATCGAGCAGGCGGCCACCGCGGTGAACGAAATGACCGCCGCCGTCGAGGAAGTCGCCAGCAACGCGGTGACCACCTCCGATGCCTCGCGCCGCGCCGACGACACCACCCAGCACGGCCGCGCCCAGGTCGACCAGGCGCTGGCGTCGATCCAGAGCCTGGTCAGCGATGTCGGTGACACCGCGCAGGAAGTCGAGGACCTGGCCAACCATGTCAACGACATCAGCCGCGTGCTTGACGTGATCGGCTCCATCGCCGACCAGACCAACCTGCTGGCGCTCAACGCCGCCATCGAGGCCGCCCGCGCCGGGGAGGCGGGCCGTGGCTTCGCCGTGGTCGCCGACGAGGTGCGTGCCCTGGCCCACCGTACCCAGCAGTCCACCGAGGAAATCGAACAGATGATCGGCGGCGTGCAGGCCGGTACCCACCGTGCCGTGAGCACCATGCACAGCAGCCAGAGCCAGGCCAGCCAGACCCTGGTGGTGGCCCAGGCCGCGGACGAAGCGCTGAAGGTCATCGCCGATGCCATCGCCGCGATCAACGAGCGCAACCTGGTGATCGCCAGCGCCTCGGAAGAGCAAGCCTCGGTGGCGCGGGAAGTGGACCGCAACCTGGTGAACATCCGCGACCTGTCGATGCAGACCTCGGCGGGGGCCAACCAGACCAACGCGGCCAGCCAGGACCTGTCGCGGCTGGCGGTGGAACTGAACGTGATGATTTCCAAGTTCAAGGTCTGACCTTCCTGGGGTCGCTTGTCGGCCCCCGTTTTTTTTGCCACTGACGCATTTCGATGGAACGAACGGCTTCCGGCCACTTCTTAGAGGATGGATCACAGCAACACGGCCGGGCCAACACCCATGAACTCAAGCCACAGCAACCCATCGGAAGGTTGCACAACACTGTCAGCGGGCTTTCTGCACCATGGCTGCGCGATCAGCGGACTGTTGCAGGCGTTTGGTCGCGAATCCTCTCCGCTAGGCCTGCCCGGCGACTGGTCGCCGGGACTGCAGGCGGCCATGGCCATGCTGCTGCCGGCCCAGGCCCAGATCGTGCTGTTCTGGGGGCCGCAGTTCGTCGCCCTGTACAACGAAGCCTATGCCCCGACCATCGGCGCAAAGCATCCCCACGCGCTGGGCCGGCCCGCCATCGAGCACTGGAGCGAGCTGTGGGATGACCTCGAACCCCTGTTGCGGGGTGTGCGCGAGACGGGCAAGACCTTCTCTGCCGCGAACCGGCCGTTCTATATCGAGCGCAGTGGGGCGGGTGAAACTGCCTGGTTCGACGTTTCCTATTCCGCCGTGCGCGAGACCGACGGCAGCATCGGCGGGGTGCTGTGCATCGTTGCCGAGACCACCCGCCGCATGCAGTTCCAGCGTCGCCAGGCGTTTCTCCTGGAGCTGGGCCAGGCGCTGCGCAATATCGAGGAACCCGAGGCGATCCAGGCCTTTGCGGTGCAGCGGCTGCAACAGGAGCTCGACGCTGCGCGGGTGTGTTTCGTCGAGGATCCCGCCGATCTCCGGCAGTTCGCCCTCGGCCTCGCCCCGGCGACCCATGCCAGCCTGCAGGTGCCGGTGCAGCGTGGCGGCAAGCTCGACGCCATGCTCAGCGTCGAGTTCTCCAGCCCACGGCGGTTGGGCGAGGACGAATGCCTGCTGGCGGAGGAAACCGCCAAGCAGGCCTGGGATGCGATCACCCATGCCCGCGCCCAGCGCGCCTTGCAGGCCAGCGCCGCGCACCTGCAGGCCACCTTCGCCGAACTGATGGCTCTCAACGAGAGCCTGGAAGAGCGGGTCAACGCGATCCTCGCCGAGCGGGAAGCGGCCATCACCGAGCTGCACGAAGCGCGCAAGATGGAGATGATCGGCCAGCTCAGCGGCGGCATTGCCCACGACTTCAACAACATGCTCACGCCGATCATCACCTCCCTCGAACTGATCCAGCGCCGTCCCGATGATGCCGAGCGCAGCGCGCGGCTGATCAGCGGCGCGCTGCAGGCGGCGGAGCGGGCGCGCAACCTGGTCGGGCGCCTGCTCAGCTTCGCCCGGCGCCAGACCCTGACCCCGCAGACCGTGGCCCTGGCCAGCCTGGTTGACGGCATGCGCGAACTGATCGCCCATTCCCTGGGGCCGACCATCCAGGTGGTGGTGCGGATCGATGAATACCTGCCCACGGTGGTGGTCGACCCGCACCAGCTGGAGCTGGCGCTGCTCAACCTGGTGGTGAACGCCCGCGATGCCATGGGCCAGGGTGGGCGCCTGGTGATTTCCGCCGGGGTCGCCGATGACCGGCAACGGCCCCCGGAAGGGCTGCGTGGGCAACAGGTGTGGCTGACGGTGGCCGACAGTGGCTGCGGCATGAGCAGCGATGTGCTGCGGCGCTGCATCGAGCCGTTCTTCTCGACCAAGGGCGTGGGCAAGGGCACGGGGCTGGGGTTGTCCATGGTCCAGGGGCTGGCGGGGCAATCCGGGGGCGGCATGGATATCCGCTCGCGGCCGGGGCAGGGCACCGAAGTGACCCTGTGGTTGCCGCAGGGGGTGGTGGCAGAGGATACCCAGGCCGAGCCGGGGGACGAAGTGCCGCTGGCCCGGCGGCTCAATCGGGTGCTGCTGGTGGACGACGAGGAGATTGTCCGCCAGGCCACGGCGTTGCAACTGCGAGACCTGGGGTACAAGGTCACCGAAGCGGAGAGCCCAGCCCAGGCGCGGCGGTTGATCGAGGACGGGTTGGACATGGATATCCTGGTCACCGACCAGATCATGGCCAATGAAACCGGGACCAGCCTGGCCCGTGGGCTGCGCCAGCGCTATCCGGATCTGCCGGTGCTGGTGATCACCGGCTACGCCAATCTGCCGCCGCGGGCGTTGCTGGATTTCGAGGTGCTGCGCAAGCCGTTCCGGCGGGCGGAGCTGGCGCGGAGTCTGGCGCGGTTGTTGGGGGCTTGACGCCCGAACAGACCACCCAATCAATCTGAACACCGGCGCCGACAATCCTGTCCGACCCTTTATCGACTCATGCGACGAAGGAGGCAGCACATGTCCAGCACCGTAGGCGACTTTCTCGTGGAACGGCTCAGCCAATGGGGCGTGAAGCGCATCTTCGGCTACCCCGGCGACGGCATCAACGGAGTGTTCGGTGCCTTGCGCCGTTCCGGCAAGATCGAGTTCATCCAGTGCCGTCACGAGGAAATGGCCGCCTTCATGGCCAGTGCTCACGCCAAGTTCACCGGCGAGCTGGGGGTGTGCATCGCCACCTCTGGCCCGGGCGCCTCGCACCTGATCACCGGGTTGTACGACGCACGCCTGGACCATATGCCGGTCCTGGCGATCTGCGGGCAGCAGGCGCGCACCGCGCTGGGCGGGCACTACCAGCAGGAAGTCGACCTGGTGTCGATGTTCAAGGACGTCGCCGGCTCTTTCGTGCAGCAGGCCTCGGCACCCTCCCAGGTGCGCCACCTGCTGGACCGCGCAGTGCGCACGGCATTGGGCGAGCGCAAGGTCACCGCGCTGATACTGCCCAACGACCTGCAGGAAATGCCCTATGAAGAACCGGCGCGAGCCCATGGCACGCTGCATTCCAGTGTCGGCTATCGGTCACCGCGGGTTTTGCCAAGGGAGGATGACCTGGCTGCGGCGGCCAGACTGCTCAACGAGGGCAGCAAGGTCGCCATCCTCGTGGGAGCCGGTGCACTGGGCGCCAGCGAACAGGTCCGGGCTCTGGCCGAGAAGCTCGGCGCCGGTGTGGCCAAGGCGCTGCTGGGCAAGGCCGTGCTGTCCGACGACCTGCCCTGGGTCACCGGCTGCATCGGCCTGCTCGGCACCGAACCGAGCCTGAAACTGATGAACGAATGCGACACCTTGCTGATGATCGGCTCGGGCTTCCCCTATGCCGAGTTCCTGCCCAGGGAAGGGCAGGCGCGGGGCGTGCAGATCGATATCGCACCGAACATGCTGGGCCTGCGTTATCCCATGGAGATCAACCTGGTGGGCGATGCCGCCGACACCCTCGACGCGCTGCTGCCGCTGGTCGAGGCCAAGGGCGACAAGCGCTGGCGCAGGAAGATCGAGGGCTGGCGCAAGAGCTGGGATGCCAAGCTGGAAAAGCGTGCGCTGACCAAGGCCGATCCGATCAATCCGCAACGGGTGGTGCATGAGCTGTCGCCGCGCTTGCCGGACCACTCCATCGTCACCAGCGACTCCGGCTCCTGCGCCAACTGGTTCGCCCGCGACCTGCGGATTCGTCCGGGAATGCGCTGTTCGCTGTCCGGCGGCCTGGCGTCCATGGGCGCGGCGGTGCCCTATGCCATCGCCGCCAAGTTCGCTCATCCCGAAGAGACCGTGGTGGCGCTGGTGGGGGACGGGGCGATGCAGATGAACAACCTGGCCGAGCTGATCACCGTGGCCAAGTACTGGAAGCAATGGGGCAATGGTCGCTGGATCTGCGCGGTGTTCAACAACCAGGACCTGAACCAGGTGACCTGGGAGCAGCGGGTGATGGAGGGCGATCCGAAGTATTCGGCGAGCCAGGATATTCCCGATGTGCCGTATCACCTGTTCGCCATTTCCATCGGGTTGAAGGGGATCTGCGTGGAGCGCGACGAGGATGTCGCGGCGGCCTGGGAGCAGGCGCTGGCCAGTGAGGTGCCGGTGCTGATCGAGTTCCGCACCGACCCGGATGTGCCGCCGTTGCCGCCGCATATCAACCTGAAGCAGGCGCGGCAGTTCGCCGGGGCGTTGCTGCAGGGGGATCCGGATGCCGGCGGGGTGCTCCGGCAGACGGCCAGGCAATTGATGAGCAGCGTGTTACCCAGGAAATGAGCCGGCCTTGAGGTCCATGGTTGTCCATGGTAAAGACTTCCCCCTGATCTCCGGAGCCCCATCGTCCATGTTCTATGCCACCACCTATCAGTCCCCCGTCGGCCCCCTGCACCTGGCCAGCAGCGAAAGCCACCTGATGGGCTTGTGGATGGCGGGCCAGAAGTATTTCGGCGGCAGCTCCCCGGGGGAACTGGTGGTCAATGACGACTTGCCATTCCTTGTCCAGGCCAGGCAATGGCTCGACCGCTACTTTGCCGGCGAACAACCCCCCATCGCCGACCTGCCCATGGCCCCCCTGGGCAGCGACTTCCGCCAGGCCGTGTGGGCCCTGCTCTGCGAGATTCCCTACGGCGGCACCACCACCTACGGCGAGATCGCCAAGGCCGTGGCCGCGCGCACCGGCCTGGCCAGCATGTCCAGCCAGGCGGTTGGCGGGGCGGTGGGGCACAACCCGATCTCCATCATCATCCCCTGCCACCGGGTGATCGGCCGCGACGGCAGCCTGACCGGCTATGCCGGTGGCATCGAGAAGAAGATCCGGCTGCTGGAGCATGAAGGGGCGCTGTCTTCGCTGTTCTACACGCCGACCCGCGGCTCCGCTCTCTGACCCAGGGCATCCACACGATTCCGGACGTCTGCCGATAACCCTGTGGGAGCGGGTTCACCCGCGATTGCGATGGTGGATTCACCTCCTTAATCGCGGGTAAATCCGCCCACAGGGTCCGCGTAGAGCTCTCGTCAAAGGCTGCCGCGCACCGCGTCCAGCCCCGGCTTGCCATCCAGCGTACTCACCCCCTGCAACCAGCCCTCCAGCACCTGCGGATTGGCCTTGAGCCAGGCCCGCGCCGCTGCCTCCGGTTCCATCTTGTCGTCGAGGATCGAACCCATGATGCGGTTCTCCATGTCCAGGGTGAAACTCAGGTTCTGCAACAATTGCCCCACGTTCGGACAGGCCGCCACATAGCCCTTGCGCGTCGCCGTGTACACCGTGGCATCGCCGAAGTCCGGACCGAAGAACTCATCGCCACCGGTAAGGAACCTGATCTCGAAACGGGTATTCATCGGATGCGGCTCCCAAGCCAGGAACAGGATCGGGTCATCGCGGCGAATGGCCCGCTCGACCTGGGACAACATCCCCGACTCACTCGATGCCACCACGCCAAACCCGGCGTCCTTCAGGCCGAAGGCATTCTGCTCGATGGCCTTGAGCACCGCGTTGTTGCCGCCGTCACCCGGCTCCAGGCCGTAGATCTTGCCGTTGAGCTGGTCCTTGAAGCGCGGGATGTCCGAGAAGTCCTTGAGCCCCTTGTCCCACAAGGCCTTGGGCACCGCCAGGGTGTACTTGGCGTGTTCCAGGTTCTTGCGCACGATGTCGATCTTGCCGGCGTCGCGGTACGGCGCCAGGTCTGGCTCCATGGTGGGGATCCAGTTGCCGAGGAATACGTCCATGCTCTTGCCCTCGGCCAGGGCCTTGTAGGTCAGTGGCACACCCACCAGGGTGACTTTGGTCTTGTAGCCCAGGCCCTTGAGCAGGGTGGTGGCCACGGCAGTGGTGGACTGGATGTCGGTCCAGCCCGGATCGGACAGGCGCACGGTATGGCATTGCGCGGGGTCGCTGGCCTGGACGGTGATGGAACAGGCCAGCAGCGCACCGGCAAACAGCATGGATTTGGCGGACATCGGATCGCTCCTCGATTGGCGTTCGTGGTTATTGTTCTAGCGGCGGATGGCGATCACCCGCCCGCAGTAGCCGGGATGACTGGCCCCGGAATGCTCTGGTACCAACCCATCCAGGCGTTGCTCGACGCTGGCGGCGAAGCCACAGGCCTTGCTGGTGTGGACGTTGATGTTCATCAGCATCTGCTCGCTGACCGCCAGCAGCTGGCCGCTGGCCCCGTGGTGAAGGTTGTGCACGATGTGCAGGCGCTTGCGGTCGCGGTCGATGAACTGTGTGCGCACCTCCAGCGGGTCGCCGAGGGTGGCCTGGGCCAGGTAGTTGATATGGGCTTCGAGGGTGAACAGGGTGTGCCCCGTGATTCCACGGCCGGTCTCGTCGAGGCCGATGCGCTCCATCAGGGCGTCGGTGGCGTAGCTGAAGATCAGCAGGTAGAAGGCGTCGCGCAGGTGTTCGTTGTAGTCGATCCACTCGGGACGCACGACGGTACGGTAGGTCTGCATCGGGGGCTCCTTACAGGTCGAGTTCCAGCGTCTCGCTCAGGGCGCGGGAGACGCAGACGATGATGGTGTCGTTGCGTGCCTTCTCGGCGGCGCTGAGCACGCTGTCGCGGTGTTCGGGAATGCCGGCCAGCACCCGGGTCTCGCAGGAGGCGCAGGTGCCTTCGCGACAGGAGTGCTCGACCTTGACCCCGTTGAGTTCGAGGACTTCGAGAATGCTCTTGTCCGCCGGCACCTCCAGGCACTTGTCGCTTTTCGCCAGGCGCAGGGTGAAGGGCCGGTCGCCCTGGGACTCGATGGCCTTGGGCGTGAACCACTCGAAATGCACCTGTTCCTCGGGAAAGCGTGCCGCCGCGGCTTCCACGGCGAGCATCAGCGGGGTGGGGCCGCAGGTGTAGAGGTGGCTGTGAGCGGGCAGGGCGGCGATGGCCGCGGCGATATCGAAGAAGCCGCCAGCGTCCTCGTCGGCATGCAGCAGCACCTTGTCGCCATGGGCGGCCAGCACTTCGCGGAACGCCGCGCGCTCGCGGCTGCGCACCAGGTAGAACAGGCGCCATGGCCGCTGGTTGGCTTCGCACCAGTGGATCATGGCGAGGATCGGGGTAATGCCGATGCCGCCGGCGAAGAACACGTATTCTTCGGCCTCTTCGTGCAGCGGGAAGTTGTTGCGCGGCGCCGTGACGGTGAGGGTGTCGCCCACCTTCAGGTGCTGGTGGACATAGCGCGAACCGCCGCGACTGTCCGCTGCCAGGCCGACGCCGACCTGGTAGCGATCGCGTTCGCCGGGGTCGTTGCACAGCGAGTACTGGCGTACCAGGCCGTCCGGCAGGTGCAGTTCGATATGGGCACCGGCGGCGAACGGCGGCAGGGCGGCGCCGGCGGGATCGCGCAGTTCCACCACCAGGGCATCGCGGGCGGCGGGCAGGATGCGTTCGACACGCAGGTTCAGACGATCCACGGACATGATGACCTCGACTTCGAAAAAGGGGCGTCCTGCCCAAAAGGCGCCGCGTCCGCAGCGCGTCCTCAGGAGCGGGTATCAGTGGCGGCGCAGGTCGTTGCTGGCCTTGAGCATGGCGGTGATCAGGGCGTCGCGGGCCTCCGACAATTCGGCCTGGGAAGCACTCGCCGATTCGGCCAGCACGCCCTCGACCAGGCGCGCACTGGTCTCGGCGTCCAGGCGCGGATTGCCCAGGTCGTCCCACCAGCGATGAAAGCTCTCGGTGTATTTCTCGCAGAAGGATTTCAACCCGCCGGGGCCGCCACCGAGGTGGAACAACTGGGTCGGCCCCATGGCCGCCCAACGCAGTCCTGGCCCTGCCCACACCGCCTTGTCCACGTCCTCGACGCTGGCCGCGCCGATGCTCACCAGGTGGATCGCCTCGCGCCACAGTGCGGCCTGCAAACGGTTGGCGACATGCCCCGGCACCTCGCGATGAACCTGGATCGTCACCTTGCCGACCAGGTCATAGAAACGCTCGGTCGCGGCGATCACGCCGTCGGCGGTGCGTTGGTTGCCCATCACTTCCACCAGCGGGATCAGGTGCGGCGGGTTGAAGGGATGGCCGAGGACGAAGCGCGACGGGTCCTTCCAGCCGGCCTGCATCTCGCTCAGCGGCAGGCCCGAGGCGGACGAGGCAACAATGGCGCCGGCCTTCAGCGCTGGCTCGATCTCGGCGTACAGCGCGTGCTTGATGGCGATGCGTTCGGGCACGCTTTCCTGGATGAAGTCGGCGTTCCTCACCGCCTCGGCAGCGCTGTGGTGGAAGCTCAGCTCACCGGGGGCACCGGGCTTGACCAGGCCCAGCTCGACCAGGGTCGGCCAGGCATTGTCGATGTAGGCGCGTACATCGGCCTCCATGCTCGGCGTCGGGTCGTACACCGCGACATTGCGGCCCGAGGCAAGGAACAGGGCGGTCCAGCTGGCACCGATCACACCGGCGCCGATCACCGCGACATGGGCAAATTCATTCATCAGAAAAACCTCGGTTGCAGGGGGGAAGCGGCGGTCAGGCCGCCATCGATGACGTAGCACTGGCCGGTGACGAAGGCGGCCTGTGGCGAAGCGAGCCAGGCCACCAGGCCGGCGACATCTTCCGGCTTGCCGAAGCGGCCGGCGGGGTGGCGGGCGAGGGCGTCGGCCTGGGCCCGGGCGGGATCCCGGGCCACGGCGAAACCGTCCTCGGCCATGGCGGTCATGATCCAGCCGGGGCATACCGCGTTGCAGCGCACGGCGGGACCATGGTCGACGGCGAGGGAGCGGGTCAGGCCGTGGACGAAGGCTTTCGAGGCGTTGTACAGGGCCATGCCCGGGTCGGCGTTGAGCCCGGAAATCGAACCGATATTGACGATGCTGCCGCCGTGCTCACCCAGGTACGGCAACACTGCCCGGCACAGGTTGAAGGTGCCGCGGGCATTGATGCCCATGACCTGCTCCCAGTCCTCGTCGCTGGTGTCCGGCAGGGTTTTCTCCACCTGGACGCCGGCGTTGTTGACCAGCACCGTCGGCGTGCCGAAGCGTTCCAGGGTGCGTTGCACCACCCGCTCGGCATCGGCGGCGCGGGCCACGTCGGCCTGGACCCAGAGCACCTCGCCGGGCAGGTCGGCGGGGCGCTCGCCGCGTCCGCAGGTCGCCACCCGTGCGCCGTCGGCCAGGAAGCGCTCGACGATGGCCCGGCCGATTCCACGGCTGCCGCCGCTGACAATCACGATTGCGTTGTTCATGGCGATCATCCGTGGGCGAACATGACGTGGCGGACGCTGGTGTAGGCGTCCAGGGCGAACACCGACATATCGCAGCCATGCCCCGAGCCCTTCATCGCCGCCCAGGGCATTTCCGGGGTGGCCACGCCGTGGGTGTTGACCCAGGTGAAGCCGTAGCGCAGGCGACTGGTGACCTCCATGGCGCGGCCGTTGTCGCGGGTCCACACCGACGAGGCCAGGCCGTAGCGACCGGCATTGGCGATGGCCACCGGATCCTCGTGGGCGGCGAAGCGCGACACCGTGATCACCGGACCGAAGATTTCCTGGGTGGCGATTTCCGCGTCATGGGCGACATCGGCGATCACCGTGGGGCGGTAGAAGTAGCCGGGGCGGTTTTCCCGTTCACCACCGGCCACCACCCGGGCACTCACGCGAGCCCGCTCGACGAAGGCGGCGACCCGTTGGCAGTGGGCTTCGCTGATCAGCGGACCCATTTCCGTGCCGTCTTCCTGCTGCGCGCCGGTGCGGATCGAGCCCACCGCAGCGGCCAGTGCCTCGACCACCCGTTGGTAGACACTGTCCTCCACCAGCAGGCGGCAGGGTTGGGCGCAGTCCTGCCCTGCGTTGAAGAAGGCCGTACCGCGCAGGGTGGCCACCAGCTTGTCGACATCGGCATCGGTGTAGACGATCACCGGCGCCTTGCCACCCAGTTCGAGATGAACCTGGCGCAACTGTTTAGCCGCCGCGCGCATCGCTGCCGCGCCAGTCGCTGGCGAGCCGGTGATGCTGATGCCTTCCACCCCAGCAGCATTGACGAGATGATCACCGAGGGTCGCTCCTGTGCCGTGGATGATGTTGACCAGGCCCCGGGGCACCACGTCCTGCAGCAGTTCGCCGAGGCGCAGGGTGGACAGCGGGGTCAGTTCCGAGGGTTTGAGGATCACGCTGCAGCCGGCGGCCAGGGGCGCGGCGAGTTTCCACGCGGCCATCATCAGCGGGTAGTTCCACGGCGCGATGGCGGCAATCGGGCCCAGCGGGTCGCGACGGATCAGGCTGGTATGGCCGGCCACGTATTCCCCGGCGGCCACCCCGGACAGGGTTCGCGCCGCCCCGGCGAAGAAGCGGAAGGTGTCCACGGTCAGCGGCATCTCGTCGTGCAGCGGCGACGGCCAGGGCTTGCCGGCATTGCGGCTTTCCAGGGCCGCCAGCTCCTCGGCGTTGGCCTCCACCACGGCGGCGATTTCCAGCAACAGCGCCGAGCGCTCGGCCGGCGTGCTGCGCGAATAGCCGGCGAAGGCCCGTTGCGCCGCGCCTACCGCGGCGTCCACCTGTTCGACACTGGCTTCGTTGACCGTGGCGATGCATTCGCCCAGGGCCGGGTCGAACACCGGCAAGGCTTGTCCGGCGCCGACGAGCAGTTCGCCGTCGATCAGCATTCGAGTGTGCATGAGGATTCTCCCGGAATTCAGAACTCGACCTTGTCGCCGCCCTTGAGGCCCAGGCGCTGGCGCGCTTCGGCCGGGGTGGCGACCTTGAGCCCCAGGTTCTCGACGATGCCGCGGACCTTGTGCACCTGCTCGGCGTTGCTCCTGGCCAGCTCGCCAGGGCCGATGTACAGGCTGTCCTCCAGGCCGACCCGCAGGTTGCCGCCGAGCAGCGCGGCCTGGGTGGCGAAGGCCATCTGGTTCTTGCCGGCGGCCAGCACCGACCACTCGTAGTCCTTGCCGAACAGCTTCTGGGCGATGGTGTGCATGTGCATCAGGTTGTCGAGGTCGGCGCCCACGCCGCCGAGCACGCCGAAGACCATCTGCACGAAGAACGGCGGCTTGATCCAGCCCTGGTCGATGACCCAGGCCAGGTTGTACAGGTGCCCGAGGTCGTAGCACTCGAACTCGAAGCGGGTGCCGTGGCCATCGCCCAGTTCCTTGAGGATGTACTCGATGTCGGTGAAGGTGTTGCGGAAGATGAAGTCGCGGGTGCTGTCGAGGAATGCCGGCTCCCAGTCGTGCTTCCAGGCGGTGTGCTTGGCCTTCATCGGGAAGATGCCGAAGTTCATCGAGCCGACGTTGAGCGAGGCCATTTCCGGGCTCAGGCTGATGGCGGCGCGCAGGCGTTCCTCGCGGCTCATGCCCAGGCCGCCGCCGGTGGAGACGTTGAGCACGGCGTCGCTGCGGCCCTTGATCTGGCCCATGAAATCGCGGAACAGCTCCGGACGCGGGTCCGGCTTGCCGGTCTCGGGATGACGGGCGTGCAGGTGGATGATCGAGGCACCGGCTTCGGCGGCCTCGATGGACGAGGCGGCGATCTGGTCCGGGGTGATCGGCAGATGCTCGGACATGGTCGGGGTGTGCACGCCACCGGTGGTGGCGCAGGTGATGATCACGGATTTGGGCATGATGGCGCTCACAGTTTCATTTGTTGGACTTGGGCGGTCAGGCCGCCGTCGAGGACCCACAGCTGGCCCGAGGCGTAGCGCGCCTCGTCGCCGGCCAGCCAGTTGACCAGGTTGGCGACGTCGTCCGGGGTGCCGTAGCGCCGGGTTGGGTGGACGTCGCGCACGGCTGCTTCGAGGCTGTCGATGTCGCCGTGGTCGCGGAAGAAACTGCGCAGCATCGGCGTGTCCACGTAGCCCGGGCAGATGGCGTTGACGCGGATGCCTTCCGGGCCGTGGTCGCAGGCCATGGCCCGGGTCAGTGCATGCACCGCGCCCTTGGTGGCGCAGTAGGCGGCCAGGCCCGGGTCGGCGATGAAGCCGTCGTAGGAGCCGAAGTTGACGATGCTCGCGCCCTGGCCCTCGCGCAGCAGCGGCAGGGCATGCTTGGAGACCAGGAAGGTGCCGGTGACGTTGACGGCGAAGATGCGGTTCCAGTCGGCCAGGCTGGTTTCCTCGATGGTCTTCTCGATCTCGATGCCGGCGGCGTTGACCAGCACGTCGAGCTTGCCGGCCACCTCGCGGACCTGGTCCATGGCGGCGCGTACGCTCTCTTCGCAGGCCACGTCCAATTGCAGGAAGCGGCTGCCTCGGGCCGCTTCGCCTTCGCGCAGGTCGGCGGCGAACACCGTGGCGCCTTCGCGGACGAAGCGCGCGCAGATCGCCCGGCCGATCCCGCCGATACCCCCGGTGACCAGCGCCACCTTGCCGTGCAATGAGCCGCTCATGCCTGCACCCCCTTGCGGTAGGCGTCGAGGATCAGGCCGTGGAAGTGGTGCAGGGCGTGTTCCGACTTGCCCGAGCCGTTGGGGTCGGTGACGATCCGGCCCTGCTCGAAGGCCGGGGTGCGCATGCCGCGCTGGACGTTCTCCACCAGGGAGATGTCCTCCACCTGCAGCACCTCGTCGAGGTAGCGGATGGCTTCCCGTTCCATTTCGTCGGGTTCCGGGGTCTCCAGGTAGAAGTCGTAGGTCTCGTAGGTCAGGTCGGGGCCGGCGGGGATGATGTGCAGGACGATCATCGAGCTGCGCCCGGGGTAGCGCATCAGGCAGGTGTTGGGCCACAGCCACCACACCGCGTGGGTGCGCACCTTGGCCTTGGAGGTGTCGTAGGCGCTGTTCTGGCCGTTACCGGCCTCGGCCATGTGGCTGGAGTAGATGCCGTGGGTCTGCACCTTGTAGGTGTCCATGTCCACCAGGGTGCAGAAGTCCTTGTGCGCGGTGGGGCAGTGGTAGCACTCCAGGAAGTTGTCGACCACGTTCTTCCAGTTGGACTTGATTGCGTAGGTGAGGCGGTGGCCGAAGGTCAGGTTGGCCACGTCCGGGGCCCAGTGCAGGACTTCCTGCTGCAGCTCGCCGGACTGTTCGGCGAGGGGGCGGGCGTCGGGGTCGAGGTTGACGAAGATGAAGCCGCAGAATTCCTCGACCTGCACCGGGCTCAGGTGGATGTCGCTCTTGTTGAAGTCCTTCAGCCCGCCGACATGGGGCGCGCCGGTGAGGGCGCCGTCGAGGCCGTAGCACCAGGAGTGATAGGGGCAGATGATCCGCTTGACCGTGCCTTCGCCGGCCAGCAACGGGTGGGCGCGGTGCTTGCACACGTTGTAGAAGGCCTTGAGCTGGCCGTTCTGGTCCCGCAGCACCGCCACCGGGTTGCCGGCGATCTCGGCGGTGATGTAGCTGCCGGGCTCGCGGACCTTCTCCACATGGCAGACCCACTGCCAGGACTGGCTGATGATGCGTTGCTGGTCGAGCTGGAACCACTGCGGGTCGATATAGGCTTCCTTGCGCAGCGACTGGGACACCAGGGGGTCGGGATGGTAGCCCCGGGCGATGGCGTCGAACTGGGTTTTGGCGATGACTTCAGACATATCAGCGGTCGTCCCGTACAAGAATTGTTGGTGTTGGAGTTCTTGTCTTCGGGGCTGATAGTGGGCGCGCGGCGGGGCGGGAAATGTGCAGGAATGGACGTGGTTTGTCGGTTTTTGGCCGGGGTCGTTTTTGGGTATGTGGGGTGGATTTGCGACGTGCTTCAGGAGGTCACGCGGTCGGTCATGGGGTGACCTGATGCATCGGCCAGGCCCGATACTCGAACGGGATCCTGCCTTCCTGCCGATCCTTCCTCGGCGTCAGGCCAAAGCGCTCCCGGTAGATCCGGCTGAAATGCGACTGGTTGAAGAACCCCGACGCCACGGCGATCTCCATCAGCGACATGTCGGTCTGGGTCACCAGGCAGCGTGCCCGGTCCAGGCGGATATCCCGGTAATACACCGCCGGCCCCTTGCCCACGATCTGGTTGAACAGGCGGTCCAGCTGGCGCTGGGAAATCCCCACCTGCGCGCAGATCGCCGGGATCGTCACCGCTTCCTCCAGGTTCTCTTCCATGATGCGGATCGCCTGGCGCACCAGGTCCGGCACGGTATTGCCCAGCGGCTGCGGCGCCTGCGGATTCTGCTGGGTGCCCAGCGGGCGCAGGCGCTCGTGGAACAGATAGCGCGCCGTTTCGTTGGCCAGCACGTCGCCGTGCAGTGAACGGATGATATGCAGCGCGCAATCGGTGGCCGCCGCGCCGCCGCAGCAGGTGATGCGCTTGCCCTCCATGACCAGCATGTCCTCGCAGATCTCCACCTGCGGGTACAGCTCCTTGAGCGAGTCGATGTGCTCGTAGTGCCCGGTGGCACGACGGCCGTCCAGCAGCCCGGCCTCGGCCAGCAGGTAGGTGCCGGTATCCAGCGCGGCGAGGATCGCCCCGTCACGCGCCCAGCCGCGCAGGGCGGCGCCGAGGGCCGGGTTGTGCAGGGTCTCGGGGTTCCAGCTGGAGGACAGCATCACCAGGTCCGGCGTCGGCTGCTGCACCTCGGCCAGGGCCAGGCTGGCGGTGCTCATGGCATTGCTGGCCTCGACCATGCCGCCGTGCATCGAGGCCAGCTGCCAATGGAAATGGGTGTGCCCGCTGAGGTAGTTGGCGGCGCGGAAGGGATCGATGAACGCCGTGGTCGCCGCCAGGTTGAACCAGGGGAAGACCACGATCAGCAGGTTGAACGGCGGCTTGGCATCGGTGGGCATGGTGGGGCACCTGTATGGAGGACGCTGTCGCGCAGAGTGCCGGAACCTTCCATGACTCGTCCCGGGTCTTATATTTCGCCGCGCGTTGGCAATGCGATAGTGAGGCAAACAATACGGATAACTGTCCATGTACAGAAGTACCTCGACCCCTGCCGACGACAATGGTTGCGGCTGGTTCCACCTGAGCCCCGCGCGCCAGCCGCGTCCCGCCCACCAGGGCAAGAGCAAGGCCCGCTGGGCGGTGCTCGGCGCCGGCTTCACCGGTCTGGCTGCAGCTCGCCAGCTTGCACTCAAGTATCCCGAAGACGAAATCATCCTGGTCGACGCCCAGGTGGTCGGCTTCGGCGCGTCCGGGCGCAACTCCGGCTTCGCCATCGACCTGCCTCACGATATCGGCGCCCCGGACTACATCGGCGACCTCGCCACCGCGCGGATGAACCTCAAGCTCAACCTGCGCGCCCAGGAAATCCTCGTCGACCTGATCCAGCGCCATCGCATCGACTGCCAGCTGCGCCCGGACGGCAAGTACCAGGCGGCCATCGAGGACAAGGGGCTGGCGGTGCTGGAAGCCTATCGCCAGGGCCTCGACAAGCTCGGCCAGGCCTACCAGATGCTCGATCAGCAAGACCTGCCTGCGCATCTTGGGACCGGCTTCTACAAGAAGGCCCTGTACACCCCGGGCACCATGCTCCTGCAGCCGGCGGCCCTGGCCAAGGGCCTGGCCGAGAGCCTGCCGCTCAACGTCACGCTCTACGAGAACACTACGATCACTCGCCTGGAGCAGGGCCGCAGCATCGTCCTGCACCACGCCAACGGCTCGATCGAAGCGGACCAGTTGCTGCTGACCAACAACGCCTTCGCCTCGCACTTCGGTTTCCTGCCGGGACGCCTGCTGCCGGTGTTTACCTACGCCAGCATGACCCGTCCACTGAGCGAGGAGGAGCAGCAACGCCTGGGCGGCAAGGCGACCTGGGGCATCATTCCCGCCGACCCGTTCGGCAGCACCCTGCGTCGCACTCCGGACCAGCGCCTGCTGGTGCGCAACAGCTTCAGCTTCAATACCGACGGCCGCGCTCACCAGCGCTTCCTCGACCGGGCGCAGCGGCAACATCGCGAGTCGTTCGAGCGGCGCTTCCCGATGCTCGCCGGCACGCCGTTCGACTACACCTGGGGCGGCTCGATGTGCCTGTCGCGCAACCACCTTTCGCATTTCGGCACCCTGGCGCCCAAGGTCCACGCGGCGCTGTGCTGCAACGGCCTGGGCATCACCCGTGGCACGGTCACCGGCACCTTGCTGGCCAACTGGCTGGCGGGGGAGCGCGACGAACTGATCGACTTCCTCCTCGGCTCGCCAGGGCCGAACCGCAACCCGCCGGAGCCGTTCCTCAGCCTCGGCGTCAATCTCAACCTGCGCTGGGGTCAGCACCGTGCTGGCCAGGAAGCCTGAAGGAGGACACATGCACAGCCTGGGCATTCTCGGGGTTGGCGAACTGACGGAAAAGGTCGTGCACGGACTGCGCCGCGCCGGGTTTGCCGGCGAGATCCTGCTGTCGCCACGCAATGCCGCGCGCGCCGCGGCGCTGGCCAGGGACTTCGATTGCCGGGTCCTGGCCGACAACCAGGCGGTGGTCGAGGCTGCCGAACTGCTGTTGCTCGGCGTGCGTCCGCCCGAGGTGGCGGCAGTGGCCGCCGAGGTGCGGTTGAGGCCCGGGCAGCGGCTGGTGTCGCTGGCTGCCGGCATCGGCCTGGAGCAGTTGGCAACGCTGTTTCCCGCCGCGCAGTGCGTGCGCCTGATGCTGTCCTATGCCGCGCAGTTCAACCAGTCCACGGTGGTGGTATGCCCTGCCGACGGGGAGACCCAGGGGGCGTTCGCGTCGCTCGGCAACCTGGTTGCGCTGGAGGACGAAGCGGCGTTCGAGCTGGCCACCGTGGCCGCCTGCATGAATGGCTGGTTCTACTTCCTGCTCGACGATCTGCAGCAATGGCTGTGCGACAAGGGCATGGCCGAGGCCGATGCACGGACCCTGGTGCTGGGCAACCTGCAGGACTGTTTGCTGAGCGCGCGGACGCAGCCCGGGCAGTCGCTCAAGGCGCTGGGCGAAGCCATTGCCACCCCCGGGACCTTTACCGCCGACGGGCTGAAGGTACTGATGCACCAGCCCGTGGGGGCGACCTGGGGCGCGGCGTGCGAGGTGGTGCTGGATGGTTTGCTGACCCGCTCGAAACTGCCTTTGCCATAAGCCATTGCGCGCCGCCACGGGGCGGCGCAATTCCCGTCAGCCAGCCCATCCCTGCCGGATCTTGTCCCGCCCGTTATAGGGCCGCCCCCCATCCCGATGACATAGTCCAACCTCCACCAGAACAAGGATTACCCGATGACCCAGGTCCTCACCGTAGTACGCCAGGCCTCCGCCTCCCCACTGGGCGAACTGGCCCCCGCCAAGCTGCCTATCGGCGAGCCGGTAGCCCAGGCCGCCACCGGCCAGCACCAGGCTGACGAAGACGTCAACGCTGCCATTGGCGTCTGGGAAAGCAGCCCGGGCGTGTTCCGCCGCCATCTGAAGAACCGCGAGTTCAGCCATATCGTCAGCGGCTGGTGCACCTTCACCCCCGACGGCGGCGAGCCTGTCGAGCTGCGTGCCGGCGACGCCGTGCTGTTCCCGGAAAACTGCGAAGGCGTGTGGGATATCCGCGAAACCCTGCGCAAGACCTACGTGCTGTTCTAGGGGTTCACTCATGATCGAACGTATCAACCCCGGCAAGCGTGCCAGCCAGATGGTCCTGGTGGACGGCCGCATCGAAACCTCCGGCATCGTCGCCCTCGACCTGGACGGCGATATCGCCGCGCAGACCCGCTGCGTGCTGGCCCAGCTGGAAGGCTGGCTGGCCCAGGTCGGCGCGGGCAAGGCCAACCTCACGCGCATGCAGATCTGGCTGGCCGACATGGCCGAGTTCGAGGCGATGAATGCGGTGTATGACGCCTGGGTCGGCGAGCTGCCGCCGGTGCGGGCCTGTGTCGGTGCGCCATTGGCGGCGCCGGGGTATCGCATCGAGATCCAGGCGTTCGGGCAAATCTGAAAGCCTCGTTGCAGCTACCGGCCTCATCGCTGGCAAGCCAGCTCCCACAGGGTTCGCGGCGTACACACCACCTGTGGGAGCTGGCTTGCCAGCGATGAGGTCATCAGCAACGCCATCAAAGTTCCGGATCCAGCCCGACCCGATCCCCATGCCAATCGAACCGCCGCTGCCACAGGGTGGTGTGTACGCCGCGAACCCTGTGGGAGCTGGCTTGCCAGCGATGAGGCCATCAGCAACGCCATCAAAGTTCCGGATCCAGCCCCACTCGATCCCCATGCCAATCGAACCGCTCCACCTCATGCCGCCGCTTGCGGAAGGTGTACGGCGTCTCCCCGTACTGTTTGCGGAACCACAGAATGAAATGCGACGCATCGGAAAACCCGCAGGCGAGGGCAATGGTGGTGATGTTCTGGCTGGTATTCACCAGTAGCCGCCGCGCATGCTCCAGGCGCAACTTGCGCCAGTAGTTGGCCGGCGGTTCCTGGGTATTGGCGACGAACTCGCGGTGCAACTGCCGTGGGTGAGTACCCACGGCCTCGGCCACCGCCTTCAAGGTCATCGAGGCATCCAGGTTGGCGCGCATGAAGGCGATGGCCCGCTCGACCCGGTCGTTGCGGTACAGGCTGTCGCTGTTGGCCGGCGCCTCGGTCTCTTCGCTGCGCTCTTCCACCAGCAGGTATTCCAGGCCTTTCTGCGCCCGCACCGCACCGCAGTGACGACGGATCAGGTTGGCCGCCAGGTCGATGGCCGTGCCGCCAGGGCAGGTGATGATGCCGCGGTCGTCCACGTAGCTCTTGTCGATCACCGCCGTGGATAGCGGGAAACGTTCCTTGAACTCGTCACGCAGGGTGAAGTGCAGGGCGCAGCGGCGGCCGTCGAGCAAACCGGCCTTGCCGAGGACGAAGGAGCCGGAGCACAGGGCGATGATCGGGATGCCCGCCGCGTGCAGGTCGCGCAGGGCGTCCAGCAGCCAGTCCGGCGGGTTGCGCGTCTCGCCCAGCAGGCCACCGGCGAGGACGATGTAGTCGTACTGCGCCCACATGTTCAACGGCTTGGTCGGCGAGATCGGCATGCCGCAGCTGGCGGTGATCGGCTGGTCGTTGAGGGTCATCCAGTCCCACTGGCAGAACACCTGCTGGCTGCGGAACGACTTGTCCGCGGCGAAGCGCAGCGAGTCCACCAGGCCGGCCACCGGCACCAGGGTGAACTGGTTCAACAGGACGAAACCGACGCGCAGCTCGGGCTTGACCTGGCTGGCGGCTTCGGGGATCTCGGGGCCGGGAGACTGCTCTGCATGCAGCATGGCGATTTACCTGGGATGGTTCGGACGCCCTCATTCTAGGGAGGGAACTTCGTCCGTCATATCATATGAATCTCAGCAAATAGCAAATTCTGGACAAATGGCGGGGGTTTGACGTGACCCTTCTATCAATTGTCATGGGCGTAATAGTCGAGGGGCGTGCCTGCTCCGCATCATGTCGGCAAAAACCAACATGCTCAAAGGCACCCTCACTATGTACCGTGGATTCTGGTATGCCCAGGCGCTCGACCTGGATTGCGATCTGGCCCCCGAACTGGAGGACTCCCTCCAGGCCGACGTGTGTATCGTCGGCGGCGGCTTCCTTGGCCTCTGGTCGGCGATCCGCCTGAAGCAGGCACATCCGGAGAAGTCCATCGTCATCGTCGAGCGCGACCGCTGCGGCTCCGGCGCCAGCGGCCGCAACGGCGGCGTGGCGACCAACTGGTGGGGCAAGTACCTGTCGGTGCGCACCATCTGCGGCGACGTCGAGGCACGGCGTATCTGCGAGGCGGCGGAATCGGCCATCGACGAGATCGGCACCTTCTGCGAAGAGCACGGCATCGACGCCCAGTACCGCAAGGATGGCTGGCTGTGGACCGCCACCAACCAGCGCCAGATGAACTCCTGGCGGGTGCTCACCGAGGGCCTGGAGAAGCTCGGCGTCAACCCGTTCAAGGAACTGGACCGGGAAACCATCCGTGGCCGCGTCGGCTCGCCGCTGGTCCTGGGCGGCATCTTCGACCCCAACGCCGCCACCGTGCAGCCAGCCATGCTCGCCCGCGGCCTGCGCCGGGTTGCCCTGAAGCTGGGGGTGAAGATCTTCGAGAAATCGCCGTTCACCCACCTGGAACGCGGCAAGAACCCGGTGGTGCACACCGCCAAGGGCCATGTGAAGGCCAACCACGTGGTGCTCGCACTGAACGCCTGGGGCGCGCAGTTCCCTGAGCTGCGGCGGATGATCGCGATCATGTCCAGCGACATGGTGGCCACCGCGCCGGTCAAGGCCAAGCTGGACGCCATCGGCTTCAGCGGCGGCGAGTGCATGACCGACTCGCGCACCGTGCTCAACTACTGGCGCAACACCCCGGACGGCCGCGTGGTGTTCGGCAAGCCGCTGGGCCAGTTCGCCTATGCCGGGCGCATCGGCAACCTCTATGAAAAGCCTTC
Source organism: Paucimonas sp. (assembly GCA_031253995.1). Taxonomy (GTDB): domain Bacteria; phylum Pseudomonadota; class Gammaproteobacteria; order Pseudomonadales; family Pseudomonadaceae; genus Aquipseudomonas. The sequence continues at coordinate 3,155 of JAIRVG010000034.1, read as the reverse complement.
GCCGGCCGCCGACAAGGTCGCCGCCGAACTGCGCCGCCTGTACCCGCAACTGCAGGACGTGCCGGTGGTCAGCAGCTGGACCGGACCGATCGACCGGGCCATGAAGGGCCTGCCCAACTTCGGCTACCTCGACCACCACCAGACCGTCAGCTACGGCATCGGCTTCTCCGGCAACGGCGTCGCCACCACGGTGTTCGCCAGCCGCATCATCAAGTCGCTGGCCACCCGCGCCAACGACGAGTGGGCCAACTGCGGCCTGGTCAACCAGAAGATGAAACTCCTGCCGCCGGAGCCGTTCCGCTTCTTCGGCGCGCACATGGTCCGCGATGCCCTGGTGCGCAAGGAGAGCCTGGAAGACCACGACCAGGACGCCGGCCCTCTCACCCGCGTGCTGGTGTCCATGGCACCGGCCGGTTATGTACCCGCCCAAAAAAAATAAGGATCGGACCGTGATCGAAAAGATCGTATTCCTGGACGACGACGGCCTGGCGGCATCGACCCGCCTGAAGCGTCCCGCCTGCGCGCACCAATGGCAACAGTACGCCTACACCCGGCCCGAGCAGGTCCTCGAACACCTGCGCGACGCCACCGTGGCCCTGACCTGCAGCGTGCCGCTGCGCGAGGAACACCTGCGTCAGCTGCCGAAGCTGAAGATGATCTCGCTGGCCCTGACCGGTCGCGACATCGTCGATGTCGACTACTGCGACGCCCATGGCATCGAGGTCTCCAGCGTGCCGGGCTACGCCGCCAACACCGTGGCCGAGCACAGCATGGCGATGATCCTGGAGCTGTTCCGTCGTCCGGCGGCGTTCACTCGCCTGATGCGCCAGGTGCGCGACGGCACCGCGCCGTTTCGCAACATCTACTTCGACCACCGCATCCGCGACATCCGTGGCAAGCGCATGGCGATCATCGGCAGTGGCCCGATCGCCATGCGTCTGGCCGGGCTGGCTCGGGCGTTCGATATCGAGGTGCTGTTCGAGGACCGTGGCGGCAAGCGCACGGGAGCGGACTGCCGGCCGCTGAACGAGTTGCTGCAGACTTGCGACATCCTCTCGATCAACGCGCCGCTGACCCCGGAAACCTACAACCTGATCGACGCCCCGCAACTGGCCCTGATGAAACCCGACGCGGTGCTGGTCAACACCGGTCGCGGCGGCATCGTCAACGAAGCCGCGCTGATCGCCGCGTTGCAGGCCGACCGCTTAGGCGGCGTGGCCCTGGACGTGGTCGAGCACGAGCCGTTGCACCCGCGCGACCCGCTGTTCCAGCTGCTCGAACGCGACGATTTCCTGCTCAACCCGCATATCGCCTGGAGCAGCGAAGACGCCATGCAGCAATTGATGGACCGCGCGGTGGACAACATCGACGCCTGGCACGACCGCCACAACCCGGAAAAAAGGATGCGCAGCGCATGACCCTGATCACCAAGAGCAGCTTCGTCGACGGCGCCTTCGTCGCCCTGGACAGCGGCAGCGACCTGCTGGACAACCGCAACCCGTCCAACCCCGGCGAAGTCATCGAGCGCTTCGTGCGCGCCGACCAGGCCCTCACCGAGCAGGCCATCGCCGCCGCGCGCCGGGCCCAGCCAGGCTGGGCACGGAGCAACCCGCAGCAGCGCGCCGACGCCCTGGACTTCATCGGCAGCGAGATCCTCGCCCGTCGCGAAGAGCTTGCGCGCCTGCTGGCCCGCGAGGAAGGCAAGATCGTCCGTGAGGCCCTCGGCGAAGTGGACCGCGCCGGTCGTTCGTTCAAGTTCTACGCCCAGGAAGCCCTGCGCGCCGAGGGCGAGAAATACGCTTCGGTACGCCAGGACGTGGGCATCGACGTGTTCACCCAGCCGCTGGGTGTGATCGGCATCATCGCCCCGTGGAACTTCCCCATCGCCATTCCGGCATGGAAGATCGCCCCGGCCCTGTGCTTCGGCAACTGCGTGGTGTTCAAGCCGGCGGAACTGGTGCCGTCCTCGGCCTGGGCGCTGGCGGAGATCATTTCCCGTTCCGGCCTGCCGGCGGGCGTGTTCAACATGCTGATCGGCCCTGGCCGCAGCGTCGGCGACACCATCATCCGGTCGCCGTTGATCGATGGCATCAGCTTTACCGGATCGGAAGGCACTGGCCGGCAGATCGCCAGGCTGGCGGCCGAGGGCATGAAGAAAGTCCAGCTGGAAATGGGCGGCAAGAACCCGCTGATCGTCCTCGACGACGCCGACCTGGAGCAGGCGGTGGACGTGGCGCTGAACGGCTCGTTCTTCAGTACCGGGCAGCGCTGCACGGCGAGTTCGCGGGTGATCGTCACCGAGGGCATTCATGACGCCTTTGTCTGGCGCCTGGCCGAGCGCACGTCCGCGTTGAAGGTCGGAGATGCCTTGCAGGCCGAGACCGATATCGGCCCGGTGGTGGATGGCCGGCAGCTGGAGCAGAACCTGTCCTATGTGGCCAGCGGCCGCGAGCAGGGGGCGAAGCTGGTGTGTGGTGGCGAGCGGATCGAGAACGAGGCGGGCGCCTTCTTCTTCACTCCGGCGCTGTTCACCGAGGTGACGCCTGAAATGCGTATCTACCGCGAGGAGATCTTCGGGCCGGTGCTGAGCGTGCTGAAAGTGCGCAATTACGAGGAAGCGTTCGCGGCGGCCGAGGACACGCTGTTCGGTCTGTCCGCCGGCATCGTCACCACGTCGCTCAAGCATGCCGAGCATTTCAAGCGCAACAGCTCGGCGGGCATGGTCATGGTCAACCTGCCGACGGCGGGGGTGGACTACCACGTGCCGTTCGGTGGCAACGGTGCCTCCAGCCTCGGTTCGCGGGAGCAGGGCACCCATGCCCGGCAGTTCTTCACCCGGACCAAGACCACCTATCAGCTGGCCTGATTCCTATAGAGATCTCAGGGCTGGTTGCAGTCCTGTGGGAGCTGGCTTGCCAGCGATAGAGCCCGACCTGACAACATCCTGGTCAGTGCCGGCCTCATCGCTGGCAAGCCAGCTCCCACAGGGAGTGTGCAATCCTTGGGAGTTGTGTTCTTCCTGCACTATTTGAGGTTACAAGCAAGATGGCCAAGGCCGCCGATGTCGTTGTGCAATGCCTGGAAAACGAAGGTGTCGAGTATGTGTTCGGCATTCCCGGCGAGGAAAACCTCGACCTGCTGGAATCCCTGCGCAA
>JAIRVG010000008.1 GCA_031253995.1 Paucimonas sp. | reverse complement strand
TTGCGCAGGGATTCCAGCAGGTCGAGGTTTTCCTCGCCGGGAATGCCGAACACATACTCGACACCTTCGTTTTCCAGGCATTGCACAACGACATCGGCGGCCTTGGCCATCTTGCTTGTTACCTCAGTTATCACGGTTTGAAGCAGGCGAGACGCACCTGCAGGCTATCGACCTCAGCGAGGTGCGCTGACGTCTGTTTGTCCGCTGGCGAGTAGCGCGCCTCGGACGAAACCCTCGGCAAGTCGTCGCTCGACGAAATCCCGTATGTAGGCTGATCCCGCATCACGGCCGCGAGGAACTGCGACTGCTTGGCGGATAGCGGTGAAGGCTCCCTGCATTACCCGATAGTCCGGATCCTTGGCTGCTACTTGCTCCAGCGGTTGTCTCACGCCGGCGGCAGCATCCAGGTGTTGATCAATGAAGAGGTCTACAGCGCCCGCAGACGTGTCAGCTCTGTACAGCTCGGCATGTTGCAATGTGCGCGACAGGTACAGGTCGTAAGCCGCGCCGTTGCCTACTGCAAGTCGAAGTCCAGGCTGATCCAGATCCTCGATTCTGGAGTAGGGGGCGTCGGCTTTGACCAGATAGGTCCCCTCGATCAGAACGTAGGGTTCGCTGAAGCTGATCTGGGCGGCGCGGACAGGCTCGATAGCCAGGAAGGCCAGCGTCCACGCATTCTCTTCAAGTGCAGCGAAAACTTTCCCGGCTGCGTCGTAGGTGCGCAGTTCGAGACCTACGCCCAGCTCATCGGCCAGCGACTTGGCTAAAGCTACAGAAACGCCATGCGGTTCTCCGTCAGCGCCTGGCTGGGCAAGCACTGGATTACCGAAGTTGATCGCGGCACGAAGAATGCCATTGGGCGCCAGGTCGTTGAGGACCTGCTGGGCAATAGGGCTCATCTCTTCTCCAGATCTAGAAAATTGGGAATGTGTAGGACAGGATCAGGCGGTTCTCATCTGCGCCACGTGCAAAGCTCGATCGATAGCTCGCATTGCGCCAGCGGACCGATACGTTCTTCAGGGCGCCGGTCTGCACGACATACTGCAGTTCGGTGTTGCGCTCCCATTCATGACCCTCGCCGGTGATGGTCGCTGCGTCAGCCTGGTCGCCTCGCACGTAGCGGGTCATGAAAGTCAGGCCTGGAATGCCGAGAGCCGCGAAGTTGTAGTCGTAGCGCAACTGCCAGGAGCGTTCGCCGGGTTCTGCGAAGTCGTTGAGTTGGACGAAGTTGACCAGGTAAGGATCGGTTCCGTCCAAATACGGCATGGAAGTGGAGCCGTTCATCTTTTGCAGTCCCATGCCAAGCGCATGTCCTCCCAGGCTGTAGGTGAACATGCCGGAAATCGCTCTGCTGTCGATACGACCACCCAATGCCCGTCCGTCATCGTCGCTATCCATGTAGCGAAGATCTGCCTTGATTTTCCCGGGTCCGACAGGGATCGAATAATTCGCCCCCATGAAGTGCTGGTGGTAGACCTGTTCCAGCTCGGCATACTGATAGGTCAGCAGCAGCTCTTTAGTGAGCTGGTAATCCATGCCGCCCAACCAGAAGGCGTCGCCTTCGGCATTACCGCCTGTGAAACGACGATTCTTGTTGTTCAGTGTGATCGGGACCCGGTCTGTCGAGTCTCGATCGGTTTGGCGCTCGAAGCGCGCACCGATGAAGGACAGCGAATCGAGTTCTTTGCTGGTGAGCAGGCCACCCTCGAAGGTCTGAGGGAGGAGGCGGCCAGTGTTGGCCTGAACTGTCGGGAGTTTTGGGATCAGGGTGCCGTATTTAAGCTCGGTCTCGGACAGGCGCATCTTGCCAGCCAGGCCCAGGCGGCCGAACTCGTCAGCTGCGCGACCATCATCATGGGTCGGCAAAAGGCCGGTACCGGTTCTGTCGGGGCTTGAGTCCAGCTTCACGCCGAGCATGCCCAGGGCATCGACCCCAAAACCGACAGGTCCAGGTGTGTATCCGGATTTCGCATCGAGGATGAAGCCATGCGCCCATTCCTCGCGCTTGGACTGGCCGTTGCCGTCGCGGAAATCCCGGTTGATGTAGAAGTTCGTCGTTTGCAAGGTGACCTTGCTGTCGTCGATAAAGCCATCCCCATAGGCCGTAGCTGCGGCCAGGCAAGGAGTAACGGCAAGAAGCGTGCAACCAATTTTGTTTTTGTTATGCATTTGCTGCTCCATCAATAGGAACGTGGGGGTGTAGGCGTGCCTCCCGGCACGCCAGGATCAGGAAAAAAGAGGTTCAGACTGTGCGGAAAATCATGCAGACCGGGCTGCCGGTCTCGATCTGATGTTCCAGCAATGCCAGTTCGCCTTTCTGGCTAATGGAGAAGGTCTTTATGTTGTCGCTGTCTTCGTTGGCGACGAACAGGAAGCGTCCGCTTGGAGAGGCCGCCATGAAGCGGGGCTTCTTGCCTTGGCTGGGTACATTGCCGATCAGGTTGATCTTGCCGGTAGGCTGATCCACCGAGTAGATGCTGACGCTGTCATGCCCGCGGTTGGAGGAGAACAAATGTTCTCCATTCGGTGCCATGACCAGTGCTGCGGCGCGACTGTCCCCTACAAAGTCCTGAGGCAGGGCTGGAACCACCTGGAATGGAACCAGCGAGCCGTCGTTCTGGTTGTAGCGATAGCTGGTGATCGTGCTGTCCAGTTCGTTCACAACGTATGCGAAGGAGCCGGTCGGAGAGAACACCACATGCCGCGGGCCGGCCCCCTCGCGTGCCTTGATTTCATGAACCGGTTCAGGCTTCAGTGCGGTCCCGTCTTGCTTCAGATCGAACACGAAAACTTTATCCAGCCCTTTGTCCGGCACTACCAGGAAACGTCCCGATGGATCGCGTGGGATCATGTGCGGGTGGGAGCTGGTCTGCTCGATCTTGTGCGGGCCCGGGTTGCCGGGAAGGTCGTATTTGCTGATGACTGGTTGCAGGTGGCCGGTTTTGTCGAACGGCAGCACGACGATGCTGCCGGTGGCGTAGTTGGCCACTGCGAGGAATTTGTTGCTCTTGTCCACGGTAAGGTGGACGGGGTTGTTTCCTTCGCAGCTAACCGAGCTCACCCTGGTGAGCTTTCCGCTACCTGGCTCGATCTGGAATGAGCTGACAGTGGACTGGTCGCCATGAACGCAAAACAGCAGGTTTTGGTTTTGGTCGAGACAAAGGAAGGATGGGTTGGTCAGGTCTCCGACGGTTTGAACCAGTTCGGAGCGACCTGTTTGCGGATCATGGCGATAAACCGTGATGCCTGCTCCGCGGGCGTTTCGCTCGCGAGTGGTCCTGGAGCCCACATAGACAATTTGGGTTTTGTTTGAGTTGGCAGGCTGCATAGAGTCTTTCTCAGGTCCTGATTTGGCATCTGCCGCTCCCGCGCCGAGGCCCAGAATGGTTGCCGCGGCGACAATGGAAGTAGAAGAGAGCAGCGTGCGTCGAGTAATTGCGGGTAAGAACGGTGAAGGGCACATAGCAAGATCTCATCGTTGTTTTTGTTGTGATGAGTACCGCCGACCCAGGGAGGTCGGCGGTAGCTGAGCAATCAGTACTTCGACGGTACGAGAACCCAGCCTTCCATCAGGCGACGGGCGCTTCGGCTCATGACGGCCTTGTCGACAATCCAGTTACCGTCGACTTGGGAGGTCTGCGCGCCAACGGCAACGGTTCCGGCGGTGTGGCCCATGTTGACTTGGCGTTCGCCGATATCGCCGACGATCCGGTTGACCAGAGTGCCTTCCAGGGCGGCTGCGACGGCAACTGCTACAGCGCCAGTGCCGGTAATTGCGTGGTGCAATTTGCCCATGGACAGGATGCGAGCGATCACATCGATCTCGGCCGCTTCGACCGTCTTGCCACCGGCAGCACCGTAGGTTTGCGGCGCAGCTACCAGACAAAGCTTCGGCGTGTGTGGGCGAAGACGGGTTGCTTCCTCGGCGGTGGCTGCAAGGCCCATCGCAACGGTGCAGTGCGCACGAATGGTTTCCAGCGACTGCAGCAGTTCAGCATTGCCGTTGACCTGGTCCTGGGTCTCGGTACCCGTCAGGCCAACGCGCTGGGCATCAACGAAGATAGTGGGGTTGCCAGCGTTGAGGAGCGTTGCTGGCAGGCCTGGGAAACCAGGGATGTTCAGTTCATCAACGACGTTGCCAGTTGGCAGAATGCTGCCGCCCGAGCCGCCAGGCTGCAGAAACTCTACGACGACTTCAGCGGCGGGGAAGGCGACGCCATCCAGCACGAAATCACCTTCTTCAACGACCTCGCCATCCTTCATCGGGACGTGGGCGATGATGCGTTTCTGGATGTTGGCCTGCCAAATGCGGATGGTGGCGATGCCATCACGAGGAGCGTCGACCAGCCCTTGGCGAATGGCGAAAGGACCGACAGCTGCGCTCAGGTTGCCGCAGTTTCCGGACCAGTCCACAACCGGGTTTTCGATCGCAGGAGCACCGAACAGGTAGTCGACATCGCAATCATCGCGATCCGACTTGCCGATGATGACAACCTTGCTGGAGCTGGAAGTTGCAGCGCCCATGCCGTCGATCTGCTTGCCGTAAGGATCCGGGCTACCGATCACACGGAGCATCAGTGCATCGCGCTCCGGGCCGGCCGCAGGAACATCCTGCTCAAGGAAAAAGACGCCTTTGCTGGTACCGCCGCGCATGAAGACGGCTGGGATTCGAACTTGGGTCATTACACTGCTCCTTCCAGTTCTTTCACTTTTGCAGCCTTGTCCATGCTCTCTACCAGCAGCTGTGGCAGCAGGCCGCCGCGGCGGAAGTAGCGCACGTCTTCGTGCGTATCCAGGCGGCTGGTTACGGTTACGTTTTCGGTGGTGCCGTCTGCGCGCTCAATGACGAGTTGCAGCTTGTCGCCTGGGGCGAAGGTGTCGTCGATGCCTTCCACGGAGAACTGCTCGTGGCCGGTCAGGCCGAGCGTTTTGCGGGTGACGCCTTCAGGGAACTGCAGAGGGAGAATCCCCAGGCCAGCCAGGTTGGTGCGATGGATGCGCTCGAAACTCTCGGCAACGACGACGCGTACGCCCAGCAGGCGAGGGCCTTTGGCCGCCCAGTCACGCGACGAACCGCTGCCGTACTCTTTACCTGCCACGACGATCAGCGGCTGCTTGCGGTCGGCATAGGCTTGTGCGGCTTCGAAGACGGTACTCACGCGGTTCTCTGGCAGCAGCAGAGTCCAAGGACCTTCGCGGCCGTCGGTCATCAGCTCGTTCTTCAGGCGTGGGCTTGCGAAGGTGGCGCGTTGTGCGGCTTCGTGGTTGCCGCGACGAGTGCCGTAGGAGTTGAAGTCATCAACACCGATGCCGTGGCCTTTAAGGTACGAACCGGCGTCGCTGTCCGACAGGATGGCGCCCGACGGTGAGATGTGGTCGGTAGTAATGTTGTCCGACAGCATCACCAGAACGCGCATGTCTTTCAGGTCGCGTTGAGGGTCGGTAGCAGTCAGCTCATCGCTCCAGTACGGCGGTTTGCGGATGTAGGTGCTGCTCTGGTCCCAGGCGTACTGATCGGTAACGCCGGCGCGCAGGTCAGAGGCGATGACACCCGCCTCGCGAGGTACCGAACTGTAGGCCTTGTCGAACAGGTCGGCCGACAGTGCTTTCTTCTCGATCTCGTCCAGGTCTTGATCCGAAGGCCACAGCTCGCTCAGGTAAACCGGCTTGCCTTCTGCGTCGGTGCCGAGCGCATCCACTTGCGGGTCGATACGGTAGGTACCAGCGATTGCGTACGCCACGATCAGGGGAGGGGACATGATGAAGACTTCGCGAGCCAGCGGGTGTACGCGGCCTTCGAAGTTGCGGTTACCGGATGTGGCGGCAACGGTTTCCAGCTTGCGAGCGCGGATCTCGTCTTCGATCTCGCTGCTGAGCAGAGGACCGGACATGCCGTTGCAGGTAGTGCAGCCGTAGCCAACGACGTTGAAGCCCAGGTTGTCGAGATCAACGTTCAGGCCGGCGCGGTCCAGGTAGTCAGCGACAACCTTGGATCCCGGTGCGAAGGAGGTTTTTACCCAAGGGGCGCGCTGCAGGCCGCGCTTGAGTGCGTTGCGAGCGACCAGGGCCGCAGCGATCACGCCGCGAGGGTTCGAAGTGTTGGTGCAGCTGGTGATGGCGGCGATGACGACCGAGCCATTGTCCAGGCCGGTAGGGATATCCTTCGCTGCTTCACCTTTGCCCAGCAGGATGCGCTGGTGTGGTTGTTTCGGACCGGCAATCGCGCGGCCAACGCTGCTCAGGTCGAGGGTGACGACGCGGTCGTACTCGACGGATTCCAGGCTGTCATGCCACAGGCCTTGGTGCTTGGCATAAGCCTCGGTCAGCTCGGCAATCTCACCACCGCGGCCGCTGAGTCGCAGGTAGTGCAGGGTGCGCTCGTCGATCGCGAACATTGCTGCGGTAGCACCGAACTCAGGCGCCATGTTGGACAGGGTGCCACGATCTGCCAGGGACAAGGCCGCGACGCCTGGGCCATGGAACTCCAGCACGCTGCCGATCACGCCGGCCTTGCGAAGACTTTCGGTCAGGGCGAGGGCGATATCCGTGGCGATATAGCCGGATGGCGGCACGCCTTCGAGTCGGACGCCGACGATCTCTGGAACCCGCATCATCAGGGCTTTGCCCAGCATTGCAGCTTCTGCCTCGATACCCCCGACACCCCAACCCAGCACACCGATGCCGTTGATCATGGTGGTGTGGCTGTCAGTGCCGACTAGCGTATCAGGGAAGGCCCACAGCTCGCCTTCGGCTTCGCGAGTACCGATGACGGTGGTCAGGCGCTCCAGGTTGATCTGGTGAAGGATGCCGTTACCGGACGGCACGATCGACAGGTTGTTGAAGGCCTTGTTGCACCAGTCGAGGAAAGCAAAGCGCTCGGCATTGCGCTCACGTTCGATGGCTTCGTTATCGGCCAGGGCGCTGGCGTCACCCCAACGCTCCACGTTCAGCGAGTGATCCACCACGAGGTGGGTCGGGGTGACCGGGTTCACCTGGCGTGGATCACCACCTGCTTTCGCAACAGCGTCACGCAGGCCGGCCAGGTCGACCAACGCGGGGGTGCCGAGCAGATCCTGGAGAACCACACGAGCGGGGCGGAATGGGATGTCGCAGTTTTTAGAGCGAGTGCAAATTACTTTCAGCGCTTCGTTCGGCTCTTCCTCGGTACGCAGGACGTTCTCAGCGAGGATCCGGAGGCTCATTGGGAGGCGGGCGAAGTCACCACCTATCGATTTTATGGCTTCCGATACGTTGCAGACGCGGTACTCGCGACCGTTTACGGCCAGGGTTTGGCCAATGTGCTTGCTCATGCCGGGGACCTCACAGGCGTGTTTTTTGTGAGGCGATATTGCACTTTGTCTAAACTTGAGTCAATTTATCTCCAGCAGAAAAACTTCGGCCGAGCGCCGAATGGTCACCTTTAAGCCTGAAGACCGGCCATTTATCTGCCTGCCAGCCTTTCCCGCACAAAGACAAAAACGAGGAAATCCAAGATGAAATGCAATCAGACCTACCGTAAATCCGCCCGGCATCAGTCCGCTCCTTTCGCTTCGTTCCGCTAAAGCCTGGCTTCGCGGCACTAAAAAAATAAGGAGAGAACCATGCTGCTGACCGTGCTCGGTTTTTCGATGGTCACCTGTTTCATGTACCTGATCATGACCAAGCGGCTGACCGCTCTGGTCGCCCTGATCGTGGTGCCGATCGTGTTTGCCCTGATTGGCGGCTTCTATGCCGGCCTGGGCGCAATGATGCTCGATGGCATCAAGACCCTGGCGCCGACTGGCGTCATGCTGACCTTCTCGATTCTCTATTTCGGCATCATGATCGACGCGGGACTGTTCGATTCATTGGTGCGCTGCATCCTGAAGATCGTGAAGGGTGATCCGCTGAAGGTATTGGTCGGAACCACGATCCTGACCATGCTCGTATCATTGGATGGCGACAGTTCCACCACCTACATGATTGTGATTGCCGCCTTCCTGCCGCTGTACCAGCGCCTGGGTATGAGCGTTCTGGGACTGACCTGCGTGGTCAACATCGCCAACGGCATCATGAACATTTCCCCGTGGGGTGGCCCAACCGCCCGTGCCGCAGCGGCGCTGCATGTCGATGCGATGGACATCTTCCTGCCGATGGTGCCGTCGATGCTGCTGGGCTGCGCATGCCTGCTCTTCATTGCAACACTGCTTGGGCGGCGTGAGCGTGCGCGCCTGGGTGTGATCGCAGTGGACGATTTCCACAACGGGGCCATTGCGCTCGGCAACGGTTCGCACGAGGAGTGCGACCGTAATCGTCGTCCGCATATGTTCTGGCCCAACCTGCTGCTCACTGCCACGATGATTGGCGTGTTGATGGCGGGTGTCGTGCCGATCCAGGTGTTGTTCATGGTCTGCTTCGCCATTGCGGTGATGATCAACTATCCGCACCTGGAGCAGCAGAAGGAGCGTATTTCCGCTCATGCGGGCAACGTTCTCGCGGTGACCTCCGTCATTTTTGCCGCGGGCATCTTTACCGGCATTCTTTCCGGTACCGGGATGGTCGATGCGATGGCGAAGGGGCTGCTGGCGGTCATTCCTGATGCGTTTGGCCCTTACCTGGCGGTGTTCACTGCCCTGGTCAGCATTCCATTCACCTTCTTCATGTCAAACGATGCCTTCTACTTCGGCATCTTGCCCGTGATCGCCCAGACCGCCGCCACTTACGGTATCTCGCCCTTGGAGATCGCCCGGGCATCGGTGGTTGGTCAGCCCGTCCACTTGCTCAGTCCATTGGTGCCTTCGCTTTACCTGCTGGTGGCGTTGGCGAAAGTCGACCTGGGTGACCACCAGCGCTTTGCCCTGAAGTGGGCGCTCCTGGTGAGCATGGCCATGTTGGTAGGTGGCGTGATGTTCGGAGCATTCCCGCTTTATCACTCCGCTTCGTGAGTCGGTGGCTGGCCGTCGGCTCTGTCGACGGCCATCTGCCGGTGCTTGTAGCCGGCGCAACCGTGCCTGGAAAAATAAAGGTGTAATCATGCCGTACCGTAGAGCCTGGATTGCTGTATTTCTGTTCTCTCTGGCGATGATCAATTACATGGACCGTATTGCCCTGTCCATCGCTGCCAAACCAATCGCCGAGGAATTCAATCTCAGTGCTGTCGGCATGGGATACCTCTTTTCCTCATTCATCTGGAGTTACGCGCTCTTCCTGATTCCTGTTGGCCTGCTGATCGATCGCTACGGGGCCAAGCGCATCGGTGGTTTTGGCATTCTTGTCTGGTCGGCTGCCACGGCGCTGACCGGTGCGGCAATGAATTTCGCTTCGCTCCTGGCTGCGCGTCTTGTCATGGGGGCAGGTGAATCGGTCAGTAACCCGGTAGGCGCCAAGGTGATTCGGGAATGGATCCCCAGTCAGGAGCGCGGCACTATCACTGCCGTCTTTAACAGCGGCTCGTATGCCGGCCCAGCGATTTGCTCGATCGTCCTTGCGATGTTGGTAGCCAGTGTCGGATGGCGTTGGTCCTTCGTGATCGCTGGCGGTATTGGATTCGTTTGGCTGTTGGCGTGGTACCTGTTCTACGGCAAACCTGAAGATGTAAAGTGGCTCGGCAACCAGGAGCGCAAAACCATCCTGGACTCGCGCTCCGGTGGCGGCAAGGCGGGTGCTGCTGCAGTGGCGCCATACGGTCTCAAGCGACTGCTGAAGACCCCGACCCTCTGGGGGCTTGCTCTGACCCAGGGTTGCAACGTGTACACCCAGTATCTGTTCCTGACCTGGTTGCCAAGCTACCTCCAGCAAGAGCGGCACCTGACGCTGGAGAAAAGTGGCCTTGTGACTGCTATCCCATATGCTGCGGCAGTTGTGCTCTGCATTGGTCTGGGCAAGCTCAGCGACTGGTACCTGACTCGTGGTGGCGGGGTTAGTTCGGGAAAGCGCCGTAACGTGATAGCGATCTCCATGCTTATTGCCAGCTGCATTCTTTTGGTGCCGTTTGCAGGTTCTACTGCATCGCTGGTTTTGATTTCCTCGCTCACCTTGGCGGGCATCGCCTCGACCACCTCTCTGAATTTCTCTCTGCTCAATGACCTGCTGCCAAGCGCCGGTGACGTTGGTCGGGCGGTTGCCTTCATTGTTGTTGGCGGAAACCTCTTCGGTGTGGCTGCTCCGATCGTCACTGGCTACGTTGTTCAGGCCACGAGCTCGTACAACTGGGCCTTCATGATTGCAGGCATTCTCTTGGTGGCGGGTGCGGTTATTGCACTCACTATGACTCGTAAGCCAATGGTTCCGTTGACAGTCGAGACTAAGCCCGATTTGGAAATGAGCCCGCAAAAGGCATAATGTGGGGGCTGTGGGGCTCGTCTCATTGGAGCGGCCCCACCATCCCATGCCCCCACTCGGAAAAGCCATGAACCTGACGCCTCTTCAAGCCCGTGTAGCTCGCGATATCGTTGCCTATGTTCGCCAGGAACAACTGGCTGCAGGGCATCACGTCTCGGAGCTCGGACTGGCCAAGGCTTTGAAGACGTCACGGACTCCTATCAAGATTGCCCTGAGCTACCTCGCCGAGAGAGGAATGCTGAGTCAGGACCGCAATCGCGGTTTTTTCCTGGCCAAGCCCCATGACGACCTGGCTGAAATTGCCCAGGACTTGTCGGTCTCCATTGACGATCCGATCTACCAGCAGATCGCGGTGATGCGACTGAACGGGCAGATTCCCGAGCAGTTCGCTGAAACGGACCTGATGCGTTTATTCAACATTTCACGCTATATGCTGCGTGGTGTGTTGAGCCGCATTCAGCAGGAGGGCTGGATCGAGCAGCGTGCCGGCCAAGGCTGGCAGTTCCTGCCGATGATCGACTCGGTCGAAGCCTATGAAGAAAGCTATTCCTTCCGAGCGATCATCGAGCCCGCAGGGTTGCTTGCCCCAACGTTCATGATCGATACGGACGCCATGGCTCGCTGCAAGAAACAGCAGCAATTCATCGCCGATGGCGGATACCTGACCATGACGCCTCAGGAGCTGTTCGAATCGAATGCTCAGTTCCACGAGACGCTTGCCAGTTTTTCCGGCAACAGATTTCACCTCCAGACGGTTCGTCGTCTCGACCAGCTTCGCCGCTTGGTGGAGTACCGTCAGGCTAGCAAGCGCGCCCCTCGACGAGAGCAGGCGGTTGAGCATCTCGCCATCCTTGCTTGCCTTGAAAAAGGTGATCGGCTTGCAGCAGCTGACCATATGCGCAAGCACCTGGAGCAAGCTCGCCGGCATAAAGTTGCAGCTGAGTTGTTTGAAGCAGTTGAGTTGCCTGGTGAGGCTGTTTTCGAGTCGGCCTGAGTCGTCAGTCTGAACTGCCTGTTCTGTGCAGTTGTCTTTGCGCTTTGAATCGCGCAACGCTGGGCCTTGAGGCCAGCGTGCGCTCATCTGTTCCGCACCTGCGGACAGCCCTAGTCCGTGCGGAATTTCTTGACCATTGCGTGCAAATCCGTAGCTAACTCAGCGAGAGCCTGGGAGGCCGCGGTGACCTGCTTCGCTCCTTCGGAGGTCTGAACAGAGACGTTGCGTATGATCAGGATGTTCTGGTCTACGGCGCGTGCTACACGAGCCTGTTCCTCGGTTGCGGTCGTGATCTGAAGATTCTGGCGACTGATCTCGCTACTGTTTTCGACGATGCTTTCCAGGGCAGCGCTTGCCTGCTCTGCTTTGACCAGCACCTCCTGGGAGCGGGCGTTGCTGAGCTGCATGGATTTGACGGCCTTCTCGGTGCCCATCTGAATACTCCCTATCATCTCCTCGATTTCTCTCGTCGATTGGGATGTGCGGTGCGCGAGTGCCCGGACTTCATCGGCGACGACAGCAAAGCCCCGCCCCGCATCACCAGCCCGGGCGGCTTCGATGGCTGCGTTGAGCGCCAGAAGGTTGGTTTGCTCGGCAATGGTCCTGATTACCTCCAATACTTTTCCAATACCTTGCGCCTGATCAGCTAGCCCTTCGACCTCCTGAGCGCCAGACAACACCTCACTCGCCAAACTGCCAAGCGATGCCAACGTTTCCTCCATGGAGCGTTGGCCATTGACCGCATTTTGTTGTGAAGTTTGAGTGAGCTCCAAAGTGAACGCGGCATTGCGGGCAACCTGCTCGATGGCGACCGACATCTCGCTTACAGCAGTAGCAGCCTGTTCAATTTCCAGGTGTTGCCGATGAGTCTCCCGGCCGCCTTCTTCGGTGACCGCATTCAACTCTTCTGCTGCGGAGGCCAGTTGGGTGGAAGTACCACCAATTTGCCTGAGAGTGGAAAGCAGTGCGCCCTGCATCGAGTTCAGGGCTTCGAGAAGCCGTGTAGCCTCATCGTTGCCCGACGGTCTGATTCTGTTGGTCAGATCGCCCGAGGCCACGGTTTGGGCGCAGTTGAGGGCTTCCTTCAGTGGCTGGATGATGCTGCGGGTAAGTAGCCATGCGATTAGGATCGTGCCAAGACAAACCAGCGCAATGACCGCCAGCACACCAATTCTGGCCTCTTCGTATGAGGATGAAGACTGATCTCCGGCGGCTTTGGCCCCTTGGTCAGCCTGGGTGATCAGAAGCTCAAAGCTCCTGGTCATCTGGTCGTAAGCATCACGGATCGATGCCAGGTGACTTCTTGCTCTCGTTTTGTCGCCGGCTCGGGACACTTGCAAAAGCTCTTCGTGCCGCTTGGCGTATGCATCCAGGCTCTGGTTGAAGACTTGTAACTGATCTCTCTCGCTGTCGGTACGCAGCAATTTGCTGTACGCGGCCATCTGCTCGCGGATCTGGGACAAGCGCAAGGTCGCTTTCGCTTCGTAGCCGCTCATTTCCTCGGAGGAGTTGGTGAGGATGTGTTGCATCGACCCCATCCGGTACCGGTTCAAGGAGGTATTTGCAGCGGCAAGGACCCTCACGCGCTGAAGCCAGTTGTCCTGGATTTCCAGTGCTTGCGTGCGAACCTCGCTGATTTGCTGTAGAGCGAAGAATCCCAAGAAGAAGCTGAGGGCTGCGATGCATGAAAAACCCAAGGTGGCGCGAAGCGCAATACCGATCGATCTCGTGCTCATGGCGTCCTTTTCCTAATCGGTGGCGAACACCTCCCCGATCGCTTGAGCCTGGGGCTTGGCGATGAATCGGGAAGGTGCTGGGATTTACAGGGGGGATGATCAGTTATTGATCATTTCTTTACGCAGCTTCACAGGCTCTTGCTTGCGGCCGAGCGCTGTTCGCATACGAATGTTGAGTGCTTCTACAGCCAGCGAGAATGCCATCGCAAAGTAGACGTAACCCTTCGGCACGTGGACATCGAAAGCCTCTGCAATCAGGACGGTACCAACCACGACCAGGAAGGAGAGGGCGAGCATCTTCAAGCTGGGATGACGGTCTATGAAACCGCTGATCGCCCCGGCACAAGCCATCATCACCAACACCGCGACAACAATCGCCGCCACCATCACCGGCACGTTGGAAACCATCCCGACCGCGGTAATTACCGAGTCCAGAGAGAAAACGATGTCAATGATCGCAATCTGGATGATCGTGCCGATGAAGCCGCCGGCCAGGCTTCTTGGATTGCTTTCAGGTTCTTCCTCTCCTTCGAGGCTGTGATACATCTCGGTGCTGCTTTTCCAGAGCAGGAACAAGCCTCCGAAAAAGAGGATGAGGTCCCGACCAGATACACCGTGTCCGAAGACTTCAAACAAGTCGCTGGTGAGCCGCATGATCCAGGTGATTGAAAGCAGAAGCATGATCCGGGTGACCATGGCCAGTGCCAGCCCGAAGAAGCGTGTTCGGGCCTGCATATGCGGTGGCATGCGTCCCACGAGGATTGCAATCATGATGATGTTGTCGATGCCGAGAACGATCTCCAGGGCAGTCAGGGTGAAGAAGGCGATCCAGATCTCGGGGCTCATCAGCCATTCCATGTTGCTTTTCTCATGTGTGGGTCTATTGGGGTACCGCCAAGACGGTTTTCAGTTGTTCCTGCGTGCTTGCAGACGCCGTTCCCATCGTTTGTAGATGAGCTCGGCTACCAGCATCACGACGACCATGCGGATGATCTGCATTGCAGTCACCAGTGCAACGCCAAGTCCCAGCGCCTCTGCGGTCAGGCTCATTTCCGTACTGCTGCCAGGCATGAGGCCCAAGGCTAGGGAGATCGGATCGACATCAACCGTAAGGCTCATGACCCAACCAGCGCCGAAGGCGACGCCTATCGCAGCGATGGTTATCAGCAGGACCTTGGCCAGAAAGCCTGGAGCACTGCGAAAGAACGAGCGATCGAAATAGGAGCCCAGGGAGCAGCCGAGCAGTAGTTGTCCGAACTTGCCAAGCCACGCAGGAAGGCTCAGGTGGAGGTCAAAGACGATGGTGAAAATGGCGCAAACCAGCATGGGGCCGAAGGCCCATCCGTTGGGCATGCCTATCCGCGTCCATAGCCAGGCTACGGCAAAGCCGGTTGGCAACATGATGGCCAGCCATGACCAATCTGCGGGGGCAGGGGAGGTGCGCGTACCGGTACCAATCCCCCAGGTGACGGCTGCAGGAATAACCAGAACGATCAGAACAAGTCGAAGGCTATGAGCTGCCGCTACCCGGGCGCGATCAGCCTGATATCGCTCACTCAGGATGATCATCTCTGCTGAGTTGGCTGGCATCAGGGAGAAAAAACTGGTCGGTAGATCAACCCCGCTTCGGTTGATGAGCGCGATTCCAATGAGCGCTGTCAGCAGTGTGAGTAATGCGGCAACCAGCATCATCAGAAAGTGGTCTGATACCTCACTTAGTACAGCTGCTGAAAAATGCATGCCGATCACTGAGGCGATCAGCCATTGGCCAACTCTTCTTCCGTCAGGTACGTCTCTCAAGCTCCAACCGGAGCAACGAACGATGATGACCATGACCATGGACCCAACCATCCAGGGTAGTGGCCAGCCGATGCTCTCTGCGCAGAGAGCGCCGAATGCGCCTACTACAGGTGTGGCGAGGAAAAGAGGAGGTACTAGGCGTAGCTGCATGATTCGTCTCTGGCTTTTCAGGGCTCGGATTTTGCGCGAGTCGGGGAATCATCCATCCAGCATTTTCGAGCCCGACGACTGGTCGCGGGACGCCCTTGCCATGTCTGGAGTGTTGATAATCGGCAGGTGCTTGCTGATCCGGCTGTTTTTTTTATTGCGAGAGATTGCATTTAGTTTTTATTAAAGTCAATTATTGTGCCGTTCCCACTTCTGCTGGTGTCATTCTCATTACTGCTGATTGACCAGGGGCCCTTGCATCCCGATCGAACTCGAAATACTGTATGGAAATCCAGTATTCGGGAAAGGCTCCCCATGCAACTCATCGCCAAGCTCGGCATCCTCGCCGACGCCGCCAAGTACGACGCCTCGTGCGCCAGCAGTGGCGCCCCCAAGCGCAGCTCGAAGGGGCGCGACGGGCTTGGCGCGACCAATGGCATGGGCATCTGCCACAGCTATACCCCCGACGGGCGCTGCGTTTCGCTGCTCAAGGTGTTGCTCACCAATTTCTGCCTGTACGACTGCCAGTACTGCGTCAACCGCCGCTCCAGCAACGTGCCGCGGGCGCGCTTCAGCCCCGAGGAAGTGGTGCGCCTCACCTTGGACTTCTACCGGCGCAACTGCATCAGTGGGCTGTTCCTCAGCTCGGGCATCATCCGCTCGGCGGACTACACCATGGAGCAACTGGTGCGGGTGGCCCGGCTGCTGCGCGAAGAGCACGACTTCCGTGGCTACATCCACCTCAAGACCATCCCCGACGCCGACCCGCTGCTGATCGAGGAAGCCGGGCGCCTGGCCGATCGCCTCAGCGTCAATATCGAGCTGCCCAGCGACGCCAGCCTCAAGCGCCTGGCCCCGGAAAAGCAGGCGGGCACCATTCGCCAGGCCATGGGCACCATCCACCGTGGCCAGCAGGCGGTGGCCGGCGAGGCCCGGGCACCGCGCTTCACCCCGGCGGGGCAGAGCACGCAGATGATCGTCGGTGCCGACACCTCGGACGACCGCCTCATCCTCGGCAATGCCGAGTCGCTGTACCAGGGCTATGGCCTCAAGCGCGTGTACTACTCGGCCTTCAGCCCGATTCCCGACAGCCCGGACAGCGTGCCCCTGGCCGCGCCGCCACTGCTGCGCGAGCACCGCCTGTACCAGGCCGATTTCCTTATGCGCGGCTATGGCTACAAGGCTGGCGAGCTGCTTGGCGAGGCGAGCAACCTGGCCCTGGATATCGATCCCAAGCTGGCCTGGGCGCTGTCCAACCGCGAGGTATTCCCGGTGGATATCAACCGTGCCGAGCCGGCATTGCTGGCGCGTGTCCCCGGCATCGGCCTGCGCAGCGTGCAACGCCTGGTGGCGCTGCGCCGCGAACGGCGGGTGCGCTATGACGACCTGATCCAGCTGCGCTGCGTGCTGGACAAGGCGCGGCCGTTCATCGTCACCAGCGACTACCGCCCGGCGCTGGCGGAGATGCGCAGCAGCCAGTTGCGCGCCCGCCTGCGTGAACCGCAGGCCCCGGTGCAGATGGGGCTGTGGGGATGATCGCGCTGGACTGCGACGACGACTTCGCCACCTGGCGCGGCCAGGCGCGGGTGCTGCTCGGGCATGGCATCGATCCGGCCGAGGTGAACTGGGGGCAGGGGCCGATCCAGGACCTGCTGGCCGTGCCCGATACCCTGCCGGACGGGCCCGGTCCGTTCAGGGCGCGGGTACCGGCGGAGCTGGTCGCGCAACTGCAACGGGCGGCGCGTTATTGCGGTGAGCAACGCTGGAACCTGTTGTACGAAGTGCTCTGGCGCGTGGCCCATGGCGACCGCACCGCCATGCTGGCCGGTGATCGCCTGGGTAGCGAATTGCAGCGACGGATCAAGCAGGTCACCCGCGAGGCCCATCACCTGCACGCCTTCGTGCGTTTCGTGCCCTTGCCGACGGTGCTTGCCGAACGGCTGCAGCTGGACCTGGTGGCTTTTCACGAACCTGCCCACGACATTCTCGAAAGCGCCAGCGGCCATTTCGCCGAGCGCCTGGGGCGGCAGCGCTGGCTGATCGCGACCTCGCGGGATGGCATCCGCTACGACGGCGAGCGCTTCGACTACCGCCGCCAGTGCCCGGTGGAATGGCGGCAATGGGCGGAGCAGGCGGACGACCCGGATGCCGACCTGTGGCTGACCTACTACCGACACACCTTCAACCCGGCCCGGGTCAACCCCGATGCCTTGCGCCTGCACATGCCCGGGCGCTTCTGGCGGCACTTGCCGGAGGGGCCGCTGATTCCGCGGCTGGTGGGATTGGCCAGGCAGGGCAAGCAGCGTGATGGGCAGGCGCAGGAGGTGGCGGAGCAGGGTGGCAAGAGGATCAGGTATGCGGAGGGAAGTACATAGGTGGTGGGCTCGACGCGGACCTTGTGGGAGCGGGTTTACCCGCGATTACGGAGGTGAGTCCACCATCGCTATCGCGGGTAAACCCGCTCCCACAAGGTCCCCGCTGAATCAATGAGTTATGTGTTATTCGATGAGAGAGCGTGGCTCGAAGATAGTCAGGAGGTAGTTTCCAATGCACAAAGCCGACCGCCTGTTCCAGCTGGTCAACCTGATCCGCGTACACCAGCCGATCACCGCCGAACGCCTGGCCGAGCGCATCGGCGTGTCGGTGCGCTCGATCTACCGCTATATCGACGACCTGTCCCTCAGCGGCGTCCCGGTCTACGGTACCACCGGCGTCGGCTACGCCCTCGATGCCGCTTTCGAGATGCCGCCGCTGCGCCTCAGCCGCATCGAGGTGGATGCGCTGACGCTGGGCATGGAAATGCTCGCCACCAGCGCCGACAACCAGCTGGCCGGCGCTGCGCGAACCCTGCTGAGCAAGGTTTCGGCTGGCGCGCCGGAGCAGGCGGTCGATCCGCAACAGAGCCCGGTCCGCGCCCTGGGCAGCATCAACGCCAGCACCCGCGGTCACCTCAGCACCCTGCGCCAGGCCATCGAGCACAAGCGCGTGCTGCAGATCACCTACACCAGCCTCGACGGCGCCGTCTCGCGCCGCCTGATCCAGCCCATCGGCCTGTTCTACTGGGGCGGCAAGTGGACCGTGGGCAGCTGGTGCAACACCCGCGCGGCCTACCGCGATTTTCGCGTCGATCGCATCGCCTCGATCCTCACCAGCGAAGAGCCATGGCGCGACAGCCCGCAGATCGCCCTGCGCACCTACATGCGCCATCAATCGAGCAACGGGCGGACTGACAACGCGCTGTCAGGATGACGCAAAACCCTGCAATTGCGCCCGGCGCCGAGTCCGCCGACCAAATGAAGAAAGGCCGCGCGAACCCTGGTTCGCACGGCCTTGGTAACGCTACGGTATTGCGCGATCAGCGTTTCTGGTCAGCCTTGCCGCCGCCTTGACGGCCTTGCTGGTCCATGTCGGTCGAACGTTCGGGCTTGTTGTCCCCCGACATGTCCTTGCCGCGCTGGCCGCCCTGACGACCCTGGTCCGACATCCTGTCCTTGTCGGTACCGGTCTTGGTACCTATCCCGCCTTGCTTGCCGCGTTGGTTGTCTTGATTACCAGCCATGATCTTGTCCTCGGTTCGGTTGACACAGCTTGGTCTGTGTTCAGTTTCGACGAGGGCCGGGGAGGGAGTGCTCAAGGTATTTGGCAACGGGCTGACCAAGGGCTCCAAAGGACGGGTCGGAGGTATTTCGCGTCCACGGGAATGGCGTATTTCCGGCTGATGGCGTAGCCTCCCGCCGCTCGAAAAAACCGAACCGGTTTTTCCAACAAGGATCTGCATCATGCGTGAAAGGAAATCGGCCCGGCTTCTGGTGGTTGACCCGCAGCAACGGGTATTGCTGTTTCACTTCGTGCACACCGATGACGCCCTGGCCGGGCACTCCCACTGGGCCACGCCCGGCGGCGGACTGGAGGCGGGCGAGGATTTTCCCCAGGCGGCGATTCGTGAGCTGCGCGAGGAAACCGGCATCGAGGTCGACGACGTGGGCGAGGTGGTTGGGGAGCGGTGCTTCGTCATGCGCCTGCCCAGTGGCGAGGATGTCATTTCCATGGAGCGCTACTTCCTGGTGCGGGCGACCTCGCAGCAGCTCAGCCGTGATGGTTGGAGCGAACACGAGACGCAGGTGATGGCCGCGCATCACTGGTGGTCGGTGGAGGAATTGCAGGGGACCGGCGAGACGGTTTATCCGGAGCGGTTGCTGGAGATGCTGGCGCACGGGGCGCAGGTTGCCAGCATCCTTCAGATCGAGCGCCGCTTGC
The DNA here is from genome assembly GCA_031253995.1 of Paucimonas sp. Lineage (GTDB taxonomy): Bacteria > Pseudomonadota > Gammaproteobacteria > Pseudomonadales > Pseudomonadaceae > Aquipseudomonas. The sequence continues at coordinate 43,381 of JAIRVG010000008.1, read as the reverse complement.
GCGGGTAAACCCGCGCCGCCCCTGGCAGATCAATGCGGGCAATCGTTGGCCAACCGCTCCACCTCCCCACGCTGGAATGCCGTCACCGCCTCGTTCGGCTGCTGCAACTTCACGAACTCCAGCATCGGATCGATCACCTCGGTCCTGACTCCCGCCAGCTCCTCGATCGTCGCCAGCCCGCAGAACGGCACGTAGGCCTCCGAATACCCTCCTTCATGCACCAGCACCAGGCGCCCGTGGCACAGGCGTTCGGCCGCCTCCCGCACCAACCGGGTCATGGTGCGGAACGAATCGCTGTGCAGCAGCATGCGCGCCAGCGGGTCCACCGCGTTGGCGTCGTAGCCGCAGGCGACGATGATCAGCTCCGGCTCGAAACGCTCCAGCGCCGGCACCACCATGCGCTCCATCGCGTGGACATAGGCATCGTGCCCGCTGCCCGGTGGCAACGGGATATTGAGGTTGGCTCCCAGCCCGGCACCGCGTCCGCGATCCTTTTCGCCGCTGTAGCCGGCGGGAAAGCAGCCGTCCTGATGCAAAGAAATGGTCAGCACGTCGGCGCGCTCCTCGAAGATCGACTGGGTGCCGTTGCCGTGGTGCACGTCCCAGTCGATCACCGCCACCTTGCCGAGGCCGCGCCGGGCCTTGGCCGCCTCGATGGCGATGGCGATATTGGCAAGGAAGCAGAAGCCCATGGCGCCGTCCGCCAGGCAATGGTGTCCCGGTGGACGGGACAGCGAGTAGGCATTGTCCACTTCACCGGCCAGCACGGCGTCGACCGCCGCCATGGCCAGGCCGGCGGAGAGCCTGGCGATCTCGTAGCTGCCCGGGCCGATCGGCGCATGGTGGCCGAGCTCGCCGCCGCCGGCATCGCTGAGTGCCTTGAAGCGTTGCAGGTAGCCAGGGGTGTGCACCCGCAGCAGGTCGTCTTCAGAGGCGGGCGCGGCGTCGCGCACCTGCAGCTGGCGGGTCAGGCCGGAGACGTCCAGCAGGCTTTTCAGGCGCCGCTTGGTTTCCGGCGACTCGGCGTGGCCGGCGGCGGCAGGTGGCTGCACCCAGCCGCCCACGGGCAGGGTCAGGGCATGCAGGCCGGCGCTGTGCCAGAGGCTCAGTTCGTCGAAGAAGAAGGCAGTGGTTCGGCTCATGGTGGTTCCGTTTTTCCAGGGTAAGAAGGGGACTGCTCAGGCGCCGCGGCGGCAGCCGAGGATCAACAGCAGGGATACGAAGGTGGTGATGGCGGCGCCGATCAACAGCGACTGGAAGCCGCCGCTGCTTTCGATCAGGCGCCCGGCGATGGCCGGACCTATGGCCAGGCCGCCGCCGATCACCAGGTTGGAGGCGTTCATCAGCTTGCCGGAGCGGTCGAGGTCGGCCAGGCAGGCGAGGATCAGCGGCAGGATGAAGGTCCAGGTGAACTTGAAGGCCAGCGCTGCCACGGCCAGGCGCGCCAGGGGCGGTTGACCGAGCAGGAGCAGGACCGCGCCGACCATCAGGCCGTAGCCCAGCAGCAACAGCAGGCCTCGCGGCAGGCGGTCGCCGATCAGCGAGGCGCAGCCGGCACCGACGATGCCCATCACCGTGGCGATGGCCAGCACCTCGCCGCTGGCCTCGGCGGAAATTCCCGCCCCCGCGCTGATCCCACCGATGAAGGTCCACACCGCGCTGAGGCTGATGTAGAAGGCGAGGATGCCGAGAATGCCGAGGGCGACCTTGCCCTTGGCCAGTTGCGCCGTGTCCCCGCTGGAGTGCTCCGCCGCCGGTGCGCCTTGAGGGAAGCAGCGGGCCAGGGGCAGGAACGCCGCCATCAGCAGCGCCAGCAGCAGGTAGCAGGCCGACAGGCCGTAGTGCTCGAACAGCCGTGGCAGTACGCCCAGGCCGATCGCGCCGACCACCAGCTGGCCCATCACCCACAGGCCGTAGACCCGGCTCGGATTGGCCGTGGACGCGGCGCTGGACAGGCACACGATCATCAACGAACCGCCGGCCAGGGCGCTGCAAAAGCGCAGGGCGAGCAGCATCGGGTAGCTGGTGGCCCAGATCGACAGCAGGTTGGCTGCGATAAAGGCGACTCCGGCGACCAGAGCCGCGCGGCGCCAGTCGACGCGCTTGAGCCACCAGAAGGCGGGCAGGGTGGCCAGGCTCATGGCGCCGAGTTCGGCGGAAAACAGGTCGCCGATCTGCGACGGTGACAGTTGCCATTGCGTGGCCAGTTGCGCGGCCACCGCCGGGGCGGTCATGAGGATGGTCGGGGTGATCGCGGCGAACAGCACGATGGCCGCGAGCAGGGCCAGTTGGGATGTGGCCTGGGGTTGGGTGGTGGGCAGTGGTCTGGAGTCGGTGGTCATGTTCATCTCCGGCGGAACAAAACGCTTCGTTTTTCGGGGACCGGCGTGGGAGCGGATTCATCCGCGATTGGGCGCGAAGCGGCCATAAAACCTGAGTCCGCGGTGTGTCAGGCAAACTCGGGACTCAGGTTTTACGACGGCTTCGCCGCCGATCGCGGCGGTCCGGCGTTCCGGTGAATCCGCTCCCACGCCGTCTGCGGCGCATTAGAAGACGTGGACCAGACGCAGCAACGCGTCGGTACCGTGGTAGCCGTTATCGGTGGCGACGTTCTGCGAAAGGCTGAACATCAGCTGGTTCTGTTTATCCAGCCAATGCCCCACCTCGAAGCCCACCTGCGTATAGCGCTTGTGGGTATCGTCGATGCGTTGGTCGTTGATGCGCAGCTCGCCGCCATCGGCATGGATCAGGCGCAGGGCGCCATAGGTGGCGGGGGTGAAGTCGTAGGAGGCGAAGGCCTGCAGGCGGTACAGCGGATCCTGCTTGAGGTCGGCGCCGAAATAGTCGTCGTTCTTGCCGTAGAGCTGGGCTTCGAGGTTGGCTTCCAGCACCCAGTTCTCGCCGACGCCCTGGGTGTAGTTGTAGACGAAGGTGGCACCCCAGCGATTGGCCCCCGGCGACACGTCGGGGTTCTGCCCGTGGTACTCGCCCACCGGCAGGGTGACCAGGGTCAGCAGGCCGCTGTAGGTGCGCGACGCCGCGTCATTGATGAAGAACAGCGTGCCGCCCACCTGCGGATCGCCGAAGCCGCTTTCCCCGGTGTGTCGCGTAGCCCCGGGCAGGCGTGCGTCGATATCGGCGAAGGGCACGATGAACTGCGGGGTGCACAGGGTGCCGCAGAGGTCGGTGAAGAACACCTGGCGGTAGGCCACGGCATTGACCTTCAGCTCGGCCTTGCCGGTGCTGTCGGCCGGGCCATGGAAATCGCCGGCACGGGTGGCCGGCAGGTACAGCACGCCGAGGCTGGTACCGGACGGCGCGCCAAAGAAGTCGCGGGCGTTGAGGTCGGCGGCGGTGGCGTGCAGGCTCGACAGGCCGCAGGCGAGCGCCAGGGCGCGGAGGGCGGTGTGGGTCATGGGCATTGCATCTCTTCTTGGTGTTGTTGTTGGCGAATGGCAGGCAAGGCGAGGCCGTCACCGGCGCGGGGCCGGCTAAGCGAAGGGTTCGGGTCAGCGCTGCGGGTCAGTCAGTCGGGCGGGGCGTGCAGCAGGTGGGCGATGCGGGTCTTATCGTTGACCCCGAGCTTGTGGTAGATGGCGCGGATGTGATGGCGCACGGTATTCGGCGACATGCCCAGGTCGCGGGCGATTTCCTTGTAGGTCTTGCCCTCGCCGAAGCCCTGGGCGACATCGTGTTCCCGCGGGCTCAGCTGGGCCAGTGGCGTGCGGGCGCGGGCGGCGAGGAGAAACAGGTCGCCCACCGCCGAGGCTTCGATCTGCAGGTGCTTGCCGTCATGCCCGCGGGCGTCCAGCGCCACCGGCAGCCGCGGGCCGCTCCAGTCCGGCCACTCTCCCAGCAACAGGTCGACGAAACCGGTTTCCGCGCAGTGCAGGGTGCCACGCTGGTCGCACACGGCCAGGGCCAGGTTGCGTGACGGGGTCAGGGATTCGCGCTTGGCCACCAGGGTACGGATATGGTTGGCCGACACCGCCGCCACCAGGTGCAGCATGGCGTTGTCGAGGATCAACTGGTCCTGCGCGTCGAAACGCGGGGCGCCGGGGGCACGGTACAGGGCCAGGTGGTCGCTGAGATGGGTCTGCGGGTCGAGGGTCACCACGCACAGCAGCTCGCCGATGCCGTAGGTCTGCCCCAGCCAGTTGAGGCCGGCACCGTTGGCCGGGTCGGCCATGTCGACGATGACCGAATGACCGGGCCGGGCATGGACGCGACCGACCGTGACGTCGACATGGCGGATCGACTGCCAGTCCGGCAGGTAGCTGGACGGCAGGTTGTACAGGTGCGAACTGTGTTCTTCGGGCAAGCCGTCGATCTGCGCCGCGCGGCCCCACCAGGCACTGGTGAAGGGCAGCACCCGGGCGATGCAGTCCAGCGCCGGACGGTGGAAGTCCTCGATGTCGTGGTTCTGCGCCAGGCGCTGCAGTTCCAGGGTCATGGCGCTGAAGGCTTGCAGCAGGCGGGCGGAATCGGACGGGGGCCGGGTCATTGGCGGGTACCTCTGTGCGACTGTTCTTATTGGATTCGTCAGGGGTTCGAGAAGGACCGGAGCGTCCCGGAGGACGTTGGCAGGGCCTGTGGAGAGTGTCGGCGCAATGCCGGCCGATCACTATCCTACAGATGCATGATGGCAGGGTGTCTGTTCGTCGGCGTGGGCCGGAGGGCACCGGTGCGGGCCGGTGCCGGAGGGAGGGTTCAGGCCTGGGCGAAGACGTCGCGCAGGTGTTGGCGGTAGCTGTCGAAGGCTTTGATCGTGCCGTCGATGGCGTGGCTTTCTTCCTCGAAGCTCAGTTCCACGGCATCCACCAGCGCGACGAACTGGCGCCAGTGCGGAGCGCGGCCGTCGGGATGGGCCGCGAGGTGGCGTGCGCCCTGTTCGCCGTCGAGGCCCAGGCGCTGGGTTTCCTTGAACAGGAAGGCCGCGCCGAGGTTCGAGCCTTCGCTGCAGTACAGCCAGCCAAAGGCTTCGGCGGGGTTGGCCAGCTGGACCGGGGCCGGGGTGGGCGGCACTGGCTCGCCGAGGTCGCGCAGGTCGGCTTCGACCGCAGCGAAGCGCGACAGCAGGGACAGGCCGGGCAGCAGGCGGTTCAGCTCGGCGTCCTGGTACAGGCCCAGCAGGCTGCCGTGGAAGCGGTGTTGCAGCTTCAGGAACAGGGCGTAGCGCTCGCGGCTGACGAAGGGCTGGGCGGCCATGACCAGTTCGTCGACGCTGTCGTGGTCACGGCTGCTGGCGGCCTTCAGGCGCTTGCAGCGGCTCGGGGAAGGCGCGGGGGCGGCGGGGGCGTTCATGGTGGGGAATCCTGGGTGGTGGCTGTTGTGGGCATGATGCGCAGCGCTGGGAGGGGGGACAATGCCGGGTCCATTAAGATCGCTTAAGGCTCACGTCAAAACGCCGATTCCCGGATCACCACCGCCAGCACATTCTTCAATCCCCGCCACAGCAGGCTCTGCCGCTCACCTTCCAGCACCACCGTGCCGCGCAAGACCATGGCATCCGCCATCTCGCCATCCCCCTCGACCTTGAGCATCGCCCGATACAGCGCCTGCTCCGGCTTCGGCGCCTCGTTGCCGGCGAGGCTGGCGGCGATGCTGCCGTAATAGGGCGACGCCAGTTCCGGCGCCGACCCCAGGCGCCGGCTGGCGGTCTGCGCCAGATGCTCCAGGCGCACCGGCTGCGCCGCGCGGGTGATGGTCTCCGGGTAGAACCAACCGGGGCTCCCCGCCACCACGCGCTGCAGATCATGCTCTTCGACAAACGCCTCGACCTGCGCGCCCTCATCGCCCACCAAGGTCCCCAGCCATTCCCCGGCCGGCAGCCACTGGCCGGCCTGCAACGGTTCGGCCAGCTCCCGTGCACGCCCGGCAAACGGCGCGCGGACGGTGAGCTCCTGCCACTGCTGGTGCAACACCTGTTGCCGCTGCCGCGCAGCATCCAGCTCCTGGCGCACCACCCCCAGCCCCGCCGCGCTCTCGCGGTCGAGCAACTGGAAACTGCTCTGCCACTGCAGGATGACGATGCGCCGCTCGACGCTCTCCAGTTCGTGCCGCAGGTCCGGCGCGTCGAGCACGAACAGGGGCTGTCCGGCCTGTACCAGGTCGCCGGGCTGCACTCGCACCTCGGCCAGGCGTCCGCCCACCGGCGTGTACAGGCTGGCCTGGTGTGCTGCCTTGAGCAGCGCCGGGGCCTCGATGCTGCTGCGCCATGGCACGCACAGCAGCACCAGGCCAAGGGCAAACACGGACAGGCTGACGAGGCTGTTGCGGTTCATGCGGTAGTCCTTGCGGCGGGCGTACCACTGGCGGGCTTCGTTGACCAGCGGCATGAGGATGAAATAGCCGATCTCCACCGCGAACAGCAGCAGCCCGAGCAGCTTGAAGGCGAAGTGATAGACCAGCAGGGCGATGCCCAGGAACAGGAACAGCCGGTAGATCCAGGTACCGATGGAGTAGCCGATCAGCAGCCGGCGCAGGCCCGTGGGAAAGTGCTCTGGCGCGCTGTCGCCGAAGCCGAACAAGGCTTCCCGCAGGCGCCAGCGGGTGAGGGCGAAGGCGCGTTGCTGCAGGTTCGGCACGCCCAGCAGGTCGGACAGCAGGAAATAGCCGTCGAAACGCATGAACGGGCTGAGGTTCACCACCAGCGTGAGGATCCAGGTGGTACTGGCCAGGGTGAACACCGCGCTGCGCAGCATGCCGTCCTGGAGGAAGCTCCACAGCAGCGTGGCCCAGCAGGCCAGGGCCAGTTCGGCGGCCATGCCGGCGGCGCCGATGGCCAGGCGCTGGCGCCGCCGGGCCAGGCGCCAGGCGCCGGAGGTGTCGGTGTAGAGCACCGGCCACATCACCAGCAGGGCCACGCCCATGGTCGCCACCCGCGCACCGTGGCGCTTGCAGGTGTAGGCGTGGCCCAGCTCGTGGAGCACCTTGGCGAGGATCAGGGTCAACCCGGCCAGTGCCGCGCCTTGCAGGGTGAAGAAGTGCAGGAAGGTGTGGGTGAAGGTGTCCCACTGGCGCAGGACCAGGGCCAGGCCGAGCAGGCCGGCGCCAAGGGTCAGGAGCAGGAAGGTACGGCTGAACAGCGGCGCCACCAGGGGCAGGGTGCGTTGCAGGAAGGCATCCGGGCGCACTAGGGGAATGCGCACGAACAGATAGTTCTTCAGCAGCCAGCGCGCCCAGTTGCTCTTGCGTGCCTGCACGGCGTCGAGCAGGCGGCCGCGGTCCTGCTCGTCGCGGCATTGCAGCAGGTGGTTGTGGCGCAGGAAGCGACCGAAGCCTTCGACGTCCGCGGCCTCCAGGCGCAGGGTGGTGCAGGCGCTGACCTGCTCGGCGATGCCCTGCGCATTGCCTGTCGCCCAGCGCTTGAGCATTTCCAGTTCGGCCCAGCCAAGGCGGAAGAACTGCCCGCTGGCCGGGTCTTCGAGGGTCCATGCGGGGGCGCCGCTGGCGTCTCGTGGGCCGGGGTGCAGGCGCAGTTCTTCGCGCAGTTCGCCGAGCGTGGCGCTGGCGGCGTTCACAGGGCCAGCCAGATGCGCAGGGTCGCCAGCGGGCGGCGCAGCAGGTAGGTGAACAGCGTGGTGCGCTCGCCGTAGACCTTGGCGGTGCCCTTGAGGCCGATGCGGATGCGCGGGTCGGCCTCGTCGAACGCGGCCTTGAGCCGGTACGCCATGGCGCCTTCGGCCGTGGCCGTGGCGCGGTAGCCCAGACGGTCGAGACGGGCGGGCAGAGGCGCCGCCGGGTCGGTATTGAGGAACAGCAGCACCTCGGCACCGCTGTGCAACGCGATGGCGTCGTTCACCGGCAGTTGCACTTCGAGCTGGGTTCGTGCCGGATCGGCGACCTGCATGATCTGTTCGCCCAGCGCCACCGGGCGGCCCTGCCATTGCGCCGGGTCATCGAACAGCGTGACACCGTCGTGTGGCGCAAGGATCCGCGTGCGCTCCAGGCTCTGTTCGAGGTAGCGCACCTCGGCCATGGCCTGCTCGCGGCGGCCCTGGAGAACGGCCAGGCCGGCCTTGCTGCGGGCATCGCTGAGGGCTTGCTGCTGTGCCTGGCGGAACTCGCCCTCGGCGATCGCCAGGGCCTGGCGCGAGGCTTCCAGACGACTGTGCAGCTCCCGCGCATCCAGCTGGATCAGCGCTTCGCCGGCTTTCACCGGCTGGTTCGGTTCGACCAGCAGGCGCTCCACCACGCCTTGCAGCGGTGCGCGCAGTACGCTGGGTTGCAGGGCGATGATTTCCGCGGGGGCAAGGGCTGCCTGGCGGATCGGCAGAAGCAGGACCAGCAGCGCCGCGACAGCGCCAGCGAGCCACCAGCGGCGCTCGCGGTGCAGGCGCTTGAGCGTCGGCGCGCGGGCCGGGCGCAGGCTGGCCCAGGCGTGACCGTAGGCGTCCTGCAGCAGCGGCAGCAGGCTGGCTTCGTTGCCGTCCAGCGGCTGGTCGCGGCCCAGCAGCAGGGCACCGAGCAACTGGCCCTGACGGTCGGCCAGCGGCAGCCAGACTAGCCACGGCGGCAGGTACTCGGCCCATTGCGCCTGGTCGGCACTGTCCAGGGCGCTGGCGTTCAACTGCGCCAGCGCCGGGCCCGGATGCTGGCCCTGCCAGCGCCGGCAATGCCCGGCGAGCCAGTGGTTGAACGGCGCGTCGGCCTCGACCACGGCCAGCCCGGACAGGCTGGCCAGGGCGTTGTCCCGGGCATCCCAGAGCATCGCCTGGCGGTACGGCAGCAGGCGCCGGGTGTCGTTGACCATGACGAAGCCCAGCGCCACCGTGGAGTCGGCGGCGCGGGCCTGGCGTTCGAGCTGGACCAGGCCGGCCAGCGCCGGGGTCGGCAGCGCCGCGCTCATTGGCGCGACGCCAGGGGCGCGGCGATCTTCGCCGTGCCGCTCATGCCCGGCAGCAACTGCCCGGCCTCGGCGTCGATGCGCCCGAAGACCTTGATCGTCTGGCTCAGCGGATCGATCACCGAACCCAGGCGCTCGACCTTGGCCGGGTAGTCGCCGCCGGTTTCCTCCAGGTGCACGCTGAAGGTGTAGCCCGGCTTGAGCCAGGCCATCCAGCGCGACGGCACGATCAGTTCCACCTCGAAGGCGCTGTCGTCGTACAGGGCCAGCAGCTCCTTGCCCTCGGCGACGTATTCACCGGGCTGCACCTTGCGTTCGGCGACCCGGCCGGAGAACGGCGCGGCAATGCTGCAATGCTGCACCATCACCTGGTTCACCCCGTTCTGCGCCCGTGCCATGGTCAGTTCGGCCTGGGCCTGGCTGAGGTCGGAGACGCTGATCGATTGCAACTGGTCGAGCTTCTTCGCCACTCCCAGCTTCTTGTTCGCAGCCTCCTGGGCCGCGCTGGAATGCCCGAGGCGCGCACGATGGATGGCGCAGTCGAAGGCCACCAGGCGCTCGCCCTTGCGGAAGCTGTCGCCTTCCTTGACCTTCAGCTCGGTGATCTTGCCCGCCAGTTCGCTGGAGATCACCGTGCGCTGGCTGGCGCTGAGCTGGACCCGCAGGTCCGGTTCGGCCATGGCGTTCGCCGCGGGTGGCTGCAGCGGCGGCGGTTCGTCGGCCAGCGCCGTGGCGCTGCCGAGCAGCAACGCCAGGAGGCCCAGTTCAGCGGCGAGTCGGCGCATTGCCCACCTCGACCAGGTCGCTGCCCTGCAACGAGCCGACGCTGCTCCACAGGTCCAGCTTCACCGGCTGCACGCGTTGCCGTTGCGGCTGGGCGGCAGGGCTGCTCACCGCGTAGCGCGCCATCAGTGGCGGCTGGATGTTGCCCTGGGCCAGGGCCGCGCTTTTCGCGCCGATGGCCCGGGCCAGTTCGGCGACGCTGTCACCGGCCAGGCGATCAGGCAGCGGATCGAGGCCGGCGGCCTGGTAGATGGCGCCGTAGGCGGTCTGCAACTGGGCGAAGCTGCGGTCGCGGCTGCGCAGGGCGAGGACCGTCTCGGTGCTGGTGCGCACCTGTTCCAGCACGGTCTGGGCGTCGCTGCGCACGGCATTCTCGGTCTGTTGCAGGATGCCGTTCTGGATCCGCTGCAGTTCGTTGGAGCGCTCGAACAGCTGGGTCGCCTGGTGGTACTGCTGCCAGGCCACGTTGACCTGGGTCAGCACCGCCATGCGCATCGCCTGGCGGCGTACCTCGGCCAGCGCCTCGCGGGCTTCGCCGGTGCGGCTGACGGACGGGTAGGCGAGGACGTTGAACAGGTTCCAGCTGACCTGGACGCCCGCGTCGGCCCAGTGGTTGTTGGCGGTGTAGCTGTTGCTGTCGTAGTTGCCGCCGACGAACAGCGAGGCCCCTGGCAGCAGGCGCAGCAGCGCGGCGCGGGTTTCCAGCACGGCGTTGCGGGCCTGGTAGCTTTCCTCGCGGACTTCCGGGCGGCGCACCATGGCCATGGCTTCGAGGTCGTCGAGGCGGTAGCTCAGGGACGGTGCCTGCAACTGCGCGTCGCTCGGCACGACGAGGTCGAAGCGGGTCGCGGGCGGCAGGTTCATCAGCCCGGCCAGGCGTGCCTTGGCCGTGGCCAGTTCGCCGTCGACGGTTTCCAGCTGGCGGACCATCTCCAGCAGGCCTTTCTGGTAGCGCAGCGCCTCGACCGGAGCCAGCAGGCGCTGGCGTTCGGTCTGGCGGGCCTGTTCAAGGGCCTGGCGGGCGTCGGCCAGGGCGCGTTGCACCTGGGGTTGCAGGCGCTGGGCGGTGGCGGCTTCCCAGTAGGCGCTGCGCACCTGCTGGATGATGTCGGCGATCACCCGGCGGCGGCGCTCCTCGGCGGCCAGCACCTTGTTGGCCTGGGCCTTGGCACCGAAGTAGCCGATGCCGAAGTCGAGCACGTTCCACGACATCTGCAGGTCGGCGCTGCGGATGGAGCGATCCTGGCTGGTGGACGGCTCCAGCGACTGGTTGCCGGTGCGGATCGACTCGCTGGAAGAGGCCAGGGTGTTATCGCGGCCACGCCAGCCGGCGCGGGCGGCGAGCTTGGGCAGCATGTCGTAGCTGTCCTGGTCCAGCAGGTTGTCTTCCAGGGCGCGTTCCATCAGGCCCAGGCGCTGTTGCAGGTTGTACTTGACGGCGCGGGCCATGGCCTGGTCGAGGTCGATGGCCTGGGTCACCGGTTCCTGGTTGTCGAACATCCGGCTGCGGTCGGCGCTGGCCTCGGCGAGTTGCTGGTCGAGGGTCAGTGGCTCGGGGGTGATGGTGCACGCGCTCAGGCCCATGGCCATGACGCCGACGGCGAGGTTCAGCGGCAGGCGTTTGGGCAAGCCGGGCAGTTGCTTCTTGATCACGTGGTATCCCTTGAACGAATGGTAAGCGGCGAGCCAGCGCCGGAACGGTGGGCGCTGGCGAGGATAAGAATCATTCCCAATATTGGGCAATGTCGGCTTCATTAAGATTGCTTAAGGTCGGGGTGGCATCGGACTCCCGCTGTCGCGCAAAGAACACAAGTCGAGAGTTCGACGCAGACCCTGTGGGAGCGGGTTCACCCGCGATGGCGATGGTGGATTCACTACCGTCATCGCGGGTAAACCCGCTCCCACATGTTCCCTGCTAAATCTGGCCCCGGTGCTGGCCTTACAAACCGGCCAACTGCTGGCTCAGCGACAGGCTCCCCGGCAGCGCCGCCTGTGGTGCCTGTGCTTGCACCTGCACCTTGATCAGCGTCTGCCGCCCCTGGGCATCCTGGCCGCGCAGCAACAGCTCACCCTGGCCCATCCGCGCCAGTTGCCGGCTGTCCACCCGCAACTCACCCGTGCGCGCATCGAAGCGGATCCCGGCGGGCAGGGCCAGGCCATTGGCCAGGCGCACGCTCACCAGCCCGGCTGGCAAGCGCACCACGCTGTCCCCGGAAGCCTGCGGCTCGGCCGTCACGCGGACTTCGCGCGGTGCCAGGATCGGTTCGGGCGAGGCCGGCGGTTCGTCGAGACGATCACCCGGCAACGCGTCCGGCTCCGGCAGGCGGGCGATGTCCTCGCTGCGCTGCTCGAAGGCGACCTGGCTGGCCTGGACGTCGCTCAGCACCTGTTCGGCGCTGGCCGGTACGGTGTCGGCCTGTGCCGGCGCCTGCAATCCGGCGGGGAGTGCCGCCACCGAGACGGTTTGCAGCCAGCGTTCGCTGGTGGCGTCCTGGAGCACCACGGGGGCGACCTCGTTGGTGACAGGCGGGATGACCGGGTCCACAGGATCGACGGGATCCACAGGGTCGACCGGGTCCACGGGATCGACAGGATCGACAGGATCGACAGGATCAACAGGATCAACAGGATCAACAGGATCCACCCCCGCCGTCCCCGTCAGCCTCAGGTCGGACGTGAACCTGGCGCTGTTCAACTCCCCATCGTTCAACTGATAGACCAGGCTGATGGTCTCGCTCGCCGTGCCCACGCGGTTGGCGAACGACAGCTGGTGCAGCAGGGTGTTGACCTGGGCGCTGGTCAGCGCCGCGTCGATGTTCAGGGTCAGCGTGCCATCCACCGATTGCAGGCGGGCCACGGCGACGCCGTCGAGCAGCACCTGGCCATTGACCAGGGTGAAGCCGTTGCCGGCGATCAGGCCGAACACATCGTTGGCCGAGGCATCGAACTCGCGGCGCACGGTGAGGGTGGCGCCCTGGTAGCTGTTGGCATCGTCCAGCTCGGCATCGCTCAGGCGCAGGGTCGGGGCGAAGGCCACCGGCTGGCCGTTGCGCGAATACAACGGATCGCCAGCGCCAGCGGCCGTGAGCACGGTCAGGCCATCGCCAAGCACCAGCACACGGCCGTCGCTGGTCAGCAGCAATTGCCCGGCGTTGTTCAAGGCCGCGGCTTGCCCGCTACCCAGCGTACCCGCCGCTTGCAGGCCCTCCACGGTGCTGTAGCGCAGGACGCTGCCATTGGCCTGGCTGACGTAGAGCACGCGGCCATCGCTGGACAGGCGCAGGCCACTGATGTTCTCCATGGCCAGCTTTTCCACCACCGCCAGGGTCTTGCCATCGGCCGTCAGGCTCAGGCGCTGCACGCCCTGGCCATCGGCGATGTACAGGGTCTTGCCGTCGGCGCTGACCTGCAACCGGGAGATCGCTGCCGTCTTGTCCGCCTGGCCGTCGACGTCGCTACGGGCGTTGCTCAGCCAGGCGCTTGGGGTCAGGCTGCCGTCGTTGCCAAGGGTGTAGACGATCACCACCGGCCTGTATTGATAGTTGGTGGTGACGATCAGGTGATTGCCGCTGACGGTGATGCTCGAAGGCATCCACAGGTAAGGCTCGCTGCCGGCATCGGCGGGCATCACCTGCTTGAGCGTCAGGCGGCCATCGTCGCCACGGCTGAACAGCGTGATGCCGGTATTGTTCATCACATAAGCCCATTTGCCATCGCCAGACAGTTCCACTTGCCTGAAGCTTTGCCATTCGGTGGCTTCGCCATAGTCGATCACCTGCAACAGGCTCAACCCGCCCTGGGCATCGGTCTGGTACAGGCGCAACTGCAGGTTGTCGTTGGCCGACACGAACAGGCTCTTGCCATCGGCACTGAGGCTGATGCGCTCGATGCTGTTCAGGCCCTCGGCCTGGGCGAGGCTGCCGATCAGGCTGACCTTGCCGGCGCTGTCGAGGCCGAACAGGGCCAGGTGGCCCTGGGCATCGGCGACATACAGCACCTTGCCGTCGGCGCTCAGGGCGAAGCTGCGCAGTTCGCCCAGGCCGGCAAGGCTGGCGAGGCTGCTGGTAACGGTGAAGTCGCCGAGGGACAGCACCGGGTCGTCGCCCACCACCGGCGTGTCGTTGATCAACTGGGTGTTGATCCGCACCTCGACGGCGGCCGAGGTCAGGCGGCCGTCGCTCAGGGTGATGCTGAACCTTTGCACGGCATCCGGGCTGTGGCTGGTGCTGGCGTAGGTCAGCTGGTGGAGGGCGTTGTTCACATCCTCGCGGGTCGGCATGACGCCGGCATCGTCGTTGAAGCGCAGGGTGATGCTGCCCTCGGTGATGTTCACCGTGGCGATTGCGACGTCGTTCTTGAGCAGCACGCCGTCCTTCAGGCTCAGGCCGTTGCCGTCCTGGAAGCCGAGCACGTCACCCGCCTTGGCGTTGGTCAGGGTCACCACCAGGGTGCTGCCCTGGTAATTGCCCTTGCCATCGTTGAGTGCGTCCAGCTGGGTGTCGCGCACCGTGGCCGAGGGCGCCAGCACCACCGCGCCCTCGCGCTCGCGGTAGAGCACGGCCGAGCCCGGGTTGCTCACTACCGGCGCGGTGTTGTTCGCCGGCGCGCCGAAGGTGACGGTCACGACGTCGGCCAGGGTCGTCAGGTAGTTGTCGGTGAGGCCGAAGTCCGTGGACTCATGGATCGCCAGGCTGATCTGCCGGCTGCCGCTGTTGTCGCTGCCGTGGTTGTAGAACGCCAGGGTGTCGATCAGCGCGGCGCTCAGTTCGCCGGACCGTGCCGCGTACAGGGTCAGGATGGTGCTGCCGTTCTCCTGTCTGACCTGGTACTCCAGGCCGCTGGACAAGGTCCCCGAATGGACCTTGTCGAGGTAGATCTTCTGGCCCTCGACCACGATCACGTCGTGCTTGCCGACGGCATCCAGGGTCAGCTCGATCCGCTGCACCCCTTGCCCGGCCTCGATGGTGTCGATGCGGGTCTGGTCGAACAGCTTCACCGGCACGCCGAGGTCGACCAGGGTCGGGTTCAGCGGTGTGGAAACGAGGACGGCCGGGTCGTTGACGGCAACCAGGGTCACGGCGACTTCCACCACCGCGCGGTTACCGTCACCGTCGAGGAAGACCATCTGCATCTTCACCTGGCTGCCGTCCCGGGTCGGATCCTGGCTGGTGTTGCGGTAGTCGAGCTGGCGCAGCACCTGCTGCACGTCGGCCTGGCTCACGGCGGCGGTGAAGGTCAGGGTCAGCTTGCCGTCCTGCTGTTGCAGGGTGGCGATCACTACACCGTCCTTGCTGATCTGGCCGTCGGCCAGGGTGAAGCCATTGCCGGCGCTCAGGCCGAACAGGTCGTCGCTGGAGGCGCCACCCTGGCGGGCGATCTCCAGCGAAGCGCCCTGGTAGTTGCCGCGCTCGTCCAGTTGCAGGTCGCTGACCCTGGCGCTGGGCAGCAGCGCCACGGCGCCGTCGCCTTCGGTGACGGTCAGGCCGGTGAGGTTCGGTTGCAGGGTGTAGAGCTTGCCGGAGTCGTTGTCTCCGCCGACCAGGTAGAGGCTCTTGCCATCGACGCTGAGGCTCAGGCCGGTGATCTGCCTGAGGCCGCTGAACTCCTCGCCGTAGCGGCGACCTTCGCCCAGCAGCAGGCCGTCGCTGTTGCGCGCGTAGCCCATGAGCGTGTCGCCACCGGCGATGAACAGGGCGCTGCCGTCGGCGGTCAGGGCCAGGTCGACCGCGTCGCTGGACACCGCCTGGCTGGCGAGCAGGCTCAGGCTGCCGTCGCTGCCCAGGGCAATGATCCGCAGTTGGGTGCTGTCCTGGCCTTGTTTATCCAGCACGTAGAGGAAGCGACCATCGGCGCTCTGGGTCATGGCATTGAGGTAGTGCAGGGTGCTGCCGTCGGCCAGGCCCGTGCGGGCGACTTCGCTGAGGCTGCCGTCACTGCCGATGCGCAGGCTGACCAGCAGGTCGCTGCCCCCCATGCCGCTGGCCAGCAGGTACTGGCCGTCGCTGCTCAGCAGCAGGTGGCTCGGGCTTTCCAGGCCGGCCAGGGTGTAGCTGTTGACCTGGGTGAGGCTGCCATCGCTGGCCTGGCGCAGCTGGATCAGCCCGGCGCTGGTGGCGAGGTAGAGGCTGTCGCCCTGTTGGGCCATGTCCTCGATGCCCGGCAGGCTCTCGCCGAGGCTGCTGCTGGCGATGCTGGCAGCCAGTCGCAGCTGGCCGTTGCCGGCATCGCGGGCGAAGACCAGCACGCTGTCGGTTTCACCGCGGGTGAGCACGTAGACCCACTGCTGGTCGGCGGACACCACCAGTTTCTCGGCGCCGGTCAGGCTGGCGCTGTCGAGGCCGATGTGCTGCACCAGGGTCAGGCCGCCCTGGTCGTCGCGGCTGAAGATGTTCAACTGGGCGATGCTGGCCTGTGCCCAGTCGTGGCTGTCGCTGAGCACGTAGAGGTACTTGCCGTCGCTGCTCAGCCAGGTGTCGCGGGACGAGGTGAGGGCGTAGTAGTCGCCGTCGATGTTGTCGAGGGTGTCCTGCAGCGTCAGGTCGGTGCGTGCGCCGTCCAGGGTCGGTCGCTGCTCGGGTGGGGCCTGCACCTCCAGTTCCAGGCTGATCACCTGCTGCGCGCCACGGGCATCGGTGGCGATGAGGGTCAGCTTGTGCACGCCGACCGTACCCTCGGCCGGGCTGCCGCTGAGCTGGCCGGTCAGCGGATCGAAAGCGAGCCCGGCGGGCAGGCCGTCGAGGCTGAAGGCCAGGGCATCGCCGTCGCTGTCGCTGAAGCGGTCGAGGGGCAGGGTGAGGTCCAGCGCCTGGCCGATCTCGATCGGTGCCAGGGCGGCGATCGGTTCGCTGATCTGCGGTGCGTGGTTGACCAGCACGACGATCGGCCGCTCGGTCTGCTTGACCCCGTCATTGAAGCGGATCGTCAGGTTCAGTTGCTTGTCGCTTGCGCTCGGGCCACTGGCGTAGTTCAGCTGGTGGAGGATCTGGTTGGTCACCTCGGCCGTGGCGGCGCCCGTCAAGGTCACGGTCAGGGTCCCGGCGTTCTGTACGAAGGTGGCCATTTCCACGCCGTTCAGCAGGATGCGCTGGCCGTCGCGGGTCAGGCCGTTGCCGGTGGTGAAGGTGAAGCGGTCGGCGGTGTTGGCGGTGCCGCTGCGGGCCAGGGTGATGACCAGGCCCTGGTAGTTGCCGCTGGCATCGTAGTCGACGTCGCTCAGTTGCATGCCGGCGGCGACGTGGGCGGCGGTGTTTTCGTTCCAGCTGGCGTTGTAGCGCGCGGAGATGATGTCCAGCCCGTTGTTGATCACGAAGGTGCCGTTGTAGAGGTTCTGCCCGTCGGGACTCAGGGTCAGGTAGCCGCCGTTCTTGCTCAGGCCGGTGAGCTGGCTGCTGATGCTGAGCAGGCCGGTCTGGGTGTCGCGGGCCAGGACCAGGATGGCCCGGCTGTTGTTGGTGGCGTACAGCGCGGTGCCGTCGGCCGAGATCACCAGGCCGCGCATCGCCGTGGCCTTGGTGACGTCGTAGGTGTACAGGGCGCCGATGAAGGTCAGCTTGCCGGTGCTGGCGTCGCGGCTGAAGCCGGTGATCATCGTGGCGTCGACCGAGTTGACGTAGACCGAGCGGCCATCGGCGGAGATCACGATATCGGTGGCGTTGAGGTAGCGGGTCTCGCTGGCTGGGCGGGTGGCACTGGCGGGGTCGGCATTGATGCTGGCCACGGTGATCCGCTCGACGAAGGTCAGCCGGCCGCTGGCCGTGTCACGGGACAGGACGGTGATGCTGCCGTTGCTGTTGGAGACGTACACCGAGGTGCCGTCCCCGCTCAGGACGATGCCGCTGGGGCGTGGCATCTGCGCCGTGTCGTAGTAGTGGCCGAGGTAGGTCAGCGCGCCGCTGGCCGGATCGCGGGCGTATATGCCGAGTACGGCCTTGCTGGTGCTGGCGAAGCCGGCGGTCATGCCGTTGATGGTGTACAGCGAGGTGCCGTCGGCGGACATGACGATATCGGTCACCGGGCCGTCCAGGCGTACTTCGGCCTGCTGCTTTTCGGGTGTGTCGATCTTTTCCTGGACGATGGTGTTCTGCACTGCGGCGATGCCGGCATAGGTCAACAGGCCACTGGCCGGGTCGCGGCTGAAGCGCACCAGGCTGCTGTAGCCCTTGGCGCTGTCGAAGCCGGCGACATAGACCGACAGGTTGTCGCCGCTCGGCGTGACACTGGTGATCCTGCCCAGGCCATCGACCTCGATATCGCTGGTGGCCGGGTTGTCGCTGCTGCCCTGGGTGAAGCTCTGCAGCAGGGTCAGGGCGCCGCTCGCCGCATCGCGGGCGTAGACCCGCAGGTAGCTGGTGCCGCTGAGGTTGGTGCCGGTGGTGCCAGCCAGCAGCAGGGTCTTGCCGTCGGCGCTGACCTCGATGGCATTGACGTAGTCGCTGTAGCCGCTGAGGGTGCCGTTGGCGTAGTACAGGGTGGCGTAAGGGTCGACGGTTTCCGTCACGACGGGCGCAGTGCCGGTCTTGACCGTCACGCTGGCGACGATCGCCAGGGTGCTGCTATCGCTGCCGCCACCGCCGGTGCCGCCATTGTCCTGCACGCTGGTCAGGGTCACGCTGCGCTGGCCGCTGGTCGCCACCGGGTTGTCGTTGCGGTAGCCGATGCCGTTGACCAGGGTCTGCAGGGCGGCCGGGGCCAGGCCGCTGGCGCTGCCGAGGACCAGGCTGGCACTGTCGCCGTTGACCGTGTAGGTCCAGCTCATGCCGTTGGCCAGGGTGCCGCTGGCGGACTGGTCGAGGGCGATGGCCGTACCGTCCACCAGCAGGAACTCCTTGCTGGCTCCGTTCACGCCGCTGAGGGCGAGGGTCAGCGTGCTGATGCTCTGGCCGGCTTCGCCGGTGTTGACCTGGGCGTCCTTGAACAGCTTCACCAGGGTGCCGTGGGTGTCGTAGACCGGGTTGACTACCGTGCCGGCAGTCAGTTGCGGGGCGCTGTTGAGGGTCACTGCCAGGGTCACGCGCTGTTCGGTACTGTCCAGTTGGCCGTCGTTGGCCACCAGGCGCAGCTGGACCGTGCCTGTGCTCGCGGCGTTGCGGTAGATCACCTGTTGCAGCAGGGCATTGGCCTCGGCGCGGGTCAGCGCGGCGCTGATGGTCAGGGTCAGTTGCCCGCCATTCTGGACGAAGCGGCCGATCTCGACGCCGTTACGCATCAGCGCCTGGCCGTCGAGGCTGACGCCATTGCCGGCAGCGAAGGCGAACTGGTCGGCGGCGTTGGCGCCGCCGACGCGTTCCAGGGTGACCTTGAAGCCGCTGTAGTCGCCACTGCCAGCAGCGAGGACGTCGGCATTGCTGTCGCTGAGGGTGAGGCCCTGACCGATCACCAGGTCGCTGCCGCTGAGGTAGGTGCGCACACTGGTGAAGCGGCTGATGCCGCTGCCGGCCACCAGCAGGGACTGGCCGTCGGGGCTGGCGACCAGCACCTGGGCACCGCTGGCGCTCAGGCTGCCGGTGTCCTTCAGCAAGCCGGTGCTGGCGTTGACCGCGTACTGGTGCACGACGCCGTCGTTGGTGCTGGCGTAGAGCTGCTGGCCGTCCGCGCTCAGGGTCAGGTCGTTGATGTTGGCCAGGATCAGGGTGTCGATCTTCAGCAGGCCGTTGCTGCCCAGTTGATAGACCTGGATCACACCCTGCTCGCTGTCGCCGAGGTAGATGAAGCGGCCGTCGGTGCTGGCGGCGAGGCTGTGGGTGGTGCTGCCGTCGAAGGTGTCCTCGGTAGTCTTCGCCGAGCCCAGGTCAACCACCGTCAGGCGGCCACTGGTGGCGCGCTTGAGCACGGTGAGGGTGTCCTGGGACACCGCCGAATCCGGGTCGAGGACCACATACACGTAATCGCCGACACTGCGTACCAGCTTGGCCCGGCCCGATTGCAGCACGCCTTCGTCGAGGGTCTGCAGCGCCGTGGTGCCCAGGGCACCGGTAGTAGTGTCGCGGCTGCGCACTTCGAGGCCGCCGTACAGGGTGGTGAAATACAGCTGCTGGCCGTCATCGGACAGCGCCAGGCCGCGCAGGTTGCCGACGCTGGTGCCCTGGATGCGGCCGAGACTGCCGTCGCTGCCCACCTGCCAGGTGTGGATGGTCCCCGAGTCGGCGCTGTAGAGGAACTTGCCGTCCTTGCTCATGGCCATGTCGACCAGATCGGTCATGCCGCTGGGCGCGTTGACGGTCTGCACCAGGCTGAGCATGCCCTTGCTGTCGATGCCGTAGACCAGCAGGCGGCCATCGCTGCTGCCGGCATACAGGAAATTGCCGTTGCTGGAGTAGACGGCTTCCTTGAGGGTGATGCCGCTGGTCACCAGTGACTGGGCCAGGTCCAGCGGGTTGTCGCGGTCCAGCACCGGCGCGCGGTTGATGGTGCTGACCAGGTCGACCTTGGCCGCGATGCTCAGGCTGGTGGTGTCGACGCCGCCGTCCTGCGTGCCGCCAGCGTCGCTGACGCTGGTCAGGGTGATGGTGCGGCTGCCGTTGTCCGGGGTTCCGTCGAGGGTCTGGTAGCGCAGGCCTTCGACCAGTGCCTTGAGGTCGGCGGCGCTGCTTTTGTCGCTGCTCGCGAGGCTGATGTCGATGGTGGTGACGCCGGCATTGGTGGTCACCGTGTAGCTGTAGAAGGCGTTGGCAGTGGTACCGCTCGGCTCGGCGTCGAGCAGCACCCGGGTGCCGTCGATCAACAGCGCCTCATGGCTGCCGGTGCTGTCGATGGTCAGGCGCAGGCTGGAGAAGTTCTGCCCGCTGTCCTGGGCGTCGGCCAGCACGTTGCTGAACAACTGGCTGCCGCTGACCGGGCTTTCGGTCACCGTGTGGGTAACCTGGGCCGCGTCGGCGCTCAGGGTCGGCGCGTGGTTGGCCGTGGCCTGGGCATCGGTCTGCTCGGCGGTGACCGCTGCGGTGGTCACGGCTGCGGCGTCGAACATCATCCTCGGTTCCAGCGCCAGGGCCAGGCTGGAATAGGGCTTGCGGTTACTCATGGCGAATCCTTGTCGGGAAGCGGAAGAGGGGGCGGGTCAGTCGATCAGGCGCACGTAGCGCTCGTGGCGGACCTTGTTGGCGATGTCCAGCAGCAGGCTGCGCAGTTGCGCCTCGCCGTCGCCGAAGTTGGTGGCGTTGGCGAAGGTCATGCTGCCGTCGCCGGCGCACACGCGCAGGCCGGGGCCGGCGACCTTGTCGAACAGCACGCGCCCGAAATCGTTGGGGTCGCCGGGGCGCACGCCGAGGAAGTGGAACTTCAGGCCGCGGGCGCGGAAGCTGGTGCACAGGCTGATGAAGCGCTTGCCGGCGACGTCGTTGGCCGAGACCGTGCCGTTTTGGCCGTTGATCGCCTCGCCGACCTCGGCGTTGTAGGAGTCGGTGTCGAACCAGTTGCCCGTGGTGTTGGCCAGCATGACGATGATCTTGGCGTTGTCGCCCGTGCCGTCGGCGTTGAAGTCCAGCGGCAGGCGCGCATCGCCCCAGCCGGCGCTGCCGCGCATCCGTGGCGACAGGCTGGCGGCAGCCCAGCCCATGGCGATGGCGTAGTTGGTGTTGAAGCGCGTGGAGAACTCCTGGATGCGCCGTTCGATGCGGGCCATGTCGCGGGTCAGCGGCAGCAGGGCAGCCGACGGGCAGCCCCTGTCGGCGACCATCCAGCGCACGTCGTTGACCCCGGAGGCCTGGCCGAAGTCCGGGTTGGGGCCGGTCCAGGAAATCGGCGAGGCGCCGGGGCTGCCGTTTTCCGGGAGGTCGTGGCGGTAGTAGATCTTGAACTGGCCGGAGGGCGGCTGATCCCAGTAGTAGTTCTGACCCAGGGCCAGGCCGCGGTACATGCACAGCAGGTTGGCGCGGCGGTCGGGGATGCGCCCGTCGGCCAGGCCGCTGTAGCCGGTGCGGAACAGCGAGCGCAGTTCCACCGGCGTCAGCGCGGGGCCCGAGGCCCAGCGGCGGATGCGGCCGCTGTCCTCGGCGCTGTAGACATTCACCGACTGGCTGTAGGGCACCAGGGAGATCCAGGTGCGGCCGTCCGGACGATTGCCCAGCACGCGCTCGACGAACTCGCGGACCAGGCGGCGCAGGGCGGCCAGTTCGCGGGCGTTTTCGCTGAGGGTATTGGGCACCACGATGGCCACTTCCACCGGCCGGTTGACCACCTCCACGGTGGAGCTGACCTGCAGGCGCTGGGTGGGGGCCTGGAGCAGTTCCGATTCGGCGCTGTAGGTGGCCGCCACGGTGATCTGGTTGACCCCGTCGTCGTCGCGCTGGACGGTGACGTTGATGGCGTTGGCGCCGAGCTTGTCGCGCAGGGCCAGGTCGGTACCGAGGTTGGCCTGCACCATGCCCACCGCCAGTTGCTGCATCTGCTGCGGGCTCAGGCTGTCGTCGAGCAGGCGCTGGTTGCCCACGGCCATGGCGGCGGCGTCGGTGGCGCGCTTGAGCTGGGCGTTGTTTTCCAGGGCGCGGCTCTGGTCGATGACGTAGGCGGTGGCCATCAGCGCGCCGCCCAGCACCAGGATCGCGAAGGGCGCGACGGCGCCGTGCTGTTGTCGGGCGAAGCGACGCAGGCGTCGGGTGAGAAGGGGGAAGGCGGGCATGGCGGGGTGGATTCCTGCGGCAGATCAGGCCGGAAAGACCCCGGCCAAGGTGACGACAAAGATAGGAATCGTTCTTGTTCGCAGCAATGGCGGCATCATTAAGATTGCTTAAGGGAGTTTCACCCAGCCCGCAGGGCTGCGCTGTCGCGCATAGAACTAGCCCTCAAGTGCGCCGCGGTCGGCGTGGGAGCGGATTCATCCGCGATCGGCGGCGCAGCCGTCGTAAACCTGAGTCCCGAGTTTTCCTGACACACCGCAGATACAGGTTTTATGGCCGCTTCGCGGCCAATCGCGGATGAATCCGCTCCCACGCCGTCCCCGCTAAATCAAGGAGTTATGCGCTGTTCAATGAGAGTCCACCCAGCCCACCGTCCCCGCTGAATCAATGAGTTATGTGTTGTTCTATGAGAAGGCGTTGTGCATCTTGTCGAGGCGGGCACCTGCCAGCTTCACTGTCCTCGACCGCCAAGCCGCTCCGGCCGCGACCAGATGAACAATGCCCCGCACCCCATCCCGCCCACCGCGCACACCAGCACCCACCACGGCGGCTGGTGCCACAGCAGCAATCCCAGGCACCCGAGCATCGCCACGCTGGCCGCGACCTTGCTGCGCCGGCTGATCCGCCCGCCATCCCGCCAATCCCGCAGCAACGGCCCGAACAACCGGTGCTGCTCCAGCCAGCGACTCAGGCGCGGCGAGCAGCGCGACGCCGCCCAGGCGCTGAGCAGCACGAATTCCGTACAGGGCAGCCCCGGCAGTATCGCGCCCAACACCGCCATTCCCAGGCTGACCCAGGCCAGCAGCAGGTACCCGAGGCGCTTGATGCCTCGCGCCATCACCACCGGCTCGCTCATGGGTTTTCACGCGGCGCGAATTCGCGGGTCAGGGCGTCGTCGAGGGTCGGGTCGCCATGCTGCAGGCGGCTGATCGCCTGTACTTCGATCCTGTCGCTGCCGAGCAAGGCATTGCTCAGCGCCAGGGCATCGGCCCGGCTGCACACCTGCACCACCACCATCGGCACGCTGGTCAGCGCTTCTCCGTCGCCGGCAGACAGCTCGTCGGGGAACTGCCCGGTGAAGCGCGAGCCATTGCTGTAGCGCTCGCACACACCCTGGTCATCACCACGGTACAGCGGCCGCCAGTTCAGGCTGCGGTCACTTTCCACCTTGCTGATGATCACCTCGAAAGGCACCCGGTTCATGCTGGTGGCGCGTGCCACCAGGGCCTCCAGGCCATTGCGGTCCAGGGTGCTCTGCACGCCGAGGACCGAGGCGATGGTGTGCGCCGACTGTTCCAGGTAGCTGCGCGCCTGGTGCAGGTTGTAGAGGTCGGCGGCGAGCAGGGTGACGCCGATCAGCACGGGAAACACCAGGGCTGTTTCCACCAGCGCGCTGCCGCGCTGGGAGCGCAAGAACCTCATTCGCTGTTTTCCTTCTCCGGGTCGCTGGGCAGGTTGCCGAGCAGGTGGCGGTATTGGTACTGGTAGCCGTCGCCGAGACCGAACAGCGCCGGGAACACGGTCATGTAGTCCTGCTTGAGGTCCACGGTGATGCTCAGGATCGGCGGCGAGAACACGGTGTCCGGCGGGGTTTGCTCGCCGGTCTGGTCGTCGCTGCCGTTCTGTGCCGATGACGCGCCACCACGGGTCTCGCCGAACTGGCGCAGGTTGTCGAACGGCAGCACGTCGACCTTCAGCTCCGAGGCCTCGAACAGGCCGAAGCTGCGCGCCTGCATGCGTTCGCCAAGACGCTGCTGCAAGGCGTTGGCGCCTAAGCGGTAGTAGTCGGGCATCTCCCGCAGGCGCTGCACGGAATGTTCCAGGGCCAGGTTGCCGGCGCCGATGACCAGGGCCATGTGCGCCAGCTCGAACAGCATCATCAGGCCGAACAGCAGCACCGGCAGGATGAACGCGGTTTCCACCGCGGTGACGCCCTCTTCGGCGCGGCGCAGGCGGCGCAGGGCAACGAGCAGTTTCATCGGCACTCAGTCCTGGCTGGCCAGCTTCAGCGGCTGCTGGCTGGCGGCGAGCAGTTCGCTGTCCACCGGCGCGCCGTTGGCGATGCGTTCGCGGGTGGCCTGGAAGCGCTGGAGGATGTCTTCGGCATAAGGCGCTTCGAGGTTTTCCTCAAGGATGCGCAGGGCGGTGTCGTCATGCCCGTCCAGCACCCAGGCCAGGGCCAGGTTGAGCTGCAGCGACACCTCGCCGTTCTGCCGGGCGCCATTGAGCAGGCCGATGGCCTTGGCCCGCTCGCCGTCGGCCAGCCAGCTCAAGGCCAGGTTGTTGGCCGCCGGGCTGTAGCCGGGTTCGATGGCGAGGGCTTGCTGGAACGCTTCGCGTGCCGCCGGGCGCTGGCCGAGCAGGGTCTGCGCCACGCCAAGGCCGTTGAGCAGTTGCGCGCGCTGGCCGCGGTCGCCGTCGGCCTTCAGGGCACAGGTGAAGCTCTGTTCTGCGCTGGCGGCGTTGCCCAGGGCCAGCGCGGCGCGACCGAGGCCGCCGCAAAGGGCCTGGCGCTGGGCCGGGTCGAGGCTGGCCAGGTCGCTGCCCTGGCGTGCACGGTCGTACAGGGCCCAGGCATCCCGCGCCGGACGCACGGCGGCGGCCACGCTGGCGTACTCCAGCAGGTAGTCACCCTTCAGCGGGCTGCGCTGGTCGAGGCGCTGGTAGACCTCGAAGGCGCCTTGCAGGCGGCCGTTGTCGCGCAACACGCGGGCCAGCTTCAGGGCTTCGGCGGCTTCCTTGCCGGACGGCGCGTCGGCGCCGGCGTTCATGGCGGAACCGAGGCTGCTGCAACCGCCGAGGGCGAGCAGGGCAAGCAGGGAAAGGGCGGTGAGGGTGCGGGGCATGGCGGTCACTCGAAAGGGGCGGGTCAGGGGTCAGTTGGACAGCAGGCGGACGATGCGCACCAGCGCCGGCGCGCCCATCATGGCGATGATCGGCGGCAGGATCAGGGTCATCAGCGGCACGCTGAGCTGGGCCGGCAGCTTGCCGGCGCGTTCTTCCAGGGTGAGGATCAGGGTCTTGCGGCTCTCGTCGGAAATCGTCCGCAGCGCCTGGGACAGCGGCGTGCCGTAGCGCTCGGCCTGGATCAGGGTCGAGACCATGCTTTCGATACCGCTGACGCCGGTACGCTCGGCGAGGTTGAGCAAGGCCCGCGGGCGGTCGGCGAGGATCTGCAGTTCGGCGCAGGTGTAGCGCAGCTCATCCGCCATCTCCGGCGCCGACAGCGCCAGTTCCTTGGCCACCACTTGCAGCACGCGGCCCAGGGGCAGGCCGGCCTCGGCGCAGATCACCATCAGGTCGAGGGCGTCCGGCAGGCTGCGCGCCAGGCGACCGCCACGGCGCGCGGCGCGCCACTTCAGCCATAGCTCGGGCAGCAGGCCGCCGGCGAACAGGGCCAGCAGCGCGGCGGTGAGTCCGTTCAGCCCCAGGCGCTGATCCGGGTCGATCGCCAGCATGACGCCGCCGACCAGCAGCAGGCCAAGCAGGTACTTGCCCGCCACCAGCAAACCCAGGGCTTCGCGCTGGCGCAGCCCGGCCAGTGCCAGCAGGCCGCCGAGCTTGGCGCGGTCGCGCGGGCTGCCGGCAACGGCCTCGCCGACGCGGGCCATGGCTTGCAGCAGGCCGAGCAGCAGCGGCGGTACCTGCAGGCCCTGGTCGCGAAGGATGTCGTTGCTCGCCACGGCCTGGCCCGCTGCGATGCGGCGGTTCAGGCGTTCCTGCAACTGCGGGCGGCCCTGCTGGCGGTACAGCGCCAGCAGGCCGATGCCCAGGCCGCAGAACAGCAGGCCGAGGCCGGCCTGGATGAAAGGATCCTGGAGCAACGAATTCATGCGACCTTCCGAACCATCAGGTGGGTGATGAGCAAGCCCAGCGTGACGCTGCCGAAGGCGTAGAACAGCACGCTGTTGCCGGTCGGGTCGTTGAGCAGGAAATTGAAGTCGCGCGGCGAGTTCAGGTACATGTAGCCCAGCGCGAAGGGCACCAGCGCGGCGACGATCTTCGCCGAGGCGCGGGCCTCGGACGTCTTGGCCTGGACCTTGAGGTGCAGCTCCTGGCGCTCGCGCAGGGTCGCCGAGAGCCGGTCCAGGGTTTCGCCCAGGCGGCCGCCGGCTTCCTGGTTGATGATCAGGATCACCGCGAAGAAGCGGTACTCGTTGAGCGGGATGCGGTTGGCCGAGTCCTGCATCACCTGGCGCAGTGGCAGGCCCAGGCGCAGCCAGTTGTCGATCTGGGCGAACTCCGCCGACAGCGGGCCGTTGATGTTCTGCGCCACCAGGGTGAAGGCGTTGCTCACCGGCACCCCGGCACGGGCGGCGCGGGTGATGGCGTCGATGGCCTGTGGCAGGCTCAGCTTGAGGTCCTGCAGGTAGCGCGCCATCGCGGCGCGATAGAGCACGCTGGCGACGCCGACGAAGGTCAGCAGGCTGAGCAGCGTGCCGTACAGCCACGGCCAGGGCATCTGCCGGCCGAGCACCACGCCGACCATCAGGCTGGCCACGCCGAGCAGGGTCAGGCGCAGGCGCAACTGGCCGTGCCAGCCGAGGCTGCGGGTGTCCTGCCACAGCCGGGCCAGCGGTGCACCGAGCAGCGGCCAGCGGGTGAAGGCCGGCGCATCCTGGTCGCGCAGCAGGTCGCTGGCTGGCAGCGGATCCAGGCTGCCGGCGGCGACCTGTCCCGAGAAGCTGGCGCGCAGCACCGCCAGGCGCTCGGCCTGAGCCTCGGCGCGCTGGCGCTTGCGGCTCAGGCTGCGTACCGCGTAGAAACCGAGCAGCACGCAGAGGAACACCAGCAGGGTGAACAGATCGAGCAGGGCGTTCATTGCAGCCCTCCGCCGAACAGGTGCGCGTGCTGGGTGTAGAACTGCGGACGCTGGCCGCTGCCGCCGAACTGGCCGAGCAGGCGGCCGTCGGCATCCACGCTGGTGGTGGTGAAGCCGTACAGCTCCTGGGTCTGGATCACGTCGTTCTCCATGCCGCAGATCTCGGTGATGGAGACGATGCGCCGGCCGCCGTCACGCATGCGCTCCACCTGCACGATCAGGTTCACCGCACTGGCGATCTGTCGGCGGATGGCCTCCAGCGGCAATTGCATGCCGGCCATCATCACCATGTTTTCCAGACGCATGATGGCGTCGCGCGGGGTGTTGGCGTGGACCGTGCACAGCGAGCCGTCGTGGCCGGTGTTCATCGCCTGGAGCATGTCGAAGCTCTCGCCGCCGCGCACCTCGCCGAGGATGATGCGGTCCGGCCGCATACGCAGGGCGTTGCGCACCAGGTCGCGCTGGTCGACCTTGCCGGTGCCCTCGGCGCTGACCGGGCGGGTTTCCAGGCGGACCACGTGGCGCTGCTGCAGTTGCAGCTCGGCTGCGTCCTCGATGGTGATCACCCGGTCCTCGTCGCTGATGTTCTGCGACAGGGCGTTGAGCAGGGTGGTCTTGCCCGCGCCGGTACCGCCGGAAACCACGATGTTGAGCTTGGCCAGCATGCCGCGCTTGAGCACCTCGACCATCTCGAAGGACAGCGCCCCGCGTTCGGCGAGGATGTCCAGGGACATGTTGCGGCGCATGAACTTGCGGATCGAGATGGTGGTGCCGTCGATGGCCAGCGGGTAGGTGATGACGTTGACCCGGCTGCCATCGGCCAGGCGCGCATCCACCATCGGGTGCGCCTCGTCGATGCGCCGGCCCACCGCCGCGGCGATGCGCTGGGCGGTGTTGAACACGTGTTCTTCGTCGATGAAGGTGATCGGCGACAGTTCCAGCTTGCCGTAGCGCTCGACGAACACCTGGCCGGCGCCGTTGACCAGGATGTCGTTCACCGAGTCGTCGTGCAGCAGCGGCTGGATCGGGCCGATGCCGACCATCTCGTTGAGCATTTCCTCGCAGACCGCTTGCTCTTCCTGGCGCGACAGCTGCAGGCGGCTGTCGTCGCAGATCTTGCGGATCACCGCCTCGACCTGCTGGCGCAGGGCGTCGCGGCCGAGGGCGGCGGCCTTGAGCGGGTCGATCTGGTCGTACAGCTGGTTGCGGATCAGGCGCCGGTTCTGCGTGCCGAGGGTGTCCGCCGGGCGTGGCGGCGCGGCGCGCTGGACCGGGGTCGGCTCGCTGCCGGAGCGGCTTGGCGCGGGGGCCGGGGCCGCTTCGGCGACCACGGCGGCGAGGTTTTTCTTCGGGTGTCGGATGATCATCGCAGGCGTCCTCCCGTCAGGCCGCGCGCCGCCGGCCGATGGCCTGGCGCAGCCGCAGGATCAGGTTGCCGCCGGCCGCCGGAACGCTCACCGGGGTACGCCCGCAGGCAAGGTCGGCGAGGTCGAGCAGGGCCTGTTGCAGCGCTGGCGTGCGGTTCAGGTCCAGGGGGCCGGCCAGCAGGTTGTCGGCGAGCACGCTGCCGGCATGGGGCAGGACCAGGTCGACCTTGTGCCCGACGAAGTCCTCGAACTGCGCGCGCTCCACCAGGTCCAGGTGCCCCGGGCGCAGCGGGTTGCCCACCAGCAGCAGGCGCTGGCCGTTGCTTTCGTCGCCGATCTCGCGCAGCAGGCGCAGGCAGTTGCGGGCGTCCTGCACGCTGAAGTCGCAGAGCAGGATGCGTGTGTCGGCGTGCTCCAGCACGTCGAGGGCGCCGTGGCAGCGGCCGGAAGGCAGGTCCCAGATCACCTGGTTGAACAGCTGGCAGAGGCTGGCGCCGAGGTCCAGCAGGTGTTCGCTGCTGAAGCTGTCGGCGGCGCGCAGGTCCGGCTGCTGGGCCAGCAGGTACAGGCGTTCGTCGATCCGGGCCAGGGCCCGTTCGAGGAAGCGCGAGTCGATCTGCGCGGTATTCAGCGCCGCGCTCAGCCCGGCGTCGCCTTCATGGCCCAGGAGCAGGGCCTGGTCGCCACGGCCACGGTCGAAGTCGACCACGGCGCTGCTGCTGTGGCGCTGTCCGGCGAGCAACTGGCCGAGACCGGCGGCCACGGTGCTGGCGCCACGCCCGCCGCTGACGCCGGTGACGGCGATGGTGCGCCCGGTACGGCTGCCGGAGCGGTGGTCTTCATGGGGATCGCGGGCACGGCGCAGGGTGCTGGCCAGCTGGTCCAGCGGCACCGGCTTGCACAGGTAGTCGTAGACCCCGTTGTGCAGCAGGGCGCGGTACAGGTTCAGGTCATGGGCACTGCCCAGGGCGATCAGGCGGCAGTCCGGCGGGCAGACCGTGGCCAGTTCGGCTACTGCCTGCAACGGCGAGGCCTGGCCGTCGAGATCGACCACCAGCACTTCCGGCGCCGGCTGGTTGCGGCAGCCTTCCAGGGCGGCGCCGAAGCCGCCGCTGCGGGCCAGTTGCGCCGGCAGGCCGAGGCGTTGCAGGTACTGGCCGAACAGTTCGGCCTCGACGGTGCTGGCGGCGTACAGCAGCAGCGCCGGTTGCTCTTCGGCTGGCGGGGTGATCCGTGTGGTGTCGTTCATGGCGCGCTCCCGTCAGTCCTTGTTGAAGTTGATGTCCAGCAGTTCCACGGTTTCGTGGCGCTGGTAGCGCTCCACCGCGTTGACCGCGGCGACGCCGTCGGCACTGTCGAGGCTCTGGGCGCGGTTGAGGTCGCGCGGGTCGGCGACCATGCGCGCGATGTTGGCGCGGTTGGCGCAGCCCAGGTCACCGACGGCGCGGTAGGGCTTGACGGCCCAGCGGCTGGGGTCGGCGATGGCGCAATCGGGGATCTGCGCCACCAGCGCTTCGGACACCACCTGCAGGTCGGCGCCCTGGGCCTTGTCCAGCTGGGTCGGGGCGACGATCACCTGGCGTGCGCCGAGCTGGTTCAGCACCTGCTCAAGGCGCTTGGCGACCTGCTCGCCGGCCGGGGTGGACGGGCGCAGGGTCAGGGTCTGCTGGCTGATGCGGCCCTGGCGGCCGAGCATGGTGTTGAGGTCGCCCAGGGACTCGCGGCTCAGGCCGCCGCCGGCGGTGGCGCTGAGGTGCGCGACCATCGCCGACGGCACGGCCTGGATCGGCGCCTGCGGGGTTTGCGGCGCGTACATGGCCACGCGTTGGTTGTTGACGTTGCGGTCGCAGGCGCCCAGCAGCAAGGCCAGGGACAAGGCGACGAAAAGCGGTTTGGCGGCGTGCATGACAGTGCTCCGAAACTCAGTACAGGTAGCCGGCGGAAGCCTGGGCCGGCAGTTGCGCGTCCAGGGTGCGGATGCCGCGACCGGGGGTTTGCAGCTCGCCGGGGGTGGTCGGCTCGACCACGTAGGCGGTGGCGATGATCACCAGTTCCGTGTCGGCCTGGCTGGAGGTGTGGGTCTCGAACAGGCGGCCGACCCCGGGAATGCTGCTCAGCCCCGGCACGCCGTTGACCTGCTGGGCGCTGTTGCTGCGCAGCATGCCGGCGAGGGCGAAGCTCTGGCCGCTGGCCAGCTCCACGGTGGTGTCGGCGCGGCGCACCTTGAAGGCCGGGATCACGTTGCCTTGCAGTTCCACCGCGCCTTCGTCGGACAGGTCGCTGACCTCCGGGGCCACGTGCAAGCTGATGCGGTTGGGCGACAGCAGGGTCGGGGTCATGCGCATGATCACGCCGTACTGCTTGTATTCGATGGTGATGTTGTTGTTGGTGGTGATCACGATCGGCACCTCGCCGCCGGCGGCGAAGCCTGCGGTCTCGCCGGACATCGCGGTCAGGTTGGGTTCGGCGAGCACCGTGGCCAGGCCGTCCTGGGACAGGGCGGTGAGCAGGCCGGAGACGGTGGTCGAGCCGTAGCGGTGGAAACCACCGGCCACGGCGTTGGTCGCGGTGCCGCCGGTGAAGGCGCCGGTGGTGGCGTCGAACAGGCTGCGGCCGCTGCGGAAGAAGTAGTTGCCGTCCTTGAGGGTCGCTTCCCAGTTCAGGCCCAGCTCGGAACTGAGGCTGCGGGACACTTCGACGATGCGCACGCTGAGGTTGACCTGGGCCGACAGCTCGACCTTGAGCTGGTTGATCACCCGCGGCCCGTCGTTGCCGGCGGCGCCGGCACCGTTGGGGCTGCTGCTCGGCGAGCCGAGGTAGGCTTCCACCGCGCTGATCACCTGGCGCGCCTGCTGCGGCGTGCGCACGCTGCCGCGCACCACCAGGCCCTTGGCCGAGGACGGGCCGAACTCGACCCTCGACCCCGGCACCTCGGCGGCGATCTGCTTGCTCAGGGCGTCGAGGTCGTAGTCGGCGACCACGCGGATCGCGGCGATCACCTGGTCCTCGGCATCCAGCGCATACAGGGTGGTAGTGCCGGCGCTTTCGGCGAAGACGAAGACGCTGCCCGGGGTCGGCGCCTGGTAGCTGGCCACCTTGGGATCGGCGATCAGCACCTTGGCCGCTGCCTTTGGCAGTTGCAGCAGGCGGCCCTGCTTGAGCAGCAGGTGCACGTCGCGGGTCTCGCGGACCTCGGTGAGGGTCGCCGGCAGGCGCGGCGCGTACTTGCGAGGCGCAGCGGCGACAGGGTAGTCGGCTTCCTCGGCGGTGGCTTCGGTGTCCACTGGCTGGGCGACTTCCTCGTATTGCGGCGGCAGTTCCAGCGGTGGATCGAGGATCACGACCTCGGCGCGCAGCGGCAGGGCGCAGAACAGGCCGAGGCCTAGCGCGCAGGTGAGCGACAGGGTGGGGGATGCAGGGGCGAACTTCATCGTCAGGAATTCCGGAAAGGCCAGTCAATGCCCGGCAGCGGGGCAGGATCGAAGGGTCAGTAGCTGGGCGGCAGCACGATTTCGCTGGTATTGCCGCGATACAGCATCACCGGCGCGGGCACGCTGTCCGGGTAGATGTCGGTGGCCTGGTCGAGGCGTGTCACCTGGCGATCGCCGCTGCGTGGCAGGCCGTCGCTAGTTTCGCGGTTGCTGCGCAGGGCCAGCTGGAGCACGCCGACTTCCTTGCTCAGGGCCAGGCGCTCGGCCTGGCGCGGGGTGACTTCGACGCTGACGGTATCGAACAGTTGCAGTTCGTCTGCCTTGGCCTTGCCCGACGTCTCCGGGGTCTTGGCCCTCAGGCTGTGATCGAGGGAGCGGGCATTGCGGTTGATGGCCAGCACGCGCACATCGCGCAACAGGGTCTGGGCGGCGAAGGGCGGTGGATACATGTGGCCGGGGATCAGTTCCCGGCCCTTGAGGGCGTTGCTGTTGAGCGAGAGGATGATGTCGACCCGGTCACCCGGGCCCACCAGGCCCTGGCCGGCGGCCACGGAAGTGGTCGGCAGGGTCAGGGCGCGCATGCCGGGGGTCAGGACGCTGGCGAGGAAGCCCGGTTCGCCGGGGCGCACCAGGGCATTGGCATACAGCGGCTGGCCGGCGGCCACGGCGCGGCGCACGGTGGCACCGACCACCAGGCCCATGTCGTCCTGCCCGCGCAGGTAGACCTGGTCGGCCGGCAGCACGCTGTCGGTTTCCTGCCAGCGCAGCAGGCTGTGGTCGATGAACTGGCCGGGCTTGAGTTCACGGGTGGCGACCAGCACGGCGGACTTGGCCACCGCGCTTGGCGCAGCCTCGGGGGCCTGCGTGGCAACCGGTGCGGCGGCCGGGGCGAGCAGCACGCGCGCCAGCAGGGCGGCGCCGCCGGCCAGGGTCAGGGCGCCTGCCAGCAAGAGGACGGAAGGGGTTTTCATGGGGCAACCGGATCGTCAGGAGTTAATGGGAAACAGCAGGGTGTAGAGAGCGCCGGTGGCGATCGCCAGGCCGTAGGGCAGGCCTTGCGGGCGTTCGCTGGTGAGCACCGTGGGGATGGCGATGCCGAGCCTTGGCCAGTGCCCGGCGAGGCGTTGCCAGAGCAGCGCGACGGCTTGTTCCAGCGGGGTCAGCAGCGGCATGCCGAGGGCCAGGATGCCGCCGGCGAGGGCCGTGACGATCAGGAACGCCATCTGGTTGCCGGCGCTCCACAGGCACAGCACGCTCATCAGCTTGACGTCACCGGCGCCGACCTGGCCGAGGTTGAACAGCATGAAGCCCACCGCCAGCACCAGCGCGGCGCCGAACAGCGCGCTGCCGGTGCGGTTCAGCACGGCCTCGCCGGACAGTTCCGCCCAGGGGCCGAGGCCCACCAGGGCGAACAGCGGCAGGGCGCACCAGACCAGGAGCAGCAGCACCACCAGCAGGTTGTGGATGCGGCGGTAGAGCAGGTCCGAGCAGACCACCCAGCACAGGGCGGGGAGCAGGACGACGAGGGCGAAAGTGCTGTTCATCGGGCAGGGTTGGCCGGCTTACTGCGCCGCGCCGCCCTTGTTGCCGTTGATCTGATCGCCGATGGCGGCGAAGCGGTCCTTGAGGGCTTTGATGAACACCCCGTTCTCGCCAAAGATGATGCCGATGGCTGCGGCCATGGCGGCGGCGAGGATGCCGTACTCGATGGCGGTCACACCGCTTTCGTCGTTGAGGAAGGCGCGGATGCGTGGGGTCATGGCAAGTCTCCGGAAACAGGGTGAAGGGGCGAATGGGCCCCGGCGGGGCGTGGTGATATTAGGATTTATTCTCAATTGGCGGGCAAGGTGGGAACCATTAAGAATGCTTAAGGAAGGTGCTTGTCTGGAGGTGTTCTTGAGATCGACATGCACTACCCCATCCGCTGCCGCCGAATCGCCAGAGTCGCGATCAACCCCGGCCGGTTGTCCCCCAGGCGCAGCTCCCCGCCATGCAGCTCGGCAATCGCCCGCACCAGGGTCAGGCCCAGCCCGTGCCCCGGCGTCTCGCTGCCTTCCCCAAGACGCTGGAAGCGCTCCATCGCTCGCTCGCTCTGCGAAGCGGCGATACCGGGGCCGCTGTCGCACACCTGCAGTTCGCCGTGGCCGTTGCGGGCCTGGGCACGCAGGCTGATGGGCAGGCCGGGCGGCGCGTACTTGAGGGCGTTGTCGATCAGGTTGGCCAGGGCCTGGAACAGCAAGGCGCGGTCGCCGAACAACTGGCATCCGGGGTCCACCTCCAGGCGCAGCGGGCAGCCACGCTGCTCGGCCAGGGGCTGGTAGTAATCGGTGACGTCGTGCAGCAAATCGCGCACGTCGATGGTCTCGAAATGGCAGGTCATGCGCCCCGTCTCTACCTCGGCGATACGCATCACCGCACGGAACAGGCTCTGGATCCGCTCGCTGTCCTGTACCGCGCAGAGCAGTTCGTCGCGGGCCGGGCCTTCGAGCATCTCGCTGGCAGTGAGCAGGCGACTCTGCAAGCGCGTCAGCGGCGTGCGCAGTTCGTGGGCGATATGGCTGGTGATGTGCTTGACCTCGTCCATCAGCTTGTTGATCCGCAGCAACCCATGGTTGATCTCCAGGCCCAGCTGGTCGAACTCGTCGCCGTGCAGGGTGGCCGGGGCGCGGGCGCTGTAGTCACCGTTGGCGTAGCGGCCCAGGGCATCGCGGATGCGGTTGATGCGGTAGAGGTTGTGCAGGCCGAAGGGCAGGGCGGTGATCAGGATCGACAGCAGCAACAGCAGCAGGCCGGCCCCGGTGGCCAGGGGGATGATCCGCGTGCGTTCGAGCATCGGGCGCAGGTCGAAGGCGCTGAAATACTGCCCGCCGTCCGGCAGGGGAATCGACAGGCCGAGGATTTCCGCGGTGTAGCCGTTGCGATCGGTCAGGGTCGTGTGGTGCCAGCGCGGCTTGCTGCTGCCCAGTTGCGAGGTGTCGGGCAGGTAGTCGGGATTGCCCAGCAGCAGGCGCCCGTCGCGGTCAATCACCAGGGCCTGGTGTTCCTTGCGCACTTCCAGGGTCTGGCGATGCTGCAGCGACCAGCTCAACTGCGCGGCGTCGCGGAAACGGCCCTGCAACTGGCCGCTGCGCACTTCGTTGAGGATCATGTCGCGTACGTGGCTGCGCATCACCACTTCCAGCAACTGGTTGCTGAGGACGATGGAGATCAACGAGAACAACAGGCAGATGAAGGCGATGGTGGTGGCCTGGCGCAGGCTGCTGGTAGCGAGCAGGGGGCGCAGGCTAGCCCAGGACATAGCCGATCGCTCTTACCGTCTTGATCAGTGGATGGTCGAAACCCTTCTCCAGCTTGGTGCGCAGCTTGGACAGGTGGACGTCGATGAGGTTGGTCTGCGGATCGAAGTTGTAGCCCCAGATCTTCTCCAGCAGCATGCCGCGGGTGACCACCTGGCCGGCGTGTTCGGCCAGCACCTGGAGCAGCTTGAACTCCTTGTCGGTGAGCTCGATGGTCTTTTCCCCGCGCTGTACCCGGCGGCTGGCCAGGTCGATACGCAGGTCCTGGATCTGCAGGATCTCGCTGGGCTGCTGGCGCTGGTGACGGCGCGCCAGCAACTCCAGGCGCAGCAGCAGCTCGTTGAAGTCGAACGGCTTGCCCAGGTAATCATCGGCACCGGCGCGCAGGCCTTCGACCCGGTCGCTGCTCTGGTCGTTGGCCGAGAGAATGAGGATCGGCGGGCGGTTCTGGCCATGCAGGCGCTGCAGCACTTCGATGCCGTCCATCTTCGGCAGGATCCGGTCGAGGATCACCACGTCGAACACCTCGTTGCCGATCATCTGCAAGGCGCACTCGCCGTTGTCGATCAAGCGACAGTTATGTCCGCATGCATGCAGCTTGCAACCGAGCCAATGACTGACCGAAGGGTCGTCCTCTACTACTAATACCCGCATTCACCGCTCCTTCATTGGAGAACCGCATCGTTCTACCAGCCCGCTGGTGTATCGCTCAGTTAAGAATTATTAAGATCAGATACTGAGAATCATTATCAAAAATTGTACGACAAGTGATTTCGCTTTGGAATCATTTGTTACGATCGTTGTCACGCTGGAGGCCCCGGAATAAAGCCTTACAGCAAGGAAGGGCATCGCCAGGTGAGGATGGCGGCAGGCGGCGGATGCAAGGTTGTAGGACGACTATGTGCATCAAGGACGTTTGATGCCGTGCTTTTTCCATACCGGCTGACCGTGGAAAGTCCGCCATGGATCCGTCCCGACCCCTGGCTGTGCTGCGAGCGCCACACCGACCCGGCGCGGCGCCGAGTGCTCATGCATCAACGGCAGGTCATGTGATGACTACGGCGGTGAGCCAGGCCTGATGGTTTTCCCTAGAACCCCCTGCAGCCCGCTCGGGAAACGCCTTACTCCACTAAAGGTTACGCCTGCGCAGACGATCAATTGAGTCAAACGCCGCCACGGTGGTCATATGACTACCGTTGAATACGGACCGACGTTCAGCTTTCTGGATCTTCTGCATGCCAACCGTTTCGCGGTCGTTCGCCGCCGCCATGATCACCGCGCTGGGCGGTTCCCAGCCTGCCGTCCGTGACCTTTGCCAACGTCTCGTCGAGCCGTTGCTGGCCACGTCCGGCCCCGATTTCATACCCCTCGCGACCCTCGACGGCGTGTTCGCCCAGGCCTGTGCCCTCAGTGGCGACCCAGGCATCGGCCTGCGCGCCTTCGACCATGCCCATCCCGCCAACCTCGGGCCGCTGGGCTACGCGGTCATGTCCAGCCCGACCCTGAAGAGCGTGCTGGTGAGCCTGGCCGAGCATCATCAAATGGTCGGCACCGGCTTCTGCCTGTTCGTCGAGGAACGGCAGGAAGGTGTGCGCCTGGTCGGCGTGCAGACCAGCACCGGGCAGTACGCGCTGGCGCGGGTGTTCATCGATGCGGTGGCAGCGATCACCCTGGGCTTGCTCAACTGGCTGGTGCCGGGGCGCACGATCCGGCCGCTGCGCGCCGAACTGAGCTACCCGCAGCCTGCCGACCGCAGTGCTGCCGAACGGGTCTTTGGCGCGGACATCCACTACGGCGCGGCGCAGAACGCCTTGCTGTTCAGCCATGCCGACGCCGCGCTGGCCGTCGCCAGCCACGACCCGATGCTGCATGCCGTGCACAGTGAATACCTGGCCCGCTGGCAACGCCAGGTGGGTGGCGAGCGGCTCAGCCTGAAGGTGCGCGCGGTGATCAGCGAACAGCTGTCGCAGGGGCGTCCGGTGACCCTGGCGGCGATCGCCGAGGCCCTGGTGCTCAGCCCCCATCGCCTCAGCCGCGGGCTGGAAGGCGAGGGCCACAGCTTCCTGCGCCTGCTCGACGAGATTCGCCTGCGCGACAGCCACCATCTGCTGCGCAACAGCGAACTGAGCCTGAAGCAGATCGCCTACCAGGTCGGCTTTCGCCACCAGAGCGCGTTCAACAAGGCCTGCGAACGCTGGTTCGGCATGGGCCCGGGACGTTATCGCGAACAGGGCCAGGACTGAGCGGCTTTCGTTTATCCCCGGGACGCATTCATTTATCCCTCGAAGGGAGCCCGGTCCTGGGGCGGGAAAAACCGGCCACACTATCTCGCACACGTTTGCGCAGCCGTAGAAGGACCTTCCACCCGCATGACCGGTTTCACCTCGACCCTGATGTTTTGCCTGTTGCTCCTGTTGCCTGTCCTCTGTGCAGTCGGCTGGCGCCTGCGCGTCCGCCTGCGCCAGCAGCGCGCCGAAGCCCGCCGCCTGCGCCAGCGCAGCGAACAACTGCAGCGCGACAGCCAGCGCAGCCTGGGAGAGCTGCGCGAGGAGCTGGCGCACCTGGCCAGCCTGGCTCGCCAGGTCGGCACCCTCGGTAACGAATGCGACACGGCGCTGCAACAACAGCAGCGCAAGCTGGACCGGGTCGGCGCAGCGCTGGTGCAGATCAAGGTGGAAAGCCGGCAACTGGAAGACGACGCCCGCCTGGTCGGCAGTGAGTCGCGCCAATCGATGCGCCTGGCGACCCAGGGCCAGGCCGGCCTCAGTGCCACCCTGATGGCGTTCCGTTGCGTGGAGCGCAGGGTGCAGGACGGCGCGACCACGCAAGCCGAGCCGAGCCAGGAGCTGCGGGTATTGGCCCGTCAGGGCCGCGACCAGACCTACGACGCCAACCTGGCCCTGGCCGGGATCACCGCGGCGGCGAGCACCATCGAGGAACGCGCGCTGTCCATCGGCGTGGCCTGCGAGGCCCAGGCGCGTGGGGTCGAGGCCCTCGACGTGGCGCTGTCGGACGTGCAGCGGCTGGCCTTTGCCTCGGCCTGGCGCTCGCGCCAGGCATGTGCCGCCAGCGAGGCCCTGCTGGACGGGGCACAACGGCTGGAAGCCCGGATACAAGACCTTCAACAGGATGACGGAGGTACACATGCTGCTGTTCAAGAGTCTGGTTCGTCGTTACCACGAACTGATGAAATGCCTCGCCCGGGAACCTGCGCCGGCTGACCGCGAATCCGCCCAGGCGCTGGTCGATGCCCTGCGCCAGCTGGCCATGGAGGCGGACCGGCTGGAGGCGCAGTTGCGCCAGCTCGGCGAGCAGCGCAAGGAGCGCCTGCGGCCGGTGGCGCCGCCGGTCCTGCGCCTGGTACCGCGCAAGAACCCCACCGACCCCAGCCAAAATATGCTCCAGCCCTAGGAAAAAGCTCGTCCCGTGCCTCTGCGTCAACCCGGTGTCTGCGGTAAGGTGTCAGGCATAAACACAAGATGCTGCAGGACGGAGCCGGCAGCCGGGCAGGAGAGGTTCTCGTGGCTTCCTACACCTTGCGACAACTCAAGTACTTCGTCACCACCGTGGAGGCCGGCAGCGTTGCCGAGGCCTCGCGCCAGCTGTATATCGCCCAGCCGTCGATTTCCACGGCGATCAAGGGCCTGGAAGAAAGCTTCGGCGTGCAACTGTTCATCCGCCACCACGCCCAGGGCGTGTCCCTGACCCCCAGTGGCAAGCGCTTCTACAACAAGACCAAGGCCCTGCTGCAGATGGCCCGGGAGTTCGAGCAGAACGCCCTGGCCGACAACGACACCGTGGCCGGACAGATCGACATCGGCGTATTCGAGACGGTCGCACCCTTGTACCTGCCGCGCCTGATCGCCGGCTTTCGCCAGCGCTATCCGGGCGTGGACATCCGCCTGCGCGACGGCGAGCAGCAGGAGCTGATCCAGGGCCTGACGTCCGGGGCCTTCGACCTGGCCTTCCTCTATGACCACTACCTGGACAACACCATCGAGACCGAGCCGCTGATGCCGCCGCAGAAGCCTTACGTGCTGCTGCCGCACAAGCACCGCTTCGCCAGCCAGGCGCAGGTGTCGCTCCGGGACCTGTGTCCGGAGCCGATGATCCTGCTGGACGTGGCGCCGAGCCGCACCTATTTCGTCAGCCTGTTCAACGAGCTGGGGCTTACCCCGAACATCGTCTTCAGCTCGCCGTCCATCGAGATGGTGCGCGGCATGGTGGGGCAGGGCTTCGGCTTTTCCCTGCTGGTGACCCGACCCAGTTCCGAGTGCACCTATGACGGGCAGAAGGTGGTGGCGGTGGACATCACCGAGCCGGTGGAAACCTCGGGGCTGGTGGCGGCGCGGCTGAAGCGGGTGCAGTTGACCCGGCCGGCGCAGCTGTTCGTGGATTTCTGTCGGGAAGAACTGGTGCATCTGGCCTGAGATTTCGGGTCCGCCGTGCGGGCCCGGGTGCACAAATCTTCCAGACAGCGCATTTCCCAGGGCATAAGATGACCCACTCCATCTTTCCCCCGACTGCCCAATGACCCCCAACAGCTGGATCAATGTCAGGCAAGACCCCGAAAGCGGCATCGAGACCATCCGTGCCCATTTCGAAGGTCATGCCTACGATCCGCACTGGCATGACAGCTACCTGATCGGCTTCACCGAGCAGGGCGTGCAGCAGTTCAACTGTCGCAAGCAACTGCACAGCAGCACCGCCGGCCAGGTCTTCGTCCTGGAACCCGGGGAACTCCACGACGGCCATGCGCCGACGCCGGGTGGTTTCACCTACTCGATGCTCTACCTCGACCCGCAGTGGATCGAACGGGAAATGCGCGGGCTGTTCGCCAACGCCCCCGACCACTGCCGGCCGGCCGTCGACCGCACCTTGCCCACCGAGCCCGACCTGCTGCCCTTCATCGCCAACGCCTTCCTCGCCCTGCACGGCGACGAGGCGCGCATGCTGCGCCAGGCCAGTCTCGACGCCTTGCTCGAACGTCTGTCACGGCAACTGGTCTGGCGCGCCCGCGACACCGCCGACCCGCGCATGCCCGCCGTGGCCATCCGCGCCCGCGACTACCTGCACGAACATTTTCGCTGCGATATCAACCTCGACGACCTGGCCCGCGCCTGTGGCGTCGACCGCTTCCGTTTGACCCGCGCGTTCAAGGCCGCCTTCGGCCTGGCGCCCCATGCCTACCTGGTGCAACTGCGCCTGGCCCGGGCGCGCCGCCTGCTGGCGGGCGGCTGGTCGCCGGCGCGGGTGGCCAGTGACCTCGGTTTCGCCGACCAGAGCCACCTCGGCCGCTGGTTCCGCCGCGCCTACGGGTTGACCCCGGCGACCTACCGCAAGATCTGCACAAACCTTCAAGACGGCTGACCGCGGCGTTCGCAGACTGTTGTCCAGTCAACTTGCCTGGATAGCCCTGATGAACCTTTCCCTTGCCCAGCTCCTGCCTTTCGTGGTTTTCGCCTTCGTCGCTTCCATCACCCCCGGTCCGACCAACCTGCTGATCCTCGGCAGTGCCGTCAGTCGCGGGTTGCTGGCCGCCATGCCGCTGGTGCTCGGCGCGGCGGTGGGGGCGGCGGGGTTGGTGGTCGTGGTGGGGCTTGGGCTCGGTGAAGTGTTCCTGCGTTTTCCGTTGTTGCAGCAGGTCATGGCCTGGGTGGGGATGGGGTGGATCACCTGGCTGGGCTGGCAGTTGTTCCGCAGTCCGGCCAGTGCCATCGAAGGTGACGGCGGGGTGCGGCGGGTGGGGGCGCTGCAGGGGGCTGGAATGCAACTGATCAACCCGAAGACCTGGATCATGGCGCTGTCGGTGGTCAGCGTGTGCGTCGGGGTGGGGGCGGGGATGGCGACTTACTGTGTGTATGCCGGGGTGTTCCTGCTGGTGGCGCTGCCGTGCCTGGCGTTGTGGGCCGTGCTTGGGGTCGGGGCGGCGCGGGTGCTGCGTTCGGCGGTGGCGGTGCAGCGGTTCAACCAGGGGATGGCGGTGCTGCTGGTGGTGTCGGTGTGGGGCGGGATGTTTTGCTGATGCCAGACGCGGAACCGTATCAGGGCTTGCAGGTGCTCGCCTTGCCAGGTGCAGCGGCCTTGAGATCGAGCGCCGCCCGCGCGGCGCTCGATCTCAAGGGCGCTGCATCTCCTGAGACAGGATTGGTGCAAGCCGGAATTATTCTTCCTCTGGCACCACCGCGATCACATCGATCTCCATCAGCCACTCCGCCTGGGCCAAACCGGCCACCACCAGCCCGGTGGAAATCGGGAACACGCCTTTCAGCCACTTGCCCACTTCCCGGTACACCGGCTCACGGAAACGCGGGTCGGTGATGTAGGTGGTGGTCTTGACGATATGCGACAGGTCCGAGCCGGCTTCTTCCAGCAGTTGCTTGACGTTCTTCATGGCCTGCTCGGCCTGCGCCCGCGGGTCGCCCAGGCCCACTAGGTTACCCTCGAAATCGGTGCCGACCTGGCCGCGCACGTAGACGGTGTTGCCGGCGCGGACCGCCTGGCACAGGTCGTTGTCCAGAGTCTGGTTGGGGTAGGTGACCTTGGTGTTGAACATGCGGATGCGGGTATGCGTTGGCATCAGTTGACTCCCATGAGACTGGCTTTTTCAGACGATTGAATGTGGGCGGCAGCCTGGCGCTGGTCCTTGTCCTGGTAGGCCAGGTAGGTGCGCTGGGTGGCGATATGCCCGGCGACGTGCTTGGCGTCGTGCCACACGCCCCAGATGAACGAGGACCCCCGGCGCGACAGCCATGGCAGGCCGACGAAGTACACCCCCGGCTCGCTGGACACGCCGCGCTGGTGTTTCGGCTTGCCGTTGGCGTCGAAGGCGTCCACCGCCAGCCAGCTGAAGTCCAGGCCGTAGCCGGTGGCCCAGATCACCGAGGTGACGCCGGCCTGGGCCAGGTCCAGTTCGAGGATCGGATGGGTGACGCATTCCGGGTCCGCCAGGCGCTTGCGCGCCTCCGGCTCCAGCGGCAGGTCGAGGCCGTTGCGCTCGACATAGGCATCGGCTGCGTCCAGCAAGGCCAGGTAGTTCTCGTCGCCGCGCTGGATGTTCTCCGCCAGGTTGTCCTGGAAGCGCGCCACGCCGCCCGCGAACGACTGGGTCAGGCCGACCAGGGTCATGCCCTGGTGGGCGAGGGCGCGGAAGTCCACGGTATGGCCGCCACGGGCGCCGCTGACGGCGATGGTCACGTGTTCGCGACCGGGCTTGGCGATTTCCGCGTCCCATTCGCCCAGCACGCCGAGCCACCAGCAGAAATCACGGTTGCGGTAGCTGCGTGGCGGACGGTCGTGGGCGCCCACCGAAAGGTAGACCTTGCGCCCGGCGCGCATCAGTTCGTCGGCGATCTGCACGCCGGAGGAACCGGCACCGACCACCAGCACGGCGCCTTCCGGTAGTTGCTGCGGGTTGAAGTAGGCGGCGGAGTGGATCTGGTGCAGGCCGCTGTCCTGTGGCGCGATGGCCGGGATCACCGGGCGCTGGAACGGGCCGGTGGCGGCGACCACGCGGTTGGCGCGGATCGTGCCCTCGCTGGTCTCGATGGTGAAGCCCGGACGGTCGGTGTTGCGCACCACCTTCTTCACCTCGACGCCGGTGCGGATCGGCAGGTTGTACTTCTTCACGTAGTTTTCGAAGTAGTCGGCGACCTGGTCCTTGCCGGCGAAGGCATCGGCATCGAGGTCGAATTCCAGGCCGGGGAAGCGGTCGTGCCAGACCGGGCCGTTGGCTACCAGGGAGTCCCAGCGGCCGGTGCGCCAGGCTTCGGCGATACGGTTGCGCTCCAGCACCAGGTGCGGCACGCCGAGCTTGCTCAGGTGTTCGCTCATGGCCACGCCGGCCTGGCCGGCGCCGACCACGAGGGTATCGATGTCGAGATTGTTCAGTGTCATGTGCATGCCCTGTCTTGTAGGCGTTCTTGTTCGGGGGCGGTCGTCGAACCGCCGTTGCCTGGGGCCAGACTAGGGATGCGGGGGATTTCGCGAAAATAGTAATTAGCTGGGGCTTGCCGATAAAAAGCCGAAGGGGTGGTGCTGGTGCTGGGTATTGTGTGTTGATCCATTTGCGATGGCGACGCTGAGTCACCTTTTCGCTTTTACAGCGACCCACTTTTGAAAAGCGCAAAAGTGGGCAAAACGCTCTTGCTCCTGCATCCGGCCCTACGCTTCGCTCCGGGTTCCTTCCTTCCGCACTGACTCCGGGGGCCGCGCCATACGGGC
>JAIRVG010000088.1 GCA_031253995.1 Paucimonas sp. | reverse complement strand
TCTGGAGGGTGCTGGCCTTACATAGGTGTGGTCGAGCCACCAAAGCAATCCCTGGCAATGCAGCTTCCACCTGGACCCGGTCCCCGTGTTTGTTTCTACGACGGTCAGACGCGGAAATAACCCACGGTCGAATCGAACGGCAAACGCTTCAGCTCCACCTTGTTCAGGTCCAGCACATCGCGCAGCGCTGCGGTCTCGCCAGGGAAGTTACGGTAGGCAACTTCGTCCAGCACCACGATGGCGCCCTTCGGCATGTACGGCAGGAAGGTTTCCAGCGCCACCTTGGTCGACGAATACAGGTCGGTGTCGAGGATCAGCATCGCCACCACCAGGTCCGGACGGGTCTTGACGAAGGCCGGCACGGTTTCGAGGATGTCGCCCTTGACGATCTCGCAACGCGGGATGCGGTTGACCGGACGGATCAGGTCGTTGGCGTCGATCATGTCCTGGATCAGGGTCTCGTCGGTGTCGGAGAACATCTTCTCGTTGATGTCCGCCGGGTCTTCCTTCTCGTCGATGCTGGCAAAGCCCTGGAAGGTGTCGAAACCGATGATCGAGCGGTTGATCGCGTACGGCTCGAGGATCATCGACAACTGCATGTAGAGCATCAACGAGTTGCCCTTGTACACGCCGCACTCAACGATGGCGCCCGGTACGTCCTGGACCATCTTGAACAGTTCGATCCGCGACAGCGCCGCGGTCACGGCGATGCGGTTGGCGAAC
Source organism: Paucimonas sp. (assembly GCA_031253995.1). Lineage (GTDB taxonomy): Bacteria > Pseudomonadota > Gammaproteobacteria > Pseudomonadales > Pseudomonadaceae > Aquipseudomonas. The sequence continues at coordinate 46,098 of JAIRVG010000088.1, read as the reverse complement.
ACGAAGGGGGCATCGGCCACGTATTGGGCATCGACGCGGCTCAGCACGCTGGCACGCTTTTCGTTGTACTCGACCTCGGCAGCGGTCAGACGACGCTTGGTCATGGATTAACTCCCTGGAATTGCGAAAAGTCGCTGGCATGGAAAAGGTCTTTGAAGCCGGCTTCCACGTCGAAACAGCCGTTGTCGACGTTGGGCGCTCCGCGCTTCTGAATCAGGTCTTGCAGGTGGATCAGGCGGAAGTCCACGCTGAAACGAATGCGGTCGGTGAGGTTGGCCACGGTGCCATGCAGGTGCGAGCCGGAGAACGTCAGTATCTCGCCGCTGTTGCCGGCCACGCGGATCTCCGAGGAAGCGTCGACCTCTTCCAGCGGCACCGGGTGCACGCGGGTTTCCTCGGTGATGTTGTCCTTGGCCTTGATGCGCTGGTTGGTGATCCAGTCGGTCAGGCTCCAGCTATGGGACGAGTTCTCTACCGGCCGGGTGAAGTAGGCCGGGTTGATCATCATGGTCTGCTCGGGCTCGATGCTGTAGATCGGCATCCAGGTGTTGATCTGGCAATCGACGTTGCCGTACCACGTGTCGCGGTGCGGCTTGTAGGCATAGCTGACACCGGCGTGCAGGTAGTTGTAGTTGGGCACGACACGGATACGCGGCACGTCGAACAGGTAGTCGTCCGGGTTGGCGCCGATTTCCAGCACGTAGTCGCGGATCAGCGCCTTGGCCTGCGGGCCGTTGGTGAACTTGCCCTTGAGGCGGGTAACGTGCTCGACGAAGGTTTCCACCGGCATCATCTTGTGCAGCGAGACGTGGTCGATCTCGCCGTCGAAGGCCTCGGTGATACTGTGCCGGGCCAGCGCGCACAGGTCGTGGGCGCTGCGCAGGTTGGTGTCGAGGAAGATATCGCCCGCGTAGACCTGCTCGCGGAATGCCGGCTTGTTCTGCAACTGGTTGATGTAAAGATTCATACGCCTCTTCCTCATAAAGACCGATGCCCGCCGCTCAAGGCGGGCCATGAATTGAAGTGGACGCAAGGCGACGCCACCCTGCCCCTCCGGCAGGGAACTCCAACCGCATGGGACACCGGGTCATGGCCCGGCTCTCGTGTTCTTGTGATCGGCATCACGTGCACAAACTTTAGTGCCGTTCGCCTTGCCGCCAGCGGCAAGTTGCTTCCTGCAGGTGGCAAAGGCAAGTCGCCCGGCATGGCTGGAAGGGCCGGTTTTACTGGGCTGCACCAGACTGGCACAGCTATTGCCCGGTAAACCGGACCGTACCCCAACCCAAAGGAGTGTGATCCCGTGAGCATCATCAACGGCCATGGCTGGCAAAACATTGCGGTCAGTCAACATCGCACGCTGGCTGCCATTCCCGGCGCCGATGCGCAAGCTTACCAGTCCGAGACCGCGACGGCCTCGGCGGTGTCCACTGTCGCCAGCGCCAGCAGCTCGCGCAGTGCCTCGGACTCGACCTACCAGGATGCCAAGGACGCCCAGGACGAGGCCTTCGCCAAGCTCAAGGTGGTGCTGCAGAACAGCGGTTCCACGGAGTCGAGCGAAACCGCCAGCCTGGGCGAATCCGACAGCACGGTGAAAGGTACCAGCGCGGCGCAGCAGTTCCGCGACTACATGGCGCTGTCTCCCGAAGAGAAGATCCGCCTGAAGATGCTCAACGAGCTGGGGCTGACCGAGGAGGACTACGAGGCCCTGCCGCCGGAGAAGAAGGACGCGATCGACAAGCAGATTGCCCAGCGCTTGAAGGAAGAAGGCGAGATCAAGTCGATGGCCGCCGTGGAGCCGCAGATGCAGGCGGCAGTAGCGGCGCAGACGCTGATCAAGCCGGTCAGCGAGGTGGAGGCGGCGGATCCGGCGCAGCTGCGCAAGGACAAGGAGGATCGGGAGGATCCTCTTAACGTCTGAGCCTCTCACGCCATTGATTTAGCACGGACCGTGTGGGAGCGGGTTCACCCGCTCCCGCACGGTCTTGCTGTCAGGCAATCGGTACCAAAGGATCCGCCGCCGCCAGCGCCACTGCCTTGTCGGCCACCGGCGGATAGATCCACACCGTGTTGATCTGCGTCTTCAACTGCTTGCCCTCCTCCCGCACCAGCTTCACCTGGCGATCCCAGCCCTCGGTATACACCGCACCCCAGGCCCCCAGGTCGAGGCAGGTCACGTACTTCGGCTGGCTGTAGGGAATCGGTTCGACACCCAGCATCTGCGCCGCCACGTTGTGCCCTGCATAACGCCCGAGCATGATCGCGTGCTGGCAGGTCATCAGCGCATGGTTGCCCAGGTCGTCGGTGGCCGCATGTGCGGTATCGCCACTGGCGTAGATATGGTCCTGGCCGATCACCCGCAGGTTGCCATCCACCTTCAGCCGCCCCAGGCGATCGCGCTCGCCGGGAATCTGCGCGGTCAGGTCGCTGGCCTTGACACCGGTGGTCCAGATCACCGTGGCGGCCTCGATGCGCTGGCCATCGGCGAGGGTCACGCCGTCGGCATCCACCGCTTCCACCGAAGACTTCAGTTGCCACTCCACACCCAGCTCGGCGCTGGCCGCGGCGATGGAGGCAGCAATCTCGGCGCCCATGGACGCGCCGATGGCTTCGCCGCGATCGACGATCACCACCTTCACCTGCGCATCTGCGCCGAGTACCTCACGCAGGCGCGCCGGCATTTCCATCGCGGTCTCGATGCCAGTGAAGCCGCCGCCGGCGACCACCACCGTGTTGCGCCCCGGCGAGGCCGGACGCGTGGCCAGCGCCTGCAGGTGCTGTTCGAGGCGCACGGCCTCTTCCAGTTGGTCGACATCGAAGGCGTGCTCGGCGACACCGGCCATGTCAGGCCGCGCCAGGCCGCTACCGGTGGCCAGCACCAGCTTGTCGAAATGACTGATCGCGGCGTTGCCCTGGGCATCGCGGTACTCGACCTGCTTGCCAGCGACATCGATGCGCTGCGCGGTGCCCTGGATGAAACGGACACCCACCGCGTCGAACAGCTCGCCCAGCGGCGCGGCCATCTTCGCCACGTCCGGCTCGTAGAAACGCGGGCGGATGCGCAGTTCGGCCTGCGGTGCGAGAACGCTGACCTGGATATCCGAACGCCCCTGTTGGTCCATCAGGCGAATGGCGCCCAGGGCGCTCCACAGACCGCCGAAACCGGCGCCGAGAATCAGGATGTGCTGCGTCATGGTGTTGCTCCGTAGTGAGAATGGCTGCCTCGAATAACTACGACTGTATTAGTCGTAGTTTCAAAAAACAAGCCTTCGCGGTAATATTGCGACCAATTGAGTCGGAGATAACGAGATGTCGCTGTACAGCGCGGGGGTCGAATACGGTATCCACTGCCTGATTTTCCTGGTGGGTGACGCGGAAGAAAGCCGCGATGCCAGCGTGCGTGACCTTGCTGAACTGCAGGGGGTGCCGCAGGAATACCTGGCGAAGATCTTCACCAAGCTGGCGAAAGCGAAGCTGGTGGCCGCCACCGAAGGCGTGCGCGGCGGCTTCCGCCTGGCACGGCCGGCCGGCGAGATCAGCCTGCTGGACATCGTCAACGCCATCGACGGGCGCAAGTCGATCTTCGACTGCCGGGAGATCCGCGGGCGCTGCGCGCTGTTCGACGGCGAGCCGCCGGCCTGGGCCATCGAGGGCCCGTGCGCGGTGCATGCAGCGATGATCAATGCGCAGAAGCGCATGGAAGAAGCGCTGGCCGAGCAGACCGTGCTGGACCTGGCGCGCAGGGTCGGGCGCAAGGCGCCGAGCGGGTTTGCCGCGCAGGTGGGGGACTGGATGAGCGGGCGGCGGGAGAAGAACGGGGCTGGGGATATTCCTTTGGCGGAGGTCTGAGTACGCGATCTCTACCCGGCTTGGGATCGGGAACCGGGACCGCTTTGCGGTCCTTCGCAGGCGAGCCAGCTCCTACGGAATGGCGTGCACAAGCTTGATCAGCGCCAGGTGCAGCGGATAGAACCACCAGCCCCAGCGCCCCACCGCAGGCACCCGTCCGGGCCAGGGCCGGCGCAGCAACTCAAGTCCCAACGGCACCGAGAGAAATGCCGTGAACATCACCAACAGCGAAACCGGCTGCAACGGATGCTGCAGCAACCAGCTGTTGGTCAGGTTTCCCGCCACCGCCAACAACCCGGCCAGCCAGAACAGACGTCCGTCCCGCAGCGCCGCGAGCAAGGCGGCGGGCAACAACACGCCGGGCAAGCCGTACATCAACCATTCGCTACCCAGGGTCGCGACGATCAGCGCCGCCAGCGCCAGCGACATCGTCGTGCGGCTGCGCTGTTGCACGCCCCAGGCGACCAGCAGGCCCAGGGCCAGGGTCGGCATTACGTTGAGGGTCTGGGATCCGTTGTCGAGCCAGCGGTAAGGCAACTCCGACAACAGGGAAAACAACAGGAAGCTGTACAGGTATCGGGGCTTCAGCGCCGACGAACGCGCCACATTGGCCGCGATCGCCAGGCAGAACCAGGGGAACGCCACCCGCCCGGTGACGAACAGCCACTCCTGCTCCGGCCACAGGTAACGCAGGTGGTCGCCGACCATGGCGACAATGGCCAGCCATTTCAGCAAATCCAGGGAAGCCGAGCGGGTCATCGGCCCAGGCTGTTGCGAAAGCTCGCCGGGGTGATCCCGACAACCTTCTTGAACGCGCGGGCCATATGGCTCTGGTCGAAGAAACCGCAGGCCACCGCCGCGTCCGCCAGCTCCATGCCCGCGCGCAAGAAGGCCTGGACTCGTGCCACGCGGCGCTGGATCTGATAACTATGCGGCGCCACGCCAACCTCGCGCTTGAACACGCGGATCAGATAGAGCGGGTCCATGCCGGCTTCCGCACCGAGGGTTTCCAGCGACAGGTTCTGCTCCGCCTCGTCGTCGAGGCGCTGCTTGATCCGCCGCACCGCGTCGCGCTCGCCCCGCCCCAGCCCGGCCAGCGCCAGGCCGTGGCGCTGGAACAGGGTGGCAAGCATCTCCACCAGCACGCTTTCACGCTCCAGCGATGACGACGACTGGCTGGCAATGCGATGGGCCCCGAGGAAGGTGGCCGCCAGCGCCGGATCACTGGCCATCGGCTGATGGAACAGATGCAGATGACTGGCTGCCACCCGCCCGCTCAACACCACTTCATTGAGCCAGTTCGGCTCGATGTAGAGCATGCGGTAGACCCAGCCGGCCTTGTCCACCGGAATACCATCATGGATCTCGCCGGGGCTGAGGGTGACCACCGTGCCGGCAGTGCCGAAGTGATGACCGCCACGGTAGTAGAGTTTTTCCACCCCCTGAGTGATTACACCGAAGGCATAGCGGTCATGGCTGTGCCGCCCGAAGTGCTGATTGCTGTAGCGGGCGCTGAGCAGTTCGCAATGGCCTTCGGGAATGCGCAGGAAGCGGGAGAAATCCCGGGTGGGTTCGGTGGCGTCGTCGTGCGAGCGGTCATTCATGGTGCTGTCCAGTTTCGTACAATCGCCGCACGAAACAGCTTGTTAGTTTTTCCGTCCATTCACGCTAACAGGCAGTTCGCAATCATGGCAATCACGCTGGCAATTGGCGAACGGCCGTGGGGAAAAGCACATGGACAACAGACGCGCCTTTCTTGAACTGACCCTCGGCGGCCTGATGCTCAGCCTCTCGGCACTGGCGGTCGCCTTCGCCGATATCGGCGCGGGCGGCGCCGGTTTCTACCGCATGCTGTTCGCCTCGATGCTGTTCTACCTGTGCCTGAAATGGCGCGGGGTTTCGCTGCGCCTGCCGAGTCGCAAGGCCGTGTGGCTCACCGCACTGGCCGGGGTCTTCCTGGCCATCGACCTGATCCTCTGGCACCACAGCATCTACATCGTCGGTCCCGGCATCGGCTCGATCCTGACCAACTGCCAGGTGTTCTTCATGACCCTGCTGGGGCTCTGCCTGCTCAAGGAAAAACCCTCGCTGAACTTCGTCGGCGCCATCGTCCTCGCCTTCTTCGGCCTGTACCTGCTGCTGGCGCCGGAAATGACCAGCGCCCTCGGCGTCCGCGGCGTGCTGTTCGGCATCGCCTCGGGCCTGGCCTACGCCATCTGCGTGTACTACCTGAAGGCCGCCAGCGCCCTGCCCGAGGGCGGCGGCGACAAGCTCGCGCAGATGTTCAACCTGAGCGTCTGGTCGGGGCTGGTCATGCTCGCCTACGCCCTGCTGCGAGGTGAAAGCCTGGCCATCGGCGACGGCCAGACCTTGTTGATGCTGGTGATCTACGGGGTGATGGTGCAGTTCGTCGGCTGGTTGATGGTCAACCGCGCCATCGGCCATATCAGCCTCGGCCTGGCCGGCCTGATCCTGCTGCTGGAACCGGTGATCACCTATCTCGTCGACGTGGCGTTCCTGCACAAGGCGAGTTCGCTGGTGCAGATCAGTGGCGCGCTGCTGACCGTGCTGGCGGTGTACCTCGGCTCGCTGAAGCCGCCGGAGAAGGCGCGGCTGTCGAGCGAGCCGGCTTGACCCCGGTCACTCCAGGGCTTCGGCCACACCGACATCCTCGCCGAGGAAGCCGCCACTCTGGTGTTGCCACAGGCGCGCGTAGGTACCGTTCCTGGCCAGCAGCTCGGCATGGGTGCCCTGCTCGACGATCCGCCCGTTGTCCATGACGATCAGCCGGTCCATGGCCGCGATGGTGGACAGGCGGTGGGCGATGGCGATCACTGTCTTGCCCTGCATCATGTCGTCGAGGCTTTCCTGGATCGCTACCTCGACTTCCGAGTCGAGGGCACTGGTGGCCTCGTCGAGCAGCAGGATCGGCGCGTTCTTCAGCATGACCCGGGCGATGGCGATACGTTGCCGCTGCCCGCCGGACAACTTGATGCCGCGCTCGCCCACCAGGGTGTCGTAGCCACTATGGCCCTGGCGGTCGCTCAACTGCTGGATGAACTCATCGGCCTGGGCACTGGCCGCGGCAGCACGGATCTGCGCATCGCTCGCCTCGGGACGGCCATAGGCGATGTTGTCGCGGATGGAGCGGTGCAGCAGCGAGGTGTCCTGGGTGACCATGCCGATGGCGCTGCGCAGGCTGTCCTGGGTCACCCCCGCGATGTCCTGGCCATCGATGCGGATCGTGCCGCTGTCGACGTCGTAGAAGCGCAGCAGCAGGTTGATCAGGGTCGACTTGCCGGCACCGGAGCGTCCGACCAGGCCGATCTTCTCGCCGGCGCGGATGTCCAGGCTGAGGCCGTCGAGCACCTGGCGCTCGCCGTTGTAGTTGAAGCTGACATTGTCGAACGACACCGCGCCGCCACGGGTCGCCAGCACGCCGGCATCCGGCGCGTCCACCACCTTGGGGCCCTGGGTCAGGGTGGCCATGCCGTCCTGCACCGTGCCGATGCTCTCGAACAGCGAGGTCATCTGCCACATGATCCAGTGCGACATGCCATTGATGCGCAGGGCCATGGCGGTGATCGCCGCCACCGCACCGGCGCCCACGTCGCCCTGGTGCCACAACCACAGGGAATAACCGCCGGCGCCCAGGATGAGGCCGACCACCAGCGCCTGGTTGACGATCTCGAACTGGCTGACCAGGCGCATCTGCCGGAAGCCGGTTTCCTTGAAATCCTCCATGGCCGCGCGGGCGAAGTGCGCTTCACGCCTGGAGTGGGAGAACAGCTTTACCGTGGTGATGTTGGTGTAGGCATCGGAGATGCGCCCGGTCATCGACGAGCGCGCATGGGCCTGTTCCTGCCCGACCTTGCCCAGGCGCGGGACGAAATAGCGCATGGCCAGGCCGAACAGCAGGAGCCAGGCAATGAACGGCAGCATCAGCTTGAGGGCGAAGCCGCCGGCCAGGGCGATGATGGCGATGAAGTACACGCCGATGCCGGGCAGGATCTCGATGACCGTGAACAGCACTTCGCGCACGCCCAGGGCGGTCTGCATGACCTTGGTGGTGACCCGGCCGGAGAATTCGTCGGAGAAGAACGACAGGCTCTGGCGCAGCATCAGGCGGTGGAAGTCCCAGCGCAGGCGCAGCGGCAGGTTGATGGCGAGGACCTGGTGCTGGACCATGGTCCGCGCTGCCACCAGGCCGATGCTGGTGACCAGCACGATACCGATGCCCCACAGCACGCGGCGCTCCTCCTCGCTCGCCGCACTGCCGCCCGCCTGCCAGGTGGAAAGCAGGTCGACGACCTGGCCGAGGAAGGCGAACAGCCAGGCCTCGTAGATCGACACCCCCGCACTCAGCACCGCCATCGCCAGCACATAGCCGCGCGCGCCGCGGGTGCAGGCCCAGAGGAAACGCAGCAGGCCCGTGGGGGGTGGCGGCAGTTCATCGGGGGGGAATGGGTCGAGCCATCGTTCAAGCACGCGCAGCATGGGGGATCTCCGAGACATTCAGGTTGCGCGAAGTCTGACAGCTATCGATGGTGTTTGAGCGGTTGATGGTCAAAGAAAGGGAAATTACCGAGACCCTGTTGGAGCGGGTTCACCCGCCCCTACAGGTCAGCGTTGAGCCTACAGGTCAGCGCCGGGTGACCCGCTGACGACTCTGCTCGTGCCGGATGCACCCGTCGTAGTAGGTCTTCTTCACCGACCCCGGCTGCAACCGGCTGCGGCTGGCATAGGTCTGCTCGGTGATCCCCAGGGCCATCTTCGGCATCCACGGCCGTGGATACTTGCGCACCTTGAGATTCTCCCGCGTCCGCCACAGCGTGGTCCCTGACAGCTTCGCCTGCTGTGCCGAGCGGGCCACTTCCGAGCCCCACCGGCACATCTCGACCTGCTGCTTGCTCAACCCCTTCGCCTGCGCCGACATCCCCACGGACATCAGCACCAGCGCCACCACCGCCACATAGTTGAATCGCATCTGGAAATCAGTCCCTCTATCCATGAAGCGAAAAATGCTATGTGAAAACAGTGACCTGAAAGGGCCAGCATCCGACCTTTTCCTACGACTTGAAGCGCCCCACCAACAGATGCAGCTCCTGCGACAGGTCCGACAACCGCCCGGAATCCACCTGCGCCGAGCTCGCCAGTTGCTCTACCAGCCGCGCCTCGTCGTAGATCTGCTGGATATGCCGGTTGATGTCCTCGGCCACGCTGTGCTGCTCTTCCGCCGCGGCGGAGATCTGCAGGTTCTGGTCGCGGATCTCGTTGACCGAGAGCTGGATGCCTTCGAAGCTGTCCCGCGCGCTTTCGATCGAGGCGACGCTGGCCCGCGACAGGTCCAGGCAGCTTTCCATCTTCACCGAGACCTCCTGGGTCTTGCTGCCCAGGCTGCCGAGCAGCTGGTCGATCTCCTCGGTGGAGTCGGACGTACGCTTGGCCAGCGCGCGCACCTCGTCGGCGACCACGGCGAAACCACGGCCCTGGTCACCCGCCCGCGCCGCCTCGATGGCCGCGTTGAGGGCCAGCAGGTTGGTCTGCTCGGCGATGGCGCGAATGGTGCCGAGGATCTGGTTGATGCTGCGGCTGCCGGCTTCCAGCTCGATCATGGCCTGGGACGATTCGGCCAGGCGATTGCCCAGGCGGTTGACGTTGTCGGTGGTCACGTCGATCTGCTGCTTGCCCTCGGCCACGCGGCGATGACCGTTTTCCGCGGAGTCGGCGGCGGTGCTGCAGGAGCGCGCCACCTCGTTGGCGGTGGCGACCATTTCGTTGAACGCGGTGGACACCAGCTCCACCGCCTCGCGCTGGCGACCGGCCGCTTCGTTCATGTTGCCGGCCATCTCGCTGTTGACCTGCGAGGCGTCGTGCAGGTTGTTCGAGGCCGCGCCGATGTGCTGGATCAACTGGCGGATGGCCGCGAGGAACTTGTTGAACCAGCCGGCCAGTTCCGCGGTTTCGTCCTTGCCCTGGATCTTGAGGTCCTGGCGCAGGTCGCCCTCGCCTTCGGCAATCGACTGCAGGCCGCTGCTGACCTGGCCGATCGGCTTGACGATGATCCGCGAGAACGCCGTGGCGACCACCGCGAAGATCAACGCCAGCACCGCGACGATGGCAGCGGTCAGCCAGGTCATGCGGGTGGCCGAGGCCATCACTTCGCTGTGCTCGATCAGGCCGATGAAGCGCCAGCCCAGGCCAGGCGAAGTCCAGACATTGGCCATGTAGCGGGTGCCGTCGATCTCGACCTCGGTGAAGCCTTGCGTAGTGGCAGCCAGCTGCGCGTAGGGCGTGCCGAGGTCCTTGAGCGGCTTGAAGCTGTGGGAGGCGTCACGGGGATCGACCAGCACGGTGTCGTTCTCGATCAGCATCACGTAGCCGCTGTCGCCCAGCTTGATGCTCTTCACCAGCTCGGTGAGGTTCTTCAGCGACACGCTGACGACGAACACGCCCTTGGCCTTGCCGGCGTCATCGAGCATCGCCCGCGCCGTGCCCACCAGCGCCACGTCATCCTTGTCGTAGTAGTAGGCCGCGGTGCGCACGGTCTTGCCCGGGCTGGCCATGGCCGCCTTGTACCAGGGGCGGGTGCGCGGGTCGTAGTTGGCCAGGCTCGGATCGTCCGGCCACTTCGCGTAGCTGCCGTCCTCCAGGCCGATGGACAGGATGGCGGCGGCGGGATGGGTCTCGCCGTAGCGGGCGAACTGCTCGATCACCCCTTTGGCCGATTCCGGCAGTGGCTGCTGGGCAGCGTCGGGCGCAGCGTAATGTTTCAGGCTGGTTACAGAGGTGTATACAGGATCCTTGGCCAGTTGATCGACGTTCTGCTGCGTACCATCGAAGAACTGGCGCATGTTGCCATCGATCTGGCGGATTTCCCGGGTGCTGCTGTCGACGAACTGGCTGACCGCGTCGGTGCGGGTATTGCTGACGGAGATAACGCCAACCAGGCTCACCGGGACGATGGCGACGGCGACGAAGGCAAGTGCGAGCTTGGTTCTTATTTTCATGAAAAGGTCCCGGAAAACGAAAAGTTGGGCAGGCGGTCAAGTAATGGCAACCTGCCATCTATGGGTTTTCGGCCGGAACCTTTGGAACCTTTAACGGCAAATTCGTGTACAAAAAAATTTAATCTTGTTTCGAGAATCCCGTCACAGCGACTGCGCCCTGCGTACTACCTCCGCCAGACGCCGCAGCCCTTCGTCCAGCAATGCCGGATCGACGTGGCTGAAGTTAAGGCGCAGGTGCCCCTTGTGCGCATCGGGCTCGGGGAAGAACGGTTCTCCCGGCATGAAGGCCACATCCACCGCCAGCGCAGCATCGAGCAAGGTGCGGGTGTCCAGCGGCTGCTTCAGGGTCAGCCAGAAGAACAGCCCGCCCTGCGGCACGTGCCAGTCGGCCAGCTCCGAGAAGTGGGTTTGCAGGGCAACCTGAAACGCATCGCGGCGAACGCGGTAGTAGCTGCGCAGTTCCTCCAGGTGCTGCTTGAGCCGATCGCTCCCGAGCCACTGCAACGCCTGCCACTGACCCACGCGGTTGGTGTGCAGGTCGGCCGCCTGCTTGAGACGCAGCAGGGGCTGGAACAGGTCTGGGCTGGCGATCAGGTAGCCGACACGCAAGCCCGGCAGCAGGGTCTTGGACACGGTGCCCGTGTAGATCCAGCTGCTCCGCTGCAAGCGGCTGACCAGGGGCCGGGCGCCGCCGCCGTCGAACGCCAGCTCGCGATAAGGCTCATCCTCGATCAGGGTAACGCCGAACTCGTCGAGCAACGCGGCCACGGCATCACGCTTGGCTTCGCTGTAGCACACGCCGGAGGGATTCTGGAAGGTCGGGATCAGGTAGATGAACGCCGGGCGATGGGCCTGCAACTGGCTGCGCAAGGCGTCGAGATCCGGACCGTCCGCCTCCAGCGGAGCGACGATGCAATCGGCGCCGAAGAACTGGAACACCTGCAGCGCCGCCAGGTAGGTCGGCGCCTCCAGCATCACCTGGGTGCCCTTGTCGATGTACAGCTTGGCCGCCAGGTCCAGCGCCTGCTGCGAGCCGCTGAGCACCAGCACCTGGCTGGCCTCGCAGGGAATACCCAGCGCCCGCGCCTCGGCGGCCAGCACCTCGCGCAATGCCGGCTCGCCTTCGCTCATGCCGTACTGCCCCATCGACACCGGCATGGCCGTCCAGTCCACCGCCGGCAGCATGGCTTCGGCCGGCAGCCCGCCGGCGAACGACATGACTTCCGGGCGCTGGGCCGCAGCGAGGATTTCTCGGATCAGGGAACCTTTGAGACGCGAAGCACGTTCGGAAAAGGGCATGGGAATCACCGATGGCAGGACGGGAGCGAAATGAGTCAAACTGGTTGACCGAAATTACGTCAGCCCTTCAGGATAAGTCAACATGATTGACCTTAAAAAAACCCCTTCCCAGCAACTGGCCATGGAAGCGTTTTTCTTCGGTTACCAGGCCTTCACCAGCAAGGCCGACGAGATGCTGGAGCGTCGAGGCCTGAACCGGGTGCACCAGCGCATCGTGTTCTTCATTGCCCGCTACCCGAACCTCAGCGTCAAGGAACTGCTGGCCGTGCTCGGGGTGAGCAAGCAGGCTTTGAACACGCCGTTGCGCCAGTTGATGGAGATGCACCTGGTGAACAGCGTCGCGGCCGAGGACGACAAGCGCAAACGGCTGCTGGAGCTGACGGCGGAAGGCGCGAAGCTGGAGCAGATGCTGCGCAAGGAGCAGGTCAGGTTGCTGGAACGGGCATTCGACGAGGCCGGTGAATCGGCGGTTCAGGGCTGGCTGATGGTGAACCAGGCGCTGGGCAAGGCGCGGCTGCCGCAGGCCTGATTCTTGAGCGCCTTCTCGCTGGAGTGGCAGGCTCAACCCGACCTTGACCCTCTCCAGCACGATCCCGCAGGATGGCCTGGTCGAAAGCGTCCAGCCCACGTCCGGTGGTTTCGTTCATTTCACCGATCCAGATAGAGCAATTCACTCGAAGGGCGCGTCGACGTTCAGCACTTCGCCCTATCGTTCTTGCAACAACGCCCTGTGGATATCGCCGTGAAGCAGAATTCCCCCGCCCATTACATCCCCGTCTTCGCGGCGATGCTCGGACTCGTTTCCGTGCAGATCGGCGCCGCCGTGGGCAAGACCATCTTTCCCCTGGTCGGCCCCGAGGGCGTGGCCGCGCTGCGCCTGGGGATCGCGGCGCTCGTCCTGTTCGTCTTCATCCGGCCGCGGTCGATCTGGGGTGAGGTAAAGCTCGGCGAACTGCTCGGTTACGGGGTGATGATGGGGCTGATGAACCTGCTGATCTACCGCGCCTTCCTCTACATTCCGGTAGGCATCGCGGTGTCCATCGAGGTCATCGGGCCGCTGGGTGCGGCGTTGTGGTCGTCCAGGCGCAGGATCGACCTGCTGTGGATCGCGCTGTCCGCTGGTGGCCTGGTGCTGTTGCCGTGGGATTCGGGCCAGGGCGAGCTGGATCCGCGGGGGATCGCGTTCGCCCTGGCTGCTGCCCTGGCCTGGGGGTTGTACGTGGTACTGGGCTCCCGGGTGGCGATCCATGGCCGGCAGGCGGTTTCCGCCGGCATGTTGATCGCCGCCGCGCTGGCGGTGCCCCTGGGGGCAGCCCAGGCGGGACCGCTGCTGCTGGAGCCACAGGTGATGATCGTCGGCCTGAGCGTCGCCCTGCTCTCCAGCACCTTTCCCTTCCTGCTGGATATCTTCGCCATGCGGCGCTTGCCGGCGAGCCTGTTCGGGGTGCTGCTGAGCGCTTCGCCTGCCGTTGCGGCAATCGCCGGCTGGCTGGTGCTGGGGGAACGCCTGAGTGCGACCCAATGTGCAGGGATCGTGGCGATCGCCGGGGCTTGCGTGGGTTCTGCGCTGGTCGGCGCGGGCCATGCTCGTCGAATCAACAACGAGGCGGCCTGACGGGGATCGCCGAGGTGGCAGAGTCAGTGTCGCAGGTCAGAAGCGATACTCCACACCCACCCCCGCATACCAGGAGCGTCCCGGCGCCGCTTCGTAGTAGCGATAATTGCCATCGCCGACGATCACCGAGCCCACGTACCGGCGGTCCAGCAGGTTGTCCACGCGGACCATCTCGTAGACGGTGAAGCGGTCGAGCCGCTGCTCCATCCGCGCCCGCCAGTTGAACACGCTGTAGGCCGGTGCGGCCTTCTGCTGGTTACTGTCCTCGACGTATACCTGACTGCGATACTGGCCTTCGACGGCCGTGCTCAGACCCTCCAGCGGCGTCCACACCAGCTCGCCGAACAGACTGTCCCCGGGCACGCCGGGCAGACGATTGCCCTTGTCGACACGATTGCTGCCAGCCGTGATGTCGTCACGGTAGGTCGCGTCGAGGTGGGTGTAGGCCAGGTTCAGTTCCCAGGCTTCGGCGAGCTGGTTCTGCAGGCCCACTTCCAGACCCCGACGCAGGGTCTTGCCGGCGTTGTAGTAGCTGGTGCGGCCGGAATTGGATCCGGCAACGACGATCTCATCCTCGGTGTGGATCTCGAAGAGCGCGACATTCAATCGGCTCTGCTCGTTCAGACGTGCCTTGAGGCCGATCTCGTACTGGGTGCTGGTGGCCGGTTTCAGGCCAAAGTTGAAGGCCTCGCTGCCGCCTGGCGCATAGGCCATTTCCGCCTGGGTCGGGGTTTCGAAAGCCTTGCCGGCGCTGAGATAGCCGTGCAGGTCAGGGGTGAAGGCGTACATCAGCGAGAAGGTCGGCGTGGTCCGCTGGTACTTCTTCGAACCGCTGGAGTCGCCGTTGCCCGGATAGTGGTCATCCACCTCCATCTCCATGCTGCTGCGACGCAGGCCGGCGTCGAGGGTCCAGCGGCCCAGTTCCCAGTGGGCCTGGATATACGGATCGAGGCTGGTGGCGGTATCGATCTCGTCGCGGCGCAGTTCGCCTTTCACGCCAAGCACGTTGCCGACATGGTTCTGGTAGCCGCGGCGATCGTCGCGACTCTGGTCGTAGTCGGCGCCGACAGTCACGGTCAGCGCGCCCGGCACGGCAGTGACCGGCTGGATCCAGCGCAGGGTGCCGCCATGGAACTCGCGGTCGAAATCCACCACGCCACCGCCCCGCTCGTTGGCCGGCGTGCCTTTTGGAATCGACAGGTACTGGATAACGCTGCGCTGACCGGCATACAGGTTGAACTGCAGGGTGGCCTCGCCGAAGTCGCGCTCGTAGTTCATGCCCACTTGCTGGTGATGGATGCTCTTGCGCGTGTCATACGCCTCGGCCTGCGGGATCACGGAGCGGCGGTCGTGCCGGTAGCCACTCCAGGTCTGGCCGAGCGGATCCTGGGTAGCGTTCTGTTCCAGGGTATTGAAGATCAGCGCCAGGCGGCTGTCGTCATCAGGGCGCACATGGACCTTGGCGAAGGTCTGGTCGCGGCGTGCCGAACTGTGGTCACGGTAGCCATCGGTGTCCATGCGCGAGGCATCGAGGACGAAGCCCGCCGTGTCGTTGCCGCCCTGGCTGTACAGGTGGTTCTTGAGGAAACCGTCGCTGCCCAGCAGGGTACTGGCGCCGATCGTCGCCGGGCCGCTGCCGTCCTTGCTGAACATCTGGATCACGCCGCCGGCGTTGCTGCCATAGATCGCCGAGGCCGGGCCCCGCAGCACCTCGATGCGCTCGGCCACGTCGAGGTTGAGCGAGGCCGCCTGGCCCTGGCCATCCGGAGTGCTGGCGGGGATGCCGTCGCTGAGCACCTTGATGCCACGGATGCCGAAGGCCGCGCGGGCGCCGTAGCCACGGGTCGAAACCGGCAGGTCCTGGGCGTAGTTCTGGCGGTTCTGCACCACCACGCCAGGCACCCGGGACAGGGCTTCGGAAAGGTTGACCCCGGCCTGGCCATCCTTGAGCTGCTCACGGGTGACGATATCCAGGGACGCCGGGACATCGAAGGTCGAGGATGGCACATAGGTGCCGGTCACGGCGACCGGGTCGAGGGTGACACGGTGGTCCTGGGCGACCGCCGTGGCACTGGCCACGGCGCACAACAGGGATAGAGGGACGCGAAGGCCGCACCCCTTGGTTTGATCAGGCATGGGAAAATCTGCTGTCACAGGAATGAAGCGGCCGCCTGTAGCGGCGGCCGTAAGACACGGCAACGGCCCGGATACACCGAACCGCCGCCGGGAACGCCAGTTACTTCGCCGCGCCTGGCAGCGCGTAGGCGATCACGTAGTCGCCGCGGTTGTCATTGGTGCCGGTGCGGGTCGCGCCGCCCACGGTCACCACGATGTACTGCTTGCCATCGTGACCGACATAGGACATCGGTGCGCCCTGCCCGCCAACCGGCAGGCGGCCGCGCCAGACTTCCTCGCCCGTGTCGTTGTCGAGGGCACGGATGTAGTAGTCCAGGGTGCCATGGAAGAAGGTCAGGCCGCCCCCGGTCACCAGCGGACCACCCATGGTCGGCATGCCCAGCGGGATATGCACGCCCGGCACGATACCGTGGACCGGCGCGTCCTCGATGCTGCCCATCGGTACCTGCCACTTGGTCTTGCCGTTGTTCAGGTCGATGGCGGTCATGGTGCCGAACGGCGGCTTGAAGCAAGGCACGCCCAGTGGCGAGACGAACATCGAACGCTCGACGCCCCACGGGGTGCCCAGCTGTTCGGAGTACTCACCCTCGGTGCTTGGCTTGAGGCCGGTGCGGCGGGCGTCCTCGCGCTTGATGAAGCGCCCCCACTGGGCCATGCGGATGTCGTTGACGATCAGGGTCCCCGTAGAGGCGTCCAGTGCACCACCGCCCCAGTTGAAGCCACCGTAGTAGCCCGGATAGATCAGGCTCGCCTGACCTTCCACCAGTGGGGTGAACTCGCCTTCCCAGCGCAGGGACTTGAAGTCGATCCGGCACATCAGCTGGTCGAACACGGTACCGCCCCACATGTCCGACTCCTTGAAGCGCTCGGTACCGACCGAGAGCTGCGAGTACGGCTGGGTCGGCGAGATGCGCATGCCCGGAACGCCATCGGTGGGCACCTGGCGCTGCTCCACCGGGAATACCGGGGTGCCATCGCGGCGGTCGAGGACGAAGATCTGACCGCGCTTGGTCAGGGCGATGACCACCGGGGTCTTGCCACCCTGCTTGTTCGGCAGGTCGTAGAGGATCGGCTGGGCAGACACGTCGTAGTCGAACATGTCGTTGTTGGCAGTGCGGAAGTGCCACTTGTCCACGCCGGTGTTCACGTCGATGGCGACGATGGAGTCGTTGTACTCGTCGGAGCCGGGATTGCGGTCGCCGTTCCAGAAGTCCGGGGTCTGGTTGCCGGTGGGGATATAGGCCAGGCCCAGTACCGGATCATAGGAAGCGGTGCCCCAGAAGTTCGGCGAATCGCTCGGATAGTCCTCGCCTTCCGGCAGCGGTACGCCGCGCTTCGGATTCAGCGCGTCCCAGGCCCACAGCAATTGCCCGGAGCGCACGTCGAAGCCGCGGGTCACGCCCGAGGGTTCGCCGGTCTTCAGGTTGTCGTTGATCTTGCCGCCGACGATGACCACGTTGCCCGCCACCAGCGGGGCAGAAGTCAGGTAGTAGGAGCCGTCGGTGTTCGGGCCGATGCCCTTGAGCAGATCCACTTCGCCATGCACGCCGAAGTCGTCACAGGGCTTGCCGGTAGCGGCGTCCAGGGCGATCAGGCGCGCATCGACGGTGGTGGTGATGATGCGCCGACGGCATTCGGCAGGCTGCGTCGCACCTGCGACGGCAACGGTCTCGACCGGTGACGAGGCGTCTTGCGGGGCCTTGTCGGCATCGTAGTAGCCCACGCCACGGCAGCGCTTCCACGCCTTGTTGGACGGGGTTTCCTTGATCTGCGGATCGTACTTCCACTTCTGCGCGCCGGTGACAGGATCGAGCGCGAAGACCTTGTTCAGGGGCGTGCACAGGTACACCGTGTCATCGACCTTCAGCGGCGTACCCTGGTACTCGGCACCATTGATCGCCATGTCGCCGGTACGGAAGGTCCAGGCGACCTGCAGGTCCTTGACGTTGCTCTTGTTGATCTGGTCGAACTGGGCGAAACGCTCGCCGTGGGTGCCACGCCCATAGGCGGTCCAGTCCTGGCCGTCCGCTTCGCCGGCATCCGGGGCGATCACGGGCGAAGTGCTGCCCTTCTGCGCTACCACGGTCGGGTGCGGACGGAACATGCCGACGCCAAAGCCGGCCAGGCTGGCGATCAGTGCCAGGCTGATGCCCGCACGTGGGCCGACACCGAGGAAGCGGCGGTTGCCCGCAAGCAACGGCACCAGCAAGGTCAGCACCAGGGCAATGACGATGAAGGTCAGCAGGCGCGGCACCAGTTGCCAGAAGTCCAGGCCGACTTCCCAGAGCGACCAGGCCAGCGTCAGCAGCAACAAGGCAAGACCGATCCAGGTCGCGACGACCTTGCGTCGCACCAGGCCGATACCACTGGCGATCATCAGCACGCCTGCCAGCAGGTAGTACCCGCTCCCCCCCAGGGCGATCAGCTTGCCGCCGCCCAGTGCCAGGCCAGCGCCGAGCACGGTCAGAATCGCGCCGATGACGATCGGCACGATGGTTCTCAACTTCATATTCCTTCCTACAGTACTTGCGGCCTCAGCCATTCATTCAGATCGATGCCCCACTGCCCCCGCAGCGGGACCTCCCCAGGCAGCCTCTGCCGTGAAGGCAGCCAGCCCGTCCTTGGCCAAGCACGCCGCAGCGTTATGAGAGCGCTCTCATTTTTACTGGCCATGATCCACCAGTTCCCTGTTCCAGAGCGGAACGAAAGAAATGAGAGCGCTCTCATTAAGCGGCAAAAAAAAGCGGCCATCTCCGGGCCACCTTGCAACCGCGCGGAATGTTATGAATTGTTACACCCTGAGTCAATCTGCCGCAGTCGATAATGAGAACAATTATCGAGTTATTTAGGTGGCGCCGTGGAGGCACGTACTACCAGGCTGACCGGCATGTCTATCCTGCGCTTTCCCGCGGTATCGCCTGCGAGGATCGCCTGCAAGGCCTGCACCGCGACCTGGGCCTGGACCTCGGTGTCCTGCTTCAGGGTGGTCAGGGAGAACAAGGCATGGGCGGCATCGGGGATATCGTCGAAGCCCACCACCGAGACATCCTCGGGCACGCTCAGTCCCAGGCCCTTGAGCCGGTCCAGCACGCCCAGGGCGATGAAGTCGTTGGAGGCTAAAATCGCCGTGGGCGGTGTCGCGCTGGCGAACAGGATGTCCACGCCCTGGCGACCCGAGGCGGCGGTGTGCTTGCCGCGGATCACCAGCGGCTCCAGGCCGGCCTCGGTCATGAACGCGTTGTAGGCGTTGGCACGCTCTTTCGAGGAGGGTTCGCGCCCACCGGCCAGGTGGGCGATACGGCGATGCCCCAAGGCATAGAGGTGCTCCATCGCCAGCCTGACGCCACTGTCGTCGTCCACGGCGATGGAGATGACCTCGGGATGGGACACCCGCTTGCTGCCGATGAACACGCACGGCAGCTTGTCGGCGATCTCGCCGATCACCTTGGGGTGATGGGCCGGTCCGAGGAGGATCACGCCGGCGGCGCGCAGGCTGAGCAGGCGCTCGACTTCCTGCAGGGCGGCGCTGTCGTCCACCGAGCGCAGCGAAGTCACCGCGTCGAAACCGGCCGCCAGCAGGCGCCGGTCCACGGCCTGGGCCAGCTGGATATGGAAAGGGTTGTTGGGGTCGCCGATGATCAGTCCGACAATGGACGAACGTGACGACACCAGGCTGCGCGCCGCCAGGTTGGGCCGGTAGTTCAAGTGCGCGGCAATGGCATCGATGCGCTCGCGGGTTTCTGGCCGTACGCCGGGATCGCCACGCAGCGCACGGGACACCTGGGCACGGGACATGCCCGCCGCCTTGGCGACGTCATCCAGGGTTACGAACGATCTGGCCATCGGTTATCCACAACTCCAGCGCAAAGCCACGGGCGGCGGAGGATAGCACAGCGCCCTGGCGCCGATGAGCGAGCGCTTCGCCTGGGAAAAACAGTTTTCCACAAAGCCTCACTGACATCGCCGCAGGGCCGCGCAAGAATTCCTGCTTTCCCTGAAGAGCCACAGCCATGCCTGACCAACAACAACGACTGCGCACCGACCTGACCTTCAGCATGCCGTTCTCCAACGTGCTGCACCTGGACTTCGCCGGCAAGCTCAAGGCCACCCGCCTCGCTGGCTTCCACGAACTGAGCATCCAGCCCCAGGAAGTGCAGCGCCTGGTGGCCGGAGGCCTGAAGACCCGCGACATGCGGGCCATGGCCGCCGACCAGGGCGTGCGCCTCAGTCGTCTCGACCCGCTGTGCACCTGGAACCCGAACTGGGCCCCGAACAACATGGACGAGGCATTCATTGCCGACCACACCACCACCACCAGCGAGTTCTTCGCCATCGCCAGCGAGCTGGGCTGCAGCCATATGAGCCTCAACGCCACCTTCGCCGCGGATGCCTACGCCTTCGACGAACTGGTCGGGTACTACGCGGCCATCTGCCGGCGTGCCGGGGATCACGGCATGACCTGCGACCTGGAGCCGATCCCGATGTGGGGTGTGCGCTCGCTGGAGCAAGGCTGGGATGTGGTGCGCGAGGCCGGCGTGGCCAATGGCGGCCTGGTCCTCGATACCCTGCACTTCGTACGCAGTGCGTCGCGGCTGGAAACCCTGGCGCAGATTCCGGGGCAGATGATCCGCTGTGTGCAGATCTGCGACGGCGTGCATCCGCTGCCAGCGCAGACCACCCTGGAACAGGACTGTTTCAACCGCATGTGGCCCGGCCAGGGCAACTTCCCGCTGCAGGACATCGTCGCGCTGTTGGCACACATCGGCGGGCTGAACCAGGTGGGGCCGGAGGTGTTTTCTCTGGCGAACCGGGAAATGTCGGCAGAGGATGTGGCGCAGCGCTGCGTCGAATCGCTGCTGGTGTATCCGCAACTGCGTGGCTGAATCCGGACCCGCCGCCAACCCCGTCGGAGCGGTTCGGGCAAGAGCGTGGGACCAGTACCAGGATCTTCAGCACGAAGGGGCTGCAACGCAGCCCCGAAAGACAGTGAAGTACTACCCCCGGCTCTTCTGGTAGACGTCCACGAACACCGCCGCCAGCAGCACCGCGCCCTTGATCATCTGCTGGTAATCCACACCGATGCCCATGATCGACATGCCGTTGTTCAGCACGCCCATGATGAACGCACCGATCACCACGCCGATCACCTTGCCTACCCCGCCCGAGGCCGACGCCCCGCCGATGAACACCGCGGCGATCACGTCCAGCTCGAAGCCGCTGCCGGCCCGCGGCGTGGCACTGTTCAGGCGTGCGGTGAAGATCAGCCCGGCCACGGCCGCCAGCACGCCCATGTTGACAAAGGTGAAGAAGGTCACCCTGGCGGTATTGATGCCCGACAGCTTCGCCGCCTTCAGGTTGCCCCCCACCGCATAGACCCAGCGACCGATCACCGTGCGGTTCATGATGAAGGTGTACAAGCCGATCAGCAGGCACATGATCACCAGTACCGACGGCAGTCCGCGATAGGTGGCGAGCACGTAGCAGAAGGCGATGATGGCGCCACCGAGGATGCCGTTCTTGAGCAGGAACAGCGCTACCGGCATCGCAACGGCACCGCCCTTGACCACCCTCCTGCGCGCCCGCCATTCGACCCACAGGAAGCAACCGACCACCAGCACGCCCAGAAGCAACGAGGTGATCTTCAGGCCCTGACCCTGCAAGGGATCAGGCAGGAACCCGGCGCTCAGGGCGACGAAGTGCTCCGGGAACGGACCGATGGACTGCCCTTCGGTGATGGCGATGGTCGCGCCGCGGAAGATCAGCATGCCGCCGAGGGTGACGATGAACGACGGCATCCCCCAGAACGCGACCCAGTAACCCTGGGCCGCACCGATCAGGCCGCCCGCCAGCAGGCAGATCAGCGACACGGTGACGAAATCCATGCGGTACTGCACCATCAGCACCGCGGCGATCGAACCGACCACCCCGACGATGGACCCCACCGACAGGTCGATATGCCCGCAGACGATCACCATCAGCATGCCCAGGGCCATGACCACGATGTAGCTGTTCTGCAGGATCAGGTTGGTCAGGTTCAGCGGTTGCAGCAAGGCGCCACCGGTGGCGACCTGGAAGAAAGTCACGATGACCAGCAGCGAACTGAGCAGGCCGTATTCCCGGGCCCCGCGCTTGATGGCCGGGAGAAGATTCTGTTTCGGCGCCACGGGGGCGATGACGTCACTCACTGGATCACCTCGTTTTTCATGATGGCGTGCATGATTCGCTCCTGGGAGGCGTCGGCGATGGCGAACTCACCGACGAAGCGCCCTTCGTTCATCACGTAGATGCGGTCGCAGGTGCCGAGCAGTTCGGGCATCTCCGAGGAAATCATGATCACGCATTTGCCTTTGGCCACGACCTGGTTCACCACGCCGTAGATCTCGTACTTGGCGCCGACGTCGATGCCTCGGGTGGGCTCGTCGAGGATCAGCACCTCGGGGTCGGAAAAAAGCCACTTGGCCAGCACTACCTTCTGCTGGTTGCCGCCGGACAGCCGTTCCACCGGTTGGCGCAGATCGGGGCTGCGAATGCGCAGGGTGCGCTTGTAGCCATCGCCGACGCCGGTCTCTTCGCTTTCGTCGATGACCCAGCGCCGGGCCAGGGACTTCAGGCTGGCGAGGCTGACGTTGCGGCCAATGCCATCACCCAGGACCAGGCCGGCGCCCTTGCGGTCCTCGGTGGCATAGGCGATGCCGCTGTCGATGGCTTCGCGCACCGAGCGCAGGCGCAGGTCCTGCCCCGCCAGGCGCAGCGTGCCGCGAATATTGCGGCCGAAGGCACCGCCGAACAGACTCATGGCCAGCTCGGTGCGCCCGGAGCCCATCAGCCCGGCGATCCCTACTACTTCACCGCGGCGAGCGTGGAAGCTGATGTTACGGATGAAGTCCGCGCCGGGGCGCTCGGGGTGCTCAACCGACCAGTTGTGCACTTCCAGCAAGGTGTCGCCCAGCACCGGCTCGCGAGGCGGATAACGGTCGGCCAGCTCACGGCCGACCATGGCCTGGACGATGCGGTCCTCGCTCAATGGCGCGCTGCGGCAGTCGATGACATCCACCGTGGTGCCGTCGCGGATCACCGTGACGCCGTCAGCGACCCGGGAAATCTCGTTGAGCTTGTGGGAAATGATGATGGAGGTGATGCCGCGCGCCTTCAGTCCCAGCATCAGTTCCAGCAGGCGTTCGCTGTCGTTCTCGTTGAGGCTGGCAGTCGGTTCGTCGAGGATCAGCAGGCGCACGTCCTTGCCCAGCGCCTTGGCGATCTCCACCAGTTGCTGCTGGCCGATGCCGAGCTGGCTGACCAGGGTCTGCGGCGACACCGCCAGGCCCACCTTCTCCAGCAGCGCCTTGGCCCGACGATGGGCCTCGGACCAGTCGATCACGCCACGCCGGGCGATCTCGTGGCCGAGGAACAGGTTTTCGGTGATCGACAGCATCGGCACCAGGGCCAGTTCCTGGTGGATGATGCAGATGCCCAGGGACTCGCTGTCGCGCAGGTCGGCGAAGCGGCGCTCCGCTCCGTCGAAGTGAATGCTGCCGTCGTAGCTGCCCGCGGGATACACCCCGCTGAGGATCTTCATCAGGGTGGATTTGCCGGCGCCGTTCTCGCCGCAGATGGCGTGGATCTCGCCGCTGCCGACCTGCAGATTCACGCAGGACAGGGCCTTCACCGGGCCGAAGCTCTTCTGGATGCCACGCATATCCAGCAGATGAGTTGACATGGATGTTCTCCGCTCTCAGAGGCGCCCCGCTCGGGAGCGCCGTCACCGTGGCGATTACTGCAGGCGGTCGGCGCTGTAGTAACCGGAGTCCACCAGCACCTGCTTGACGTTGCCGGCCTCGACCGACACGGGCGCGAGCAGCAAGGTGGGCACGACCATCGCGCCGTTGTCATAGGAGGTGGTGTCGTTGACCTGGACCGGCTTGCCCTGCAAGGCGTTGTCCATCATCACCGCGCAGGACTGGGCCAGGGCCCGGGTGTCCTTGAACACGGTGGAGAACTGGTCGCCACGCATGATCGCCTTCACGCTCGGTACCTCGGCATCCTGGCCGGTGATTACCGGCATCGGCGCATCGCCGCGGCCATAGCCGACGCCACGCAGCGACGAGACCACGCCCACGGCGATCTGGTCGTTCATCGCCAGCACCGCGTCGAGATGGTTCTTGCCGTAGAAGGCGCTGAGGATATTGTCCATCCGCGACTGGGCCTGGGCACCGTCCCAGTTCGGCGTCGCCACCTGCTCCAGCTTGACCTGGCCGCTGCGAATCAGCAGCTTGCCGTTATCCAGGTAAGGCTTGAGCACCGACATCACCCCGGCGTACACCACATGGGCGTTGTTGTCGTCGGTGGAGCCGGCGAATATCTCGAAGTTGAACGGCCCCTTGCCCTCTTTCAACTTCAACGCATCGACGATGGATTCGCCTTGCAGGACGCCGGTCTTGAAGTTGTCGAAAGTGGCGTAATAGTCGAAGTCCTTGGAGTTTCGGATCAAGCGGTCATAGGAAATGATGGTGATGCCCTTTTCCTTGGCCTGTCGCAATACATCCGTCATGGTCGTGCCATCGATCGGCGCGATGACCAGGCCCTTGACGCCTTTTACCAGGAGGTTCTCGATCTGCGACAGTTGCGTGGGAATTTCATACTGGGCGTACTGGATATCGGTCTTGTAGCCCAGCTTTTCCAGGGCCTCGACCATGCTGGCGCCATCAGCCGTCCAGCGCGCCTCAGTCTTGGACGGCATTGAAATACCGATAAGGCCTTTTGAAGTTTCTTCCTGTTTCGAGCAGCCGAACAGCGTCACCGCAACGACAAGCGTCGCGGCAAGTTGAAATAACTTGCGCATGTTTTTCACCTTCAAATGTATCTGTTGTTTTTGTTGTTACTTTCAAAGCCGCCCCCGGTGCGGGGGCGGAACAGCAAGATTGAGCAGGTGACCGGTTCAGCCGAGTTGCACTTCGCGACCGGCGTTATCCGAAGACTCGAACAGGGCTTCGAGCAGGATGTTGATGTTGTGGGCCTGGCTCGCCGGCACTTGCGACGGCGTGCCGTCCTGCAGGGCCTGGACAAAGGCCGAGGCCTCGCGGTCGAAGTACACCGGGTTGCCGATCTCGGCGATTTCCGGCGAATACACGGTTTTGCGCACCGCCCAGATTTCCGGGAAGCTGGTCTCGTTCCAGTGGGTCCAGCCCTGCGGGTGGCCGTTCTTGCCGTCGTGGTAGAGCTTGTACGACGCTGGCATCGGCGTCGAATGCATGACGCCGTGGGTGCCATAGGCGGTGATGTCCCAGGTTTCGGTCCAGGGCATCGGATCCCACGACATGAAGTCGATGGTGACCATCTTGTCGTCGTAGTTCAGCACGGCGGCAGCGGCGTCTTCCCGGGCGGACTCGGGCATCTGTCCAGCGAACTTGGAGATGCGCGCGTTCACCGAGCGCGGCATGCCGAAATGCAGGAGGATGCGGTCGATGGTGTGGCAGCCGATCACGTAGAAGGCACCACCGCGGTCACCGGGCTGCTTCATGTGGTTGGTGTCGGCTTCGTTGTGCGAGCAGCCGGCGTGAGCGCGAACCTGCAGCACCTTGCCGATTTCACCGCTGGCCAGCACCTGCTGCATCTTTTCCACCGACGGCGCGAAGCGCCAGCAGTAGCCGACCTGGAACAGGCCACCGGTGCGCTCCACCGCCTCGACGATCCGCTGGGTATCCTGCGAACCGCGACCGGCGGGCTTCTCGCAGAGCACCGCCTTGCCGGCTTCGAGGGCTTCAATGGCCCAGTCGGCCATCAGGTAGCTCTTCGGGTGCACCAGCACCACATGGACATCCGGGTCGGCCAGGATCTCTTCCTTGGTCCGCGCCTGCAGTTCGAGGGCATCGACGAACGGCTGCAGCAGCGGGCTGTCATCGTAGGCGCCGAGGAAGCGCACCCCAGGGATGCGCTTGAACGCCTTGACGCGGCCCGAGGTGTGGGGGTGAGTGATGCCCAGGCAGGCGACACCCAAGGGTTTGCCGTTAATGGTCAGCGACATGTGTTGTTCTCCTTATCGCGAGAGCGGACGCCCGCGGGCGTCCGTCATGAATCAAAGCTTGACCGCGCGGCCGCTGGCCACCGACTCGACACAAGCGTCGGCCAGGCGCAGGGCCTGCAGGCCGTCGAACGGGGTGACCGGCAGTGGCTGGTTGTCTGCCAGCGCCGAGACGAAGGCGTCCAGTTCGGATTTGTACGCCTGCTGGTAACGCTCCAGGAAGAAGTTCAGCAACGGCTCGCGGGCGTCGGTGACGTCCTGGGTCCAGCGCCGCACGGTGGTCGGGCGCAGGTTGTCCTGCAGCAGCATGCCTTTGGAGCCGAACACTTCGATGCGCTGGTCGTAGCCGTACACGGCCTGGCGGCAGTTGTTGATGTGGCACTGCTTACCGGAAGCGGTCTTCATGTGCACCATCGCGGTGTCGTAGTCGTCGTACTTTTCCATCAGTGCCGAATCCACCAGGCGGCTGCCCATGGCGGTGATTTCCACCGGTTCCTCGCCCAGCAGCCAGCGGCCGATGTCCAGGTCGTGAATGGTCATGTCGCGGAAGATGCCACCGCTGTGCTGGATGTAGTCTTCCGGCGCCAGGCCCGGATCGCGGCTGGAGATGATGACCTGGCGCACTTCGCCGATCTCGCCGGCGAGAATCGCCTCGCGCATGGCGGCGAAGGACGTTTCGAAGCGGCGGTTGAAGGCCAGCATGACCCGGCCATTGAGGCCCTGG
Source organism: Paucimonas sp. (assembly GCA_031253995.1). Lineage (GTDB taxonomy): Bacteria > Pseudomonadota > Gammaproteobacteria > Pseudomonadales > Pseudomonadaceae > Aquipseudomonas. The sequence continues at coordinate 19,450 of JAIRVG010000088.1, read as the reverse complement.
ATCTCTTCCACCGCGGCCTGGCTCTTGAGCAGGTCGAGATCGATCGGCTTCTCGCACAGCACCGCCTTGCCCTGGCGCACTGCGCGCATCATCAACTGGATATGGGTGTTGGTGGGCGTGCCGATGACCACGGCATCGACATCGTTGCGGTCAATGGCCGCTTCGCAATCGGTCATCGCGTCGGCGCCCAGGGCACCCGCCAGGGATTGTGCGGCGCTGGCGTAGGGGTCGGCCACGGCGATCAGGCGCGCGCGCGGGTTGGCGGCGACGTTGGCGGCGTGGATCTTGCCGATGCGCCCGGCGCCCAATACTGCGATTCCAACCATGATGTAGTCCTCGTTGTTCTTGATGTGATGGAGAGTTGCTGGCGCTTCAGAAGCGCGCGTTTTCAAACTGGGCCATGGTGCTGTCGAAGGCACGCTTGGCGACGACGTCCAGCGGCAGCTTGCGCAGCTCGGCAGAAATCAGCTCGACGCCCCATGGGCCGCGATAGCCGGTGTCGAGAATGGCCTGGACGAAATGCGGCAGGTCCAGTTGGCCTTCGCCGCAGCACTTGCGGTGGTGGGTGGAGTCGTTGAACACGTCGCCGACCAGTTCGAGATTGGCGTCGTCGATCTCGACGCCCTTGATCAGCTCGACCGGAATCTTGCTGATTTCCTCGAAGCCCATGCCGCCACGGGCGATATGCCAGCTGTCTACCATCAGGCCACCGTTGGGGCGTACGCCCTGGGACACGGCCAGCGCCTTGTCGATAGTGTTCACGCTGGAGAACGGCAAGAACTCGATGGCTACCTCGACCTTGTACTCGGCAGCCTTGTCGCAGAGCACGGCGAATGCATCGCGCATCAGGGCGACGTCCACCTCACCTTCCTCGAACAGGCCGGCTGCGCATTTGAGGCGGGTCGCGCCGATTTCGCCGGCAACATCCAGCAGCTCCTTGCAGATCCGGTCGGACACGGAACGGCGATCACAGGTCAGGTGCCAGTCGATGAGGAATTCCACCTCGCGGTGCTTCATGCCGTTGTCATCGAAGATCTGCCGTACCGTCGGCAGGCCCAGGCGCTCGATCCAGTGCAGGATGTCCGCGTGGACCAGGCCCATGCCACGCCAGCCGGCCTTGGCCGCGGCTTGCGCGCGGGCCTGCAGGGTGTACGGGCTGATTTCGCTGGGCGCACCCGGGTAGGTATCGCCGGCGATGGTCCAATAGGAAGCGATCAGGTCGACTTGATGACTTGGCATGTAGGAATCACTCGATGGGTGAAGGAAAGCGGGCACGCTGCGTGGCTACCACCGGTAGCGCCGAGGTGTCTTTACGGTCTGGACAAGAGGTGGCGAAGCGCATTCGCCGATAGCCGTGCAGCAGGAAGCCGGGGGCTGGAGTGTCATGGTTGCGACCACTTCTTGTTGTTGTGACTGTGTGACGGAGTCTAGTTTCTCCCACCATACGAAAAAACCCGTTACATTGGGAGACAGCTTCCCACCCAGCGGGAGAATCCCTTGGATCCCTTCAAAGAAGTCGAATTATTTCTCCAGGTCGTGGACGCCGGCAGCATCAGCAAGGCGGCCGAGCGCCTGGGCCTGTCGGTATCCGCCGCCAGTCGCCACCTGATCGCCCTGGAAACCCGCCTCGGTGTACGCCTCGTGCAGCGCACTACCCGCCAGCTGTCACTGACCGAGGTCGGCGAGGAATTCCATCGCCGCACTCGCTCGGTGATGGCCGACCTGAGGGAGGCCGAGAGCGTCGCCCGCGACGCGGTGGTGAAACCCAGCGGCGTGCTGCGGGTCACCGCGTCGCTGTCGTTCTGCCTGTTGCATATCGAGCCGCTGCTGCCGGAGTTCACCCGCCGCTACCCGGAAATCAGCATCGATGTGATCGCGGCCAACCGCTACCTGGACGTCATGGAAAACAACGTGGATGTGGCAATCCGCACGCGGCAGTTCGAGGCTGACAACAACCTGACCATCCGCCGCCTGGCTGAAACCCGCCGGGTACTGGCAGCCTCGCCGAGGTACCTGGAACGCCACGGCACGCCCAAGCACCCGATGGACCTGATCCGTCACAAGATGCTGGTCTACGACTACGCCATCAATCCCACCGAACTGCCGTTCAAGCGTCGTGGCGAGGCGGCGACGGTTAACGTGCGCTCGTTCATTTCCACCAACGACGGGCAGATGGTGGTCAAGTGCGCACTCGACGACATGGGCATCCTGATCCAGCCCAAGTACATCGTCCACGACCATCTGCAGCGTGGCGACCTGGTACCGGTGCTGGACGACTGGGACCTGCCGCGCCTGACCATGAACATCGCGTTCCAGACCCGCCGCCACATGCCGGCCAAGGTCCGCCTGTTCATCGAGGCACTGGCGGAGCGCTTCCGCGAGAACGACTACGAGCGGTTGTGGACGCGTTGAAACTTTTTCAACAGGGAAATAAAGATTTCCAGAATCGGCATTCTTTACCGTTTGCAGGAAATATAGGCTGACCCGGTCAACAACGATCAACCGGGTCAGCCATGCAAAGCACCGAAGCCCTCCATGCCCACCTGCAGGACCTGGAACAGGGTCGCTACCGCGCCATGCTCGATGGCGACATCGACGCGTTCATCGCCCTGTCGCACCCCAGCCTGACCTACACCCATTCCACCGGCGTGGTGGATACGCTGTCCAGCTACGTCGCCAAGTGCCGCGACGGCTTCTATGAATACGTCCACCTCGACTTCCCCCTGGACAAGATCCAGGTGCTGGGTGACGTCGCCCTTCTGCATGGACGGATGTCGGGCAACATCGTCGCCGGCGGCGTGCACAAATCGCTGAACAACCGCACCCTTTCCATCTGGTCCATGTTCGGCGGCGAATGGAAGTTCCTCGCCTATCAACCGACCCCGATCAAGTAACGCTGCTGCCCGCCCCCGCAGCGAGCAGCTCATCAACAAGAACAGGAACCGATTCCGTGGCTATCGCGAATTTCACCTACACCGGCCTGCCGTCCCGCGTCATCTTTGGCAAGGGCTCCCTGCAACAACTGGAAGCGGAGATCGACCACCTCGGCTCGCGTCGGGCCCTGGTGCTGTCCACCCCCGAACAACGCGGCCAGGCCGAACGTATCGCCGACATCCTTGGTTCGCGTGCTGCGGGCATCTTCGACAAGGCAGTGATGCACGTACCGATCGAAACCGCTCGCGAAGCCCGTGAAGTGGCACGGCAACTGGGCGCCGACTGCGCCGTGGCCATTGGCGGCGGCTCGACCACCGGCCTGGGCAAGGCCATCGCCCTGGAATCCGGCCTGCCGATCCTGGCGATCCCGACCACCTACGCCGGTTCGGAAATGACCTCGGTCTACGGTCTTACCGAAAACGGCATCAAGCGCACCGGCAAGGATGTGCGGGTCCTGCCGAAAACCGTGATCTACGACCCGGAGCTGTCGGCCACCCTGCCCGTGGATCTGTCCGTCACCAGTGGCATGAACGCCATCGCCCACGCCGCCGAAGGCCTCTATGCCCAGGACGGCAACCCGGTGATGTCGCTGATCGCGGAGGAAGGCATCCGCGCCATGGCCGAGGGCTTGAAGTTGATCGTCGACAACCCGCAGGACCTGGATGCCCGCGCCGACTGCCTGTATGGCGCATGGCTGTGCAGCACCGTGCTGGGCAATGTCGGCATGGCCTTGCACCACAAGCTCTGCCACACCCTGGGTGGCAGCTTCAACCTGCCCCATGCACCGACCCACACCATCGTCCTGCCCCACGCCATCGCCTACAACGCCGAAGCAGCGCCGGACGCGGCCAGGCGCATCGTTCGTGCGCTCGGTGCGGGCAGCAACTCCGCCGGTCAGGCGCTGTACGATCTGGCCAAGACCCTGGGCGCACCGCTGGCCCTGAAATCGCTGGGTGTGAACGAGGCCGACATGGACCGGGCCACTGAAATCGCCCTGGCCAATCCGTACTGGAACCCCCGTCCGATCGAGGGCGTGGCGATCCGTGAATTGCTCCAGAATGCTTACGAAGGGAAACGCCCGGCGTAAACCGGACCATTGCCTTTACTCCACCCGATCTCCGTGCGGGGGGCCGGGTGGGGCTTTTTCAACGCGTCCAGTAGCGCTCGTAGCCCTCGCGCTTGAAATGCTCCAGCAGGAAGTCGATGAACAGCCGGGTCTTGGCCGGCATGTAGCGACGATCCTGGAACGCCAGGTTGATCGTCAGCCGCGGCAGATCCCAGTCATCCAGCACCGGCAGCAGCCGGCCCGCCACCAGGTCGTCATAGATGATGTACTTGGGCTGCACCAGAATCCCCGCCCCCGCCAGCGCCGCCGCGCGCACGATCTGGCCATCGTTCGACTCCATCGCCGGCTGGATCTTCACCGACTCGCGCTCGTCGCCTTTGCAGAACTCCATCGAATTGGGGTGGTTGGCATGGCTGTAGATCAGCATGTCGTGGTGCTGCAGGTCGCTCACCGTCTTCGGCTGGCCGCGCAGGGCCAGGTAGGCCGGCGATGCGGCCAGCACCCGACGGGTCTCGGCCAGGCGGCGGATGGTGATGCTCGAATCGGCCTCGAACTCGCGGGTGCGGATTGCCAGGTCGATCTCGGTATCCATGATGTCGTAATAACGGTTGGCACCGATGATCTTCACCTTGATCCCCGGGTACAGGCGCTGGAACGCCGGCACCAGCGGCGCCAGGTGAAGCATGGAGAAGGAGATGGTGGCGGTGATGGTCAAGGTCCCGGTGGGTTCGACCAGCGCAGCGTTGACCGAGGCCTCGGCCTCTGCCCACTCGGCCAGCAGTGCCTTGCAGCGCCCGTAGAAATCGTGGCCGGCATTGGTCAGGGCCAGGCGCCGGGTGTTGCGCTCGACCAGGCGCACCTTCAAGCGGCTTTCCAACGCTGCCAGGTGACGACTGGCGGCGGCGTTGGAGATATCCAGTTTTTCCGCAGCCCGGCTCAGGGTGCCCAGTTCGGCGGTCTGCACGAACAGCTCTATCTCGGTGAAACGGTCCACAGGGCACCTCTTATTATTTCACTGGTGAAACAAAGAATTTCATTGGCGTTGTTTTATTCCACTGGAGAGCACTTTAGCGTAGTCGGGTGGAATCGAAAACGGCCGGGGTAGCGATTGTTCCTGGCCCACTACAAGAAAAAGTCAGCAAAGGCCTCCTATGAGAAATCTGGACGAACACACCATTACCCAAGCGGTCCTGACCCGCAATGCCAGCGCGCCCGACCCGCGCCTGCGGGAAATCATGACCAGCCTGGTGCAGCACCTGCACGCCTTCGCGCGCGAAACGAAGCTGACCGAGGCGGAATGGGAAAAAGGCATCGAGTTCCTGACAGCGGTCGGGCAGATCTGCACCCCGACGCGCCAGGAGTTCATCCTGCTGTCCGACACTTTGGGCCTGTCCACCCTGGTGACTGCGCAGAACCACAAGAAGCCCGAGGGCTGCACCGAGGCCACGGTGTTCGGGCCTTTCCACGTGCTCGATGCGCCGCGCTTCGACCTCGGCGCCGACATCAGCGCCGGCCTCCCGGGGGTACCCTGGTTCGTCCGCGGCACCGTGCGCGATATCGACGGCAACCCGGTACCCAACGCCACCCTGGAGGTCTGGCAGGCCGACGATGCAGGCTTCTACGACGTGCAGAAAGCCGGACGCGCAGCGAACAGCTTCGAGGGTCGCGCCATCCTGCAGGCCGACAGCGAAGGCCGCTACCACTTCAAGACCATCATCCCGGATTGCTATCCGATTCCCCATGACGGCCCGGTGGGCAAGATGCTCGAAGCCCTGGAGCGCCATCCATGGCGCCCGGCGCACCTGCATTTCATGATCATCTCGCCGAACCACGAACGCCTGGTGACCCACGTCTTCCGCGAGCATGGCGAGTACCTGGATTCCGACGCCGTGTTCGGCGTGCGCTCCTCGCTGATCGCCGACTGGGTGGCCCACGACGCCGGTACCGACCCGTACGGCCAGGCCATCGACACGCCCTGGTTCTCACTCGATTTCGACTTCGTCCTCAACCCCATCGCTCGCTGACAACGAGCCTCGGGGCGAGCCAGGCCACTGCAGCCGGCTCGCCCCTCTTCCTCCTGGAGCACCCCATGCAACCGGTAAAACACATCGTCATGTGGAATCTGCGCGGCGAAAGCGAGCAGGAACGCAATGACAACATCGACACGGTCAAGCGCGAGTTCGAGGCTATCCGCCACGAAATCCCTGGCCTGAAACTGCTGGAGATCGGCGTCGACATCAGCAGGATCGACTACGCCTGCCACGTTGTCCTCTACTCGGAGTTCGAGTCGGTACAGGCACTGGAAGACTATGCGACGCACCCCGCGCACCTGCGGGTCAAGGCGGCGCTGGGCAACATGCGCACCCACCGCTACCAGGTGGACTACCTGGGCTGAGCCCATGCCAGGAGGAACGGCCCGTGCAGTGATGCGCGGGCTTTTTTTCGCCTGGAAAACGAGAAGGCCCGGCACTGGGTGCCGGGCCTGAGTCACGCCGAAGACTGCCGCCTTAGAATTTCACGGCCATCTTCAGGCCTGCCACCACCGCGCTGTCCACCTCGTCCACTCCACCGGGATGACGGATGTACTGCAGGTTCGGACGCAGGGTCAGCCAGGGCGTGACCGCAAAGCCGTAGTAGATCTCGGCATCGTACTCGGTATCACGGATGGGCCTGTAGGCCGGGTTGTCGTAGTCCTGGATGCCGGCCAGTTCGTTGGTCAGGCGTCCCTGGCGCGCTACATCCGGGTTCACGTGGATGCGGGCCACACCGAATCCGAAGTCGTCCTTGGGACGTGCGTCGAAGGGTCCCTTGTAGGAAATCCCGGCCTGGATGAAGTGATCGACCAGGTTGGTTTCCTTGTCATGCAAGGTGGCGTTGAAGAACACGCTCAAGCCACGCTCGGCGCTGCCGCCGCGAGAGGTCAGTTGCTGCTGGATGACCAACCAGGAACCGTGCTTGCTGCCATGGCTCTGGAACGCGCCGCCCGAAACCGGCTGCGGCTGGCCATCGGCGCCGTCGTAGACGTCATCGGCCTTCGCGTTGCTGTAGTAGTAACCCGCGCGATACTCACCCGGCAGACCGTTGAACTTCGGGGTCCAGACCAGTTCGACCGGGAACAGGGCGCCCTTGGCACCGCTGCCGCTGAGCTTGAAGCCGTTGCCGGTTTCCAGGTACGACGGGTTGACCTCGAACGCACCGACCTGGGCATAGACCTCGGGGGTCAGCTTGTACTTGATCCGGCCGGCCCACTGGCTGACCGGCCAGTTGTACCAGACCGAGCCGGCCCAGTTGGCCGCCTGGGCACCGCAAAAGGCGTTGTTCTGGAAATCGCACGGGAAGGTGTTGAAGTCCTCGCCCTCGCCGAAGCGGCCGACCTTCACATCCAGGTCGCCATCGAGGAAGCCCTTGCTCAACCACATCTGGGTCAGGCGCCAGGTCTGTCCACGGCCATAGACCTCCTGGGTCGAGCTCAGCATGCCGGCGCGCGGGTCTCCGACACGGTCGCCGGCGAGGTTGCGACCGCTGCGCTCGGTGATCATCAACTGGAACCTGGCGTCCTGCCAGCCTGCCATCTTTTCCAGGTCCAGCGTCGCGCCCAGGGCCACCTGGTCGGTATAGCGCGCGGTCTTGTCCTTGTTGTAGCCACCATGGAGGTTGGCAGCCGCCTCGCCGACGTATTCGATGGTCAGGTCGGCGCCTTTTTCATGCAGCTCCGAACGCAGACCGCCCCAGTCGCCCGTCATGTAGTTGGCGGCATTGAATGGCTCGGCGGCGATGACTTTATCGGACAACAAGCCAATCACTCCCAGCACGCTCATGCCCAGCAACAGCCGGGCATTGACCGGACGAACATAACCGATGTGCATAAACTCTCCTGCTCTTCTTATTGTGAGTTAACGGATACGAGCCTTTTACGCAGAGGCTCCACTGCCTGAACGACACGCGCACTGACCCGCCCTCATGGACTTGGCCATGAAGCGAGGAATGAATTGGCGGAACGTGTGAACAAAACGATCAGCGTGTTCTGTTCGAACCCGGCGGGCGGGTGAAGCGACGACGCAAGCCGGTTCGGACTACGTCGCCGCAGGCAACAGAAGTGTTACGGCTTACCAGGTCGTTCCGGTCGAGGCCTTGCCGGCCACCCCGCCGGGCTGCTGTTCCTTGCGACCGAAGCGGCGCTCCATCAAGCGCTCGATCTCTTCCAGCGACAGCCCTTTGGTTTCAGGCACGCAGCGCAGGCAGAAGATGATCGAGAAGACGTTCACCACGGCGAACAGGAAGAAGGTCATGCCGCCGAAGTAGCTGAGAGCGATCGGGAAGGCGAACGCCACGATGGCGTTGAACACCCAGAACAGGCCCACCGCGATGCCGTTCATCACGCCACGGGAATGGGTCGGGAAGATCTCCGACATCAAGACCCAGTACACCGGACCGATGCACATCTGCATGAAGAACAGGAACACCAGGATACCCGACAGGGCCAGGTAACTCTGCACCAGGGAGCCGGGCATGAAGTTGAGCACCCCGCCGAGGAAAACCTGCGTCAGCACCACCACGGACAGGCCCAGCAACAACATCGGCCGGCGCCCCATGCGATTGATGGCCCACATGCCGATCAGGCAGGCGATCACCGAGATCACGCCATTGCCGATGGTGGCGATCAACGCGGCGTTGGTGCCCATGCCGGTGGATTTGAGGATGATCGGGGTGTAGTACATGAAGGCGTTGACGCCGGTAGCCTGGATCATGAAGCCGAGGCCGATGCCCACCAGCAGCAGCTTGACCAGCCAGGGTTCGTTGAGCTTGCTCATCAGGCTGGTATGGGTCTTCTCGTAGCTGCACTGCTCGACGATTTCCTTGATTTCGTCGTCGGTCTCCCTGGCCGAGTCACGCAGCCCCAGCAGCACCTTTCGTGCTTCGTCCACGCGCCCCTTGGCCACCAGCCACCGCGGCGAGGTCGGCACGAAATTCACGCCCATGTACAACAGCGCCGCCGGAATCAGGGCGATGGCCAGCATGTAGCGCCAGATAGCCGGGTTCTCGAACAGGTGTGCCAGCAACGCACTCGACACATAGGCCAGGCACTGTCCGGAAACGATCATCAGCTCGCTCTGGCACACCAGCCGCCCCCGATGCCTGGGGCCGGCCAGCTCGGCAATGAACACCGGCACGATGGACGATGCGCCGCCTACGGCGATGCCCAAGGCAAAGCGGATCAGGATCATGGCCAGGAAGTTTGGCGCGAGGGCACTGCCGATGGCACCGAAGGCAAACAGCAAGGCCAGGACCTTCAGCACGAACAGGCGACCGTAGCGGTCGGCCAGGTGACCGGAGGCGAAGGCCCCCACCGCGCCACCGAAAATCAGCGAGGACGCGACCGCGCCTTCGGTGAAGGGGGTCAGCCCCAGCCCACCCTGGCTGGGTTCGAGGGTCATGAACGGCAGCGCGCCGGAGATCACTCCGGTGTCGTAGCCAAAGGCAAGCGATCCCATGGTCGCGATGGCCGCGACACGCCAGAGGATCGTGGATTTGGAGCCAGGCAAGGCTTGGTCGCCGGAGTGCATGAGCATCTACCTTTCTTAGAGTTATTTGTAAATCTGGTAGTGCGAGACTATCGCCGCTACAGGCAAAGAAAAATCGGCTCACGGGAATTGTGTTTTTCGCCTGTGAAATTCTTGAGGTCTTATCGCCTGGTTTATTGCAGTAATGTTCAAATTGGATCCACCTTCCATCATCGGATCACATGCTTCGAAAATGAAAAAGCCTCGACAGTGCGGTCAGAAACGACGCAGCGCGAAGGTGAAAATCAGATTTTCATCAGTGACACATCGCTCGTCCCGGGCGGCAGTAGGATAGCGCCCACAGGCTACAAGCCCCGGTTCTGGCGTCCTCGACTGCTTTGCCTGCAATAGCCTAAGATCGAAACTTTAACGTTTCAGCTTATTTCAAAGGAGTCGCATGTCCGTCCACGAAACACCCCCGCTAATCGCCCCCAAAAGCACCGTCGTCAAGATGGAGGCCGCCATGGCTCTCGGCAGCTTCGCCATCGGCACCGGGGAATTCGCCATCATGGGCTTGATGCCCGACGTCGCCAGTAACCTGTCGCTCAGCGAACCCGAGGTCGGCCATGCGATCAGCGCCTACGCGCTGGGGGTGGTGGTCGGTGCGCCGGCCCTGGCGATTCTCGGCGCCAAGCTGCTGCGCAAACACATGCTGCTGTTGCTGATGGCGCTGTATGCACTGGGCAACCTTGCCACGGCTTTCGCGCCGTCCTTCGCAAGCCTGATCGCTTTCCGCTTCATCAGCGGGCTGCCACACGGCGCCTACTTCGGCATCGCTGCCGTGGTGGTATCGAGCATGGTCGCCAGCAACCAGCGAGCCAGCGCCGTCGCGCGGGTGATGATGGGCCTGACCCTGGCCATGCTGCTGGGCAATCCGGTGGCCACGTTCCTGGGTCAGTTCTTCGGCTGGCGGTCGGCGTTCATCCTGGTTGGCGTGATCGCCTTGTGCACCATCGGCCTGGTGTGGCGCTTCGTTCCACAACCGCGCGACGAAGCCCGCAGCGATCCGCGCAAGGAACTCCAGGCATTTCGCCTGCCACAGGTGTGGATGGCCCTGGGCATCGCCTCGATCGGTTTCGCCGGCATGTTCTGCGTCTTCAGTTACCTCGCCCCCACGATGCTCGAAGTGACGAAGGTATCGCCCCAGTGGATCCCCTTCGGCCTGGCGGCGTTTGGCGTGGGCGGCATCATCGGCAACTTTGCCGGCGGCAAGCTGTTCGATCGTCTGCAGTTCCGTGCCGTGGGGCTGATCCTGGCCTGGTCGATCGCGGTGCTGTTGTTCTTCACCTTCGCGGCCCAGGCGCTGTGGTCGATTCTGCTAGGCATCGGCCTGGTGGGGACCATGGTTGCGCTGGCGGCGCCGTTGCAGATTCGCCTGATGGATATTGCCCACGAGGCGCCAAGCCTGGCGGCGGCTTCGAACCATGCGGCGTTCAACCTGGCCAATGCCTTGGGGCCGTGGTTGGGTGGCATGGCGATCAGTGCGGGACTGGGATGGACGAGCACCGGGTACATCGGCGCGGTGACGGCATTGGTCGGGCTCGGGGTGTTTCTGCTGGCCCGGCGGATGAAGGGGGGACGTTGAGGTTGAGTAGATGGTGTCCCAGGGCAGGTTCGAACTGCCAACCTTCCCCTTAGGAGGGGGATGCTCTATCCAATTGAGCTACTGAGACACAAGGCCGGCGGCGGGCGCCACGCGGCGGAAGGCGGCCATGTTAACCAGCGGGAAGGCATTTGTCATGCCGTGGATCGGGCTTTTTGCCCGTCACAAGAAGGATTGTGGAAAGTCAGTTCGTGCATTTTGCAATGAAGCCTAAAGCCATCATTGCAGGATGCACGGATGCACTACCGATAAATCCATATAAGCCATTGATTTATAAGATAAATTCTTTAATTACAGGCTGGCACGACAACTGCTCTGACAAGGGTAATGGAATGTTTTCGACCCTACAGCCCCGGACCAGCCCCCATGACCCATACCTTGCTTGCCCTCAACGCATTGGCCCTGACCGCCGTGATTGCCTTGGGCCTGTTGCCCAAGGAGACGCCGGCCAACTCGCTGGATTACCGCACATCGATGCAGGCCCGGCCGGCAGTGCTCGGACAGGCACCCGACGGGCAGCGGCAGGATCATCCAGTCCGCGAGCAGGATCATTATTCGTTCTGAAGCGGCAGACCTGCTTCATGCAACAACGCCAGCAAGCGCTGCGCGGCTTCTGCCACCGAGGTGGAATTGTCGAGGCTACGCACATCCTCATCCAGACGAGTGGACACCTGCTGATTGCGCGCCAGGCGCTGCTCGATCTCTTCGGCGGTCTCCCGCCCGCGACGCATCAGGCGCTCGCGCAATACCTGCGGCGCAACGCTGAGTAGAATCGGCAGCAGGTCCGGGTACTTGGCACGCGCCACCTCCAGATGTCCGCGGGAACCATTGACCAGCACCCAGCGCCCCTGTTCCAGCCAGGCGTCGATCTCCTGCGGAATGCCGTAGTGCAAGCCATTGGCCGGCCAGTCCAGGGCGAACGCCCCTTGGGCCCGTAGCGAAGCGAACTGCTGGGGCGACACCCCTTGGGCGTCTTCACCCACCGCCTCGGCGGATCGGGTAATCGCCCGCCGGGCGACCGCCACGCCCAGTTCCCGCAGTGCGGGCCGGGCCTGATCGATCACGCTGTCCTTTCCGGAACCCGAGGGCCCCATCAGGTAGATCAGCCTGCCCCGGTTGTCCGACGAAGGCCTGGCGCTTGCGTCATGCTGCATAGCCACTATGCTCATAGATAGGAAAAGCCCCGGTATTTTAGGAGCTTTCCGTTACCTTTTCGTCTCTCGTTATAAAGAGTCAAAAAGGTGGCTGAATCGGATAAGTGGATGAATCAAAACTTTTCAAACCAGTACTCATTTCTGATAATTGGTACTGGCATAAAGCCTCCACCCGGTTCAATATTTGTCACAGAATTGACGCCAAGGAACCGGCGATAATGAGGCATCATTGCGACCTCATTCACAATTCAGGTTGAACATTTGACCGTAACGGTGGTCGTAGTCTCCATCGCGCGGCCAATTTTCAAGAACCGCTCCCCCTGAACTAAACCGGTCAATTATATGCGCCCAATGAAACAGGCTATCTACTCAAGCCGCACCGCAGACAAATTCGTCGTCCGCCTGCCCGACGGAATGCGTGAGCGCATTGCCGAGGTTGCGCGTAACCACCACCGCAGCATGAACTCCGAGATCATTGCCCGCCTGGAACAGAGCCTTATCCAGGAAGGTGCACTGGGCGACGAACTGAGCATGCGCCTGGACAGCCCGGAACTGTCCCTGCATGAACGCGAGCTGCTGCAACGCTTCCGCCAACTGTCCCACCGCCAGCAGAACGCCCTGGTTGCGCTGATCGCCCATGACGTCGAGATGGCCGCGGACGCCTCCTGACCCCTGATTCCTGAACTCGTTTCAGAACAGAACGCCCGGTGCATTGCACCGGGCGTTCTGCTTTGTGGCGGCCACAAAAAAGCCAGCGCTGGGCTGGCTTTTCCGCTTGCAGAGGATTACAGCAAAAACAGCGTGGCCAGCCCCAGGAAGATGAAGAAGCCACCACTGTCGGTTACCGCAGTGATCATCACGCTGGAGCCCATGGCCGGGTCGCGCCCCAGGCGCACAAGAGTCATCGGGATGAATACCCCCATGAACGCTGCGAGCAACAGGTTGAGCGTCATCGCAGCGGTCATCACCACACCCAGCGACCAGCTGCCATAGAGCAGGAAGGCCACCACCCCGATCACACCGCCCCAGATCAGGCCGTTGATCAGCGAGACCGCCAGCTCCTTGCGCATCAGGCGCGTGGTGTTGCCCGGACTGACCTGGTCCAGCGCCATGGCGCGGACGATCATGGTAATCGTCTGGTTGCCGGAGTTGCCGCCGATACCCGCCACGATGGGCATCAGGGCCGCCAGGGCCACCAGCTTCTCGATCGAGCCCTCGAACAGGCCGATCACCCGCGAGGCGACGAAGGCGGTGATCAGGTTGATCGCCAGCCAGGCCCAACGGTTGCGCAGCGAACGCCAGACCGAGGCGAAGATGTCTTCTTCCTCGCGCAGACCGGCCATGTTCAGGACTTCGCTTTCGCTTTCCTCACGAATCAGGTCGACCATTTCATCGATGGTCAGACGGCCGATCAGGCGGCTGTTCTTGTCCACCACCGGGGCCGAGATCAGGTCATAGCGCTCGAAGGCCTGGGCCGCGTCGTAGGCGTCCTCTTCCGGGTGGAAGCTGACCGGGTCGTCGGCCATCACTTCGGCGACCTGCTTGTCCGGGTCGTTGACCAGCAGGCGCTTGATGGGCAGCACGCCCTTGAGAATGCCGTCGTAGTCGACGACGAACAGCTTGTCGGTATGGCTCGGCAGCTCCTTGAGCCGGCGCAGGTAGCGCAGGACCACTTCAAGGCTGACGTCTTCGCGGATGGTGACCATCTCGAAGTCCATCAGCGCACCGACCTGCTCCTCGTCATAGCTCAGCGCCGAGCGCACGCGCTCGCGTTGCTGGGCGTCGAGGGTTTCCATCAGCTCGTGGACGACGTCACGGGGCAGTTCGGGGGCGAGGTCGGCCAGTTCGTCGGCGTCCATCTCCTTGGCGGCCGCGAGAATCTCGTGATCGTCCATGTCGGCGATCAGGGTTTCGCGTACCGAGTCGGACACTTCGAGAAGGATGTCGCCGTCGCGCTCGGCCTTGACCAGCTGCCATACGGTCAGGCGATCATCCAGGGGCAGCGCTTCGAGAATATGGGCGACGTCGGCGGAGTGCAGGTCATCGAGCTTGCGTTGCAGCTCGACCAGGTTCTGCCGGTGAACCAGGTTTTCCACGCGATCGTTGTGCGCGCCTTCCTGACGATGGGTCAGGTCTTCCACTACGCGCTGGCGATGCAGCAGCTCGACCACCTGGGCCAGGCGGTCCTGCAGGCTTTCCTGCGTTTTTTTTGCTTCGATTTCAGTCATAGGCGAACTCCACTCCCAGCAGCGGAGCACGCCGGGAGGATCAATCAGTCACATCGTGATTGGCAAAAGAGGCTTTTAAGTAACTACTGGGTAAGTCCATGGTGGTATTCCACAAGCCCCGGCGGGGCTGACGGGCGCAATGATACACCGCTTGAGCTGCCAGGGGCTGAAAATATCGGTGAAAACAATCGTTTGCGAACGTTACGCATGCAAACTCCCGAATCCTTCAATGCGACGGCCAACGCTCGAAAAAGAGCACATGGCGCTACTGAAAAATTAGCACGCGTCATCGACACATGAGTGACAAATTATTTATCGGGATCAACAAATCGCGGAAAACAAAAAGCCCGCCATGAAGGCGGGCTGTTTGCTTGTATGGTGCACTCGACAGGATTCGAACCTGTGACCGCTCGGTTCGTAGCCGAGTACTCTATCCAGCTGAGCTACGAGTGCATTTGAAGCCGCGCATTATAGTTCGCTAAATCGTTTTGGCAATCACTTTTTCGTTTAATTTCAACTACTTAGTGATTCATGCCAGATTACAGCGCCCTACATGAATAATGGCGGAGAAGGGGGGATTCGAACCCCCGATACCCTTGTGAGGTATACTCCCTTAGCAGGGGAGCGCCTTCGGCCACTCGGCCACCTCTCCGCAACACGGGGCGTATAATAACCAGACCCTTCCCCGTTTGCAAACTCTTTTTTGAAAAAAAAACGATAAAAATTAATGGCTTGGTTCTTCGTCCTTCTCTTTCTTGATTCGAAGGTAGATTTCCTCACGGTGTACGGCCACTTCCTTGGGCGCGTTCACACCGATCCGCACCTGGTTTCCTTTGACGCCGAGCACGGTCACGGTGATTTCGCCATCGCCAATGATCAGGCTTTCGGCACACCGACGAGTCAGAATCAGCATACGTTTTTCCTCACGGGATTCAGTTCAGGGACAACAGTCTGTAAAAGTTAAGGGACAACAATCGCAAGCAAGAGAGGCTTCGGCGTACAACCAGGACGGTTGTCGGCCTACACCTGAGTATTGACCAGCTTGACCAACATGGCGGGCGCCACGGCGGTCGAAAAAAGAGGGGCGCGGCCAGGCCGCGCCCCTCGGGGACAACGCTTACTCGCCCTGACGGGCCGGAGCGTCCAGCTCGAAGGCGGTATGCAGAGCGCGTACAGCCAGTTCCAGGTACTTCTCTTCGATGACCACCGAGACCTTGATCTCGGAAGTGGAGATCATCTGGATGTTGATGCTCTCCTTGGCCAGGGCTTCGAACATGCGGCTGGCAACGCCCGCGTGGGAGCGCATGCCGACGCCGACGATCGAGACCTTGGCGATCTTGGTGTCGCCGATCACTTCACGGGCGCCGATTTCGCGGGCGGTGGTTTCCAGCACCTGCTGCGCCTTGGCGTAGTCGTTGCGGTGCACGGTGAAGGTGAAGTCGGTGGTGTTATCGTGCGAGACGTTCTGCACGATCATGTCGACTTCGATGTTCGCGGCGCTGATCGGGCCGAGGATCTTGAAAGCCACGCCCGGGGTGTCCGGCACGCCACGGATGGTCAGCTTGGCTTCATCGCGGTTGAAGGCGATGCCGGAAATGATCGGCTGTTCCATGGATTCCTCTTCATCAATGGTAATGAGGGTACCCGGACCCTCCTGGAAGCTGTGCAGCACGCGCAGCGGAACGTTGTACTTGCCGGCGAACTCGACGGCACGGATCTGCAGCACCTTGGAACCGAGGCTGGCCATTTCCAGCATCTCTTCGAAGGTGATCTTGTCCAGGCGCTGGGCCTGGGACACCACGCGCGGGTCGGTGGTGTAGACGCCATCCACGTCGGTGTAGATCTGGCATTCGTCAGCCTTCAGGGCTGCCGCCAGGGCCACGCCGGTGGTGTCGGAACCACCGCGACCGAGGGTAGTGATGTTGCCCTGCTCGTCGACACCCTGGAAACCCGCGACCACGACCACGCGGCCGGCCTTGAGGTCGCCACGGATCTTCTGGTCGTCGATTTGCAGGATGCGCGCCTTGTTGTGCGCGCTGTCGGTGAGGATCCGCACCTGGTTGCCGGTGTAGGACACCGCCGGAACGCCACGCTTCATCAGCGCCATGGCGAGCAAGGCGATGGTCACCTGCTCGCCGGTGGAGACGATCACGTCCAGTTCACGCGGAACCGGCTGATCACTGATCTGCTTGGCAAGGTCGATCAGGCGGTTGGTTTCACCGCTCATCGCCGACAGCACAACCACCAGGTCATCGCCAGCTTCGCGGAACTTCTTGACCTTCTCGGCAACCTGCTCGATTCGCTCGATTGTGCCGACCGAGGTACCGCCAAATTTCTGTACGATCAACGCCATTTCAAAGCCGCCTCAGCCCGTGAAGGGCACCCAATAAACAAAACACAACGCCGACGGCCCGCCACTAGACGACGGGCCGTCGGCGCCTCAGACACCCTGCTCTACGAATGGCACGGTCAAGGCCAGCGCACCGTCCAACGCCGCGGCGTCCACGCCACCGCCTTGCGCCATGTCCGGACGACCACCGCCCTTGCCACCCACCGCCGCAGCGGCTTGTTTCATCAGATCCCCGGCTTTGAGTTGGCCGGTGAGGTCCTTGGTCACGCCGGCGACCAGTACGACCTTCTCTTCGTGGACACTGCCGAGCAGGATCACTGCGCGGCCGAGCTTGTTCTTCAGTTGATCGACCAGGGCCAGCAGGGCCTTGCCATCCTGGCCGTCCAGGCGCGCAGCCAGGACCTTGACACCCTTGACGTCCACAGCGCTGTTGGCCAGGTCGTCACCGGCCGCGCTGGCAGCCTTGGCCTGCAGCTGCTCCAGTTGTTTTTCCAGCTGGCGGTTGCGTTCGAGCACCGCCGACAGCTTGTCGATCAGGTTGTCGCGACTGCCCTTGACCAGTTGCGCGGCTTCCTTCAGTTGTTCTTCCGCACCGTTCAGGTAGGCCAGTGCCGCGGCACCTGTCACGGCTTCGATACGACGCACGCCGGAGGCCACGCCGCCTTCGCTGACGATCTTGAATACCGCGATGTCACCGGTACGCTTGGCGTGGATACCGCCGCACAGCTCGACAGAGAAGTCGCCGCCCATGCTCAGCACGCGCACGCTGTCGCCGTACTTCTCGCCGAACAGCGCCATGGCGCCCTTCTGCTTGGCGGTCTCGATATCGGTTTCTTCGGTCTCGACCGCGGTGTTGCGGCGCACTTCGCGGTTGACGATCTCTTCCAGGGCCTTGATCTGCTCTGGCTTGACCGCTTCCGGGTGGCTGAAGTCGAAACGCAGGCGCTGGCTGTTCACCAGGGAGCCCTTCTGTTGTACGTGCTCACCCAGGACCTCACGCAGCGCAGCGTGCAGCAGGTGGGTGGCGGAGTGGTTCAGCGAGGTGGCGTGCTGCACATCGGCATCGACCTTGGCCTCGACCTGGGCACCAACGCTCAGGCTGCCGCTGGCGATCACGCCATGGTGCAGGAAGGCACCGCCGGTCTTGGTGGTGTCGCGCACGTCGAAGCGCACGGCGCCGGCCTGCAGGTAGCCGGTGTCGCCGATCTGGCCGCCGGATTCGGCGTAGAACGGCGTGCGGTCGAGGATCACCACGCCCTCCTCGCCTTCACCCAGTTGCTCGACGGACTGGCCGTCCTTGTACAGGGCGACGACCTTGGCGTGGCCTTCGGTGGCGCTGTAGCCGAGGAACTCGGTGTCCACGTCGACCTTGACCAGGCTGTTGTAGTCCAGGCCGAAGGCGCTGGCGGAACGGGCGCGCTCGCGCTGCGCTTCCATTTCACGCTCGAAGCCGGCCTCGTCGATGCTCAGCTCGCGCTCGCGGGCGATGTCGGCGGTCAGGTCCATCGGGAAGCCATAGGTGTCGTACAGCTTGAACACCACTTCGCCCGGAATGACGTTGCCCTGCAGGTCGGCCAGGTCCTGTTCGAGGATCTTCAGGCCCTGCTCCAGGGTCTTGGCGAACTGCTCTTCCTCGGTCTTCAGCACGCGCTCGATGTGCGCCTGCTGGGATTTCAGCTCAGGGAAGGCTTCGCCCATCTCGGCCACCAGCGCGGCGACGATCTGGTAGAAGAAGCTGCCCTTGGCGCCGAGCTTGTTGCCGTGGCGGCAGGCGCGGCGAACGATGCGGCGCAGCACGTAGCCGCGGCCTTCGTTGGACGGCACCACGCCGTCGGCGATCAGGAAGCCGCAGGAACGGATGTGGTCGGCCACCACTTTCAGCGAAGGCTGGCCTTCGTCGGTGCAGCCGATGGCCTTGGCCGAGGCGGCCAGCAGGCTCTGGAACAGGTCGATCTCGTAGTTCGAGTGCACGTGCTGCAGCACGGCGCTGATGCGCTCCAGGCCCATGCCGGTGTCCACCGACGGCGCTGGCAGCGGGTGCAGGACGCCGTCCGCGGTGCGGTTGAACTGCATGAAGACGTTGTTCCAGATCTCGATGTAGCGGTCGCCGTCTTCTTCCGGCGAGCCGGGTGGGCCGCCCCAGATGTCGGCGCCGTGGTCGTAGAAGATCTCGGTGCACGGACCGCACGGACCGGTATCGCCCATGGTCCAGAAGTTGTCGGACGCGTACGGAGCGCCCTTGTTGTCGCCGATGCGGACCATGCGCTCGGCCGGTACGCCGACTTCCTTGGTCCAGATGTCATAGGCTTCGTCGTCGCTGGCGTAGACGGTGACCCAGAGCTTTTCCTTCGGCAGGTTCAGCCACTTGTCGGAGGTCAGGAAGGTCCAGGCGAAGGTGATGGCGTCGCGCTTGAAATAGTCGCCGAAGCTGAAGTTGCCCAGCATCTCGAAGAAGGTATGGTGACGCGCGGTGTAGCCGACGTTTTCCAGGTCGTTGTGCTTGCCGCCGGCGCGCACGCATTTCTGGCTGCTCACGGCGCGAGTGTAGGCGCGC
>JAIRVG010000038.1 GCA_031253995.1 Paucimonas sp. | reverse complement strand
AACAGCTTGGGCTTTGAACTCATCGGTGTAGTTACGGCGAGTACGTGGGTACATGGCAACCTCCAGGATAGCGATGTAAGTATCGCTTCTTGGCGTCCGTTGTCATGGGACAGGCCCATGCCTACTTTTGCCCAAGAGCAAAAGTAGGTCGCCGTAAAGGCGAAAAGCGCCAGTGGCGCCACCACCAAACCGGATATTCACACAACCTGAAAGCCCAACTCACCCCCGCTGCGCAAGCCGTTCCTGTTGTTCGCCAAACGCGCCGAGCTCAAATACGGCATCTCTGCCCGCGAGCTGTTGGTCGAGCTAGGCCGCCGAGGCACCGTAGGCGGTCTGGAAGACATGATCGAAGACCTCGCCCTGACCCTCTCCCGCGCCCGAGGCGTGCTGCCGACCTGAAATCCCACGGGGCTGCTGCGCAGCCCATCGCAGGCTTCGCCAGCGCCTACACGTGTTTGCGCCGATTGTCAGGTCAAAGCTTGGCCTTGTTCTGTGGTGCCTTCTTCGCGGGTAAACCCGCTCCCACAGGGATTGCGCAAGTCTTGAGAGCAGTGCAATTCCGGTGGAAACCGACGAAGCCTGGGCGGTATTTGCACGGCTGAGCCGTGTCAAGGAATACCAACCGAAGGCGATTCGAGGTTGTCCAGCACCATAGAATCTCCCACAAGACTTGCAAACCTCAATCTTCGCGAACGATTCGGCCTCGCGATGGCGCCGCAACAGGCCACACCGAGGGGGTCAGCCTTTGCGCAGGGTCCGGCTCTG
The DNA here is from genome assembly GCA_031253995.1 of Paucimonas sp. Lineage (GTDB taxonomy): Bacteria > Pseudomonadota > Gammaproteobacteria > Pseudomonadales > Pseudomonadaceae > Aquipseudomonas. The sequence continues at coordinate 116,247 of JAIRVG010000038.1, read as the reverse complement.
CTGCCCGTCCACGCCCACTGGCACCTCGCCGCCCAGGGTCACCCGGCGCACGATGCGTGGCTGGGTGCCGTAGTCGTCCACCGCGTAATGCTGGGTCGCGCGGTTGTCCCAGATGGCCACGTCACCGGCCTGCCAGCGCCAGCGCACGGTGTTCTCAAGACGTGTCACATGCCCTTGCAGCAAGTTGAACAGGTGCGCCGAGTCTGCCTGTGAATAACCTTTGATGCGTTTGACGAAATGCCCCAGCTGCAACGCCCGCTCACCGCTGATCGGATGCACTCGCACCACCGGGTGCTCGGTTTCGTACACCGTTGAGGTAAATACCTGGCGATAACGCTCGAGCTTGGCCGGGTCCACGTCCGGCTTGGTGCCGGCGTAGTCGTATTCATTGCTGTGGACCGCCCAGAGCTGATCGGCAAGCTCGCGCAGCGGCTCGGGCAGGCTTTGGTAGGCCGCCGCGGTGTTGGCCCAGACGGTATCGCCACCGGAGGCTGGTGCCACCACGCTGCGCAGGATCGAGGCCTTGGGATAGGCGTCGACGAAGGTCACGTCGGTGTGCCAGGAATTGGCCCGCTGGCCCTCGGCACCATCGAGTTGCAGCAGGTAGTTCGTGCCGTCGACCACCGGCACGGTGGGGTGGGCGATCGGTTCGCCGAGCCGCTTGGCGAAGGCCTCCTGGCCCTGGTCGTCCAAGTGCGCCTGGCTGCGGAAGAAGATCACCTTGTGTTGCACCAGGGCCGCCTGGATGGCGTCGATGGTGGCGGCGTCCAGGTCGGCGGACAGCGTCACGCCGCGAATCTCGGCGCCGATGCGCCCGGCGATCGGATGGATGTCGAGGGCTGAGGTCTGTGGCGCGGTGGCCAGTGCGGCATTGCTCATGGTCGTGTCCTTGCGATGGGGATGGGTAGGGATTTCAGCGGGCGGCCTGGACGGCCTGGTCCTGCTGTAGGGCGGCATCGAGAAAACGCGGCTCGATCCAGTCGCTGACCTGGAAGCCACGGCGGATCAGGCGTTCCTTGGCGGCCAGGTCCACACCCTGCTGCAGCAGGCCGACAAATTCGGCGTCCAGGCGTGGGTCGAAGTAATGGGCGAGGTTCTCCTGGGCCAGATCGCCTTCGAGGATCACCCGAGGGTAGTTCGCGGTGCTGGCGACCAAGTCCACATAGGCCTTGCGGTTGCTTTCATTGCGCAGCCACTTCACTGCCTGCTGCTGGGCCTTGACCAGGCGCGCCACCAAGTCCGGGTGCTGGTCGATGAAGGCCCCGGTGCCCAGCAGCACCGCCTGGGTACTGCCCGCGCCCTTGAGGTCACGGGAGTTCACCGGCAGCTCGACCAGCCCGCGCTCACGCAGGGACAACAGGGTCGAAAGCCCCCAGGTGGCGTCGATCTGCTTGGCCGCGATCGCCGCATTGGCGGCGTTGAAATCCAAATTGATGATCTTTAGGTCGCGCTCGGACAGCCCTTGGCTGGCCAGGGCGCTGGCGAACGACAGCTGGTTGGCAGTACCGCGGAACACGGCCACGCGTTTGCCCTTCAGATCCTGCAGGCTGTGGATGCCCGAACCCGGAACCACGGCCAGGTAGCTCTTCACGCCGCGTACCCCGGCAGACAACACCCGGGTGTCCAGGCCATTGGCCTTGCCGATGATCGCGGCCAAGTCACCCAGGTAGGCGAAGTCGGCCTGGCCGTTGGCCAGGGCTTCGTTGATCACAGGCCCGGCGCCTTTGAAGAAGCGCCAGTCGATGCGGATGCCGTCCTTGGCAAACTCCTGCTCCAGCAGCTGCTGGCTGCGCAGCACATCCACCACCCCGCCCGCGCTGGGCTGGCTGCCGGCACTCAGGTCCGGCACCGCGATGCGGATGCTCTGGAGCTCGTCCGCCTGGGCGCTCAGCGCGCTGGCCCCCAGCAGGCCAGCCAGCAGCGGCGAGGCGAACGCACTGAACAAACGTCGGAAAGGGGTTTTCATGACAAGGCTCCTTGGCAGGCTGCCACCGGCGATGGCCGGCGCTTTGGCCAGAAGCTAGGCCGGCCAGGTTAGAACCTACAAAGACCAAAACTTCATTTTTTAGTAACCAAAAGACATAAACCAGGCAGCACGCGCGCTTGCGGGCGACTTGCGAAAACCGCATGGAAAATATGAGGAAAACGCAACGGCAGGGGACTTTCATGGCGTCTCGGATACATGCTCTTATCCCTTGATTAGCGAATTTGTGAATTTTTAATTCCATAAACGCATAAACAAGGAACGATTCGAGAGGTGCCGGGATGAGCGAGGTTTTGAGCAAACGTGGGCAACGCCTTCTTGGGCCGCTACGCGCCCCTTTCGCGAGGCAAGACCGCTCCTACACCTCTCTGCTGCCATGGTGGGTGCCGTTGGGGGTAGCGACTTTATGGGTGCTGGCCAGCCGTGGTCACTGGATGAGCGAGCAGATCCTCCCGGCCCCTGAGGTGGTCTGGCAGAGCGCGCTGGAGTTCGGCTCCGGTGAGCTCTGGAACCACCTGTGGATAAGTCTGCAACGCCTGCTGCTCGGCCTGTTCGCCGGCATCGCCAGTGGCCTGTTATTGGGTACCTGGCTGGGCGCCTCACGTCGGGCGCAGACCTGGGTGCTACCGACGTTCGTGGGCCTGGCGCAGATTCCCACGTTGGCGTGGATCCCGCTGTTCATGCTGTTCTTCGGCATCGGTGAAATGCTCAAGCTGGTGGTGCTGATCAAGGCGGTGATCGTGCCGGTGGCCCTGCATACCCTGGTCGGCGTACGCGACGCCCAGCCCAAGCTGCGCGAGGCCGCCGCCGCACTGCGCTTGCCGGCGCATCTGCTGTTCGTGCGTCTGCTGCTGCCCGCCGCCCTGCCGGCGTTCCTCGCCGGTGTACGCCTGGCCCTGGCCACGGGCTGGACCTCACTGCTGGCCGTGGAGCTGCTGGCCTCCAGCGAAGGGATCGGCTACCTGATGGTCTGGGGACGGCAACTGTTCATGCTCGATCTGGTGTTCCTGTGCATCCTGCTGATCGGTCTGGTCGGCGCCTTCATGGACCGAGGCTTCTCGGCACTGGAGCGGCGCCTGCTGTACTGGCCACAGCCGGCCACCGGTGAACAGCAACGCAGCGCCCCCGCAGCCGGCTGGCAGGGCCTGTTGCTGCCAGTCGCGCTGCTGGCGTTGTGGCAGGCCGCCAACAGCTTCGGTTGGGTCGACGGCAACATTCTCACCTCACCGCTGGCAGTCCTGCGCAGCCTGCTGGCGGGGCTGGCGGATGGTTCGCTGCCGGAGGCCCTCTACCTGAGCCTGCAGCGCACCCTCGTCGGCCTGTTGTTCGGCGGCGGCGCGGGCTTTGCCCTGGGTGTCCTGCTGGGCCTGTCGCAACCGGCCGAACGCCTGCTCGGGCCAAGCCTGTCAGCGCTGCGCCAGGTGGCGCTGTTCGCCTGGGTGCCGCTGCTCACGGCCTGGTTCGGCCTGGGCGAAGGGGCCAAGGCCGTGTTCGTGGGCCTGGCGGCGTTCTTCCCGCTGTTGATCGCCACCCAGCGCGGTATCGCCAGCCTCTCGCCACAACTGGGCGAGGCGGCCCGCGCCCTGCGCCTGAACCTGCCACGACGCCTGCGCCTGCTGGTGCTGCCCGGGGCGGCGCCGACGATCTTCGCCGGCCTGCGCCTGTCGCTGATCTACGCCTGGCTGGGCACGATCGGCGCCGAGTACTTCATGCCTTCCGATGGCGGCATCGCCAGTCTGATGCTCGGCGCGCAGCAACTGTTTCGCATGGACCAGGTCATGGCGGCCATGGTCTTGATCGGCTTGGTCGGCGCCCTGCTGGGCACCCTTGGACAACGCCTCGAATCGCGCGCCACGCGCTGGAGAACCGCATGAACGCTTTCAACACTTCGGCCCTGCACGCGGCCAACCAACCCGACACCACGCCGCCGCTGGTCAGCTTCGACGGCGTCGGCAAAGTCTTCAGTGTCGATGGCCAGCCGTTCGAGGCCATCCACCACTTCAACCTGGCGATCAACGAGGGCGAGTTCATCGCGATCGTCGGCGCCTCCGGTTGCGGCAAGTCCACCCTGCTACGCCTGCTGGTGGGGCTGGACACCGACTACAGCGGCAGCATCCGCGTCGATGGCCAGCCGGTCAGTGGCATCGGTGGCGAACGGGGCATCGTGTTCCAGGAGCACCGGCTGTTCCCGTGGTTGACGGTGCAGCAGAACATCGCCCTGGGCCTGGTCAACGAGCCGCTCACCCAGGGCGAGCGGGCGCGCCGGGTCCATGAGTTCGTGCAACTGGTGGGGCTGGCGGGGTTCGAGTCGGCCTACCCGCACCAGCTTTCCGGCGGCATGGCCCAGCGCGTGGCAATCGCTCGTGGGTTGGTCGCCAGCCCCCGCATCCTGTTGCTGGATGAACCCTTCGGCGCCCTCGATGCCCTCACCCGCCAGCAATTGCAGGATGAGTTGCTGGCCATTCGCGAGCGCTCGGGTATCACTACCTTGCTGGTCACCCATGATGCCGAGGAGGCGACGTACCTGGCTGACCGGGTGGTGGTGCTGGAGCCGCGCCCGGGGCGGATCAAGTCAGTGGTGGACATCGACCTGCCGCATCCGCGCCAGCGCACTGGCGTGGCGCTGCATCAGCTACGCGAGAAGGTGCTGCATCAGATCACGGGCGATGGCGGTTACCTGAGACCACCGGCAGCGCGGGTGGAAGGGTTGCGGCCGGAACTGATCGCGTTGTGAGTCAGGGCTTGTTCGCGGGTGAACCCGCTCCCACAGGTATAGCGGTCTTGTTGAAAGCACCGCAGAGCCAGGTGCGGATTTTCCCGCGACTGGGCCGCAGCCTCATCCTAGGTCCCGCAGATAGGCCCACGGGTAGATGCCCCGCTCATGCCCATCGTTGAACACCAACTGCACCCCATAGCCCTGCACCTCGATCCGCTCCACCCGCACATCTTCGCGCACCACGGCGATGCCACCGCGCAGCTTCGCCGCGCGACATTGCGAGCAGGGGCAGGCGCCACGCAGGCGGGCATGGCTGACTGTCTGCAACCCATCGGGCCACTGCACGGCCAATTCACCTTGCCCACGCAGGTTGCGCAGTGCCTGGGGCGCGCTCATCACGCCGCCCCCTGCAGTTGCGCCAAGGCAATGCGCACGGCCTTGCGCACCTCGGGGTCGCCATCGGCCTCGGCGGCCTGCAGCGCTGGCAACGCCCGGGCCTGGCCCAGTTCCCCCAAGGCCAGCGCCGCTTCCTTGCGCAGGTTGGCGATGGCATGGCCGAGCAAGCGGGCCAGGGCCTCCAACGCCTCGCCATGGCGCAGGCGACCCAACGCTCGCGCCGCACGCAGACGCACCTGCCAGTAGCTGTCCTCCAGGGCCGCGACCAATGCAGGCCCGGCATCGTCCAGGCCCACCTTGCCGAGTGTGGTGGCGGCCTCCTCGCGCACTTGCCAGGCCTCGTCCGCCAGGGCGGCGAACAACGCGGGCAGCACACTTGCATCGCGGGCCAGGCCCAAGGCACCAATGGCGGCGCGGCGGACCTCGGTGTCCGTCTCCTCCCCAGCCAACCGCGCCAGCGCCGGCAAGGCAGGGGCATGCTTGAGCCAGCCCAGAATGCCCACGGCCTCCCGGCGTACCGAGGCGTCCTGGTCATCGAGGGCCAGCAGCGCAGGGCCGGCGGCGTCATCCAGGCGCAGTTCGCGCAATGCCCGCAAGGCACTGGCGCGCACGAACGCATCGGCATGGCTGGCCCACGGCAGGATGAGCGCTCCCGCCTCCAGGGACTTGAGCTCGCTCAAGCTCTGGGCCGCCGCCAAGCGCACCGGCTCGGCGGCATCGGCCAGAGCCGCGCACAATGCCTGCACCACTTCAGGCTCTTCCCAGGCCTCCAAGAGGCGCGCGGCTTCGGCGCGGACGTCGGCATGGGGGTCGACCAACACGGCATCGGTCAGCCAGGGCAGGCCGTCCGGATCTTCCAGGTCAGCCAGTTCGATCAGTGCGATGCGCCGCACACCAGCATCGGCATCCGCCAGGCGTGGCAGCAACGGGAGGATGTCGGGGTTTTCGGTGATTCGTTCGTTCATAGGGCAATCCGCAGCGGTGGATGATCGGAGCCGGGCAAGCCCAGCGGGGTCAGGCGCGGCAGTTCGCGGCCTTCTTCGTGGCGCAGCAGCGCCAGGCAATGACGCTTGAGGTGGGTGAATTCCGGGCTGGTCAAAAGGCTTGCGCGACGTGGCCGCGGGAAGCTCAGTGGCAGGTCCTCGATGAAACGTCCAGGACGCGGGCTCATCACCAAGATGCGATCGGCGAGGAACAACGCCTCGTCGATGTCATGGGTAACGAACACCACCGTGGTGCGGATGCCGCTCCAGATTTCCAGCAACAGCTCCTGCATGCGTGAGCGGGTCTGGGCGTCGAGGGCACCGAAAGGTTCGTCCATCAGCAGTAGATGTGGGCGGTTGATCAGCACCCGGGCGATCTCGGCGCGTTGCTGCATGCCGCCGGAGAGTTGGCTCGGCCAGCGCTCGGCAAAATCGCCGAGCCCTACCCGTTGCAGCATCTCCTGAGCGCGGCGCTGGCGTTCGGCCTTGCCCACGCCCTGCATCTTCAGCCCGAAGGCGACGTTGTCGAGCACGCTGCGCCAGGGCAGCAGGGTGTGGTGCTGGAACACCATGCCCCGCTGTGGCGAGGGGCCTTGGACCACCTGGCCATCCACCTCGAGCCGCCCGCTACTGGGTGTCAGGTGGCCGGCCAAGGCACCGAGCAAAGTCGATTTGCCACAGCCAGAGGGCCCGAGGATGCACACGAACTCGCCAGGGGCGATGGCAAAGTCCAGGGTTTGTACCGCCTCGAAGGCATCGCGCCCCTGCCCCAGGCGGATCGACACGCCACGCGCCTCGATGCGCCCCGGCTCCGGCGCCTGTCGATAGCTGTTCATCAAGCCGTCCTCCGTGCCCGGTACCAGGGAGTGGCCAGCGCGCCCAAGCGCTTGACCAGGGTGCTGCTGCCCATGCCCAGCACGCCGATCAGCAGCATGCCGACGATGATGTCCGGGTAGTTCTGCAGGGTGTAGGACTCCCAGGTGTAGTAACCGATGCCGAACTGCCCGGAGATCATCTCGGCGGTGACCAGGCAGAACCACGAAGTGCCCATGCCGATGGCCAATCCCGTGACGATGCTCGGCAGCGCGCCGGGCAACACCACCTCACGCAGGATCGCCCCGCGCCCGGCGCCCAGGCTGCGCGCCGAAGCCACCAGGCGCGGGTCGACGGCCTCGGCGCCGTGCACGGTATTGAGCAGGATGGGGAACAGCGCGCCAGTGAAGGTGATGAACACCATCGACAGCTCCGACGACGGAAACATCAGGATCGCCAGCGGGATCCAGGCCACCGCCGGGATCGGTCGCAACACTTCCAGGGGCGGTAGCAGGGCGTCCTCGGCCCACTTCGAGCGACCGATCAGAAGGCCCAGCGCCACCCCCAGCACAGCGGCGGCCAGGTAGCCGGCGAATACCCGCGCCAGGCTGCTGGACAGATGCGCCAGCAAGGCATTGGAGGCCAGCAACTGCCAGGCGGCCTCGAACACGGCGCTCGGCGTGGGCACATAGGTGAACGTGAACAGGCCAAGGTCCAGCTTCTGGCTGGCCGCCACCTGCCAGAACAGCAGGCAGGCCAGCAGTGACACCAGGCGCAGCGGCCAGCGTGGGAGGTCGCGGGTCATGACGTCACCTCAGCGCTGGGCCAGCAGCTTGCGGTTGGCACTGACGAAATCCAGTGCCTCGCCACCGTGAGCCTTGGCGTACTGCTCGGCCTGGTCCTTGAGCAGGAAGGCCGCCAGCTCACCCTTGGCGTTGCGCACGAACCAAGCCTGGTTGGCCAGCAGCTTGATGCCGCTGTCGGCGGCCTGGGCGTAGATGGCGCGGATGTCCTTGCCCTCTTGCTCCAGTTGCGCCAGGGCACCGAGGGCGGCCTCTGGCGAGGCATAGTGACGGACCTTGTCTTCGCCGCGCACCCAGATCTGCGCCAGGCGGCTGAAGTCGCTGATCGGCTGGCCGGTCAGCGCATCGGTGGCGGTGAGTGGCAGGGGGGCGTAGTTCTTCAACGCCTTGTCGTAGTCCAGACCGGCCTGCTTGAAGGCGGCGCGGATGTACTGGTCGTCGATGAACTGGGCGGTGTCCAGACCACGGTCGGTCTTCTTCAGCAGCTTGAGGGTATCGATGGACGTGGCCACGGCCTGGCGGTACTCAGGTTTCCAGGTCAGATCGCGCGTCTGCAGGCCGAGCGGGCCGTGGAACAGGTAGTTGACCTCGGCTTCGATGCCGGTGACCTTCTCGATCAGCTCGCTGTACTTCTCGGGTTCGGCGGCGATCAGACGGTCGGCCTCAAGGCTGGCGCGCAGATAGGCGGTGACCACTTCCGGGTATTGCTTCGCATAGTCGGCATCGACCAGTGCGCCATGGAACGTCGGTGCATTGGCCTGGGCGCCGTCGTAGATCTTGCGGGCGAAGCCACGGTTGGGGAACAGCTCGGCGAACGGCACGAAGTCGGCGTGAGCCTCGATGCGGTTGCTGCGCAGCGCGGAGCCTGCGATCTCCGGCGCTTGGGCGATGATGCGCACGTCTTTTTGCGGGTCCCAGCCCTGGGCGGCGACGGCGCGCAGCAGCATGCCATGGGCGGTGGAGGCGAACGGCACCGAGATGGTCTTGCCCTTGAGTTCGGAAAGCGCCTGCACCGTCGACGCCGCCGGCACCACGATGCCGTTGCCGCTGCCCTGCACGCTGCCGGACAGCACGCTGATGAACAGGCTGCGCTTGCCGGCATCCAGATGCGCGACGCCATTGAACGAGCCGGGGAAGTCAGCCATGGCGCCGAAGTCCAGCTTGCCCGCGACCATCTCGTTGGTCAGCGGCGCGCCGCTGGTGAAGTTCTTCCACTCGACCTGGTAGGTCGCATCCTTGTACTTGCCGTCGTGGGGCAGGTACTTCTCCAACAGGCCCAGCTCACGGATCAGCAGGCCGCCGGTGGCGCAGTTGATGGTGGTGTCCTGGGTGCCGATGGCGATGCGGATGGTTTCGGCGTTGGCGTTCAGGCCGATGGTTGCCAGCGCGAGGCCGGCCACGGTTGTTGCAAGGCGCATGATGTTTCCCCTCGAATCGTTTTTAGGTGTTGGCGTCGTCTCCGCCACCTGGCGCGGTGGTGGGAAACGAGGGGGCATTTCGAATGGGCGTCCGGCTGAGGACCGGATGGCGTGTGGCGTGGCTCAGCGCAGCAGATAGGGGATGTCCACCTTCACCGCGCCGGTCGGGCAGTCTTTCTCGCACGGCATGCAGTACCAGCATTCATCGAAGGCCATGTAGGCCTTCTGGGTGGCCGGGTTGATGGCCAGCAGGTCCATGGGGCAGACCTCGACGCAGACGGTGCAGCCTTTCTCGGCGATGCATTTGTCTTCATCGATGGTGACCGGGGCGTTGCTGCGAAAGAAAATCTCTTGGGGTTGGTAGGCCATTTCACGGAGTCCTTGGGGTTCGGCGGTGTCTAGGCAGCGTCGGCTTTGACCCGCAGCCGGTCATAGGCAGTCTGCTCCTGGGCATCCAGGGCAATCAGGTAGGGCTCGATCGGTTTCTTGAAGCTGGTCATCTCGCCGTCCTCGCCTTTCTTCAGGTGGCAATGGCAGAACCACTCGCCATCGTTGCGCTCCGGGAAGTCCACCCGATGGTGATACAGCCCCCAACGGCTCTCCTCGCGGAACAGCGACGCCCGCGCGGCCATCTCGGCGCAGTCACGGATCACGCTCACTTCCATGGCGCGCATCAGTTCATGCGGGTTGCTGGCTTTCATCTGCGCCAGGTCACGCTCGATTTCGGCAAAGCGCGTCAGGCCGATCTCCATCTTCTTGGTCACCTTCGGCGGCTGCAGGTAGTCGTTGACCATGCGCCGCAGCTTGTACTCGACCTGGGCCGGTGGCAGACCGTGCTCCCGGTGCAGCGGCGCGAACACCCGTTCGCGCTCACGCTCGACCTGGGCCAGGTCCACCTCGGCGAAGGGGCGCCCTGCCACGTAGCGGGCAGCGTTGACCCCGGCGAACCAGCCATAGGTGAAGGCGCCGAGCATGTAGTTGTGCGGCACCGCGGCCATGTCACCGGCGGCATACAGGCCGCGCACGCTGGTCTCGGCCTTCTCGTTGACCCACACACCGGAGGCCGAATGCCCGGAGCAGAAGCCGATCTCGGAGATGTGCATCTCGACCATGTGCTGGCGGTAGTCGGTGCCGCGATTGGCGTGGAACTGCCCACGGCTGGGGCGCTCGTTGCTGTGCAGGATCTCTTCGATGTTCTGGATGGTTTCCTCGGCCAGGTGATCGAGCTTTAGGAACACCGGGCCGTTGCCGCCTTCGAGTTCCTGGTGGAACTCCCACATCATTTGCCCGCTCCAGTAGTCGCACTCGATGAAGCGCTCGCCCTTGCTGTTGGCGGTGTAGCCGCCCAGGGGGCCGGTGACGTACGCGCAGGCCGGGCCGTTGTAGTCCTTGATCAGCGGGTTGATCTGGAAGCACTCCAGATTCGCCAGCTCCGCCCCCGCGTGGTAGGCCATGGCGTAGCCATCGCCGGCATTGGTCGGGTTTTCGTAGGTGCCCATCAGGTAGCCCGACGAGGGCAGGCCCAGCCGCCCGGCCGCACCACAGGCGAGGATCACCGCCTTGGCGCGGATCACCTGGAACTCTGCGCTGCGGCAATCGAAGCCCATGACCCCGGCAGCGGCACCTTCGCCATCGAGCAGCACGCGGGTGCAGACCATGCGATTGGTGATCTCGACCCGCGCGCGTTTGAGCTGGCGGTAGAGCACCTTCTTGATGTCGTGGCCCTCGGGCATGGGCAACACGTAGGCGCCCATGTGATGGACCTTCTTCACCGCGTAGTCACCGGTCTCGTCCTTCTCGAACTTCACGCCCCAGCGGTCCAGCTGCTCGAGGGTCTCGAAGCTGTGGGTGGCGTAGGCATACACCGCGGCCTGGTTGACGATGCCGTCGTTGGCGACGGTGATTTCCTTGGTGTACTGCTCCGGCGTGGCGTGGCCTGGAATGATCGCGTTGTTCAGGCCGTCCATGCCCATGCTGATGGCACCGCTGCGCTTGACGTTGGCTTTATCCAACAACAGCACGCGCAAGGACTTGTCCTGCTCCTTGGCCTTGATCGCGGCCATGGGCCCTGCGGTGCCGCCGCCGATGACGATGATGTCGTAGTCGCGGATCTCGATGCTCATGCCTTGGCTCCCTTCTGGCGGTCGATACGCAGGCGGTACTGGAAGGCATCGCCACGGTAATAGAGGTGTTCGAAGTCCAGCGGCATGCCGTCAGCGGCGTGGGTCAGACGCTCGATGCGCATGATTGGCGAGCCCTCCTCCACTTCCAACGCCTGGGTCAGGTCGGCATCGGCCAGCACTGCATCGATGGCCAGGTCGGCATGGCCCAGGGCGATGCCGCAGTCGTTTTCCAACAGCAGGAAGATGTCGCGGGTGACCAGGTCGGCCTTCTCGAGCTTTTCGCCAATGGCTTTGGGTAGCCAGGTGAGCTCTAGCGATACCGGCTCCCGGTTGATCAACCGCACCCGGCGGATCTCGGTGACCAGGCTGCCCTCCTCCACCTGCAGACGCTCGGCCACCAGCGCACTGGCCGGCACATGACGGAAGCTACGCAGGCGGTTGAGCACCTCGTAGCCCATCTGGCTCATGGATTCGCCCAGGCCTTGCAGGGTGGTGACGTTCTGGAACGCCTTGGGCTTGGCGACGAAGGTGCCCTTGCCGTGGATCTTGAAGATCAGCCCTTCTTTCTGCAGGTCGCCCAGGGCCTGGCGCACGGTGATGCGGCTGACATCGAAGGCCTTGCCCAGCTCGGCTTCGGAGGGCATGCGGCTATGGGGCGGATAGGTACCATCGAGGATGCGCTCGCGCAGCAGCTCCTTGAGCTGGCTGTACAGCGGCACCGGGGACAGGGGGAGCAGTTCGGCCATGATTCTCTTCACTCTGACGTGACTTGTTATAACAAGTTGTGACCAGAGAATAGCGCATAAGCCCCACATGACAAATACCGATATCGAATATGGATATTTCGCCGCCCAGCGACTGGGCTTGTGGCAAAAACGGCTACAGATCAAGGCGATGGACGTCACCCTGCGAGATGGGTATCATGCGCCCCGTTGCACTCGTAGCTCAGCTGGATAGAGTACTGCCCTCCGAAGGCAGGGGTCGTGGGTTCGAATCCCGCCGAGTGCGCCATATTGAATCAAGGGCTCAGGTGCAAACCTGGGCCCTTTTTGTTTGGCGGCTGGGCAGCCCCCTGACAGAAATCGACAGCGCCGAACCACCGGCCAAGCGCCCCGCAGCAGTAAAAGAAAAACCCCACCCGATCACTGGCAGGGCCTTTTCGTTATGGCCTTACCACGCATCCTGCTCAGCACTTTCCTCGACGTCTTCAGCGCCGTTCTGGGCAAACCACTCCACCGACTGGACCCGCTGAGCCGTCATGCTCAGCTCGCACCCCACTCCTTCCAGAATGTCCATCGTGCCGCCGGTGAGCGAGTAGTACATGCCGCAATCGGCCTCGCGGAATTTCACCCAGAGGGCTTGAGAGGCTTGCAGGTTCTGCTTCTTGTCGGCTGGCAAGACACTCATTGCCATCCTGTATGCCTGATCGAGTCGGGCATTCTGCCTGGCCAGTTCCTCATGACCACAGTCACTGAGGTTGGAGGTAATACCGCCAGAGCGCGATGTGCACGCGGCGTACTCAGGCGAATAGGGCTCTTGCGCCAGCGCGCAGGATGACAACGTCACAAGAAGCGCGACGCCAGCGTAACGATACATTGATGGAACTCCATTTTCTGTCGACATGAAATCAGGCCCGAAACCGCGCAAGGCGTCATACCGCTTGCGGTTCGGTGCTGAACTCCAGGCACTCGGACAGCGAGGTGAATTCAGCCCGGCGGCACAGCCATGCGGTGAAGAACGTATAGCCCGCCGAAGTGGCGGCGATCTGAGCCCTGGTTTGCCTGGCCTCACGACGTTGGCGTGCCTCTGCTTGCGCGCGGGATTCGCCCTTGCGCCTGGCTCCGCCGAAAAACGAAAGAATCAACAAGCCCATGACCAGGTAAAAGACGGACACGAAGGTCAACTTGGCGATCAAGGTCAGCGTGATGTTCAACGCCCCGTCATTGGACATGGCCGCCGCGTACACGGCAAACGCCACAGCGGACAGTATCCCGGTGATCACAGCCACTTGATAAACCTGATGGGGCAGGCCCAGCCAACCACACAGCAGGCCGATGATCAGCCCCATGACCGGCAACAGGTTGGTGATCGCGGCATCGGTATAGTCGTTGTAGATCGTGGCTTGCCCTTTATGGTGCAGCCAGAGCGCCCAGCAGGACGCGATAACGGCCACGATCAGCGCAAGCTTCCACAGCACACTGAAGACGTCCTGCCAGACGCTGTTTGTCTGTACCGCCGGGCTCACAGAGCTCTGCTGCCCCTGGACCTGTTGGACGGTGGCGGCCGGATAGCTCGGCGCGACCTGCGTGGAAACGGCCGGGCGCTGGGCCAGTGCCGCCTGCTGCGCAGCCTGTGTCCGCAACTGACGCTCCTGCTCCTGGCGGGCAAACGCCGCCTCTTGCTGACGAGTGCGCTCTGTCTCCTGCGCGCGCAGTTCAGCGATCCGTTGCGCGTGCGCCCGCTCGTAGGCCTTTTTCTTTTCCGCCGAAATGAATGCTTCGAGTGACTGGATACGACCACCGAGCGCCTTGTCCAGGCACTTTTGCGTGGTGCATTGGTTGCGAATCGTCAACCACTCGCGCTGGGATTGGCGCAACGCCTCCGGCTGATCCGTCGCCGCCATGGCCTCTTTGTAGGTTCTGGCCAACACGCCATCGACTGTCGAAAGATAGCCGTCGCGGCATATCTGCTTTTCGGCAAAGTTGCTGGCCTTGGTGCAATCGAAACTTGCCGCCATCGAGTGACCCGACAAGGCAGCCAACAGCAACCCCGCAGCAAAACGAACGAACATCCCGAAGATCTCCTATCAAGCCTTAATACGCCCTGCATCCTTTCTCGAACGGGGAATGCTCAGCCGTGTCGCATAGCAAAATGCCATCGCCGGCGATTAAAGCACAGCCTCATCGCGCAGGGGACTGCCCAAGGTGTGCTTTTCTTTCTGGGATTGAACGTGCACGGTAGTGCCATTGTGCCTCTCCCTACAGCCCGGCCATTGGTGTTAGCGTGAGTGTCATCCCGTTCTTACAAAACGGGGCCATCTATCAACGATCCGCGAAGGACTGCGCTGACTCATGACTCTGAAAAAACTCACGACGGCCACCCTGCTGCTGGCCAGCCTCGGGCTGTTCGCCAACCAGGCCCAGGCCAACCTCACGCCACAGCAATCGGCCGCGATCCTCAAGACCTACAACGGCAGCGATCCGGCTGATTTCCGTCATTTTCTCGGCAAGCTGGCCGGCAGCGACCTGGCCAAGGCCGATGACCTGAGCGCCACGTTGAAGGCTTTTCTGGCCGACAAGCCCCTGAACGCCGAACAGCAGAATGAAATCAACCGACTGCTCGGCCTGTACACCCGGATCAAATACGGCAAGGCTGCCACCGAGACCCTTCGCGAACTGGTGGCGATTCCGACCTTCCAGGTCGAGGGTGTTCCGCAGCATGAGAACCCACAGTTCCTGAAGATCGCCGACAAGATCAAAGCCCTGGCCGAGGGTTTCGGCCTGAGCTTCCGAAACATCGACAATCGGGTCTATGAAATCTCCCTGGGCGAAAACGACAAGGAAGTCGTCGGTATCCACGCCCACGCCGATGTCGTGCCGGTGAACCCAGACAACTGGAAACTCGACGACGGCACGCGCCTGGATCCGTTCAAGGTCACCCTGGTGGGAGACCGCATGTACGGGCGTGGCACCGAGGACGACAAGAACGGCATCGTCGTGGCGCTGTACGCGCTCAAAGTCGCCAAGGATGAAAAACTGCCGCTGGCCCGCCAGTTCAAGCTGCTGGTGGACACCACCGAAGAAACAACCGGTGACGCCATCCCCTATTACTTCGCCCGCAACCCCGTGCCCAACTACAACCTGGCGCTCGATGGCGGCTACCCGGTGGTGATCGCCGAAAAAGGCTACGGCACCGTGATGGCCAGCTTCCACCGTCGCCCGGCCACCGGCACAGGTGCGGAAGTCACCACGCTCACCGGCGGCCTGGCCACCAACCAGATCCCCACCACCTCGGTGGCGACCCTGCTGGGCGACAACCCCGCCGCCCTGGCCGATGCCCTGAGCAAAGCAGGCGCCGAGTACGTCAAGCGCAACGGTGGCGACTTCACCATCGACGCCAAGGTGGCCGGCAAGGAAGTGATCCTCACGGTGACCGGTGTCTCGGCCCACTCTTCGGAGCCTGAATCGGGCGTCAACCCGGTTTCGCGGATGCTCGTCTTCCTCAATGGCCTGGGCAACCAGGTGCCCCTCAAGCAAAACCACATCACCGATGCGGCGCGCTATGCGGCGGACAACTGGGGGCTGGACTACCTGGGCAAACAGCTGGGCGTGAACTTCGAAGACACGTTCATGGGCCCGCTGACCGCCTCGCTGACCTACGTCGGGCTCGACCAGAAAGCCCTCAAGCTCGCGGTGAACCTGCGCATCCCCAAAGGCAAGCCGCTGGCCACCCTCAAGGATGAGCTGGCCGACAAGCTCGGCACCTGGGCACGCGGCAGCCACACCTCGGTGGCCTTCGAGTACAGCCTCGACGAGCCGATGTACCGCAACCCCGAGGGTGAATGGGTCAAGGCCCTGCTCGATGTGGCCAGCCAGAACCTGGGCCTGCCACACGAGTTCGGCACCTCCGCTGGCGCCACCTCGGTCCACGACCTGCCCAACGGGGTGCAGTTCGGCCTGGCGATGCCCAACGTGAAATACACCGGGCACAACGACAACGAGTTCAAGACCGTGGAGCAGTTCATGCTGGATCTGCAGATCGTCAGCGAGATGATCGCGCGGATCGGACAGATGCCGAAGTTGTAAGCCTTTTGGGGCCGCATCGCGGCCCCTTCGCGCCCTCTGAACACGCCCCTAACCGGAAAGTACCTACCGGCTGTGGCGCCTAAATATCAAAAAGCCATTCGCCTGAATTGACGACGAAATCATTTTGCCAGTAGTGTTGCCCGGATTTTCGGTATCAAGGCATGGATACCGCACGGATTCGGAACTTAAGACTAGGCAGGGTCGTCAGGGATGCGCGGAGTATTGCTACGCAGCGGTAAAAGTGAAGATTTCACCGCTTTGGGAGAAACGGGCCAACCGGTCTACCGTGCTGCGTTGCAGATCCGCGAGGCGATCCGCCGCAAGCACCCGGCCCATCCTGATCTGGTCGAGCACCTTGCCATCCCGCAAACCGATGAGCTGGGCAGCACCATCGACTGGTACAGCGATCGCCCCGGGGATGTCATCCCCTGGAGCAGCGCTACCGAGGAAGAACGCGCCCCAGCCCGCGCACAGTTGGAAATCCTCCAAGCCAGAATCAACGACCTGAGCAACGAACTGCTCGGCCTGGACGCCCATGGCCAACCATTGGCCGGCGCCAAAGCCGGTGCCCACGGCGATCGCACGGTGTTCGGCAAACTGCTGACGTGCGTGGTCCCCTTCCCTGACGAGAACTTCGTGTACCTGGTCGATGGCCGCCCGGTCCTGACCTTCTGGGGCTTCATTCACGCTGGCGCCGAACGTGGTCGCCAACCTCTGCACTGCCTCTACCCCCGCACACCCAAGGCTGCCGAACCGTTGGTGCCACCGCCGCCGATCGAGCCGCCTCCCCTGGCCCCGGCTGCGCCCGTACCGCCGCTGGCCGTACCACCGGCACGGCCATCCTGGTGGCGCCGCTGGTGGTGGCTGCCGTTGCTGTTGCTGCTGTTGCTCCTGCTGCTGCTCGGCCTGCGTAGCTGCGGCGTTCCAGCGCTGGGCATCCCACCCCTGAACGTCCCTGGGCTGCCACACCTGAACGCAGGTCAACCTCTTGACCCGGTGTTCACGACCGCAGGCACGAGCGGGGGCATCGTGCCGTCGAGCGGCGCTGGCGCTGGCGTAGCTGGGGTGCCGGCAGTGCCGGGCAGCGCTGACGCAGGCCAAGCGCCAGCGATCATGCCGCCCGCCAGCAATGCCGAAACGCCTGCCGCAGAGGCTCCTGCGCCTGCCCCCGAGGCGAGCCAAGCGGCGCCCAGCGAGCCGGCTGCGAGCAACATCATGGCGCCCGCACCGCCTGGGCTGCCCGAAGAAACGCCGCCAGCCGCTACCCAACCGAACCTGCTGAGCATTCCGCCGGATGCTGGCAACGGCACCGCGGACTTCCTCAATGGCGACTGGGCCGGGGCCGGTATCCAGGAGGTAGGCACCGGCAAGCCACTGCGCCTGAAGTACGACTTCCAGAACGGCAAGGGCCAGGCCACGGTCAGCCGTTCCGACGGCGTGCGCTGCGATGCCCCTGTCGAAGCCGCCATGAACGGCGGCCTGCTGTCGATCAACAGTTCAGGCCAGGCCACCTGTGCCGATGGCAGCAGCTATGACCTTCCTCAGGTGAACTGCAAGCCGGGCGCCCAGGGCGTCGCTGACTGCAGCGGCAACTACGGCTCGCAAGCCTTCCCGATGCTGATGAAACAAGCCGGTCAATAACACGGAAAACGCAGAAGATGTTGCCCGAAATCACCCAGTTCGAAGAAACGGTCACGCTGGTCAGCGATACCGGCATTCAATTCATGGATTTCGCCCTGCGTCTCGGCCCGGATGGCGAGCAAGCCGGCAAGTTCGTGCAACTGAACAACGGCATGGTCCCCACGCGGCTGCTGTGGTCCAAGGAGTACAAGGACTTCTACGAGCCCGAGCCAGACAAAGTGGTGCAGGTGGAGTTCGACACCACCGAGGACAACCACTTCCGCGTACCCATGGAAGAAAGCCTGAAGCTGTTCAATGGCACCTGGCTGCCGATCCCATTCCTGCGCTTCATGCCGCCCTATCGCTTCGACGAAGGCCCCAACAACTGGGCGCGCATGCGCCTGGTCAAGCTGGCCGAGCCCGACGTCGACGGCAACACCCATCGCCTGACCCTGGCCTTCGACAGCCGCATCATGCCGACCATCAACGGCGCGGCCTACCTGGCACCCAACGAAGAAGACGTGCGCGCCGGCGTGGCCTTCAAATTGGCCTGCAGCGCCCGTGAATACGGCTGGTTCCTGACGCACGGCTGGATCCGCGAATGGCTCGCCGAGCTCTATGGCGAGGCCCGCGCCGACTGGACTCGCGAGCGCCTGGACCGTGACCTGCAGGGCAACCGCCACCTGGCCCACTACCTGAACGTGCTGAGCCTGCTGCGCCGACCGACGCCTGCCGAACAGAGCACCGAAAAGCCCAAGGTCGAGATCCCGGAAATCAAGGTGATCGCCAACGAGACCCAAGGCGTGGTCAAGCCGATTCCGGTGGACCTGGTGTTGGATGTGGGCAATTCGCGCACCTGCGGCATCATCATCGAAGATCACGGCCAGTCCGGCTCTGGCATGAAGCACAACTACGTGCTCGAACTGCGCGACCTGAGCGAGCCGGAGAAGGTCTACAACCAGGCCTTCGAGAGCCGTGTCGAGTTCACCCAGGCCTATTTCGGCAAGGACCACTACTCGGTCAAGAGCGGTCGTCACAACGCCTTCCAGTGGGCCACCATCGCCCGGGTCGGTGGTGAAGCCGGCCGTCTGGCCAGCCGCCGTCGCGGCACCGAGGGCTCCACCGGCCTGTCCAGCCCCAAACGCTACCTGTGGGATGAGAAGGCCTACGGCCACGGCTGGCGCTTCAACACCTCCTACGTCAAGACCGACAAGGAGCCGCTGGCCACCGCCGCGCCTTTCGCCCACCTGATCAACGACCTGGGCCAGGCCCTGTACCTGCCGCCCAAGAACGACATGCCGGTGTTCACGCCGCGCTATTCGCGCAGCAACCTGATGACCTTCATGCTCGCCGAAGTGGTCACCCAGGCCCTGTCGCAGATCAACAGCCCGGCCCAGCGCTCGCGCCAGGGCCATGCCCGCGTGCCGCGCCAGCTGAGCAGCATCACGCTCACCGTGCCGCCAGGCATGCCACAGGCCGAGCGCAGCATTCTCAGCAACCGCCTGTATGAGGCCGTGGGCCTGGTGTGGAAGAGCCTGGGCTGGCACGCCGGCGAGAGCAACCCGTTCAAGGACAAGAGCGTGGTGCCGCGCACGCCATTGCCGAGCATCCGCGTGGAGTGGGACGAAGCCAGCTGCGGCCAGCTGGTGTACCTGTACAACGAGGTCAGCGAGAACTTCGCCGGTCATCCCGAAGAGTTCTTCGCAGCCTTGGCCCGCCCGGACAAACAGGAAGCCGAGCAGATCACCCTGGCGACCATCGACATCGGCGGTGGCACCACGGATCTTGTGATCACCGACTATCGCCTGGACCGCGGCAACAATGGCGGCACTGGCAGCAACGTACACATCATTCCGAACCAGCGTTTTCGCGATGGCTTCAAGATCGCCGGTGACGACATTCTGCTGGACGTGATCCAGGAATTCGTCCTGCCGTCGTTCCGCAGTGCCTTGCACAATGCTGGCGTACCAGCGCCCGATGAGCTCATGTCGCGCCTGTGCGGCAACGGTGACGCCACCGCCCAGGAGCGCATCCTGCGTCAGCAGTTGAACCTGCAGGTGTTCGTGCCCTTGGGCCTGGCCTTGCTCAAGGCCTACGAACACTACGACCCGGCGCAGCCCCAGGAGACGATCGAGCAGACCTGGCAACAGGTGCTGGGAAGCGACGCGGTCAACGACAGCGTGGTGGAGTTCGTCAATGCCGCGGTGCGTCGCGAAGTGGGCCGCGAGGGCACCCTGGACCTGCTCGGCACGCCGATCACGTTTGACCTCGAGCAGGTGCATACCGCCTTCCTGGGCGGACAGATCAACATCACCAAGATCCTCGCCGAATTGTGCGAAGTGATCTTCCACTACCCCTGCGACGTCCTGCTGCTGACCGGCCGCCCCTCGCGCCTGCCAGGCGTCCAGGCGTTCATCCGCCAGCGCCTGCCTCTGCCTCCGGGACGTATCCTGGCGCTGCAGAACTACCGCACCGGCGGCTGGTACCCGTTCCACCGCAACGGCCTGATCGACGACCCGAAGAGCACCGCCTCGGTGGGCGCGATGATCTGCCTGCTGTGCTCCAAACACAGCGTGCCGAACTTCTACTTCCGCACCGCCGCGCTCAAGCCGTACTCGATCATCAAGCACTTCGGCCAGATCGATAATGCCGGCACCATCAAGCATGGCGATGTGCTCTATCGCGACCTCAAGTCCGACAAAGGCCGCATCGAGCTGCCCATCGTCGGCGAAGGGGAAACCCGTGGCACGCCCTGGCTGGAAATGCGCGGCGACATGCACCTGGGTTACCGGCAGTTGTCCGCCGAGCGCTGGTCGGCCTCGCCGCTCTACACCCTGCGCTTCACGCCCAGAGGCAGCGCCGCATTCTCCCGTGCTATCGGCAAGAACGGCGAAGCGCCGGTACTGCGCATCCGCTTGGAGGTCGAAGAACCTTCGGACCTGCTGCTCGAGCAGGGCCTGGTCAGCGACAAGCTGGTGATCTGCGACTTGCAATCGAACATCCAGGATGCCGACTTCGATTACGACCGGGATCTGGAGCTCTCACTCAACACCATGCCAACCACGAGCTTGAGTGACAGCGACTATTGGCTCGACAGCGGGAATGTCAAAGGAAAATGAGCGACCTTACGCCAAAGCAACAGCAGTTGATGAATGCCTGGGGCGCTATTCACAAGGGCGCCGGCGAGGCACTGGAATGGATCGAGCAGGTGCGCGGCAATGCTGCCAGCGTCGAGGCTGAGGCCGATGGCCTGAGCTTGCGCCTGCGCCAGGCGCGCAACCGGGCCCGTGACTTGCAGCGCGCGGCCTCCACGCCCATGGTGATCGGTTTCTTCGGGTTGTCCCAGGCGGGCAAGTCGTACCTGATCTCGGCCCTGGCCGCGGACTGTTCCGGGCGTCTTGAAACCGACTTCGGCGGCAAGACCCTCGACTTCATCGAGCACGTCAACCCAACAGGGCTCGGCAAGGAGGCTACAGGTCTGGTCACCCGCTTCAGCCGTCGGGCCACGCCGAGCCCTGACGCCGACTACCCTGTCGAGCTGAAGCTGTTCAGCGAAATCGAAGTCGCCAAGATCCTCTCCAACGCCTGGTTCGAAGATTTCGACCAGGAGAAGCTCGACTACAGCTTCACCGACGAAAGCATCCAGGCGCTGCTCAAGGGTTACGAAGGCCGCGAGCACGAGCAGTTGCAACCGGGCGTGACCGGGGACGACGTGGTTGCCTTGTGGGACTACCTCAAAGGCAACTACGAGAAGTCGGTGCGCAAGCTCAACGAGCTGTACTGGCCACGGGTGATCAAGCTGGCGCCACGCCTGAACTACCGCCAGCGGGCCAAGCTGTTCTCGGTGCTTTGGGGCGAGCAACAGGCCCTGACCGATGTCTACGAGCTGCTGGTCGGTGGCCTGCAAAAACTGGGCTTCGCCGACACCGTGCTGGCGCCGTTGAGCGTGCTGGTCAAGGAAGAGAGCGGGACCTACACCCAGGCCAACAGCATCATGAACGTGGACATCCTCGGTCGCCTGGGCACCAGTCGTGACATGCAGGTGGACGTGCGTCCGCTGCGAGACGGCCAGCCTCAGGGCCGCGTCGGTCTGACAATCGCCCAGTTGGCCGCGCTGACCACCGAGATGACCTTCCGCCTGATCAACAGCCCCAAGGACCCGGTGGTGGATCAGGTCGATCTGCTCGACTTCCCCGGCTATCGCACCCGGCAGAAGTTGCTGCGCATCGAAGATGCCGCCAGCCCCGATGCCGTCGAAGAGGTCAACCCGGCCTCGAGCCTGATCCTGCGTGGCAAGGTGGCCTACCTGTTCGAACGCTACACCGATGCCCAGCAGATGAACGCCCTGGTCCTGTGCACCAGCTCGTTCAAGCAGAGCGAGGTGGTCAGCGTCGGCCCAGTGCTGACCCGCTGGATCCACAAGACCCAGGGCGCCACGCCGAAAGAACGCGCCCAGCGTGCCCCCGGCCTGATCTGGGCCCTGACCATGCTCGATGGTTTCATCAGCAACACCCTCAGCCTGAGCGAAGGGCAGCTGCCCGAAGGCTGCGAGAATATGATGAAGCTGACCATGATAGAACGCTTCGGCGCCCAGGAATGGATGAAGGACTGGTCGGGCGTGCCGTTCAACAATACCTACCTGGTGCGCAAGCCACGCCTGGACACCGCGTTCATCGAGCGTGACCACGCCAACGGCGAGGAAACCCAGTTCAACGAGCGCCATGCGCCCCGTCTGCAACAACTGCAGCAGTGCTTTGCCGCCAGCCCCTCGGTCGAACGCCACGTCAAAGACCCCGCTGCAGCCTGGGGTGCGATGCTCGCGCTCAACGACGGCGGCATCAGTCGCTTCAGCGGCAGTTTCCAAGCGGTCAGTGACATTGACTTCAAGCTCACGCGCATCCAAGAACAACTGGAGCAATGCCGTACCGACTTGCTGGAGCATGGTCTACACGCCTGGCGTGAAGAAGACTTCGAGCAACTGTTGGGCAAAAAGCGCGAAAAGACCCAGTACCTGCTCGACAACCTTGGGGCCGACCCGGACGCCATCAGCGAGCTCATCCATGCCTTGCAACTGCCTGTCGAACAGCTGCGAGAGCTGTACCTGAGCGGCGTGTACGAAATCGACGGCCTGGACGATGAGGCCGCCGCCGAGCCTGAGCAAGCCACCAAGGCGCCTGCCAACAAGGCTCCGGCAATCAACTTCGGCAACTTGTTCGCCAGCACCGAGGCCGCCCCCGCCGCAGCACCGGCCAAACCAATGGCCAAGCGCCTGACGTCCGAACAGCGCTTTGCCCGCGCCGCGCTCAAGTCCTGGATCAAGCACATGCGCGACTTGAGCACGCAGCCTCTGCGCCTGGCGAGCCTGCGCATGACCCGCGAGCGGGTCGAAGCCCTGACCGAGGAACTGGTCAGCGCGGTACGCCGCCCGGCCTTCCTCGAGCAACTGGACGCCGCCGTCATGCAGCGCCTCGTCAGCGGCGCCCGTCGCGACCAGATGGTCCAGCGTCAGGTCATGGCCGTGCAGCTGGTGATGCGCGACTTCCTCTGCTGGTTCGACCTGCTGGACAAGCCGCTCTCGGTACGCCCCAACAGTCTGCTGGGGACCAAGGAGCCGGTGTTCAGCTTCTACCGGACCGTTGCCGAAGGCGAATTGCCCAACCTGCCTGAACAGCCCTCGCACCAGGAACAGCGCTTCCTGGTGGACTGGCTGTCGGGCCTGGCCTGGCTGACCCAGGAAAATGCCAAGAGCGGCGCCGATCCGGAAATCACCACCGAGCAGCGACGCCAGCTGGCTGTGCTGCTGAACACCTTCGAAGCGAGTTGATTGCAATGGGTATCAGAGTTGATGTGCTGCCGCTGGACGTGAACACGCCGGGCCACGGCATGCTGCGGATCGCCGGCTGGGAGGGCTCCAGCGAGGGCCTGCAATGCTCCCTGCAAAGCAACCAGACCCAGGACTTCCTGCATGAAGGCGGGCGCTGGAGCAATGTCGCCCACTGGTTCCGTCTGGAGGGCATGACTGCCGTCGAAGGCGGCAGCGCGATCGAGACCCGTATCGGCCCCAACCTGGTCAACCCGCTGCTACAGGCCAGCGGCACGTCGGCGTTCCGCATCGAGGTGAGCAACCCCGCCACCGGCGAAAGCGCCATGCACATGGTCCGCCTGAGCCCGACGCTGGTCGCCTCGGCGGACCTCGGCCCAGCCATGCCCGCAGCGCCGGAGCCAGAAGCCGCCAGGCCTGTCGCGCCGCCCGCCCCTGAACCGGTCGTGGCTCCAGAACCCGAGCCCGTCGTCTCAGCCGTCATTGAACCGCAGGCCCAGCCTGAGCCCGTCGCAGCCGTGCCACCCGCGCCATCGGCTCCACCCGCGCCGGCCAAATCGGGAAACCGCTGGCTGCTGCCGCTGATCCTGTTGCTCCTGATCGCCGCGGCGGCCGTCGCGGCCTGGTGGTGGTTCACCCAGCGCCCTCAACCAGCCCCCGTCGAGCCGCCTGCGGCCGAGCAACCGGCGGCACCGGTTGCGCAGCCGGCCAGCGCCGCTGCCGCCCCCTGCACCCTGGAAAGCATGCAGGGCCAGGCCGAGCTGGCCTTCGTGCAGGGCTGCATCCAGCAGGCGCCGGACAGCGCCAAGCTGCTTGAGGTGATCAACACCGCCAAGGCCAACAATCACTGCGGCGTGGCCCAGCGCCTGTACGCCAACCGCGCCCAAGGCGGTGACGTGCAGATCGCCATGGCCTATGCCCATGAGTACGACCCCAAGTACCACCAGGCCAGCGAGTGCTTCAAGGCACCGGACAACGCCACCGCCGCCTACTGGTACGAAACCATCCTCGGTTTCGATGAGAACAACGCCGAAGCCAAGGCGCGCTTCGAGGAGCTCAAGCCATGAGCCTGCGCGGCCTCGGCGCCGCACTGCTGGCCCTGAGCCTGAGCCCAGCCCTGCAGGCGGCGGACAAACCGCTGCTGCAGGAGGGCAAGAAGACCCTGTTCCAGCGCGTGTTGACCACGCCGGGCTGCAAGCTCAGCGACGCCGCCGGCGCGGCGCCCGGGGCTGCGCAGCCGGCCTTCAGCCGCTTCTACGTCTACGAGCGCGCCCAGGCCGACGGCCATGAATGGCTGCGGGTCGGTCCCGACACCCAAGGCAAGAGCATCGGCTGGCTGCCAGGCGACTGCACTGTCGCCTGGAAGATGCAGTTGACCCTGGCCTTCACCAACCCGGCCAACCGCGACCGTCTGCTGTTCTTCAAGGAGCGCAACCAGCTCGAAGGCATCCTCGACGCCCCGGACCCGGTCAGCCAGGTCGCCCCGATACGCGCCAAGCTCAAGCACAACACCGAAGCCCCCGGTGTGCTGGCTCAGGAGCCAGAGTTCTTCGTCGACATGCAGAAGAACTTCTACCTGCTGCCCGTGCTCAGTGGCGAAGAGGTGATGACCGAGGAAGGCTTCCGTACCCGCATCCTCAACGTGGCCTCGGTGAGCAAGGCTCAAGGCCAGGGCACGCAGGCCCCAAGTGCCGCTGCGGCCAGCCCGGCGACCAAGACCCAGCTCAAGGCCTTCAGCGCGGCGGTGGTGTTCGTCATCGACTCGACCATCTCCATGGACCCGTACATCGACCGCACCCGCGAGGCGATCAAACGTGTCTATGCGCAGATCGAAAAGGAAAACCTCGGTCAGCAGGTCAAGTTCGGCCTGGTCGCCTACCGCTCCAGCACCAAGGCGGTGCCAGGCCTTGAGTACGTCAGCAAGATGTACGCCGACCCCAACACCGTGAAGGATGGCGCCGACTTCCTGTCCAAGGTCGCTGACCTCAAGCAGGCGAAGGTCTCCAGCAGCGCCTTCGACGAAGACGCCTATGCCGGTGTCATGCATGCCGTGGACAAAGTCGACTGGAGCCAGTTCGGTGCCCGCTACGTGGTGCTGATCACCGACGCCGGCGCCATTGATGGCGGCGACAAGCTGTCGAGCACCGGCCTGGGAGCCGAGCAGGTGAAGATCGAGGCGAGCAACCCCGGCGTCGCGCTCTACACCCTGCACCTGAAGACCCCGAGCGGCGCCAAGAACCACAGTGCCGCCGAAGCCCAGTACCGCACCCTGTCGAACTACCCCGGCACCAACACCTCGTTGTACTACCCGGTCAATGCCGGCGACGTGGAAGCCTTCGGCCGCAAGGTCGACAGCCTGGCCGCGGCCATCACCCAGCAGGTCAAGTCGGCCTACCTGGGCGAGGACGCCATCGGTAGCGCGACCAACGCCAAGGCCGATCCGGCCGACAAGAAGATGCTCGAAGACGCCGCGCTGATCGGCCACGCCATGCAGCTGGCCTACCTGGGCAAGACCACCGGGACCCAGGCACCGCCCGTGTTCGAGGCCTGGATCAGCGACCGCGACCTGATCAAGCAGAACGTGCCGACCACCGACGTGCGGGTGCTGCTGACCAAGGCCCAGCTCAGTGACCTGAGCGATGTGCTCAAGCAGGTCCTGGACGCCGCCAACGAAGGCATGATTTCGCCCAGCGACATGTTCGCCCGGCTGCGCTCGGTGGCCGCGACCATGGGCGCCGACCCGAACCAGCTCAAGCAAGGCTCGACCACCCGCGTGGCCGACCTGGGCGTACTCGGCGAGTACCTGCAGGACCTGCCCTACCAGAGCGAAGTGCTCAACCTGGACGAAGAAACCTGGAAAGGCTGGGACGGCCTGGCCCAGGAAAAATTCATCCGCAACCTGAGCACCAAGCTGCGCCACTATCAGCGCTACAACGCCGACGTGGACCGTTGGGTGGCCCTGGCGCCAGGCGCCGACAGCCGCGACAACGTCTACCCGGTACCACTGGAAATGATGCCCTGACCTCCCATGCTCGACATCAAGGGACTGAGCGTGGTCCGTGGCGACGGACCACAAGCGCACCGGGTGCGCCTGGACGAACTGCATTTGCGCCCCGGCGAAGTGCGCGCGATCACCGGCGAGAGCGGCTGCGGCAAGAGCACCCTGCTCGAAGCCATCGGCCTGCTGCTCAAGCCTGAGCGACTGGCGCACTACCAGCTGGGGCCACAACGCCAGGACGTCGCCCGCCTGCTGGCCGAAGGCCGGGAGCCGGCGCTGGCCGCGCTGCGTTCGCGGGCGCTGGGGTTCGTCCTGCAGAACGGCGGCCTGCTGCCGTTTCTGAGCGTGCGCGAGAACATCCTCCTGCCCCGCCGCCTGCTGGGCCTTACTGCCCACAGCGCTGCGGTGGACAAAGCCATCGCCGCCCTGCGCCTTGAACCCTTGCTGGGCAAACTGCCCCAGGCCTTGTCCATCGGCGAGCGCCAACGGGTGGCCTGTGTCCGGGCGATTGCCCATGAGCCGCGCGTACTGCTGGCCGACGAACCCACCGCGGCGCTCGACCCGCACAACGCCCAACGCCTGTTCGAGCTGCTGCTGAACCTGGTGGCCGAGCTGGGTATCGCCGCCTTGGTGGTGTCCCACGACTGGGCACTGGTCGAGCGCTTTGGCCTGCAACGCCTGGGCGCGATCAATGGCGAAGGGGAGACGCGCTTTGAACCCATGGCATAAGCGCCTTGGCCTGCTGGTGCGCCTGACCCTGGCCGACCTCTGGCACGACCGCAACGTCTCACTGTGCATGGCCGCCTCGCTGGTGGCGGTGATCGCCCCGCTGCTGCTGCTGTTCGGCCTCAAACACGGGGTGGTCAGCCAGTTGCAGAACGAGTTGCTGCGCGACCCGCGCAACCTCGAAGTGAAGATGCTCAGCAGCGGTCACTACGACCAGGCCTGGCTCGCGCGCCTGCAGCAGCGCCCCGACGTAGGCTTCGCCATCGGCCAGACCCGCTCGCTCAACACTCAGGCCGACCTGCTCGGCGAACATGGCCGCTTCGCCGACAACGTCGAGGTCATCCCTACCGCTGCTGGCGACCCACTGCTGGCCACTGCCCTGAGCGCCTTGCAGGGCGATCAGGTAATCCTCAGCGAGCGCGCCGCGCAACGTCTGGACGCCAAGGTCGGCGGCACGGTCCGCCTGCGCGTGGCCCGGCGCCTGGATGAGGTCAACGAACGTGGCGAACGCACCCTGCAGGTGCAGGCCATCGTCGACAACGTGCGCTTCGCCCGCCCGGCGGCATTCGTCAGCCCGCAGCTCCTGCTGGAGCTGGAGCACTACCGCGATGGCTACCAGGTGGCGACGCTGGGCGCCTTGACCGGGCAAGCGCTGGACGGCGTCAAGGTCGGTTACGCTCGCGCCCGGGTCTTTGCCAGAGACATCGACAGTGTCGCCCCGCTGGAGCGGTGGTTGAACGAGCAACGCATCGAAACCGCCAGTCGTCTGGCGGAGATCGAAAGCGTGCGGGCCATCAACCATGTGCTGGGGCTGATTTTCGGCGTCATCGCTGGCGCGGCGCTGGTCGGCTGCATCGCCTCGCTGGTCGGCGCCTTCCTGGCCAACATCGACCGCAAGCGCCGCCACCTGGCGGTGCTGCGGCTGCTGGGCTTCGGCAGCACCGCCGTGGCCGGTTATGTCGTGCTGCAAGCGCTGGTGCTGAGCCTGATCGGCTACCTGGGCGGGCTGGGCTGCTACTACTTGGGCAGCCTGCTGTTCGACCAGTTGCTGCGCACCAGCCAGGCCACTGGCGCCTTCATTTGTCACATCACTGTCTGGCACGGCCTGGTGGCCTTGCTGCTCGCCTTCCTGGTCGCCGGCCTGGTCGCCTTGATCGGCGCCCTGCGGGCGATACGGATTCAACCTGCGGAGAGTCTGCGTGAACTCTAAAGCCTGCCGCCTGCTCCTGGCGCCACTGGGTCTCGGCTTCCTGCTGCAAGCGTCTGCGGCAACCTGGGACGAGAAGTTCTACAACCCCATGGCCGAGGCCGACGACGTGGTCCTGCCCATGCCCTGCGACGGCGCCATGGTGTTTCGCAAGGTGCTGATCCCAGTGGCCGGGCCGCTGGACGACTACCCGATCAACATCGGTCAGGACAGCGCCGAATGGGGTTACGTGGAACAGACCCGCCCTGCGTTCATCGCCGGCAGCTTCACCAGCGCCAAGGGCGAGAAGTCGCGCTACTACCTGCTGGCCAAGTACGAGATGACCCAGCTGCAGTACCGCGCCCTGATGGACGAGACCTGCCCAACGCCTTCGAACAAGCAGCGCCTGCCGATCGTTTCGGTCAGTTGGCTCGATGCCCTGCAGGCCGCCGACAAGTACAACCGCTGGCTGCGAGCCAATGCCGCCGACAAGCTGCCCCGCGAAGACGGCGCGCTGGGCTTCCTGCGCCTGCCCACCGAGGTCGAGTGGGAGTTCGCCGCCCGTGGTGGACTGCAGGTCAGCACTGCCGAGTTCCGCGACAATCGCTACCCCATGGCCGAAGGCCTGAACGCTTACGAATGGTTCGCCGGCGCGCAATCGGCCAACGGCCAACTGCAACTGAGCGGCCTGCTCAAACCCAACCCTCTGGGCCTGCACGACATGCTCGGCAACGCCAGCGAGATGATGTTCGAGCCCTTCCGCCTGAACAAGCTCGACCGCCAGCACGGCCAGGCCGGTGGTTTCGTGGTCCGCGGCGGCAACTACCTGACCAGTGAGGGTGAACTGCGCACCGCACTGCGCCAGGAAGAGCCTTACTACAACGCCGAAGGCCCGGTGGCCAAGAAGACCAACGGCCTGCGCCTGGCCCTGGTCTCGCCCACCCTGACCTCGCGTGATCGGGTCAAGAACATCGAAAAGAGCTGGGCTTCCCTGGGTAACGATCAACCGGCGCCCCAGAGCAAGGACAAAGGCACGGTCAAGGCCCTTGAGGAGTTGGCCTCCGGCGTCGAGGACCAGGCGCTCAAGAACCAGCTCAAAAGCGTCGAGAACCAGCTGCGTGCCAGCAACCAGCAACAGCAGGAAGCCCGCGACCAGGCGATCCGCGCCAGCCTCAACCTGGGCGCCTTCCTCTGCACCAAGATGCTCGACGATGGCCAGTACCTGGACTTCCTGCAGAAGAACTACGCCAGCAACTGCAAGACCGGCGAGGAAGACCCCACCTGCGGCATGCGCAAGACCAAGCTCGACGAACAGAGCGCGCGCCTGCACAAGCTCAGCCGCTACTACGCCAGCTCGCTGGTCGAGTCCGGCTCGCTGTATGGCCAGGACCTGCTGCAGGCGCAGGTCCCGGTGCTCGAAGGGGTGCTGACGGCCAACAAGAACCTCAAGGAGCTGACCCCCTACCTGCGTACCCACTGGGCCAACCAGCAGTCGTTCCTCAAGACCCAGAAAATCGACACCACGGCATGGCTCGACAGCTGCAAAGCCGTGGCGCACTGACAACAACACCGCAAGGAATCGAAACCGTGAAGCACAGCAAACCTGGAAGAATCAGCCAGTGGATCAGCCTGGTGATGGCCGCCACCCTTGTCCTGACCGGTTGCGCCAGCACCGGCAGCTCCATGCTCGGCGGTAATGGCGGCACCACCGACCCACGCCTGACCGCAGGCAACGACGCCAAGTTCTTCAGCACCTCCGGCTACCAGGCCTGCGCCGTGGCTGCCGGTGCCGGTGTGCTGGCCTGCGCCCTGTCCAACTCCGGCAACAAGGCCGCTTGCGCCGTGGTCGCTGGCCTTGCCGCGTGCGGCGTGGCCATGGGCGCCAACTACTACCTGGACCAACGCCGCAGCCAGTACGCCGACACCACCCAGCGCCTGAACGTCATGACCACCGACGTGCAGAACAAGACCGCCCAGGTCGCCGAGCGCACCAACACCCTGCAACGGGTCATCGCCGATGACAAAGAACAGATCGCGGCCATCCAGAAGGACATCCAGAGCAAGACCGTCAACAAGGCCAAGGCCCAGCAGGACATCGCCAACATCGACCAGAACATCACCCGGATGCGCAAGGACGTGACCAACATGAAGGCGACCGTCAGCGAGTTCGAAAAAGTGGCCCAGCTCGAACGCCAGAGCGGCGCCAACCCTGAGGAAGTGCAGAAGGTCGAGGCGGAGATCGCCAAGATGAACGCCAAGGTCGCCTCGCTGCAACAGGAGGTCGATGGCCTCTACAACCAGCGTTCGGCCATCACCCTGGGTTGAGGATCGGCACATGTTCGTACGTCACTGCCTGTGCCTGCTGCTGCTCGCCGGCCTGACCGGCTGCGCCACCACCGCCTCCCAGTGCAAGGCCTCCGACAGCAGCGCCAGCCTGATCGGCAAGCTCAACTGCGACTACGGTGGCGGCTACGCCGACGAGGTGCGCAGCAGCGAGCAGGACCTGCGCGCGGCCCAGGAGCAGAACCGCCAGTTCAACCAGGTGTATGACGAGCTCAGCGCCCTCCAGGCGTCCACTCGCCAGGACCTGCAAACCCAGCGCCGCCAGCAGGCAAGCCTTGAGCAGTCGCTCAACGGCCTGCTCGCCACGCTCAAGAAGCGCCACGCCAACAAGGCCGACGTGCAACAACAGATCGCCGGGCTCGAGCAACGCCTCAAGGCCAGCCAGGTGGCGCCTGCGAGCAATGCCAGCAGTGCCCAGGTCGAAGCCCGCAAGCAGGAGCTCAAGACGCTGCAGCAGCAGGTCAGCCGCCTGCAACTGAGCCTGGGTTACGAGTAAGTCCCTCTCCGGCAGCTTCGGCTGCCGGCTCTTTTTTCAGGATACCGACATGCAACGGGTCACCCGTGACACCAGCCCGGCCCAGGATGACCCGAAGCCGTTGGAACAGGCCATGGCGATCATCGTCAGGCATTTCCCCCCGAGCATCGCGCACCTGTTCGCGACACCGCGTACCGGCCAGGACGGCGTGCGTGAGTGGTGGTCGGAGCTCGAAGGGCAGCCGCGCCGCTTCCATGAGCTCGGTGCCGAGCAGCAAAGCGCCTTGCTGGCGCTGTACGAACAGCGCCAGGACGCCGTGCGCCAGTTGATCGGCGAATTGCAGGGGCGCGGCCAGCAGGAAGAGGCCAAGGTCCTGCAGCGCCTGATCGGCCCCCCGAACCTGGACAACCTCTACAGCGTCAATGGCTATCCACTGGTGGTCCGTTGGGGCAAGCCGGTTCCCCCTCCCGCCGCAGCGCCCGTCCCCCCGCCGCCGCCACCGACGCCGGTGCCGGTGCGCCGCCGCTGGATCTGGCTGCCGTGGTTCCTGCTGCCGCTGCTCGCCCTGCTGCTCCTGGCCTTGGCCCTGTGGTTCGGCTGGCCCTACCTGCAACGCTGGCTGGACACCCGACCCACGCAACCCTATGCCTGTGTCAAGGACGCCCAGGTGCAGCCGCCAGAATTCGCCGTGGTACTCGATACCTCAGGCTCGATGCGCCTGAGCGTCGAGGCCACCGCCGAAGACGAACAGTGGTTCTTCCAGTACATCAACGATCAGGCCACCGACCCGCAGCGCTTGGCGCAGATCACCCGCGCGCCGGTGCGCATGGACGTCGCCAAGGCCAGCCTGACGCACTTGATCGAAGACCTGCATCCGGCCATTGACATGCGCGTGGTGACCTTCGATGGCTGTCGCGCGCCCCTGGACCATGGTGTGTTCACCCCTGCCCAGCGTCCGGCGCTGGTCCAGGGCATCCAGGCCCTGGAGCCCAACGATGGCACTGCACTCAGCGCCAGCCTCGATGTGGCGGCCCGGGCCATGGACGGACGCACCCGTGACGGCATGATCGTGATGTTCGTCGATGGCCCGGACGGTTGCGGGCAGAACGCCTGCGCGGTGGCCGAGCGGATCGCCCGCGAGCAACCCCGGCTGCGAGTCAACCTGATCAACATCAGCAACAACAGCCAAGCCAACTGCATCGCCGAGAGCACCGGCGGCCGGGTCTATTCCGCCGACAATGCCTCGCAGATGGCGGCCGCGCTCAAGCAGGCCAGCCAGGAAGTCTCCAGCTCGGCCAATTGTGATTAGGACGCGCCATGCAACGGGTACTACGCGACACCCACGCCAGCCAAAGCGCCGCCACCGCCCTGGAACAGACGGTGGCGCTGATTCGCCAGCACTTTCCGCCGAGCATCGCGCACCTGTACGCCATTCCCAGGCAAGGGCGCGATGGGGTACTGGAGTGGTGGTCGGAACTTGCCGGACAGCCCCATCTGTTCGCCACCCTCGACCGCGACCGGCAAGCGGCGCTGCTCGAACGTTACGATCAACGGCAGGCCGCCGTCGAGCAACTGGCCCAGGCGCTTGAACGACGCGGCCAGGCCAGCGCATCCGCGGCGCTGCGCACGCTGATCGGCCCACCTGACCTGAACAATCTGTACAGCATCAACGACGAGCCGCTGGTGATTCGCTGGGGGCAACTGCCGCCTGTGGCCTCGCCACCACCGCCTGTGCCACTCCCCGTAACCGAGCCACCGCCGGCCAAGCCCACCCCGGCGCCGGTCGCCGTGGAGCGCAGGCGCCTGCGGCTATGGCCCTGGCTGCTGCTCGGTCTGCTACTGGCCCTACTCTATGGCCTCTACCTCAGTTGGCCGGCGCTCTATCAGCGCTGGCAGGACTACCGCCAGACGACGCAGACCTGCACGCCGGGCAGCACCTTCGAGCCGTCCGAGTTCGCCGTGGTGCTGGACACCTCAGGCTCCATGGACACCCGCATCCGCGTCAAACGCGAAGATGACCCGTGGTACATGACCCTGCTGGCGAAGATCCCGATCGTCGAAGAACTGCTGCCCAGCAGCGGGCCCAAGCGCGTCACCCGCATGGATGTAGCGAAAACCTCGCTGACCTCGGTGATCGAGAACCTGGACGATGGGGTGGCCATGCGTCTGGTGACCTTCGAGGGTTGTGGCCGACCGCTTGACCATGGCGTGTTCGACCAGCGCCAACGCGCGGGACTGCTCGATAAGGTCGTGGCCCTCAAGGCCCGGGGCGGCACCGCACTGGGTGACAGCCTGGACGCTGCGGCCTTGACGATGAACGGCCGTGACCGCGATGGCGTGATCGTCATGTTCGTGGACGGTCGCGACAGTTGTGGCACCAGCGTGTGCGAGGTGTCCGAACAGATCGCCCAACGCCAGCCGCGCCTGCGTATCAATGTGGTCAATATCAGCGCCGCCACAGGCTCCAACTGCGCGGCCAGCAACACCGGCGGGCGCGTCTACACCGCCAATGACGCCGCTGCGGTGGCCGAGGCGCTCAAACAGGCCAGCCAGGAGGTGAGCGCGCGAGGCTGTTCCTGACACCCATGACGTTTTTCAATCGGCTCGATGCCGCTTCCTGCATTGCCGTGCAGGCTGGCGTGCCGGATGCTTTATTTACACCGACACATCGGTTTTTCCACCCAGCAGAGGCCTGTATGAAGAACGTCGAACAACTGCTCAAGACCAAGTCCCAACATCAGACCGTCTACACCATCGGCCCTGACGACTCGGTGCTCGACGCCCTGAAGCTGCTGGCGGAAAAGAACATCGGCGCCCTGCCAGTGGTCGAGGACAACCAGGTGGTGGGCATCGTCAGCGAACGCGACTACGCCCGCAAGCTGGTGCTCAAGGGGCGCTCTTCGGCGGCAACGCCGGTACGCGAGATCATGAGTGCGCCGGTGGTCACGGTCGAGCCCAAGCAGAACCTTGAGTACTGCATGAACCTGATGACCAACCGACACCTGCGCCACCTGCCGGTGGTCAGCAACGGCGAGCTGCTCGGCCTGCTGTCGATCGGCGACCTGGTCAAGGAAACCATTGCCGAACAGGCCAACCTGATCGCGCAGCTGGAGCAGTACATCCGCGGCGATTGATGTTTGGGGCTGCTTTGCAGCCCCTCGCAGGCTTCGCCCAGGATTGCGCCGCTCAAGACTTGCGCACTCCCTGTGGGAGCGGGTTCACCCGCGAATAGGCCACGCAGTGGCCCCATGCACCTAGTGGTAAGCGCGCTCCAGTTCGTCCAACTGGTGGTCGAAGCTGCGCAGGCGCGCTGACCAGGTATACACCAGCACCTCGAGGTCGCGATTGAGCACTGCGGTGTTGCCGCCATCGCGGCCCTGGGGGTCACACAGGTCCAGCTGATAGCGCTCGCGCGCCATGGCCGTGGCCACGCTGGAAAGGTCGCGGGCATTGGCCAGCCAGCGGTGCTGGTGGTCACGGATCTCGCGGTCCAGCTCCCGGCACTGACGCTTGAGCGCGTCCAGGCTCTGCTCCAGTGGCGTGCCCTTGAGCTCACCCATGACCTCCTCGAAGGTCCGCCCGGAATGCCAGTAGCTTCCCCAGAAATAGCGATCGAATACCGTCTCTACCCGGCGCAGGGCGACCTTGGTGTTCCAGATGGTCACCAGTGTATGGCCCTGGATCACCTCGCGCTTGTTCAGGCGCAACTGCTGCCAGGCGATCCAGGCCAGCGCGCAGAGCGCTACCGCCGCCGTGATGGCGGCGGCGGCATACATGAACTGCAGCGCATGGTCCATGGAGTGGACATGGCGGATGCCGTAGAAATAACCGGCCGTCAGCGTGCCCAGGATCGTCACGGAGCACCAGAAACCTGATGCGTAGGGATCTTTCATCGCGCTATCCCCTGTTGTTTTACCTGAGCATAGCAACGGCCAATTCACCCATCAGGTGCCACTCGGCGCTTTATTTGCGGGGGCGACGCAAGGCCTCGTTGAGTTGATCGAACGGCACGGCCCAATCGGCGTCCTCTATCACGCTCTCCTTGAGAAAGGCCCGCTGGGCATCGCTCCAGAACGGCGCATCCACCAGCTTGATCTCGTTCTTGAGCGGTGAATGGGTGGTGATGAATTTGTCGATGCTCTCGGCATCGTCCGCCAGCCCCAGCTGCTTGAACAGTTCGGCGAACGGATGGTTCGGTGCTTCCATGGTGCCTCCTCGAGCCGGGCGGCCGTCCACGACGCCAGCCCGGCAGTGGGTTGATGGTCATCAGCACAGTTCGCGCACTTCGGCGCGCGGAACCAGCTTCAGGTATTGCTCCATGCTCATGTGGATCAGGTGATCGTGATCCCCCGCCTCCAGGTAGACATCGCCCTGGCGGGTAAGGCTCGGGTCGAGCAGCATTTTTATGTCATAGGCATCGCCCAGTGCCGGCACGGCGCCGCGCTCGCAGTCGCCGAACAGGCTCGGCAGGCCGCTTTCACGGGTCAGTTGCCAGGCGCCGGACATGCGCACTTTGCTCATGTCCAGATGGCGGTTGGCCGGTAGCACGGCCATGATGTAGTTACCATGCCGATCATCGAGCATCACCGACTTGGCGACCCGCTCGGCGGGTACGCCGGCCGTGCGCGCCGACTCCAGGCTCGTGGCCGAGTGAGGATGGGGAATGATGTCGTAGTCGCAGTTCGCCTTGTCCAGGCGCTGCTGCAGGGTTTTGGCCATACGCATGATGCACCTCCGGTTTACCCCCATCTGGAAGTTTAGGCCGAGGTCCGGCTGGCACGACTAAACTTCAGTGACAGGCCCGGACAAGGTGACGACAGGTGATCGCTCGTGGCTGGTGCTGGCTGCTGCTGACGCTCATGCTCGGCATGGTTCCGAGCGGCTTGGCGGTGCCCGGCACGAGCGTCTGGTTGCTGGACGTCGATGACGCCATCGGCCCGGCCAGCGCCGATTACGTGATACGCGGCCTGGAACAGGCGCAGGCGCAGAACGCGCAACTGGTGGTGATTCGCCTGGACACGCCCGGCGGGCTGGACAGCGCCATGCGCCAGATCATCAAGGCGATTCTCGCAAGCCCCGTGCCCGTGGCCAGCTTCGTCGCCCCCAGCGGCGCCAGGGCGGCCAGCGCCGGCACCTATATCCTCTATGCAAGCCATGTGGCGGCCATGGCGCCAGGGACCAACCTGGGCGCCGCGACGCCAGTGCAGATCGATGCAGCCCCACCGGGCAAGCCCGACGCCGACAAACCGTCACCGGATGACCCTCTGGCGCGCAAGCAGGTCAACGATGCCGCAGCCTACATCCGCGGCCTGGCACAACTGCGTGGGCGCAACGCCGACTGGGCGGAGAAGGCCGTGCGCGAAGCCGTGAGCCTGTCGGCCAGCGAGGCGCTGCGCCTGAACGTCATCGACCAGATGGCCAACGACCTGCCGCAACTGCTGAATCAGCTCGACGGCAAGACCCTCGTCGCCGCCGGCCAGCCGCGTCAGTTGCAAACTGCCGGCGCCGTGATCATCGAACACCTACCCGATTGGCGCACCCGCCTGCTGGCGGTGATCACCAACCCCAGCGTGGCGCTGATCTTGATCATGATCGGTATCTACGGCCTGTTGTTCGAATTCATGAGCCCTGGCTCAGGGGTCGGCGGGGTGATCGGCGGTATCTGCCTGCTACTGGCCCTGTACGCCATGCAGTTGCTGCCGGTGAGCTATGCGGGCGTGGCGCTGATTCTGCTGGGCGTGGCGTTCATGATCGCCGAGGCGTTCCTGCCGAGCTTCGGTGTGGTCGGTTTTGGCGGCATCGTCGCGTTCGTGGTCGGGGCGGTCATCCTCATGGACACCGACGCGCCCGGTTTCGGCATCCCCCTGGCGCTGATCGTCGCCTTGGCGGCGGTCTCGGCGCTGCTGCTCGGCGGGGTGGCGGGCATGGCCCTGAAGGCCCGACGACGGGCCCTGGTCAGCGGCGACGCAGGGCTGGTAGGCAGCCTGGTCACGGTGACCCAGGTGATGGCAGGCAACCCGTTCTGCGGCTCGGTACAGGCCCAGGGCGAACAATGGCAAGTCCAGTGCGCGACCCCGTTGCAGCCTGGGCAACAGGTGCGCGTGACGGCCCGCCATGGCGTGATGCTGGAGGTCAGTGCCACCGCGCCCGCCGCGCAAGGAGAGTGATGATGTTCGTTCAATTCGGTTTTGGCGCCTTGCTGGCAGTGGTCGGCCTGTTGTTGCTGTCGGCCCTGCGTATCCTGCGCGAGTACGAACGGGGCGTGGTGTTCCAGCTGGGCCGCTTCTGGCAGGTCAAAGGGCCGGGCTTGATCATTCTGATCCCGGGAATCCAGCAGATGGTGCGGGTGGACCTGCGCACCGTGGTACTCGACGTACCGCCCCAGGACGTGATCACCCGCGACAACGTCTCGGTCAAGGTCAACGCCGTGCTGTACTTTCGCGTGCTCGATCCGCAGAAGGCAATCATCCAGGTCGAGGACTTTCTCGGTGCCACCAGCCAACTGGCCCAGACGACGCTGCGCGCGGTGCTCGGCAAGCATGAACTGGACGAACTGCTGGCCGAGCGCGAGCAGCTCAACTCAGACATCCGCCACGTGCTCGACGCCCAGACCGATGCCTGGGGCATCAAGGTGGCCAACGTCGAGATCAAGCACGTCGACCTCAATGATTCGATGGTGCGCGCTATCGCCCGCCAGGCCGAGGCCGAGCGCGAACGGCGGGCCAAGGTGATCCATGCCGAGGGTGAACTGCAGGCTTCGGAAAAACTGATGCAGGCGGCGCAGATGCTGGGCAAGGAGCCGGGGGCGATGCAACTGCGCTACATGCAGACCCTGGGGACGATTGCCGGGGACAAGAGCTCGACCATCGTGTTCCCGCTGCCGGTGGACTTGCTCAAGGGGTTGGTCGATAAACCGCGTTGACCCCCGCCGCAGGCGCCCACACGCTCAGCGACGAGCCTGTGGGGGCGGCGAAAGGTTCAGACCGGCGCGCGACGCAAGGTGGCCAGAAACGCCGCCGCACCAATGAACAAGCCGGCAAATGTGCGGTTCATGCGCTTTTGCTGCTTGGGCGTGCGCAGCAACCTCAGTACGCGGGCTGCAAGGCCCGTGTAGCCGGCCATGACCAGCATGTCCACGGTGATCATGGTGGCGGTGATGGCCAGGTACTGAGGCACCAGCGGGGCATGAGGGTTGATGAACTGCGGCAGCACCGCGAGCATGAACACCAGTGCCTTGGGGTTGCTGACGTTGACCAGGAAGCCGCGGAATACCAGGCTCATCGGCTTGCCGATCGGCCGCACGCCCGAGGTGTCGCTCATGTCCA
This sequence comes from Paucimonas sp., assembly GCA_031253995.1. Classification (GTDB taxonomy): domain Bacteria; phylum Pseudomonadota; class Gammaproteobacteria; order Pseudomonadales; family Pseudomonadaceae; genus Aquipseudomonas. The sequence goes on along the minus strand of JAIRVG010000038.1, from coordinate 77,712 downwards.
TGGGCAAAGCGCGCCACTGTTTGTAGGCCAGGTACACCAGGTAAGCGACGCCGAACCATTTGATGAGCTGGAAGGCGGTGGCCGAGGCGGCGAGGATGGCGCCCACACCGGCGGCGATGACGGCAATCTGCACGATCAGACCCAGTTGCAGGCCCAGGGCATTCCAGTACCCACGCCAGAACCCGTACTGCAGCCCGCTGGACATCGAGGCGATGGCCCCGGCACCCGGCGACAGGCTGATGACCCAGCACGCGGCAAAGAAGGCCAACCAGGTTTCCATCGACATCGCACACCTCGCTCGAACATTTGTTGCAAAACGTTAAGCTAAGGGGTTGGTGAAAAAATCACCAGCGATTTTTTTGTGGTTTATTTCAGGGCTGGCGCTGGCTGCTTCGCGGGTAAACCCGCTCCTACCGAGCTCAGCCTGGGGCCTGATCGCGGGTACATCGGCATTGTTGGAGCACCGGTGAAACTTGTGGGAGCGGGTTTACCCGCGAAGAAATCAACACCGTCAGCGGGTCAATCCGCTTCGACCGGCTCGCCTTTGGACACGGCCACCACCTCGGTCCCCCGCCAACGGCGCACCGCTTTCTGGAAGAACTGACTGTTCGGCACCTGCACCAGCGCCCCGCCCGCCTCGGGGGTTTCCATCAGGGTGGTGTATAGCAGGTTGATGGCGATCACCCGGCCCTTGACTCCCGGCTTGTCGAGGGTGTCCACCAGCTCCACCACGTCACCGATGCGAAACGGCCCGACCGTGAAAATCAGCACCGCGCACAGCAGGTTGGAGAGCACGCTCCAGATGGCGAAAAACGCCACCGCCGCCACCGCGACGAAGCCTGACAGCGCCGTCCACAGCACCGTGGCCGAAACGCCCATGCGCTCCAGCACGAACAACAGTGCACTGCCCATGATCAGCCAGCGCAGACCACCGCGCACCGGTACCAGCAGCTCTGCCGGCAGCGGGTAGCGGTTGCCCAGCCGGCTCAGCCCCCGCGCGATCACACGCTGCAGGATGAACGCGGCGATCAGGATCAGCAGGATCTGCAGCCCGAGCCAGAACGCGTCCATCCATTGCCCTGGCAGCAGCGAGCGCAGCTCCTCCATCAGGACAACGCCTCCAGCTCGGCCTGCATGGCCTCGAGGGTTTCCAGCGCCTCCATCCAGGCTTCTTCCAGCTCGCCCTCGCGCTGCTTGAGCTTGGTCTGGCGGGCCAACAGGTCACGCAGTTCGTCCTTGCGGGACGCTTCGTACAGGCCGCCGTCGCCCAATGCCGTCTCGATCTCGGCCAGTTGCCCATGCACCTGGTTCAGATCGGCTTCGAGCTTCTCGGCGGCGCGCTTGTGCGGCGCCAGTTGCTGGCGCAAGGCCGCAGCGGCCTGGCGTTGGGCCTTCTTGTCAGTCTTGTCCGGGTTGGCCGGGGCATTGCTGACCGGCGCACTGCGTTGGCGATAGTCGATCAGCCAGCGGCTGTAGTCGTCCAGATCACCATCGAAGGCTTCGACCTTGCCATCGGCCACCAGCAGGAAGTCGTTGGTGGTGCTCTTGAGCAAGTGACGGTCGTGGGAAACCACCACCACCGCGCCACTGAACTCCTGCAGGGCCATGGTCAGGGCCAGGCGCATCTCCAGGTCCAGGTGGTTGGTCGGCTCGTCGAGCAGCAGCAGGTTCGGGCGTTCCCAGGCAATCAACGCCAGGGCCAGGCGCGCCTTTTCGCCGCCAGAGAAGTTCACCACCGGCTCGTCGACGCGGTTGCCGTGGAAATCGAACCCACCGAGGAAATCGCGCAGGGTCTGCTCGCGCTCAGCCGGTGCGATGCGTTGCAGGTGCAGCAAGGGGCTGGCCTTGTCGTCCAGGGAGTCGAGCTGGTGCTGGGCGAAGTAGCCCACCGCCAAGTTCTCGCCCCGCACCAGGCGTCCGCCAATGGGCTCGAGCTCACCGGCGAGGTTCTTGATCAGGGTCGACTTGCCGGCGCCGTTGGGGCCCAGCAGACCGATGCGCGCACCGGGCGCCAGTTGCAGCTTGACCTTCTCCAGGATCGCCTTGTCGCCATAGCCCAGACGGCCTTCGGCGAGGTCCAGCAGCGGGCTGGAGATTTTCTCCGACTCGCGGAAGACGAAGTCGAACGGCGAGTCCACATGGGCGGCGGACAGCTCCTCCATGCGCTCCAGGGCCTTGATCCGGCTCTGCGCCTGACGGGCCTTGGTGGCCTGGGCGCGGAAGCGGGCGATGTACTTCTCCATGTGCGCACGGCGGGCCTGCTGCTTCTCATAGGCCTGTTGCTGCTGGGCCAGACGCTCGGCACGGGTGCGTTCGAAGGCGCTGTAGCCGCCTTTGTAGAGGTTGAGCTTGCGCTGCTCGACATGCAGCACGTGATCGACCACGGCATCGAGGAAGTCGCGGTCGTGGGAAATCAGCAGCAGCGTGCCCGGATAGCCCTTGAGCCAGTCTTCCAGCCAGAGGATGGCGTCCAGGTCCAAGTGGTTGGTGGGCTCATCGAGCAGCAACAGGTCGGATGGGCACATCAGGGCCTGGGCCAGGTTCAGGCGCATCCGCCAACCGCCGGAGAAGTCGCCGACGCGCCGGTCCATCTGTTCGGTGGTGAAACCCAGACCTGCCAGCAGCTTGCGCGCGCGGGCATCGGCGGTATAGCCGTCGGCGCTGTCGAGCTCACTGTGCAGGCGCGCCACGGCGGTGCCGTCGTGGGCCGCCTCGGCGATGGCCAGGTCAGCCTGGATCTTGCGCAAGCGCACATCGCCGTCGAGCACATAGTCCACCGCCAGACGATCGAGGGTATCGACCTCCTGACGCATGTGGGCGATGCGCCAGTCGCCGGGCAGTTGGCAATCGCCGGCATCAGGCGACAGCTCACCGCGCAGCAAGGCGAACAGGCTGGATTTTCCGGCGCCGTTGGCACCGATCAGGCCGGCTTTGTGACCGGCATGCAGGGTCATCTCGGCGCCTTCTAGCAAGCGCTGCGGACCACGCTGTAAAGTGAGATTCGATAGTCTGATCATGATGGTCGCGGAGTCTATCAGCTTCCCTTCTGGGCACACAGGCCACCTTGACCACTGGCGAGTCCGAACATGCAAAACGAATTGTGGAACCACGCCCTGGCGCTGTATCGACGGCCTGGGGTCGAAGCGGCCTGCCTTGCGCTGCAAGAACTGGGGGCTGATGTTTGCCTGCTGCTTAGCGGGACCTGGCTGCAGGCCCGCCGTGTCGCACCCGATGCCACGCGCGCAGCCTCGCTACAAGCCATTGCCGGCCCATGGCAGCAGCAGGTCGTGGTTCCGCTGAGGGTGTTGCGTCAACGATGGCGCGAAGCGGCGCAAGGCGATGCGCAACTGGCGTCGCTACGTGAGCAGGTCAAGGGATTGGAGCTGGAAGCCGAGCGCACCTTGCTGGCGCGCCTGCAGGCGTGTGCGGGGAGCTGGCCGGCGGATTCGAACGACCCGCCCGGCGACTGGCTGCAGTGGCTGGTGCCCGAGCAAGCCCGCGACCACGACGCGCTGCGTGAGCTGCGCGTCGCGGCCGATGGGCTTCAGGAGGCCGAAGGAGCCGACTGAGCCGGGGTGCTGGCAGGTGCCGGCGACGTGGCGGCAGGCGCTGCCGAGTTGGTCGCTGGCGCTGGGCTGCTGGTCACCGGTGCGGCGGGCTTGGTTTGCGCAGGCTTGCTGACGGCAGGCTTGGCTGCCGCGGGTTTGGCCGGGGCCTTGCGAGCCGCGGGCTTGGCGGCAGTGGTCTTGGTTGGCGCCGGTTTGGCGGTAGTGGCCTTGGCTGCGGCCGGTTTGGCTGCGGGCTTGGCGGCTGGCTTGGCAGCTGCAGTTTTGGCGGCAACCGGTTTGGCCGCTGCGGCTTTGGCAGCAGGCTTGGCGGTGGCTTTGGCAGCAGCAGGTTTTGCGGCCGGCTTGGCAGCGGCGGTACGGGCAGCAGTCGGTTTGGCGGCGGCCTTGGCCGGGGCCTTGGCTGCAGGCTTGGCGGCGACTTTGGCCGGCGCTTTGGCCGCAGGCTTGGCAGCCGCTTTCACAGGTGCCTTGGCAGCGGATTTGGCAGCGGCAGCCTTGGCAGCAGCGGGTCTGGCGGCGGCCGGTTTAGCGGCTGGTTTTGCAGTCGTCTTGGCCGCCGGACGGGCAGCGGCTTTGGTCGCAGCCGGCTTGGCCGGGGCCTTGGCAGCGGTCGCGCGCTGATCGAGCGCCTTGCTGGCGGCCTCGCGCACTTTGCCCACGCCCTGGGCCAGTTTCAGGCTTTCCTGGGCATCGCGTTTTAGTTGCTGAATATAAGTGCGGGTCTGCGTTTGACGGTCTTTGAGCGAATCAAGCAGCTCTTCAAGTTCGCCGGATACTTTTTGCGCTTTGCTCTGAGCCTTGGCTTTACCGGCCTTGGCGGCGTCCTGCAACTTCAGGCGTGCGTTGTGCAGTTTTTCCTGGGCTTTGCCACGCTGTTTTTCCAACTTGGCCAGCAGTTTCTCGGCATCCGCCAGCGCTTGCGAGCAGGCATCTTCCAAATGTTCGAGCAGACTACCCGAAAGTTGCTGGAGCAGGTGCAACGGCGTACTGACTGGCTTCTTCTTGGCCGACATGGTTTACCTCCTGGCTGACGAGATTGCGGCTCATACTATGCTTCTGCTGCTACCGCCGCTAGGGCATGTGGACAGTATTGTTGGCGCCGCGTTGCATGCCTGGGCAAAGTTGTTATCTTGCAGCTCGGTGCAAGTGTAGTTGCCCAATAAAGTGTTGCTGATATTTACACATCGTTGGCCAACAAGGCTGGCATACTTTGCGCTCATCGCAGCAGGAGTTGACCGTGCCTCGTTACCTTATTCTCGGCCTGTGCCTGGCAGCGCCTTTGGCCTGGGCCACCCCTGAAGCGTCCCCCTCCAAGCACGACCTGGCCTACAGCCTCGGCGCCAGCCTGGGTGAGCGCCTGCGTGACGAAGTGCCCGGCCTCGAGCTCGATGCCTTGGTCGAAGGCCTGCGCCAGGCCTATCAGGGCCAGCCCCTCAAGCTCGACAAGCCGCGCATGCAAGCCATCCTCCAGCAGCACGAAGAACAAGCCAGCGCGGCCGCTGAACAGGCTCAGGTCGACAAGAGCCTGGCTGCGGAGAAACGCTTCCTGGCCAACGAGCGCGCACGTGCCGGCGTCCACGAGTTGCCCGAAGGCATTCTCTACACCGAACTGGCACGTGGCACGGGTAGCTCACCCAAAGCCGGTGGCAAGGTACAGGTGCGCTACACAGGAAAGCTGCCGGACGGCTCGGTGTTCGATCAGAACCAGCAGCCCCAATGGTTCAACCTGGACTCGGTGATCGAAGGCTGGCAAGTGGCATTGCCGCATATGAAGGCAGGGGCGAAGTGGCGATTGGTCATCCCGTCGGCACAAGCCTATGGAGCCGAAGGTGCGGGCGACCTGATTGCGCCCTACACCCCCCTGGTCTTCGAAATCGAACTGCTGGCGGTGGCCGACTGACGCCTACCCTCAGGCTTGCACCGCGCCCTCTTCCTTGTGCGCGTTGTGCAGCACCTCGATCAGGCAGTCCTCGAGCTCGAAGCGCTCATGCAGCAGGCTGCCGAGCTCGCCCAGTTTCTTGGAGAACCGCTCGGGGTCCTTGCACTCGCCCTTTTCGCAATGGTCGTTGAAGGCCAGTGCAATCTGGGTGATGTCGTTGATCCGAGGATTGATCTGTTCGGCGAGCTGCAGGGCACCCTCGTCACCGAACGCCTTGGCCTCCGTGACCAGTTGCTCGCTCACTTCGAAATGCCACGCCGAAACATAGTCGACCAGCACCGCGCAGAAGTCGCGGTTCTTGTCCTTGTCGGCGAAGGCCGGTTTGGCGTCACGCAAGGCGCGGAAGGCCTGGACCAGCTCCGCCCGTTCCTGGAGCCAACGGTCGATCAGCTTGTGAACCCCACCCCAGCGTTCCTGAGCGTTCTGACAACTATCGAGCATGGCGATCTCTTCCCTTCTGGGTAGATGCCGCTGCACCTCGTGCGCTAATACCGCGGCACAAAGGTGACATCAGCAGGACGGCATCGAGCAGTTGTGTTTTCGGTATGCGTGCTGCGAGATTATTCCCGCACGTGCTGGGCTTCAAGGTACGCAGTGGACAAAGTTCATACAAGTGTTTAATACCCAGGTAGGGCACCGCTGGTCGTGCGATCCCGAGACGATTTGCCGTGGATCAAACTTTGCCGAGTTGGCGCATGCGGTAGCCCAGCAACCAGCTCAGTGGAAGGGCCGATAGCGACAGGAATGCCAGCAGGCTCCACTCCGGCAAGGTCAGGTCGATGAAGCTCCAGGTCAGCGAGGTGCAGTCGGGGCCGCCCAGCACCAACATCCTCAACGCCTGGTCCCACGACTGCTCCAGCAACCCCCCGAACGGCATCTGGCAGGCGTCGGCTGTCAGCCCCGCACCTTGCAGCCAGACATGCCGGGATGCCAGCAGTGCCCCAATCACCGAACAACCCAGCGCCAGCGCCGCATAGTTGCGCTTGCCGACCATGCCCGGCGAGTGCAGCACCGCGCACACGCTTACCCCTGCGTACAGCCCAAGCAGCAAACGCTGACTGAAGCACAGGGAACAGGGCACCAGGCCAAGGGTGTTTTCGAGACAGAACGAAGCAAGCAGGACCGCCGCCGAGGCGAAACCGCCAATGAGAAAAAAGGTGCGCAAGCGGGCCGGCAGCATGAGCGAGTGGGTCCCGGGTCAAATGAAGTAGCCCGGAACGGTAGTGGAAAGAGGCGCTTTGTTTCAAGGCGCTACAGGAGAGACAACTCCCTGATTGAAAAAGGAAAGTCTGCAACTTTGTGTAGGAGATTTCCGAAGAGAGCCAGCATAAATCCCGTCACCCTAACAAGAGAAGTTACAGCGCCAGGTACCCACGGCTCGGCGTGGGTACCTGGTTCGGTCAGGCTCGCACGCCCTCGGGCAACGGCAGAGCCAACAGGCGCTCGTCCAGCAGGCCCAGGCCCTCCTGGAACAACTGGTTGCTGCGCTCGGTCTCACCCAGCCCGGCCAACAGGCGGGCAAGCTCCGCACAGGCTTCCGGATTGCGCTCCATGCGCAGGCTGCTTTCGAGGTAATCCCGCGCTTTGCCCCACAGGCGGTTCTGCAGGCTCAGGCGACCCAGGGTGAGCAGCAGGCTCGGATCCTGTGGATGATCCTTGAGCCAGCCTTCGGCGGTTTGCAACTGACGGGCCGGGTCATCGCCGCGCACCAGACCATACAGACGAGCCAGATGGCTTTCGTACTGACGCTTGAGCGCCGTGCGCAGCACCTGTTCGGCTTCGCCCTGGGCTCCGAGCTGGCGCAGTTGCTCAGCGTAGGCCGAGACCAATTGCGCCTCCTGGCGCTGGGCGGCGGTGAGCTGTTGCCAGGCCCGCTCGAGGGCTTGGCGGGCAGCCTGGGCATCCTCCCCGCGAGTCGCCGCCAGACCGAGGTTTTGACCCCAGGCGCGTTGTTCCAGATCGGCGAGTTCCTTGGCTGGCAGCACCTTGCCCTTGCGCAGCTCCGGCAGCAGACGGATCAAGGCCGACCAGTCGCCTTGCTCCACATGCAGGCGATACAGCAAGCGCAGCACCTGGTTGTTGTGAGGGTGACGCTCCTGCATGGCCAGCAGCGTTTCATGGGCACCGCCGATGTCGCCGCGGTCCATCTGCAATTGCGCATGGGTCAGGGCGATGGCCAGCTCGGCCTGGGGCTGACGCTCCAGGGCGCGCTCGAGCAGATTGTCGCTGTCTTCGGCACGGCCCAATTCATTGGCGGCGCGGGCAGCGCCAAGGTAGTAGAGCAACGGCTGGCGCTCAGCCTCGGCGGCGCGATGCAGATGACGCTGGGCACTGGCCCAGCGACCCTCGGCCAGGTCCAACTGCCCTTGCTCGATGGCGATGCGGGTACGGCGGCTGCGGTTGCGCCGCGACCACGGGTTGACCACGCCGCTCGACGTCAGCACCAGGCCGATCAGGTAACGCACCAGCCAGAGCACCAGGACAATGGCGACCAGCGCCGCCAATGCCGCCCACAGCCCGGACTGGTAGCGGAACCCACCATAGGCGACCAGCACGTAGCCGCTGTGCTTGGCGACCGCGATGCCCAGCGCCGCGGCTACCACGATGGCAAGCACCGCCAGCAGGTAGACACGCTTCATGGCTTGCCTCCTTCGGCTTCGGCCGGCAGGTGGCGACGCTGGATGTACGCCTGCACGGCGGCCAGGCTCTCGGACAGGTCAGGCGTGACCACCGAGACCGGCTGCTCGGCCAGTTCGTTGAGGCTGGCGAGCATGGCCTTGCTCTGCGGGTTGTCGGCGTTGAAATTGGCCAGCAGCACGCTACGGGCATCGTCCAGGGCCTGGGTATAGACCTTCGCTTCGCCATTGAGCGCCGCCCACTGTGCCTGCTCGATGGTCAGGCTCAGCGCCAGGCGCAATTGGTTGAGCGATTGCCCGGACAGCAGCGGCCGCACGTTGTCGTCGGCATTGAACTCGATCTGGAAGTACTTGGAAATCTCCGCCCACCACTGGGACAGGCGGCTGGCACCATCACCATCGGCGGTCAGGGCGCCCAGAGCGTCGGCCTTGGTTTCGAATTCAGGCGATTGGGCGCTGAGCTGCTGGACCAACTCGCGCTGGGCGGCAAGCTTGAGGAACAAACCGGTGCGGTCCGGCTGCTCGGTGCTGTTGAGGGTCGCGAGGCTACGCGCCAGCTGTTCGCGGGCAGCGAAAGCCCCTGGATCGCTTTGTTCGCGAAGAATCTCGTCCGCACCCTCGACCAGCGCCTTGGCGCTGGCAATGTCCTGCAGCGCAGAAAGGCGCAGGGTCGCCAGGCGCAGCAGGTGCTCGGCCTCGGCCAGGCGCCACTCCTTACGGCTCTCGCCCAGTATGGTTTCCAGGCGTTGGCTGAGGCGTTGCTGATCGCCCTGCAGTTGCGCCACCAGGCGACGGCGGTCTTCGAGCTCGCTGGCCGCCGGCAGGGTGGCCAATTGCGCGCTGATCTGCTGTTCGCGTTGCTGCAACGTCTCGGTGCGCTCGTTCAGGGCCTGCAGGTGCTGGCCCTGACCCTGCTCGCTGCCTTGCAGCTGACGGACCTGCCAGACACCCCACCCCCCGACAGCGACCCCAGCCGCGCCGAGCAGCAGGGCCAACAGTGCCAGGCCGTTGCCAGAGCGCTTGGCAGGCGTGGCGGAGGTGGATTCCGGCGCCTCGGACGCCGTGGGTTGTTCGTTGTTGGACAAGACAGTTTCGCTCACGTATCCATCCTTTGCATGGGGGCGCATCGCATTGAGCTTAGCGCCTTAGTCGGCAGGTGCAGCACTTCGCTGCACAGCTGCCATCAAGGCCGCGGCACTGGCGCCACGGCAATCCACAATCTGTTGGGCGCCCAACGCCCTGGCCTGTTCGGCCACCCGAGGGCTTGGCACGAACAACGGCAGGTGCGCCAGGCGTGGCCAGTCGGCGCCCGCCAGCTGCAACAGGTGCTCCAGCCCCTGTCCACTGCTGACCACCAGGCCGTTCAGGCGTTCCGATTCGACGCGGCGCAGCAGGGTGCCGGCCGGATACACCGGCAGGTTGCGTCGATACAGTTCCAGATAATCGACACTAGCACCTTGCTCTCCAAGACGCCCGGCCAGCAGTTCGCGACCTCCGACGCCCCGCACGATCAAAACGCGGGGGGTAGCGACCCGGGTCATAGCCTCGCGCAGGACCGGCAGCGCGAGCAAGGCCTCGCTGTCATCGCCTTGCGCCGAAAAGTCAACTTTTAAGCCCTGCGCCTGGAGCACCTGCGCGGTTGCAGCCCCCACGGTGAACCAGCCTTGTCGCGGCGGCTGCAGGCCTGCCTGGTCCAGGCGCTCGAGCAGCAGGCGGGCGGCGGGCTTGCTGACCACGATGATCACTTGGTAGAGGTGCAGGTCCGCCAGGTGCTGATACTGCCCTGCCGGCAGTACCACCGGTTCGATGGCCAGCAACGGCAGGCTGCTGCTGGCGATCCCGGCCTGCGCGAGGCTTTGCGCCAGCGCCTGGCACTCCTCTTCAGGACGGGTCAGCAGCAGGCGCCAAGGGCTCACGGGTGGCCAGCCTCGCCATAGACTTCCTTGAGGATGGCCTCGGCGCCCTGGCCAAGCAGGTCTTCGGCGACCTGCACGCCCAGCGCTTCGGCCTGGGTACGCGGGGCTCGGGCCTCGGCCACCAGCAAGGTACCGCCGCTGGGCTGGCCCACCAGGCCACGCAGCCACAGCTGCTCGCCTTCGAGTACCGCGTAGCAGGCGATCGGCACCTGGCAGCCGCCGTTCAGGCGCTTGTTCAACGCCCGCTCGGCCACCACCCGGTCGGCGGTGTCGGCGTGGTGCAGCGGCGCCAGCAAGGCATGAATCGCGTGGTCGGCGCTGCGGCATTCGATGCCCACCGCGCCCTGGCCACCGGCGGGCAGGCTCTCGTCGACACTGATGGTGGAACTGATGCGGTCCTCGAAACCAAGACGGATCAGGCCAGCCGCGGCGAGGATGATGGCGTCGTACTCACCGGCATCGAGCTTGGCCAGGCGAGTGTTGACGTTGCCGCGCAGGAAGCGGATCTGCAGGTCCGGGCGGCGTGCCAGCAACTGGGCCTGGCGGCGCAGGCTGGAGGTGCCGACGATACTGCCGGCCGGCAGTGCATCGAGGCTGGCGAAATTATTGGAAACGAACGCATCGCGCGGGTCTTCGCGCTCGCAGATGCAGTACAGGCCCAGGCCTTCAGGGAAGTCCATGGGCACGTCCTTCATCGAATGCACGGCGATGTCGGCCTCGTGCTCGAGCAGGGCGGTTTCCAGTTCCTTGACGAACAGGCCCTTGCCGCCAATCTTCGACAACGGCGAGTCGAGCAGCTTGTCGCCACGGCTGACCATGGGCACCAGGGTCACGACCAGACCGGGATGGGCCTCTTCCAGTCGGGCTTTGACATATTCGGCCTGCCACAGGGCCAGGGCACTTTTACGGGTGGCAATGCGGATTTCACGAGTGGACATGGAACGCCCCGATCCAGGAGAAATGCCGCCGATGATAACAGCTCCGCCAGCGCACCTAGCAGATTCAGGTCATCACCCGGCCTTCCCTGGCCGACAGCCGCCGGTTCAGAGCGTCTGCATCATCTTGCGCACGCCCGCCACATGCCGACGGCTGACCGTCAGCGCATCGCCATCGAGCCCCTTGAGGAACAGCTGGAAGTGCCCAAGCGGCGTGCGCTGCAAGCGCTCGATACGTTCCCGGGCGACCAGGGCATTGCGGTGGATGCGCACGAAGCGCTCGCCGAACTCGTCCTCGAGGGCTTTCAAGGGCTCGTCCAGCAATACCTCCCCTGACTCATGGCGCAAGGTCACGTACTTGTGGTCGGCAATGAAGTAGATCACCTGGGGCAAGGGGATCAGCTCGATGCCCTTGCGGGTTCGAGCACTGATATGGCTGCGTGGGCCGCCGCCTTCATTGGCCGGACGGGTGAGCGCGGCAAGTTGGGCGCGGTTGGGCTTGTCGGCCTTGCGCAAGGCTTCGCGCAGGGCCTGGGGCTGGATGGGCTTGGTCACATGGCTCAGGGTGCTTTCCCGGAAGGCCTGGCTCCCGTACTCATCGTCACCGGTGCAGAACACCACCGCCGGTGGTGCTTCGCGTTCGCACAGCCGGGCGGCGACCTGGAGGCCATCCAGGCCAGGCATGCCGATGTCCAACAGCACCACATCGGGCTTGAGGCTGTCGATCAAGGCCAGGGCCTCCTCGCCGTTGGTGGCGCTGGGCTCCAGCACGGTGTAGCCCTCCAGCTCGCCAAGCATCCGGGTCAGGCGTTCACGGGCCAGGGGTTCGTCATCAACGATCAGGACATTCATAATTACGCTGGATTCCTGAGTGAGTCTCGCATGGGTATAGCGTAGACAAAGTGTAGGGCGACCGACACGCGGTCACGCTCTAGACCGATGCGACGGCCAAAGATTCACTGGCCCGGCAGATTCGCCGCCAGTCCTCTGTCCAACTGTAGACGGTCCGTGGAACACTGCCGTTCAATCGTTGAATATCCCCACCTACCGATTCACCCAGCGTTTTGCGAGATTTCTCTCGACCAGCGCCCTGCGGCGCGCGCTCCAACCCTGCTATGATCGGCGCCACTTTTTCGTTCACGCCTTCAACGAGTGAATCCATGAGCACCGACAAGACCAATCAGTCCTGGGGCGGCCGCTTCAGTGAGCCCGTCGACGCCTTCGTCGCCCGTTTCACCGCCTCGGTCGATTTCGACAAGCGCCTCTACCGCCACGACATCATGGGTTCGATCGCCCACGCCACCATGCTGGCGCAGGTCGGCGTACTCACCGACGCCGAGCGCGATGCCATCATCGATGGCCTGAAGACCATCCAGGGCGAGATCGAGGCTGGTAGCTTCGACTGGCGTGTCGACCTGGAAGACGTGCACATGAACATCGAGGCACGCCTGACCGACCGCATCGGCATCACCGGCAAGAAGCTGCACACCGGCCGTAGCCGCAACGACCAGGTGGCCACCGACATCCGCCTGTGGCTGCGCGACGAGATCGACCTGATCCTGGCCGAGATCACTCGCCTGCAACAGGGCCTGCTGGAGCAAGCCGAGCGTGAAGCCGAGACCATCATGCCCGGCTTCACCCACCTGCAGACCGCCCAGCCGGTGACCTTCGGTCATCACCTGCTGGCCTGGTTCGAGATGCTCAGCCGCGACTACGAGCGCCTGGTCGACTGCCGCAAGCGCACCAACCGCATGCCCCTGGGCAGCGCCGCGCTGGCCGGCACCACCTACCCGATCGACCGTGAGCTGACTTGCAAGCTGCTGGGCTTCGAGGCCGTGGCCGGCAACTCGCTGGATGGCGTCTCGGACCGCGACTTCGCCATCGAATTCTGCGCTGCGGCGAGCTTGGCGATGATGCACCTGTCGCGCTTCTCCGAAGAGCTGGTGCTCTGGACCAGCGCGCAGTTCCAGTTCATCGACCTGCCAGACCGCTTCTGCACCGGCAGCTCGATCATGCCGCAAAAGAAGAACCCGGACGTCCCAGAGCTGGTACGTGGCAAGAGCGGCCGCGTGTTCGGCGCGCTGACCGGCCTGCTGACCCTGATGAAAGGCCAGCCGCTGGCCTACAACAAGGACAACCAGGAAGACAAAGAGCCGCTGTTCGATGCCGCCGACACCCTGCGCGACTCCCTGCGCGCGTTCGCCGACATGATCCCGGCAATCAAGCCCAAGCACGCCATCATGCGTGAAGCGGCCCTGCGCGGTTTCTCCACCGCCACGGACCTCGCCGACTACCTGGTCCGTCGCGGCCTGCCGTTCCGTGACTGCCACGAGATCGTTGGTCACGCCGTGAAGTACGGCGTCGACACCGGCAAGGACCTGGCCGAGATGAGCCTGGACGAACTGCGCCAGTTCAGCGACCAGATCGAGCAGGACGTGTTCGCCGTGCTGACCCTGGAAGGCTCGGTCAACGCGCGCAACCACATCGGCGGCACCGCACCTGCCCAGGTGCGCGCTGCCGTGGCGCGCGGCAAAGCGCTTCTGGCTTCACGCTAAGCCACCTCGCGCCGGCTTTGCCCGCGAACACCGGCAAAGCCGGCGCCAGAACCGCGCCGTCTGTTTCGCGGCTGAAGCCGCTCCTACAAGTCCAGCGGCGGCAGTCAGAGCAACGCAAAACCTGTGGGAGCGGGTTCATCAAGGCGTCGAACCGCCGCGAACACCGGTGCAGCCGGTGCCAGACTTTGCGAACCCGCTACTCATGGCCGCATATGGCCGGTTCTTCTCTCAGCGTTTACTACGAATCATCTCCTGGAATGCCGGCATCGCCGCTTCCTTGTCCGCCACGATCCGCGCCATGTGCGGGTTCGCCCCCAGTTTCTCCAGCAACGCCTTGGCCTGCGGGAACTCCGCCAGAAAATCGACGTTCAGCACCTTCTTGCCCACCGCGCAGGCCAGGTCCACCGAGAAGCAGAACATCAGATCGGCCAGCGTCAGCATCTCGCCCGCCACATACGGGGCAAACTTGCCGTTGCGCTTGAGCGTGGCAAAGCCGGCCAGCAACTCGGTGCGAGCGCGCTCCTTGAGCAGCGGCTCGACCGCCATGCCGAAGAAAGCCTCGGAATAACAGGTTCGCGCGGGCAACTCGATGTACAGCTCGATTTCCTTGATCAGCTCGCGCACTTTGGCTTGGGCGAAGGCATCTGCCGGCAGCAGCGGCTTGCCACCCTGGGTCTGCTCGATGTAGTCGAGGATCACTGTGGTTTCGCTGAGAAAGCCGTGCTCGGTCTCGAGCACCGGCACCTTGCCACGTGGGCTGATGGCCAGCGCCTGCGGGGTCTGATTGGGAACGAACAGCACCTCTTCGAATGGCAGGCCTTTTTCCAGCAGGGCCAGCTTGACCATGTTGTAGTAGTTGCTGACCGCGAATCCGTGAAGCTTGAGCATTGTTACAGCCTCCAGGCCGTGTGGGGATGGCCCGGCTTTTATAGACCCATCCCCAGGCGCTGACCAGCATCATCGGCCCGGTCGATGACCAGGCATCGCCTGCGCAGGCATGGCACACTGTGCATCCCACCCCAGGAGCACTGCCATGAGCGAGCCCAGCGACATCGACAACAACGAAGAGGAAGCCTTCGTCGAGGCAACCCTGACCCAGGCCATCGAAAACCAGATCGAAAGCGGCGAGCCGCCGGCGGCCAAGGCCACGTTCAACAAGCTGACCCTGGTCGGCTATGAGCGAGAGGACATTCTCAACCTCATGGCCCATGTCCTGGCCATCGAAATCGATGCCATGCTCGACGAGGACCGTCCCTTCAACGGCGAGTGGTACGAGAACGCCCTGCGCGCCCTGCCCGAGCTGCCACCTGAAGCAGATCAAGGCGACAACGACGAAGCCTGACTACACTCCAGGATCAGGCACCGACCACGGTGCCTCCGTCCTTGTCTGGAAGTCAGGAGTCGCCATGTCCTTTACCCCCGAACTGATCGCCGAACTGGAAGTCCTCTCCCTGTTCAACCTGGATTCCCACCAGGAAGGCATCAAGGTCCACAGCAACGCTGCCCCTGCCCTGGTGGCCGCCGCCCGCCGCCTGTACGACAAACAACTCACCGACCAGCCCGATGGTGGCTACCTGACCAGCTTGGGGCTGGATGCCGCCCAGAGCGTCCAGCAAGTGCTGACCATCCTCAAGGCCGCCCAGCCAGCCTGAACCTTTCGCCGCCCCTTTGCAGCCAAGCCCGTCCCGATTCGCCTGCGTCGGGGCGGGCTCGGCTGTGCACAAGGCATGCGATGACGGGGAAATGACGTCAAGAAAACAGTTTCTGCTTATCCGACCCCATCACTCAGGCTAAACTCGCCGATGCTTCCCTGGCCCTGTCCTGAGTGCGCAATGAACAGCCCCCACGAAATCCGCCCCGACCTCGAGCAAGGCATCGACCGCAAGGAACTGGCGAAGCTGCGTGCGCGCTTTCTGCACCTGAACCAGGGCCGCCTGGCGCGCGCACTGGAAGGCCTGTCCACCCGTCAACAGCAGGTGCTGACCGCATTGCCCCTGCTGTTTCACGTCAACCATCCCGTGCTCCCTGGCTATGTCTCGGGTACGACGCCGGCGGGGGTTTCGGGCTTCGAGCCAGGCCCTGATCTGCTGGCCGAAGCCCAGCGCCTGGCCCGCTCCTTCACCTACAAACCCCGCCACGGCACTTCGCCCCAGCCGATTCATGGGTTGTTCCTGATGGGCAGCCTGGGCACGTTGGCCCAGGCCGAGCAAAGCGACATGGACCTGTGGGTGTGTCACGCCCCAGGGCTGCGGGAAGACGAACTGGCCGAGCTGCGGCGAAAATGCCAGCTTCTGGAGGCCTGGGCCGCCAGCCAGGGCGCCGAGGCGCATCTCTTCCTCATCGAACCCCAGGGCTTCGTCCAGGGCGAACGCGAGGGCGAACTCAGCTCCGACGACTGCGGAACCACCCAGCACTACCTGCTGCTCGATGAGTTCTATCGCACCGCGATCTGGCTGGCCGGGCGCACGCCCCTGTGGTGGCTGGTGCCCGTGTATGAGGAGCACAACTACCAGGCCTACACCCAGACCCTGCTGTCCAAGCGCTTCATCCGCGCCGAGGACGACCTGGACCTCGGCCACCTGGCGCACATTCCGCCCGGAGAGTTCGTCGGTGCCGGCTTGTGGCAGTTGTTCAAAGGTATCGACTCACCCTACAAGTCACTGCTCAAGTTGCTGCTCACCGAGGTCTACGCCAGCGAACACCCCGATGTGCGTTGCCTGAGCCTGGAGTACAAACAGGCGGTGTTCGCCAACCAGCTGGACCTCGACGCACTCGACCCCTACGTGATGGTCTACCGGCGCATCGAGCAGTACCTGCAACAACGGGGTGAGACCACCCGCCTGGAGCTGGTGCGGCGCAGCCTGTACCTGAAAGTGAACAAGAAACTCAGCGAGTTCGGCCGCTCCCGCGCCGACGGCTGGCAGCGCCAATTACTCGCACGCCTGGCCGATGAGTGGGGCTGGGACGAGCGCCAACTGGCCATGCTCGACACCCGCGCCCAATGGAAAGTCCGCCAGGTGGCCGCCGAACGTCGTGAGCTGGTAACCGAGCTCAACCACAGCTATCGCTTCCTCACCCAATTCGCCCGCGACCAGAGCGCCAGCAGTCGTGCCGACCAGCGCGACCTCAATGTACTGGGCCGTCGCTTGTACGCAGCCTTCGAGCGCCGGGCGGGCAAGATAGAAGTGATCAACCCCGGGATCGCACCAGACCTGGCCGAAGACACCCTGACCCTGGTCCAGTCACCCAACCGCAAGGAGCCGGGCACAACCCACTGGGGCCTGTACAACGGCAACTTGGGCGTACACGAATGGGAGCATTTCAGCCCCATCAAGCGTTGCCGCGAGCTGCTCGAACTGCTCACCTGGGCCCATCGCAATGGCGTGATCGACAACACCACGCGCCTGGCCCTGCATCCCGGCGACAGCGACCTGACCGACTTTGAGCTGTTCAACCTGCTGGGCAGCCTGCAGCAGAGCATCCCGCTGCCATTGGAGACGGTGAGCGAGGTCCGCCTGCTGCAACCGAGCGTGGCCGATGAGATCCTGCTGCTGGTCAATGTCGGCGTCGACCCGCTGCGTCATCACCGCGACCTGAACATCCTGATGACCACCGAACGCACCGACTCGCTGAGCTACGCCGGCGTCCGCGAGAACCTCGTGCTGACGCTCGACCAGATCACCCTCAACAGCTGGAACGAGGTGCTGGTCCAGCGCTATGACGGCGAGCACGCGCTGGTGCGCTGCCTGCGAGACCTCCTCAACGGCCTCGGCCAGCGCGTTCAACGCCCTCGGCTACGGGTGCGCTGCTTCTGCCGCAATCGCGCCCAGGCCATCGCCCTGCGGGTCGAGGAAGTCTTCGACACGGCGCAATTGCTGCTGGAGCAGAACCTCAACCACCGCTACCTGCTCCAGGTGGCGCAGCACACCCACGTACTGGCGCTGCAACCAGGGCAAGTCACCCTGACCACCCTGTCCGACCATGACGCGGTCATCGGCTGTCTGGGCGAGGAGCGCGGCCAGTACAGCCCACTGCATCTGGACGCCAATGCCTTGCAGGACCATGACCTGCCGCTGGTACTGGAACAGGGCCGCCGCGATTGCCTGCAAGTGTTCTATCGCTTGCTGGAGGGGTGGGCCGACCTGTACGTGCTGGATGAGCACAACGCACTGTGGCACCAGCGCCTGCCGTTGCAGGACGAGGCACACCTGTTGCTGCCACTGCAACGCTTCCTGCGCTCTGTGCTGATGCGACACGATGCACAACTGCCACTGGACAGCCTGCAGCAGACATCGCTGGAGATCCTGTATTACCAGTTGCTGCCATCGAGCCCTGGCAAGGCGCGGAGCTTGGAGCCACGCCCGGCACCGCGCGAAGGCGCCGGCCAGCCGTACTATGAAGTCCAGGCGATCCTGCAGGCCAGCGCGTCGGATGAGGTACACATCACCCTCTACTGCAACCAGCAGGAGTTCTCCGAGCTGGAGCATGGCGACCAGCTGTACGCCATGGTCGCTCGGCAAATCCTGGGGCAACGGCGTAGCGCGGGCGGCTATCGCTGCTATATCACCGATCTGGACCTGTCCGAACTGCTAGGCGACGACCAAGGCTCCACGGCGCTTTACTTGCGGTACAAAACCCAGCTGGAGCAAGCGCTCAATGCGGGGCTCGAGAAGCTGCAGGCGACCTTGGAACTCTGAGGCCCGCGCGGACGGGCCGAGGATATGGCGGTGAGTCGGCCATCGTCTTTGCGGGTAAACCCGCTCCCCACAGGAACCTGCATGTATCGACTTGTGCGAACGACTCAAGCCTGTGGGAGCGGGTTTACCCGCGAAAGGGCCCGGCCAGGCAATGCAAGACGGTGAACCCGCCAGGGTGTCTCAGAGGTCGTAGTCGCCCGCCGCTTCCGGCTGGTATTCGACCGCCAGCAGCTTGAGCTTGAGGGTCTTGCCACCTGGGGCCGGCCAGTCGATCTGGTCGCCCACCGACAACCCCAGCAGCGCACAGCCGATCGGTGCCAGGATCGAGACACTGCCCTCGGGGCCGGCATCCTTCGGATAGACCAGGGTCAGGTGATAGTCCTTGCCACTGGCCTCCTCGCGGCAATGCACGCGCGAGTTCATGGTCACTACACCGGCCGGGACGTCCTCGTGACCGACCACCTGATCGGCGCGGTCCAGCTCGTCCTGCAGGGCGAGCACACCCGGCGTACTTTCGTCGAGGCTGTCGATCAGGCGCTCGAGACGCTGTACGTCCAATCGGGTGAGGATGAGGGAAGGCTTGGTGCTCATGATCCAGTCAGACTCCTTTTTAACAGGCAGATAAAGCAAAACCCCGCCCAAGGGCGGGGTTTGTGAATGCTTTTGGCGTCATCGACGCAAGCCCGACACTACCACAGTCGGACAAATACTCAAGCCCGGTCCGTCAATGGCCGATGTGCTGCTCGCGCAGGGTCTGGGCTTGGTGACAGATCTGCCGACGCCGTTCGTCGTCGGCCGAACGCCATTCGCGTATGTGCTCGACATGCCGAAAACATCCCGTACAGACCCGGCGCTCGTCGAGCCGGCACACACTGATGCAGGGCGACGGCACCGCCGGGCTGACATTGCTGTAGAGCGGCTTGGGCGGCCGGGGTTGGTCACTCATCTCAGATCTCGTCGAAGTCCAGCTTCTCGCCGGCCCGCTCCCAGACGATACGCTCGAGCATCTCGCCCAGCAGCTCCTCGCTCTTCTCGCAGACCCACTTGCCGCTCTCTTCGTCGTAGTCGAAGTGGAACCCCCCGGAACGGTCGGCCAACCACAGCTGGCGCAGCGGCTCCTGACGGCTGAAGATCAGCTGACTGCCGCTGTCGAACTTGATGGTGAGCACCCCGGCGGAGTTCTCCATGTCCACGTCCAGGCCGCTCTCATCGAACAGGTCTTCCAGGGCCTGTTGGGTCGCGTCGACCAGATCATGGAAACGCGCTTCGCTCAAACTCATTGCAGGAACCTCGAAATTGGCTGCTTACGGCAAGCCGGGCAAGATACGGGCGACGTGCCGGGAATGCAAAGGTTAGCGCCAGTCCATACTGGCCCAATCGCGGGACAAGCCCGCGCCTACAAGGCCTGCGTTACGTCTTGCAGGCGCGGACTTGCCCGCGATTGGGCATCGCTGACCGGACAAGAATAGCCAAATCAACTCGGGGGGTGGCCCTCCGCCAGGCGGACCGGTCCTTGCATAGGCAATCCAGCAGGCGCTCGGTATACTCGGGCGCAATACTGCATATTTCAAAGGATTCGCCAATGAAGCGCCTGATTTCCTCCCTCGCGGCGCTGGTCGCGGTTGCCTGCCTCGTTTCGGCCTGCGGTCAGAAGGGCCCCCTGTACCTGCCTGAAGACGGCAAGGACGGCAAGGACGCCCGCAAATCGCACCAGCATCAAGCGACCCAGCCGGCTCAACCGGCCGAGACGCTCGAGCCTGCCGAACCCGCCCAGCCAGAGTCGCAGCCCGCGCAGTACTAAGGAAATCCAATGGACGCTTTCAACTACCGCGACGGCGAGCTGTTCGCGGAAGGCGTGGCCCTGTCGGCCATCGCCGAACGTTTCGGCACCCCGACCTACGTGTACTCGCGCGCCCACATCGAGGCCCAGTACCGCAGCTACACCGACGCCCTGCAAGGCACTGAGCACCTGGTCTGCTTCGCGGTCAAGGCCAACTCCAACCTGGGCGTGCTGAACGTCCTGGCGCGCCTGGGCGCAGGCTTCGACATCGTCTCCGGCGGTGAGCTGGAGCGTGTGCTGGCCGCTGGCGGACGCGCCGATCGCGTGGTGTTTTCCGGTGTCGGCAAGACCCGTGACGACATGCGCCGCGCGCTGGAAGTCGGTGTGCACTGCTTCAACGTCGAATCCACCGAAGAGCTCGAACGCCTGCAAGTGGTGGCCGCCGAGATGGGCAAGATCGCCCCGGTCTCGCTGCGCGTGAACCCGGATGTCGACGCCGGTACCCACCCGTACATCTCCACCGGTCTCAAGGAAAACAAGTTCGGCATCGCCATCGCCGACGCCGAGGCCATCTACGTGCGCGCCGCGCAGTTGCCCAACCTGGACGTGGTGGGCGTGGACTGCCACATCGGCTCCCAGCTGACCACCGTCGAGCCTTTCCTCGATGCCCTGGACCGCCTGCTGGTGCTGGTCGACCGCCTGGCCGAATGCGGCATCCACCTGCGTCACCTGGACCTGGGCGGCGGTGTCGGCGTTCGCTACCGCGACGAAGAACCACCGCTGGTGTCGAACTACATCCAGGCCATCCGCGAGCGCGTCGGCGAGCGTGACCTGGCCCTGGTGTTCGAGCCGGGCCGTTACATCGTCGCCAATGCCGGCGTCCTGCTGACCCGCGTCGAATACCTCAAGCACACCGAACACAAAGACTTCGCCATCATCGACGGGGCAATGAACGACCTGATCCGCCCGGCCCTGTACCAGGCCTGGATGGGCGTCAGCGCGGTCAAGCCACGTGCAGGCGAAGGGCGCAGCTATGACCTGGTCGGCCCGATCTGCGAGACCGGCGACTTCCTGGCCAAGGACCGCGTCCTGAACCTGGCTGAAGGCGACCTGCTGGCCGTTCAGTCCGCTGGCGCCTATGGTTTTGTCATGAGCTCGAACTACAACACCCGTGGCCGCTGCGCCGAAGTGCTGGTCGATGGGGACGAGGCTTTCGAAGTCCGTCGCCGTGAAACCATTGCCGAACTGTTCGCCGGCGAAAGCCTGCTGCCGGAGTGAGCCCATGCTGCTGCGTTTCACCAAGATGCACGGGCTGGGCAACGACTTCATGGTCCTGGACCTGGTCAGCCAGCACGCGCACATCCAGCCCAAGCATGCCAAGCAGTGGGGAGATCGCAATACCGGCGTCGGCTTCGACCAGTTGCTGATCGTCGAGGCGCCGAGCAATCCGGATGTGGACTTCCGCTATCGGATCTTCAATGCCGACGGCTCCGAGGTCGAGCAGTGCGGCAACGGCGCGCGCTGCTTCGCCCGCTTCGTGCTGGACAAGCGCCTGACCGCGAAGAAGCGCATCCGCGTGGAAACCAAGGGCGGCATCATCGAGCTGGACGTGCGCAACGACGGCCAGGTGTGTGTCGACATGGGCCCGCCACGCTTCGTCCCGACCGAGATTCCCTTCGTCGCCGATGAACAGGCCCTGAACTACCCACTGGAAGTCGACGGCCAGGTCCATTCGATCGCCGCCGTGTCCATGGGCAACCCGCACTCGGTGCTGCGTGTCGATGACGTGCGCACGGCCCCGGTGCATGAGCTGGGCCCGAAAATCGAACACCATCCGCGCTTCCCGCAGCGGGTCAATGCCGGTTTCATCCAGGTCGTCGACCGTCATCACGCCAACCTGCGGGTCTGGGAACGTGGTGCTGGCGAAACCCAGGCTTGCGGCACCGGGGCCTGCGCGGCCGCGGTAGCAGCCATCAGCCAAGGCTGGATGGACTCTCCGGTGAGCATCGACCTGCCGGGCGGCCGTCTGAACATCGAATGGGCCGGCCCCGGCAAGCCCGTACTGATGACCGGCCCAGCCGTTCGCGTGTACGAAGGACAGGTTCGTCTCTAAACGAGTAACTGCCATGACCGATCAGCCCCAGGTTGTACCCGAGCAGAACCTCGACGCCGAAGCCGTGGTCGCCTATCTGCGCGCCCACCCGACCTTCTTCGCCGAGCACGACGAGCTGCTGATCGAGCAGCGAATCCCGCACCAGCGCGGCGACAGCGTGTCGCTGGTGGAGCGCCAGCTCAAGTTGCTGCGCGACCGCAACATCGAGATGCGTCATCGCCTCTCGCAATTGATGGACGTGGCCCGGGACAACGACCGGTTGTTCGACAAGACCCGTCGCCTGATCCTCGACCTGCTCGACGCGGGCAGCCTCGAGGAAGTGGTCATGGCCGTCGAGGACAGCCTGCGTCAGGAGTTCCAGGTGCCGTTCGTCAGCCTCATCCTCTTTGGCGAAAGCGCAGCCCCGGTCGGGCGCTGGGCCAGTAACGGGGAGGCGCAACAGGCCATCGGCGCGCTACTGGGCAGCGGCAAGACCGTCAGCGGCAACCTGCGCGAGCATGAGCTGGCTTTCCTGTTCGGCGACGAGCAGCGCAAAGAAGTCGGCTCCAGCGCAGTCGCCACGCTCGAATACCAAGGGCTGCATGGCGTACTGGCGATCGGCAGCCACGACCCACAGCACTACAAGAGCAGCGTCGGCACCTTGTTCCTGGGCTACATCGCCGAAGTGCTCGGCCGCGTCGTCCCACGCTTCACCCAAACCCTGCGACCGGTGCGCTGATGGAGCGCCAGCTGGAGGCTTATTGCGCGTACCTGCGCAATGAGCGCCAGGCGTCCGAGCACACTCAACTGGCTTACCGTCGCGACCTGCAGAACGTCATCGAGTTCTGCAACACCCAGGGCATTGACGACTGGAATGCGCTGCAGGTCCCGCAGTTGCGCCAGCTGGTGGTGCGTCTACATCAGCATGGCCAGTCCGCCCGCAGCCTGGCACGTCTGCTCTCGGCGGTGCGCGGCCTGTACCGTTACCTGAACCGCGAAGACCTGTGTCAGCACAACCCGGCCATTGGCGTGACCGCACCCAAGGGCGAGCGCCGCCTGCCCAAGGTCCTGGACACCGATCGCGCCCTGCAGTTGCTCGACGGTGGCGTGGACGATGATTTCATTGCCCGTCGCGACCAGGCCATTCTCGAGCTCTTCTACTCGTCCGGGCTGCGCCTGTCGGAGCTGACCAATCTTGACCTGGACCAACTGGACCTCACCGCCGGGCTGGTCCAGGTACATGGCAAGGGCGGCAAATCGCGTGTGCTGCCGGTCGGACGCAAGGCCCGCGAGGCCCTGCAGCAGTGGCTCAAACTGCGCGGCATCAGCGCGCCTCGGGACAACGCGGTGTTCCTGACCCGCCAAGGCACCCGCCTCGGCCAACGAGCGATCCAGATGCGGGTCAAGGCCGCGGGCGAACGCGAGCTGGGCCAGCACCTTCACCCCCACATGCTTCGCCATTCCTTCGCCAGCCACCTGCTGGAGTCGTCCCAGGACCTGCGCGCGGTGCAGGAGATGCTTGGCCACGCCGACATCGGCACCACGCAGATCTACACCCACCTGGACTTCCAGCACCTGGCCGCGGTGTACGACAGCGCCCATCCTCGGGCCAAACGCAGCAAAGGCACAGACTCATGAGCATCAAGCTGATCACCTTCGACCTGGACGACACCCTGTGGGACACCGCACCGGTGATCGCCAGCGCCGAAATCGTCCTGCGCGACTGGCTCGCGGCCAATGCCCCGATCTTGGGCGGCGTGCCGGTCGAGCACCTGTTCGCCATCCGCGAGCGCCTGGTGCAGGCCGAACCGGGCCTCAAGCACCGCATCAGTGCCCTGCGCCGCCGCGTGCTGTTCCATGCGTTGGAAGACGTCGGCTACAGCGAGAAGCAGGCCCTTGAGCTTGCCAACGAAGGTTTCGAGGTGTTCCTGCACGCCCGGCATCAAGTGGAGGTGTTTCCTGAAGTACAGCCGGTGCTGGAGATCCTGCGCCACCAGTACATGCTCGGCGTGGTCACCAACGGCAACGCCGACGTGCGACGCCTGGGGCTGGCGGACTACTTCAAGTTCGCCCTGTGCGCCGAGGACCTGGGCATCGGCAAACCGGACCCCGCGCCGTTCATGGAAGCCCTGCGCCGAGGCGAAGTCGGGGCCGATGCCGCGGTGCACATCGGCGACCATCCCGCTGACGACGTCGCAGGCGCCCAACGCGCCGGGTTGCGGGCAGTGTGGTTCAACCCCCAGGGCAAGGACTGGGCGGGTGAGCAGGCGCCGGATGCACAGATCCAGCGGTTGTCGCAGTTGCCGGACGTTCTGTCGCGCTGGCGCTGATCAGGGCCGCGTTGCGCCCCATCGCAGGCACGACGCCAATCTGTAGAAGCGGCCTTGCGCCGCGAAAGGACCGCAGAGTGGTCCCATTTCCCCGCCCACAAAAAAGCCCGCAGCGACGGCGGGCTTTTTTGCGTTCAGCCGCTCAGATAGGGCGGCTGCCGTACTTGTTGTCCGGCTTCTTGGGCGGATCGGCGACCACGTTGGCTTCGACCTCCTGAACCTTGCCACCACGCGCAAGGAACTCTTCCATGGCCTTGGCCAGCGCATCGCGCTCTTTCTGCTTGGCTTCCATGCTTGGCATCTCGTCCACCGAGACCGCCGCCTTGGATTTACCCTTGGCTACAGGTGCGGGGCTGTCGTCTTCGCCGGCGTCTTCCGCGCCGTCGTCAGCCGCAGCTTCGAGGCCCTCATCGGCCTCGTCTTCATCGCCTACTTCGAGGTCGTCATTTTCCAGATCGTCGTCGCTCATGTTCTACCTCATGACTTGCGAAAAGCAGGTTAGTTATAGACCAGTGGAGCCGTAGACCGGCAGCCACCAGTGAAAATTCAACTGGCCGTGGGTTGGCCACTGCCCGGGCGTCCCTCTCCTGATGTGGAGACTGTCGCCCAACAGGCCCTGCTCCTGGCAGAGCCTGAAAAATCATCGAGCCATCGGCCGGAAAAAAGCGCCGGCAGCACCTGCTGGCCATGCGCTACTGGCAAGCCTAGCAAAGGGTGGAGAAGTGTGTGGACAGCTCATCGAACACCCTTCGGCGCGCATTCTAGCGCGCTCGTTGAAAAAGCAAAGCTCCCTGAACGCCCAGCGCGTTGTAAGTTTTACGCCTCTGTCACGAACGTGCTGGGTAAACCGTTTGCTCTTCGCCAAACAGCGAATTCCAGGCAAAAAAATGCCCGGCGAACCGGGCAAGTTTTCCAGCGTGTCGCGGTTACAGGTTGTAGCCACGCTCGTTGTGTTGAGCCAGGTCGAGGCCGACCGACTCTTCTTCTTCGTTGACCCGCAGCCCCATCAACACGTCCAGCACCTTGAGGATCACGTAGGTGACGATGGCGGTGTAGACCACAGTGAACAGCACGCCCTTGGTCTGCACCCAGACCTGTGCGGCGATATCGGTGACCGCGCCGAATCCGCCCAGGGCAGGGGCTGCGAACACACCGGTGAGAATGGCACCGACGATACCGCCGACACCATGCACGCCGAAGGCGTCGAGGGAGTCGTCATAGCCCAGCTTGCGCTTGAGGCTGGTGGCGCAGACGTAGCAGATCACGCCCGAAGCCAGGCCGATGATCAAGGCGCCCATCGGGCCCACGGTACCTGCCGCCGGGGTAATGGCCACCAGGCCCGCGACCACGCCGGAGGCGATGCCCAGGGCACTGGGTTTGCCGTGGCCGATCCACTCGGCGAACATCCAGCCCAGCGCCGCCGCCGCCGTGGCGATCTGGGTGACCAGCATGGCCATGCCGGCGGTGCCGTTAGCCGCGGCGGCAGAGCCTGCGTTGAAACCGAACCAGCCGATCCACAGCATGGCCGCCCCCATCAGCGTATAGCCCAGGTTGTGCGGGGCCATCGGCGTGGTGGGGTAGCCCTTGCGCTTGCCCAGCACCAGGCAGCAGACCAGACCGGCGATACCGGCATTGATGTGCACCACGGTGCCACCGGCGAAGTCGAGCACGCCCCAGTCCCACATCAGCGCGCCGTCACCGCTCCAGACCATGTGCGCGATCGGCGCATAGACCAGGGTGAACCAGATGCCCATGAAAACCAGCATGGCGGAGAACTTCATGCGCTCGGCGAAGGCACCGACGATCAGCGCCGGGGTGATGATGGCGAAGGTCATCTGGAAGGTGATGAACACCGCCTCGGGGAACAACGCGGTAGCCGAGGTCAGGTTCTGGGGCGTGACGCCGGCCAGAAACGCCTTGGAGAAACCACCGACGAAGGAATAGAGATTGACCACGCCCTTTTCCATACCCGTGGTATCGAATGCCAGGCTGTAGCCGTAGACGACCCAGAGGATGCTCATCAGGCCGGTGATGGCGAAGCATTGCATCATCACCGACAGCACGTTCTTGGAGCGGACCATGCCGCCATAGAACAGGGCCAGGCCCGGAATGGTCATGAACAGCACCAGCGCCGTGGCAGTGAGCATCCAGGCGGTATCGCCGGAGTTCAACGCCGGGGCAGCTTCCTCTGCCAAGGCCAGGCCGGGCATTACGAGGGACAATAGGGCTCCTAGCCCTGCGATCTTACGCAGAGTCATGTTGTTTTCTCCTGGGGCGTTGGGTTTGTGAGGCGGTGTTACTTAGATCGCGTCGGTATCGGTTTCGCCGGTACGGATGCGGATGGCCTGCTCCAGATTGACCACGAAGATCTTGCCGTCACCGATCTTGCCGGTGTTGGCGGCCTTGGTGATGGCTTCGATTACCCGGTCAAGGTCCTTGTCGTCGATGGCGACGTCGATCTTCACCTTGGGCAGGAAATCGACCACGTACTCGGCACCGCGATACAGCTCGGTATGGCCTTTCTGCCGACCGAAGCCTTTGACTTCGGTCACGGTGATGCCCTGCACGCCGATTTCCGACAGCGACTCGCGCACGTCGTCCAGCTTGAACGGCTTGATGATGGCAGTGACTAGCTTCATGAAACTTCTCCCGATTTGGTGGACTTGCCCCAGGAAAACAAACCCGTCTCAAGTCTAAGCGCAGCGCCTGGCTTTGTAACCCGTCGTCGGAGCCCTCTCGCCGAAGTCGAAAGGGCCGTTGGTTCCAGCCTCGCACTGCCTGGTCACAAGAACTGCATCAGTGCATGGCTCGCGATGGTCTGTGCAGAAACCTTGCCACTTCGGATAACTGCAGCAAAAACAGCCGGTTACGTTTGAGCAAGGGATTTGGCCAATCGCCAGCAAGGGAAAGACGCACAACTTCGGTGCAGCACGACGTGCCGGATTGCGCAAAAAATGTGCAGGGCAAATGCCATCGGGGTGCGTGCTACACTGCGCACCTCTCAACGATTCAAGCGGACAGCCCAACATGCTCGCGCCCAAAGCCTTTCTCGACGCCCTGAGCGACCAGGCCTCGCGCCTGTTCAGCGGCGACACCGCACAACCTCGCGCCGAACTGGAAAGCCAGTTCAAGGTCCTCATGCAAGGCGCCTTCAGCAAGCTGGACCTGGTCAGCCGCGACGAATTCGACAGCCAGATGGTCGTCCTGGCGCGCACACGCGCACGCCTGGAAGCCCTGGAGAAGCAGTTGGCCGAGCTGGAAGCCCGGATCGCGCCATCCGTTCAGGAATAGCACCCGGAATCCTTGCGGGATACATCGGAGCACCGAATCGCCTTTCCCGCAGCGTGCGCGGTATCCGGCAGGGGTTCTGCGGTGTCCTCAAGAACACCGCTGTCCCTGTCCCGCGAACAGGCCGGTGCGAACAACACGAGCTGGCCGTCGGCCGTCCATTGCAAAACCCCGACGCACTCTTTCGCAATAGCCCTTCCCCAGGCGCTCTATGCTTGCCCAACCGCAGGAAGCGGTTTTCTACAAGCGATCACGGAGTGTCCATGTCCCTCGCCCTCGTCCACAGCCGCGCCCAGGTCGGCGTGCTGGCGCCTGCTGTCAGTGTCGAAACCCATCTGGCCAACGGCCTGCCCACCCTGACGCTGGTCGGTCTGCCCGAAGTCACGGTCAAGGAAAGCAAGGACCGGGTGCGCAGCGCCATCGTCAACGCCGGCTTGGACTACCCCGCCCGGCGCATCACCCAGAACCTCGCCCCGGCCGACCTGCCCAAGGACGGCGGGCGTTATGACCTGGCCATCGCCCTGGGCATCCTCGCCGCCAACGGCCAGGTGCCGGTCGCGACCCTGAGCGATATCGAGTGCATCGGCGAGCTGGCGCTGTCGGGCGGGTTACGGCCAGTGCAGGGCGTGCTGCCTGCTGCGCTGGCCGCCCGAGAAGCGGGGCGAGCGCTGGTGGTGCCCCGGGAAAACGCCGAGGAAGCGAGCCTGGCGAGCGGCCTGGTGGTGTATGCCGTGGGTCATCTGCTCGAACTGGTCGCCCACCTCAATGGCCAGGCGCCCCTGTCACCCTACGCGGCCAATGGCCTGCTGCTGCGGGAGCGGCCCTATCCGGACCTCAGCGAAGTGCAGGGCCAGGCCGCAGCCAAACGCGCCCTGCTGGTCGCAGCGGCCGGTGCGCACAACCTCCTGTTCACCGGGCCACCCGGCACGGGTAAGACCTTGCTCGCCAGCCGCCTGCCCGGGTTGCTGCCTCCGCTGGATGAACACGAGGCCCTGGAAGTGGCGGCTATCCAGTCGGTCAGCGGTCATAAGCCGCTGGACTGCTGGCCGCAACGGCCGTTCCGCCACCCTCATCACTCGGCCTCCGGCCCTGCCCTGGTCGGCGGCGGCAGCCGACCTCAACCGGGCGAGATCACCCTGGCGCATCATGGCGTGCTGTTTCTGGACGAACTGCCGGAGTTCGAACGACGTGTACTGGAGGTGCTTCGCGAGCCGCTGGAGTCGGGGGAAATCGTGGTAGCCCGCGCCAAGGATCGCATACGCTTCCCCGCACGTTTCCAGCTGGTGGCAGCCATGAACCCCTGCCCTTGCGGCTACCTGGGTGATCCCACCGGTCGCTGTCGCTGCAGCACCGAGCAGATCCAGCGCTATCGCAACAAACTGTCCGGCCCGCTGCTCGATCGCATAGACCTACACCTGACCGTGGCCAGGGAAAGCACCGTACTGACCCACCAGCCCAGCGGTGAGTCCAGCGCCAGCGTCGCCCGCCAGGTGGCCCAGGCGCGTGACCTTCAGCAGCGGCGCCAGGGGTGCGCCAATGCCTTTCTCGACCTCAATGGACTGCGCCGCCACTGTGTGCTGCAAGCCGACGACCAGGCCTGGCTGGAAAGTGCCTGCGAGCGCCTGACCTTGTCCCTGCGGGCCGCCCACCGCCTGCTCAAGGTGGCCCGTACATTGGCCGACCTTGAACAGGTGGACGGCATCGGGCGTGCGCACCTGGCCGAAGCACTCCAGTATCGACCGAGCGCCTGATGACTGGGCAGCGCCCTGTTCGCGGCTAAACCCGGGCCTAAAAAGGTGGCGATTTCGGAACGATGCTTCCCGATGCGACGGGATTGTCCTGTTTATCGCACAGGACGAAAATGCCCGCCTCTGCTATCCATTGCCTAACCCCCTCGTCGCTCAAGGAGTCCGAGCCATGCCCCACGAAGCCAGCCTGTTGCAAACTGCGGTGATCTTCTTGCTTGCCGCCGTCGTTGCCGTGCCCCTGGCCAAGCGCCTGCAACTGGGCGCGGTCATCGGCTATTTGCTGGCCGGCGTGGCCATCGGTCCCCAGGCATTGGGGCTGATTCGCGACACCGAGAGCGTCGCGCACATCTCCGAACTCGGCGTGGTCCTGCTGCTGTTCATCATTGGTCTGGAGCTCTCGCCCCGGCGCCTGTGGCTGATGCGCAAGGCGGTATTCGGCGTGGGCCTGGCCCAGGTGCTGGTGACCGGCGCAATCATCGGCGCGATTGCCCTGTTCGGTTTCGGCCAGTCGCTTTCCAGCGCCGCGGTGTTGGGCCTGGGCCTGGCGCTATCGTCGACTGCCTTCGGCCTGCAGAGCCTGGCCGAAAGCAAACAACTCAATGCCCCTCACGGGCGCCTGGCCTTCGCCATCCTGTTGTTCCAGGACATCGCCGCCATCCCCTTGATCGCCCTGGTGCCGCTGCTGGCTGCCAGCGGCCCGGACACCAGCCACGGCGATAGCCTGCAGCATGGCCTACAGGTGTTCGCCAGCATCGCCATCGTCATCGTCGGTGGCCGCTACCTGCTGCGCCCGGTGTTCCGCACCGTGGCCCGCACCGGCCTGCCGGAAGTCTCCACCGCCACCGCGCTGCTGGTGGTGATCGGCACCGCTTGGCTCATGGAACAGGCCGGCATTTCCATGGCGTTGGGCGCCTTCCTCGCCGGCCTGCTGCTGGCGGATTCAGAGTACCGCCACGAACTGGAGTCGCAGATCGAGCCGTTCAAAGGCCTGCTGCTGGGATTGTTCTTCATCAGTGTCGGCATGGGCGCCAACCTCGGGCTGTTGCTGGAGATGCCGCTGGTACTGCTCGGCCTGACGCTGCTGCTGGTGGCGGTGAAGTTGCCGCTGCTGATGTTGGTCGGGCGCCTGGCCGGTGGCCTGACCACCGCCAGTGCCCTGCGCCTTGGCGTGGTGCTGGCCGCTGGCGGCGAATTCGCCTTCGTGGTGTTCAAGCTGGGCAAGGATCAGGGCCTGTTCGACGCCCGCACCCACGACCTGCTGCTGATGACCATCACCCTGTCGATGGCCATCACCCCGCTGTTGCTGTTGGTCTGCGCGCGCCTGCTCAAGCGCCCGCAACCAGCCCGAGAAGTACCGGAGCACTACAAGAGCATCCAGGCCGATACCCCGCGGGTGGTGATCGTCGGCATGGGGCGCATGGGCCAGATCGTCTCGCGCATCCTGCGGGCGCAGAAGATCCCCTTCATCGCCCTGGACACCTCGGTGGACACCATCGAGATGACCCGCACCTTCGAGCAGGCCCCGGTGTTCTACGGCGACCCACAACGGCCGGAGGTGCTGCATGCGGCCAAGGTCGGCGAGGCCGAGTACGTCATCATCACCACGGACGATCCGGAGGTCACCACACGCACCGCCGAACGGGTCAAGCGCCTGTACCCGCACCTGAAGGTGATCGCCCGGGCACGCAATCGCCAGCACGTGCACAAGCTGATGGACGTCGGCGCCGAGCCGATCCGCGAGACCTTCTACTCGAGCCTTGAGATGAGCCGCCGCACCCTGGTCGGCCTGGGCTTGTCGAGCGAGCAGGCCGCGGACCGCATCCAGCGCTTCACCGAGCACGACGAACAAGTGCTCGAAGCCCAAGGCCGTGTACGCGATGACCGGGCCAAGGTCATGCAGACCGCCCAGGAGGCGCGCAAGGAACTGGAGCGGTTGTTCGAGTCGGATGCGCCGTAGGCCATATCCTCAGCGCACCGCTATGCCTGCGAAGATGGACTGATCCTGGCATGGGCCGCACAGCGGCCCCTACTCATTCATGGGTCTTCGCCGCTCAAAACAGACTCGCTACGGTAGACTGCGAAATCCCTCGCCTGCGTTTCGAGAATGCCCATGGAAGACCTCAACTCCCTCTACTACTTCACCCAGGTAGTCGAACATGGCGGCTTCGCGCCGGCCGGCCGGGCCCTGGACATGCCCAAGTCCAAACTCAGCCGACGCATCGCCGAGCTGGAAGAGCGCCTGGGCGTGCGGCTGCTGCATCGCACCAGCCGCCACTGCTCGCTGACCGAGGTCGGCCAGGCGTACTACCAACGCTGCCTGGCCATGCGGGTGGAGGCC
Source organism: Paucimonas sp. (assembly GCA_031253995.1). Lineage (GTDB taxonomy): Bacteria > Pseudomonadota > Gammaproteobacteria > Pseudomonadales > Pseudomonadaceae > Aquipseudomonas. Next base: position 45,889 of record JAIRVG010000038.1, on the reverse strand, counting down.
GAGGGGGCCGCCGAGATCATCGAGCGCAACCGCAGCGAGCCTCGTGGCCTGGTGCGCATCAGTTGCCCCACCACCTTGCTCAATGCCTGGGTGGGGCCGATGCTGACCCGCTACATGGCCAAGTACCCGCAAGTGGAGTTGTTCATCGAGAGTACCAACCGCCGGGTCGACCTGCTTCACGAAGGCTTCGACATCGCCCTGCGGGTGCGCTTCCCGCCGCTGGAGAACACCGACATGGTGATGAAGGTACTGAGCAACAGCACTCAGTGCCTGGTGGGGCAGCCTTCGTTTCTCGAACGCCTGCCGAAAGACTTCGAGCCGCAGATGCTGGGCCAATTGCCCAGCCTGCACTGGGGTGGTTCGCAGCGTGAGTATCAGTGGGAGTTGTTCCAGGACGAGCGTATGACGCAAAAGCTGGTGATTGCGCATACGCCCAAGGTGGTCACCGATGACTTGTTCGCCTTGCGCCACTTCGTGGTGGAGGGCGTGGGGATCGCGCACTTGCCACGGGTGGCGGTGCGTGAAGACCTCGCAGCGGGCAGGCTGGTGGAAATGTTGCCGGGCTGGCACCCGCGCTGCGGGATCGTCCATGCGATCTTCCCGTCACGGCGGGGGCTGCTACCGTCGGTGCGGGCGTTGATCGATCATCTGGCCGAAGAGTTCGCGGTCAGCGATATGGCGTAAGACCAAGGGGGCCGCAAAGCGGCCCCCATTGGTTCAGAAGGCAAAGCACGAGCAGCCTAAGGCCCCCCAGAAACCTTGGAAGTCATTCACCGGCACACTGGAATGGCGCGCCTTCTCATGGCTGTGGGCATGCACGCCACAAGGCCCGGCGCACTGGTGCACCGCCGCCGCCAAAGGCGCCCCGGCCCGCCAGTGCCCTGGCACCTTGACCACCGGTGACCACTCCGGCAACACCGGCAGCACAGGCGGGCCGAGCTTCTCGAAGTCGCCTGCGGCATACACCACCTTGCCATCGACCACCGTCAGCACCGACTCGATACCCTTGATCGCGTCCTCTTCGACGCTGAAGAAGTCCTGCGACAGCGCCGCCAGGTCTGCCAACTGGCCCACCTTGATCTGCCCTTTCTTACCCTGCTCACTGGAGAACCAGGCGCTGCCATGGGTGAACAGCTGCAAGGCCGTCTCGCGGCTCAGACCCTCCGGGTAAAGTTCCAGCCCGCCAACGGTCTTACCGCTGACCAGCCAGTACAACGAAGTCCAGGGGTTGTAGCTGGACACCCGAGTGGCGTCGGTACCCGCGCCCACCGGCACACCCTCGGCCAGCATGCGCTGAATCGGCGGGGTCTTTTCCGCAGCCTTGGCGCCATAACGGTCGACGAAGTATTCACCCTGGAAGGCCATGCGATCCTGGATGGCGATGCCGCCGCCGAGCGCTCGTACCCGCTCGATGTTCTTCGGGGTGATGGTCTCGCAATGGTCGAAGAACCACGGCAGCCCATTGAACGGAATGTCGCGGTTCACCTTCTCGAACACATCGAGCATGCGCGAGATGGACTCGTTGTACGTGGCATGCAGCCGGAACGGCCAGCGCTGCTCCACCAAGTGACGGACCACCGGTTCGAGCTCCTGCTCCATGGTCTGCGGCAAGTCGGGTCGCGGCTCGAGGAAGTCCTCGAAGTCGGCGGCGGAAAACACCAGCATTTCACCCGCACCGTTGTGGCGGAAAAAGTCGTTGCCGTCACCGGGTTTGACGATCTTGCTCCAGTTCTGGAAGTCGGCCAGCTCTTCCTTGGGTTTCTGGGTGAACAGGTTGTAGGCGATGCGCACGGTCAGTTGGCCTTGCTTGGCCAGTTCCTGGATCACTTGGTAGTCGTCCGGGTAGTTCTGGTAGCCGCCACCGGCATCGATGGCGCTGGTCAGGCCCAGGCGATTGAGCTCGCGCATGAACTGGCGCGTGGAGTTGACCTGGTATTCCAGCGGCAGCTTCGGCCCCTTGGCCAGGGTGGCATAAAGGATGGTGGCGTTAGGCCGGGCGATGAGCATGCCGGTGGGGTTGCCGAACTTGTCGCGCTGGATTTCGCCCCCAGGCGGGTTGGGCGTGTCCTTGGTGTAGCCCACGGCCTTGAGCGCGGCGCGATTGAGCAGCGCCCGGTCGTAAAGGTGCAGGAGGAACACCGGCGTGTCCGGCGCGGCTTGGTTGATCTCCTCCAGCGTCGGCATACGCTTTTCGGCGAACTGGAACTCGTTCCAGCCGCCGACCACTCTCACCCACTGCGGGCTCGGCGTGCGGTCGGCCTGGTCCTTGAGCATGCGCAGGGCGTCGGCCAGTGACGGCACGCCCTCCCAGCGCAGTTCCAGGTTGTAGTTCAGGCCGCCACGGATCAGGTGCAGGTGCGAGTCGTTGAGCCCGGGGATGACCGTGCGTTGCTTGAGGTCGATCAACTGGGTGCCGGCACCTTTGTGCGCCATGGCATCGGCATCGGTGCCCACGGCGAGAAAGCGGCCATCTTTGATGGCGACGGCGCTGGCCTTGGGCTTCTCACGGTCGACGGTGTGCAGTCGGCCATTGAACAGGATGAGGTCGGCAGTCATGGGATCTCCTGAAATTGCGGCGTGAGCGGAATCGGTGAACGGCAGTGCGGACCAGAGCGCACCTGCGGCGCCCAGCACGGTGCTGGTGGCGAGGAACTGGCGGCGGCTCTTGTCGGTAGGGTCCTGGTTCATGGTGATCTCCGGCGGGTGCGTGATCGACAGGCGTGTGAAGGCTAGCAACGGATGCGCCGGCCCGCGCGGCAACTGGTCAGCGACGCAGCCAGCCCGCGCAGCGGCGCGTCACCCAAGGCATGATGTAGAACACCACAGGCACGATGACGAACAGGTTGACGATCAGGTTGCTGGTGATCGCGCCGCCCAACGACGGAAAACGCGCGAAGAGTGGCGCCAGCAGTTGCGGGATGACCAGGGTCATCGGGCAAATGACGAGATAAGTCAGCAGCGCCTGCTTCCAGCGTGGCGGTTGGGCTGCACCGCTGGTGGGCGGCGTGAACCAGAATTCCGGATCGTCATGGACCTGGGTCTGGTCGCCCTCCTCCAGCAGCGGCAACACCTCGTCGATCAGCGCCTGGCGCTCGGCGGAGTCGACCCAGGCCTGCAACTGGCTGGCCTCGGCGAAACGCACCACGGTGGTGAACTGACGGCCACCGTCGTCGGGACGGATCACATTCACATCCAGGTGCCCCGGCTGTTGACGGGCCACGCCAACGGTGTGCCGCAGCCAGGTTTCATAACGCGCCAGCGCATCGGTACGCACTTTGTGCTGGATGACCAGCGTGACCACGGTATGGTTGTTCATCGGCCTTCCCCTGAGCAAGGTGAAGCCAGGCGCCGGAAACCGGCGCCTGGCGAGGCGGCTTACTTGCCAGCAGTCAGCGTGCTGTAGCTGGTCATCAGGTTGCGATAGTCCGGGATGTGGTTGGAGAACAGGGTGCCCAGGCCCTCGATGTCGTTGCGCCAGTCGCGGTGCAGCTCACAGGCCACGCCGAACCAGGTCATCAGTTGCGCACCGGCCGCTTCCATCCGGCGCCAGGCGGCATCGCGGGTCATTTCGTTGAAGGTGCCGGAAGCATCGGTGACCACGAACACTTCGAACTCTTCTTCCAGGGCCGACAGCGCCGGGAAGGCCACGCACACTTCGGTCACGACACCGGCGATGATCAGTTGCTTCTTGCCGGTGGCCTTCACCGCCTTGACGAAGTCTTCGTTGTCCCAAGCGTTGATCTGGCCTGGGCGGGCGATGTACGGGGCATCTGGGAACTGCGCCTTGAGCTCAGGCACCAGCGGGCCGTTGGGGCCTTGCTCGAAGCTGGTGGTGAGGATGGTCGGCAGGTTGAAGTACTTGGCCAGGTCCGCCAGGGCCAGCACGTTGTTCTTGAAGCGGTCCGGCTCGATGTCCCGTACCAGCGAGAGCAGGCCTGCCTGGTGGTCGACCAGCAGTACGGCAGCGTTGTTCTTGTCCAGGCGGTTGTAGGTGAATTTGCTCATGGTCTGTGTTCCTTCAGGTAGTGAGTGGGGGTGTTGCCTTGACTGCATGGGCACAGATTAAAAACATCACCTTTGAAGCACTAGATAGCGAAAACTGGCTCTAGCGTTCTATTTTTAGGACGCATCGCGGCACAACTCGCTCTGCGAGCCTTTCTACGTTTGGGGCTGCTCTGCAGCCCATCGAAAGCTACGCCAGCGCGGTGTGGTTTTTCGTGGGCGCTGGCGCAGTCTGCGATGGGCGTATAGCGGGCCGGGATCCATTGCCTGCCCGCTCAACCTGCTCTTTACTACCCCACAGCCCTCTTCTCTCTCGAGACTTTCATGCTGGCGTTCATTCAGTCCTCCCCACTGTTGTTCGGCGCCGTCCTGCTGCTGCTCGACCTGCTGTTGTGGCAGGTGATCCCGGTCGAGCGCCGGGCCTGTCGCATCGGCGCTCGGTTGGTGATCTTCCTGCTGTTCAGCTGGGTTCTGCTGGCGGCGGGCATGAGCCCGTTGCAACCGCCGCCCTGGGTGGAGGACGTGCCCCGCAACCTGATGGCCACCGCGCTGGAGATCGCCTGGTGGTTGTTCTTCGCGCGCACGGTGACCGTGGTGTTCGGCCTCGTGCTGATCGCCCGCGGGGGTCATGGCGGGCGGTTGCTGCAGGACGTGCTCGGGGCGCTGATCTTCGTGGCCGCAGCGATCGCGGCGGCGGCCTATGTGCTGCAATTGCCGGTCAAAGGCCTGCTGGCAACGTCAGGCGTCATGGCCATCGTCATTGGCCTTGCGTTGCAGAGCACCTTGGCAGACGTGTTCTCCGGCATCGTGCTCAACACCACGCGGCCCTACCAGATCGGTGATGCGATCTCCATCGACGGCACCGAAGGCAAGGTGCTGGACATCGATTGGCGGGCCACGCGGCTGCTCACCGGCAATGGCAGCCTGGCAGTGGTGCCCAACTCGGTGGTGGCCAAGGCCAAGCTGCTCAACTTCAGCCGACCGGCGGACGTGCATGGGGTGTCGGTCAGCGTGGTGGTGCCGGCCAAGGTGCGCCCCAAGCGGGTATTCGATGCGCTGGAGAAAGCCCTGCAAGGCACCAGCGCGCTGCTCACGACACCGGCACCCAAGGTCACCGTGAAGGCCTCCACGCTGGAGTCGGTGGAGTACGAGGCCAGCGCATTCGTCGCATCCATGGACCGCAAGGTCGAAGTGCGCAACCAGCTGTTCGACCTGGCCCATCGCCACCTGGAGGCCAACGGTGTGATGTGGAACGTCGACCTCGCCCTGCCCCCTCGCAGTCGCCAGCGCGAGCTGCTGGATGACGTGCGGGTGTTCCGCGCATTGACCAGCGATGAGCGCGACGCCCTGAGCCAGCGCATGACTGCGGTGGAGTACTTGGCCGACCAGGTGATCCTGGGCGTGGGTGAGCACTCCGACTATGTGCTGGTGATCGGCAGCGGCGTGGTCTCGGCGTCGATTCGCGATGGCGAACGGCTGATCGAGGCCGGACGCATGGGCCCTGGCGAGGTACTGGGGGTCGAAGGGCTGATCGATGAAGAGGAGTCCCTGGCGCAATTCCGCACCCTCACCGGTTGCCTGCTCTATCGCATCGACAAGGAGCAGGTGCGCAGTTGCCTAGCCCAGCGTGGCGAGGTGCAGACGGCCCTGACCAAGCTGCAGCGCTTTCGTCGTCAGAACCGAGAGTCACTGCTGATGCAGAAACCGCCGGTGGTGAAGAAAGGCGGCTTCCTCAGCTGGCTGCACAAGTGAGCAGTCAGTCTTGTGCGGGCTCTTTTCGCGGGTAAACCCGCTCCTACATGGGCGGTGCTGCCCCTACGGAAGCGGGTTCACCCGCGAACGAGCCCAGGCGGTTACAACACTACCCGCAGGCATTGTCCTGCGTGGTACAGCGAGAAGCCCGACTCATAGAAGGCCGTACGCAGCGACGGCGCGCTGACCGGTTTCATCGGCGAAAACGGGATCGGCAGGCTGTTCGGGTCGTCCTTGAGTAGGAACTCGGCGAAGGCACGGCCAATCACCGTACCGGTGGTGTTGCCCCGGCCGTTGTAGCCAGTCACCGCCACCAGCCCTGGGGCTGGCTCGAACAGGCGCATCAGGTGATCGGGCGTGAAGTCGATGCAACCGGTCCAGTGCATCTCCCACTCGACCTTGCCCAGCTCCGGGTAGTAATGGCTCTGGATGCGGTCGGCCCAGCTGCGCACGAACCACGCCGGCTTGTTGTCGACCCGACCAAGGCTGCCGAGCAGCAGACGGCCCTGATCATCGCGGCGAATGCTGCTGAGCACGGTGCGGGTGTCCCAGGAGCCCTGGCCGTGGGGCAGGACCTTGTCGGCCGCAGCACCTTGCAGTGGCTTGGAGGCCACTTGGTAGTAATAACCCCGGAAGAAATGCTTCTGCAGGTTGCTCCACTCGCCTTCGGTGTAGGCGCCGGTGGAGATCACCACCTTGTCGGCGCGCACGGAACCACGCGCGGTATTCACTCGCCAGCCATCGCCGTCGCGCTCCAGACCTTCGACTGAAGACTGCTGGAACACCCGGCCACCCAGGTGTGCCACCGCAGCGGCCAGGCCCTGGGTGTAGGCCATGGGGTTGATGGTGCCGGCGCGGCGGTCGAGCAGCGCGGCGGAAATCTTGTCGGTACCGCAGTACTCCTGGCAGCGGGCCCCAGTCAGCAACTCGACATCCGCACCACGACGGCTCCACTGGGCGTGGCGCGCCTCAAGGTCGGCGACGCCGGTGGCGTTGTGCGCCATGTGCAGCGTGCCCTTGTGCTGGGCCTGGCAGTCGATGCCGAGACGCTCGATCATCGCGAACACTTCGGCAGGCGCCCCGCCGAGCGCTTTGTTCAGGCGACTGCCCTGCTCCAGGCCAAGGGTCGCCTCGACGTCGTCGGGACGGATCCAGGTGCCGGCGTTGACTAGACCAACGTTGCGTCCAGAGCCACCATGGCCAATCTTCCAGGCCTCCAGCAGGATCACCGACTTGCCCTGTTCGAGCAGGTGGATCGCCGCGGACAGCCCCGTGATGCCACCGCCGATCACGCAGACATCGGCCTTGTGCTCACCCGCCAACGCCTGGGCAACGACGGTCGGCTTGGTGACGAACTCCCACAGACATTCTTGACGCAATTCGGACATGGCCCGGCTCCAGCAATTTTGTTCTTGTTGGGGCCGCCGTGCGGCCCATTCGCGGGTGAACCCGCTCCCACAGGGACATCACAGGTCTTAAAACCGTGTTGTACCTGTGGGAGCGGGTTCATCCGCGAACCGGGGACCATGCCCCCGGCCCTGTAGCCTCAAACCATCAGTCGAACACAATGCCCTGCGCCAGCGGCAGCTCGCGCGAGTAGTTCACGGTGTTGGTCTGACGACGCATGTAGCCTTTCCAGGCATCGGAGCCGGACTCACGGCCACCGCCGGTTTCCTTCTCGCCACCGAACGCACCGCCGATCTCCGCACCACTGGTGCCGATGTTGACGTTGGCGATGCCACAGTCGCTGCCCGAGGCGCTCTGGAAGCGCTCGGCCTCACGCAGGTCGGTGGTGAAGATGCACGAGGACAAGCCTTGTGGCACTTCGTTGTTCAGGCGCAGGGCCTCTTCGAAGTCGTCATAGGCCAGCACGTAGAGGATCGGCGCGAAGGTTTCGTGGCACACCACTTCGCTCTGGCCCGGCATCTCGGCAATGGCCGGCGAGACGTAGTACGCGTTGGGGTATTCGCTGGCCAGTTGGCGCTCGCCGCCGAACACCTGGCCGCCTTCGTCGCGGGCCTTGGCCAGCGCGCCTTGCATGGCATCGAAGGACTGCTTGTCGATCAGCGGGCCGACCAGGTTGTCCTTACGTGGATCACCAATGCGTACCTTGCCGTAGGCCGCTTTGACGCGGGCAACCACCTCGTCCTTGATGGAGCGGTGCACGATCAGGCGACGCAGCGTGGTGCAGCGCTGGCCTGCGGTGCCGACGGCGGAGAACAGGATGCCGCGCACAGCCAGGTCCAGGTCGGCGCTCGGGGCCAGGATCATGGCGTTGTTGCCACCCAGCTCCAGAATGCTGCGGCCGAATCGGGCCGCCACACGTGGGCCCACTTCGCGGCCCATGCGGGTGCTGCCGGTGGCGCTGACCAGCGGCACACGCGGGTCGTCCACCAGGGCTTCGCCGGCTTCGCGGCCGCCGATCACCAGTTGGCTCAGGCCTTGCGGCGCATCGCCAAAGGCTTTCAGGGCTTTTTCGAACAGGGCCTGGCAGGCCAGGGCGGTCAGCGGGGTCTTTTCGGACGGTTTCCACACCACGGCGTTGCCACAGACCAGCGCCAGCGCGGTGTTCCACGCCCAGACTGCGACCGGGAAGTTGAAGGCGCTGATGACGCCGACCACGCCCAGCGGGTGCCAGGTCTCACGCATGTGGTGGCCTGGGCGCTCGGAAGCGATGGTCAGGCCGTACAGCTGACGCGACAGGCCAACGGCGAAGTCGCAGATATCGATCATTTCCTGCACTTCGCCCAGGCCTTCCTGGGTGATCTTGCCGGCCTCGACGGACACCAGTTCGCCCAGCTCGGCCTTGTGTGCACGCAGCACTTCGCCGAACAGACGCACCAGCTCGCCACGGCGCGGGGCCGGCACGCTGCGCCAGGCTTCGAAGGCTTTGTGGGCCTGGTCGATGCGAGCAGTGGTCTCGGCCTTGCCGAGCAGTTTCACCGAGGCGATCTGGCTACCGTCGATCGGGGTGTGAACAGGGTAGTCACCCTGGGTGTAAGCCTCGGCGGCAACGCCAAGGCGCTCGAGCAATCCAGCGACCATGTGCTTCTCCTACAGGGGGTGGAGGGTTGAAAACCTGATGTGGATCAGTATTAATCCGATCACACTAGCGCAACAAACGACCTTTATTCCGCATATCATTCCGTCAGGTAATGATCATCCTGCCGTAGAGACCGCTATGTCCAAACGCCTGGTACCCTCGATGACCGCCCTGCAGTGCTTCGAGGCCGCAGCCCGCCACTTGAGTTTCACCCGTGCGGCCGAAGAGCTTCACCTGACCCAGAGTGCGGTCAGCAAGCAGGTCGCGCAGCTCGAAGAGATGCTGCGCCACCACCTGTTCCTGCGTATCCGCCGACGGCTGCAGCTCACGCCAGCCGGCTCGCTGTACCTGGCCGAGGTCAACAAGATCCTCACCCAGGTGGACATGTCCAGCCGCTACGTCCTGACCTACGGCGAGCAGACCGAAGTATTGAAGGTAGCCACCCAACCGAGTTTTGGCGTGCGCTGGTTGATTCCGCACCTCAAAGGCTTCGGCAAACGCTATCCGAACATCCACCTGGACATCCGCAACGAGATGGAACCCTTCGCCCTGCTCCAGGGGTCGGCGGACGCGGTGTTCTTCTACGGCCAGGGCACCTGGCCGGGCGCCACCTGCGTGGAGCTGTTCGGCGAAGAGGTGGTGCCGGTGTGCGCGCCGGAGCTTCTGCAAGGCCGCGAGCTCAAGGACGCCAGTGCGGTGGCGCAACTGGTGCTGCTGCAAAGCACCTCACGCCCGGAAGCCTGGCACGAGTGGTTCCTGGAGCAAGGGCTGCACACCGACAACAGCTACCACGGGCCGCGCTTCGACACCTTCTATATGGCGCTGAGCGCGGCACAGGCCGGTTGCGGCGTGGCGTTGGTGCCGCGCTACCTGGTCGCCAAGGAACTGGCCGACGGGAGCCTGGTGATGGCCTGGAACCATGCGATGAAAAGCAACGGCGCACACTACCTGGCATTCGCCGAACATGCGGCGGAGGTGCCGAAGGTGCGGGCGTTGGTGGAGTGGATCAGAGAGCAGTTGCAAGGCTGATAGGTGGGGCTCGATCGTGCGGGCAGCGGTCGTGCTCCGCGGTGGCTTCTTCGCGGGTAAACCCGCTCCTACAAGTTCTCCAGCGGTCTCACTATCACCGCTGTACCTGTGGGAGCGGGTTTACCCGCGAAGAAACCACCTCAATGATGGCAAGGGATTCGCAGCCAAAAGGTCGATCCAAAAAGGAATGACACCTGCACTTTTTTTCGCTTGTGGGGAAAGTGCATTCCCAGCTTTCATGTAAGGGTACTCACTCACCCTCAGGAAGCTAGCGATGCCCGCCCACGATTTCGTCAGCCCCGACAGCATCCGCGCGCAGTTCTCTGCCGCCATGTCCCTCATGTACAAACAGGAAGTGCCCCTGTACGGCACGCTGCTGGAGCTGGTGAGCGAAATCAACCAGCAGGTCATGACCCAGCAACCCAAGGTCGCCGAGGCCCTGCGCTGGACCGGTGAAATCGAGCGCCTCGACCAGGAGCGCCACGGCGCCATCCGCGTCGGCACCGCCGAGGAGCTGGCCACTATCGCCCGCCTGTTCGCGGTCATGGGCATGGAGCCGGTCGGCTACTACGACCTGAGCAGCGCCGGGGTGCCTGTGCATTCCACCGCGTTCCGTGCCGTGCACGAACAGTCCCTGCACATCAGCCCGTTCCGTGTGTTCACCTCGTTGTTGCGCCTGGAGCTGATCGACAACCCGCAGTTGCGCGAGCTGGCCCAAGGCATCCTGGCCAAGCGCAAGATCTTCACCCCGCGTGTGCGGGAGCTGATCGCCCAATGCGAGCGCGACGGGGGCCTGAGCGCCAGCGACGCCGAGACCTTCGTGCAGGAGGCGCTGCACACCTTCCGCTGGCACCAGGACGCCACCGTCACGGCCGAGCAGTACCAGCAGTTACACGACCAGCACCGCCTGATCGCCGACGTGGTGGCCTTCAAGGGCCCGCACATCAACCACCTGACCCCACGTACCCTGGACATCGACGCCATCCAGGTGGGCATGCCGGCCAAAGGCATTCCGCCCAAGGCTGTGGTCGAAGGCCCGCCCACCCGCCGACACCCGATCTTGCTGCGCCAGACCAGCTTCAAGGCCCTGCAGGAAAAGGTCGCCTTCAGTGATGCGCAAGGCAGCCATACCGCGCGTTTCGGCGAGATCGAACAACGCGGTGCGGCACTGACCCCCAAGGGTCGCCAGCTCTATGACCGCCTGCTCGACGCCACCCGTGAGGCCCTGGGCGGCGCGCCGGCCGAAGCCAACGCCGAGCGCTACAGGGCGCTGCTCAAGGCGCAGTTCGCCGAGTTCCCGGATGATCTGGCGCAAATGCGCGAGCAAGGGCTGGCGTACTTCCGCTACTTCGCTACCGAAAAGGGCCTGGCCGCCCGCGACCAGCAAGAACGTCCGACCACCTTGCAAGGCCTGATCGATGCCGGCCACGTGCATTTCGAGGCGCTGGTGTACGAAGACTTCCTGCCGGTCAGCGCCGCCGGAATCTTCCAGTCCAACCTGGGCGACGATGCCCAGACCGAGTACGGCAGCAACGCCAACCGCGACGCCTTCGAAGCGGCACTGCAAATGAAGGTGCAGGATGAACTGGCGTTGTATGCCCAGAGCGAACAGCGTTCGCTGCAGGCCTGCGCCCAGGCGTTGAACCTGGACTTCAAGTGATCTGAGCCTGTCTTTCGCGGCACAAGGCCGCTCCTGCAGACACGCACAGCGCTTCTGTAGGAGCGGCCTTGTGCCGCGAAAAGGCTGCGAAACAACCCCAGACGCTATCAGGCACTACGGCGAAAATGGAGCCGCCGCCGGAGCCTCGAGAATGCGCACATCCGGCAGGTTCATCGCAGCCGCCTCCTCCTGCAAGAACTGGCTCAAGCGACGCAAGCGCTCCCCACCCGGCCGCGTCCGGGGCCATACCAGGTAGTAATCCATGCCACTGGGCACCGCCGTCGGCCACGGCAGGCTCAGGCGCCCCTGGGCGACATCCTCGGCCACCATCAAAAGATCCCCCATTGAGATGCCATAGCCACGGGCAGCGGCGATCATGCCCAGCTCCAGGGTATCGAACACCTGCCCGCCCTTGAGCGAGACCTTGTCGGACAGCCCCATGCGTTCCAGCCAGGCGCGCCAATCGCGCTTGTCGGGCGTCGGGTGCAGCAACTCGATGCCGGCCAGACGCCGCTCGTCCCATGGGCCTTCCTCGAGCAGGCCCGGCGCGCCTACCGGGATCAGCAGCTCGGCGAACAGCCGCCGCACTTCCCAGTCCGCCGGGAACACCCCATCGCTGAGCAACACGGCGCAGTCGAACGGCTCTTGGTTGAAGTCCACATGGTCCACGTCCATCCAGGCGCTGGTCAGTTGCACTTCGTTGCCCGGCTGCAAGTGGCGGAACTGGCTCAAGCGCGACAGCAGCCAGCGCATGGTCAATGTCGATGGCGCCTTCATGCGCAGGATGTCGTCTTCGCCGCGCAGCGTGTCGCAGGCCCGCTCCAGGGCGCTGAAGCCTTCACGCACGCCGGGCAACAGCACCCGCGCCGCCTCGGTCAGTTGCAGGCTGCGACCGTTGCGCACGAACAGGCGGCAGGCGAAGTGATCCTCCAGGGTACGGATGTGCCGGCTGACCGCGCTCTGGGTGATGGACAGCTCTTCACCGGCGCGGGTGAACGAGCTCAGCCGAGCGGCGGCTTCGAATGCGCGTAGCGCATAGAGAGGAGGAAGCTGACGAGACATCTGGCACCTGCCCTGCGGGGCGAAAATGAAATCGTGGACACCTATATACATGAGTTCAACTCATGCCAACGATCGCTTTTATCCTTTTGTGCAAACTTGACCGAAGCCTCAGAATCGACGGCTCGCTCAATAGAATCAGGAAGAAGGACATCCCAATGCACGTCGCGCCCACCACCGAACTCAAGGCTCTGCTGCGCCTGGCCGGCCCGCTGATCGCCTCGCAGTTGGCGCACATGCTGATGGTGCTGACCGACACCCTGATGATGGCGCGCATCAGCCCCCAGGCCTTGGCCGGGGGCGGGTTGGGGGCGGCCAGCTATTCCTTCGTGTCGATCTTCTGCCTGGGCGTCATCGCCGCGGTCGGTACGCTGGTCGCCATCCGCCAGGGCGCAGGCGATGTTCCCGGCGCGACCCGTCTGGCGCAGAACGGTCTGTGGCTGGCCTGGGGCCTGGCGCTGGTGGCGGCGCTGGTGCTGTGGAATCTGGAGCCTGCCCTGCTGCTGTTTGGCCAGCAACCGGAGAACGTCGCCTCGGCGATGGAGTTCCTCACCCTGCTGCCGCTGGCCCTGCCCGGCTACCTGACCTTCATGGCCCTGCGTGGCTTCACCAGCGCTCTGGGCCGCTCGACGCCGGTGATGGTCATCAGCCTGGTGGGCACGGTGCTCAACTATGTGTTCAACCACGCGCTGATCGAGGGCATGTTCGGCCTGCCCAAGCTGGGCCTGATGGGCATCGGCCTGGTCACGGCGGTGGTGTCGATGGGCATGGCCATCGCGCTGGCCCTGTACATCCGCTGGCACAAGGCCTATGCCGACTACCCGCTGCGCAAGGGCCTGTCGCGCCCATCCCTGCCCACGCTGCGCGAGCTGTGGCGCCTGGGCCTGCCGATCGGCGGCACCTACATGGTGGAGGTCGGCCTGTTTGCCTTCGCCGCCCTGTGCATGGGGGTGCTGGGCAGCACTGAGCTTGCGGCGCACCAGATCGCCCTGCAGATCGTCTCCACCGCGTTCATGGTCCCAACGGGCCTTTCCTACGCAGTGACCATGCGCGTGGGGCTGTATTACGGCGGCGGCAACCTGTTGGCCGCGCGCAGCGCCGGGCGAGTGGGCATCGGCTTCGGGGCGATGATCATGTTCGCTTTCGCGGCGTTGTTCTGGCTGCTGCCCGACACACTGGTGGCCTTGTTCATCGACCGCGACGACCCGGCCTTCGCGGCGATCTTCCAGCTGGCGGTGAGCCTGTTGATGGTGGCGGCCTGGTTCGAGCTGTTCGATGGCATGCAGACCATCGCCATGGGCTCGATCCGCGGGCTGAAGGATGCCAAGACCACCTTCCTCATCGGCCTGTGCTGCTATTGGCTGGTGGGGGCGCCCAGCGCCTGGCTGTTCACCTTCACCCTCGGCGGTGGCGCGGTGGGTGTGTGGTGGGGGCTGGCCTTGGGACTGGCCTGTGCGGCGGTTGCACTGACCATTGGTTTCGAATGGCGGACCAAGCGGATGCTGGGCAAGGCGCGCAAGGCCGATGGGGTGGTGGTGTCGGTTTGATGTGCGGGGCCGCGTTGCGGCCTTTCGCGGGTGAACCCGCTCCCACAGGGTAGCGGTGTTCCTTGGGTGCGGGTTTACCCTCGAAGATGACGACTCGGTGGTGATTACAGGCTCACTAACTGTGGCTTGGCTGCCTGCTGCAGGTAGTCCATCAACTCATCGACCGGCAACGGCTTGCTCACCAGGTAGCCCTGCACCTGATCACAGCCAAAGCCGCGCAGCAGCGCCATTTGCGCCTCGGTCTCCACCCCTTCGGCCACCACCTCCAGATTGAGGTTGTGCGCCAGGTTGATCATGGCGTGCACCAGCTTGCGGTTCTCCTCGCGTAGCTCCATGCCGCCGACAAAGCTGCGATCCACCTTGAGCAAGGTGATCGGCAGGCTGTTCAGGTGCACGAACGACGAAAAGCCTGTGCCGAAGTCATCCAGGGAAAAGCGCACACCCAGGCGTCCCAAGGCGTCCATCGTCTGGCGAACCAGCTCATTGCGCCGCATCACCGCAGTCTCGGTGAGCTCGAACTCCAGCCAGCGGGCATCGACACCGTGCTCGATGATCAAACGGCTGAGCGTGGCCAGCAACTGGCTGTCCTGGAACTGGCGGAAGCTCAGGTTGACCGCCATGTGCAAGGGCTCGAGCCCTCGCTCACGCAATGCCTGCATGTCGCGCAGAGCACGGGAGATCACCCAGTAGCCCAAGGGCACGATCAAGCCACTCTGCTCGGCCAGGGGCACGAACTCGCTGGGCGGCAACAGGCCACGTTCGGCGTGACGCCAACGCACCAGCGCCTCGAGACCGACGATGCGGCCATCGCCCAAGCTCAGCCGGGGCTGGTAGTGCAACTCCAGCTCGTCGCGGCGCAGGGCCCGGCGCAGCTCGCTTTCCAGGTCGGCGAGGCTGCGGGCATTGCGGTTGATCCGCTCGTTGAACACATGGAAGGTGCAGCCCTGGCTGCCCTTGGCCTGGCGCATGGCGATGTGGGCGTGCCACATCAGTGGATCGGCGCCTGCCTGGGCACGGGCGTGGGCGACCCCTAGGCTGGCGCCGAGCAACAGGCTCTCGCCATCGACCCAATAGGGCTCGGCCAGGGCCTCGACGATGCGTTCGGCCATCCATTCGGCGCGGTTGGCGTCACGGCGGGTGTCGATCAGCAGGGCGAATTCATCGCTGCCCAACCGGGCCAACTGGTCCCCGGCCTCCAGTTGCTGCTTCAGCCGCGCCACCACCTGCAGGATGAGGCGATCGCCGCCCTGGTGGCCGAGGGCATCGTTGACGTGGCGGAAGTTGTCCAGGTCCAGATGACCCAGCGCGACGCCTCGGCCTTCGTTTTCCGCCAGGCGTGCGGTCAGCAATGCCTGGAAGCCCTGGCGGTTGGCGATGCCGGTCAACGGGTCCTGCTCGGCCAGGCGCTGCAAGGTGGCCACCAGCACGCCCCGCTCGCGCACATGGCGCAGGGAGCGGCGCAGCGCGTCGCCACTCAACTGCTCGCGCACCAGCCAGTCGCTGACCGCGGTGGGCGGCGTGTCGGGCTCATCATCGAGCAGCAGGATGGTCGGTAGGTCGCAACGACCCGGCGCCGGTTGCAACGCCGGCCTTGCCAGGACGACGGCTTGACGGTCATTGACGAACAGGCTGTCCACCGACTCCCAGTTCGGTGCGGTCAGCAATACCGCGCTCCCGGCCATTGGCTGCAGGCATTCGCGCAGCAGGGTGGCCCATTCCGGCTCATCGGCCAACAGCAGCAAACGCAACGGTTCGACAGGCGTGGACAAGCGAGCTCCTTAGGCTTGAACAGTAGAACGACGGGCGCGGAGCATCCAACCCTCGCGAATGAAAATAATTTTCACTTAAAGTGCCACTCCATAGCCAGTATCCCGACGCATTTTGTCGTGCATCCTGCGCGAAAGTAGCAAAAGCGGCAAATCCGATTCGCGCCTTGCATCACACTGTCAGACGGTAACGCCACAACCGCCCCATGCCTGCTAGAATGCGCGGCTATTTTCTGGTGACCCCCGGTTTCTAGCATGTCCCGACTCAATCCCCGGCAACAGGAAGCCTGTGACTACGTCGGCGGCCCTCTATTGGTGCTCGCCGGTGCAGGCTCCGGCAAGACCAGCGTGATCACGCGCAAGATCGCCCACCTCATTCAGAACTGCGGCATCCGTGCGCAGTACATCGTGGCCATGACCTTCACCAACAAGGCCGCGCGCGAGATGAAAGAGCGGGTCGGCACCCTGCTGCGTGCAGGTGAAGGCCGTGGCCTGACCGTGTGCACCTTCCACAACCTGGGCCTGAACATCATCCGCAAGGAGCATGAGCGCCTGGGCTACAAGCCTGGCTTCTCGATCTTCGACGAGACCGACATCAAGGCGTTGCTGTCGGACATCATGCAAAAGGAATACTCCGGCGACGACGGCATCGACGAGATCAAGAACATGATCGGTGCCTGGAAGAACGACCTGATCCTGCCCGCCGAGGCCCTGGAAAAGGCACGCAACCCCCGCGAGCAGACGGCCGCGATCGTCTACACCCACTACCAGCGCACGCTCAAGGCGTTCAACGCGGTGGACTTCGACGACTTGATCCTGCTGCCGGTGAAGCTGTTCGAAGAGCACAAAGATGTGCTCGAACGCTGGCAGAACCGCGTGCGCTACCTGCTGGTGGACGAATACCAGGACACCAACGCCAGCCAGTACCTGCTGGTGAAGATGCTGATCGGCATGCGCAACCAGTTCACCGTGGTGGGCGACGATGACCAGTCGATCTATGCCTGGCGCGGCGCGCGCCCTGAAAACCTCATGCTGCTCAAGGAGGACTACCCCTCCCTGAAGGTGGTGATGCTGGAGCAGAACTACCGCTCCACCAGCCGCATCCTGCGCTGCGCCAACGTGCTGATCGCCAACAACCCGCATGCCTTCGAAAAGCAGCTGTGGAGCGAAATGGGCCACGGTGACGAGATCCGCGTGATCCGCTGCAAGAACGAGGAAGCCGAGGCCGAGCGCGTGGCCATGGAGATCCTCACGCTGCACCTGCGCACCAACCGGCCCTACAGCGACTTCGCCATCCTCTACCGGGGCAACTACCAGGCCAAGCTGATCGAGCTCAAGCTCCAGCACCACCAGGTGCCGTACCGCCTCTCCGGCGGTAACAGCTTCTTCGGGCGCCAGGAGGTCAAGGACCTCATGGCCTACCTGCGCCTGTTGGTCAACCCTGACGACGACAACGCCTACCTGCGCGTGATCAACGTGCCGCGCCGGGAAATCGGCTCGACCACCCTGGAAAAACTCGGCAACTACGCCACCGAGCGTGGCGTATCGATGTACGCCGCCAGCGAGGAGCTGGGCCTGGGCGAGCACTTGGATGCCCGCTACACCGAGCGCCTGCAGCGCTTCAAGCACTGGCTCGACGGCGTACGCCAGCGTGTGGCCCTGGAAGACCCGATCGCGGCCCTGCATGACATGGTCCGCGACATCGACTACGAGAACTGGATCCGCCAGAACACGGCCAGCGACAAGGCGGCGGAGTTCCGCATCAGCAACGTCTGGTTCCTGATCGATGCCTTGAAGAACACCCTCGAGAAGGACGAAGAGGGCGACATGACCATCGAGGACGCCATCGGCAAGCTGGTGCTGCGCGACATGCTCGAGCGCCAGCAGGAAGAGGAAGAGAACGCCGAAGGTGTGCAGATGATGACCTTGCACGCCTCCAAGGGCCTGGAATTCCCTTACGTGTTCATCATGGGTATGGAGGAGGAAATCCTCCCGCACCGCTCCAGCATCGAGGCCGACACCATCGAGGAAGAGCGGCGTCTGGCCTACGTGGGCATTACCCGCGCCCGCCAGACCCTGGCCTTCACCTTTGCCGCCAAGCGCAAGCAGTACGGCGAAATCATCGACTGCACCCCCAGCCGGTTCCTGGACGAACTGCCGCCGGACGACCTGGCCTGGGAGGGCCTGGACGACGCGCCTGTCGAAGTGAAGGCCGCGCGCGGCAACAACGCACTGGCCGACATCCGGGCCATGCTCAGACGCTGATCAACCCTTATTATTCAACCTTTGCCGCGGCCTGGTCCGTGGCCACCTTTGCTACATCGAGGAATACCACAGTGGAAGCACTGCAGCAGAAGATTCGCGAAGAAGGCATCGTGCTTTCCGATCAGGTTCTCAAAGTCGACGCGTTTCTCAACCACCAGATCGACCCGGCGCTGATGCAGCTGATCGGTGACGAGTTCGCCCGTCTGTTCGCCGACTCCGGCGTGACCAAGATCGTCACCATCGAAGCCTCAGGGATCGCCCCGGCGGTGATGACCGGCCTGAAGCTGGGCGTGCCGGTGATCTTCGCCCGCAAGCACCAGTCGCTGACCCTGACCGAGAACCTGCTGACCGCCTCGGTGTACTCCTTCACCAAGCAGACCGAGAACACCGTGGCCATCTCGCCGCGTCATCTGAACAGCAGCGACCGCGTGCTGGTGATCGATGACTTCCTGGCCAACGGCAAGGCTTCCCAGGCGCTGATCTCGATCATCAAGCAGGCCGGCGCTACCGTCGCAGGTCTGGGCATCGTGATCGAAAAGTCGTTCCAGGGCGGCCGCGCCGAGCTGGACAGCCAAGGCTATCGCGTCGAGTCGCTGGCTCGGGTCAAGTCGCTCGAAGGCGGCGTGGTCACGTTCATCGATTGATGCCCCCAGGGGCCGCCTTGCGGCCCCTGCTACCTCCGGGTGGCTGCCAATCCCGCCAGCAGCAGCCGCTGGTACAGCTCCTCCCTCAGCCCCTGCGGCTGCGCCAGCCCCATTCGCGCCAGTTGCGCCGGATAAGCCTCGGGCGCGGGCGCATCCAGCGCCGCCTTGCCCAGCTCAAGCACCTCGCTCAGCTTGAACTTACTCTTGAGCCAGTTGAGCGCCCGCAGTAACTCCCTTTCCTCCGCCGTGAAGTCGCAACCCAGCGGATACTCGAGAAACAGCCGCGAATGCCGCTCGCGTATCGTCTCCAGACGCTCGGGCGTGTTGTCGGTGAAACACGCGTCGAGCACGAACTCCTTGGGCAGCTTGCCCGCCGCCTTGGCCTGCTCCATCAGTTGCGGCTGAAAGCGTGAATCGCTGATCGCCAGCAGCCTGGCGATTACCTCGCTGTCGGTCTGTCCGCGCAGGTCGGCGATACCGTATTCGGTTATCACGATGTCGCGCAGGTGCCGGGGAATGGTGCAGTGGCCGTAGTTCCAGAACAGGTTGGAGGTGACATCACCCCCTGCTTCTCGCCAACTGCGCAGGAGCAGGATGGAACGCCCACCCTCCAGGGCATGGGCCTGGGCGACAAAGTTGTATTGCCCGCCCACACCACTGAGCACTCGACCATCTTCAAGCTGGTCGGCCACGCCTGCGCCGAGCAGGGTCATGCCGAAGGCCGTGTTGATGAAGCGAGCGTCACGGCGTTGGCGGCGCTTGAGCGACTCCTGGCCGTACAGTTCGTTGATGTAGCTGATGGCCGTCATGACAAAACGACTGCGCTGCTCGAGCGTCATCTCCCGCAGGCGCTGGTAGAACGCCTGGGGCCCCAGGAAGAAACCGCCGTGCACCAGGGCGCCCTGCTCATCGGCCGGGCGCCGCACCACCCCCGCCTCGACCAGGACCAGCAAGCCGTTGACGAACATCTCACTGCAGCCATACAGGCCCTGGGCGAAGGCATCGCACCCGCCCTCGCGCTCGACCAGCGCCTGCCAAGGTGTGAGGTCCAAGGCGTCGAGCAGCGCCCGGTAGCCGGCGTTGTCGCCTTGGCGCGCCAGCAAGGCCGCGGTCAACGCATCGCCCATCGCGCCGATGCCAATCTGCAAGGTACCGCCGTCGCGCACCAGGGCACTGGCGTACAGCCCGATGCAGTGATCCTGGGTGGTGACCGGCATGTTCGGGGTACAGAACAACCGGCGCCGCTCCGGCTCGTCGATCAGCAGGTCGAAGGCCTCCCGGCCAAGTTCGGCCCCCGCCGGCATGTAGGGCAGCTCGGTGTGCACCTGGCCGAGCAGCAGGATGGTCTCACCGGCGGCCCGACGACGGGCGATCATCGGCAACAGATCGAGGGTGATGTCCGGATTGCAGGCCAGGCTCAGGTGATCGGGGCGCTCGGGCGTAGCGGCCACCAGCTGGGCGATCAGGTTCAGGCCTTTGGCGTTGATGTCCCGAGCGGCATGGGTGTAGTTGCTGCTGACATAGTCCTGCTGGGCGCTCTGGCTGTGCAGCAGGCTGCCCGGCTGCAGGAAGAACTGCTCGACGCGGATGTTCGCAGGCAGGCTGTCGTTGCGCAGGTCGGCGAGGTAGTCGAGCTCTTCGTAATCGCCGAAGACGCGCTCGACGAAGGGCTCCAGAAATCGGCGCTGCAAACCGTCACCCAGTGGCGGGCGACCGAGACTCAGGGCGGTGTAGATCGTCAGCTGGCGCTCGGGGAGCTGGCGCACCCGGGCATACAACGCGTTGACGAATGCATTGGGTTTACCCAGGCCCAGGGGCAAGCCCATGTGAATGTGGCGGGGTAGATGAGCCAAGACCTGCTCTACCGCCTGGTCGAGGGAACAGCGTTGAGTCATGGGGCCTCCTGTAAACGTCCGTGCGCAGGGGTTGGACCGTTATTACTCAGAGACTTCTTCGCGGGTGAATCCGGTATGGCGGTATTTTCACTAGCACCGCTGTACCTGGACTGCCCCCCAAGGGTTGGATTGGTGTCCAACTTCTTGGGGGCAGTCCATACCTGTGGGAGCGGGTTTACCCGCGAAACGGCCACCACATACCTTGGCCATCAAACACAAAGCCCGCCATGGGAGGCGGGCTTGGGGAGTCAGGCTAGGGTTACAGCCCCGACATCTTCTTGATGGCACCCTTGAGCTCTTCGTCCGAGCAATCGGCGCAGGTGCCTTTCGGTGGCATGGCGTTCAGGCCGGTGATGGCCTTGGCCAAAATGCCGTCCAGACCGCCCTGGTGGTCCGCACGTTCTTTCCAGGCGGCGGTATCGCCAATCTTAGGCGCGCCGAGCAGGCCGCTGCCATGGCAGGCGTTGCAATGCTTGGCGATGACTTCATCAGGGGTCTTGGCTCCACCGCCACCTGCGGTGGCCGCCACTTCCATGCCCTTGCACTCCTGGCCCTGGACACACACCTGGCCAACCGGCTCGAGGCGCTTGGCGAGTTCATCGTTGGTCGCAGCGGTTGCGCTCATTGCCCAAAGGGCGAATACGGCTGCTGGTACGGCCAGCATCTTCTTGATTTGGTTCACGCGAACACCCTCATGGTGGCTAATCACGCCCGCGGCCACGGATCTGCGAGCGTTTGAAAGTATAGCGGGAACCCCGAAACCGTGGAACGACCCCACAAGGGAAAGGGGTATTGCCGAAACAATGCACTGCGCTGGATCAAAAGTTCGAGGGTGTCGCCGCGCTGATCAGCCGGGCAGGCTCTTCGAAAGGGTTGCGAAAGCGGTGCGGACGGGTGCTTTCGAAGTAGTAGCTGTCGCCGGCCTCGAGGATGAAGGTCTCGGTGCCGACCACCAGCTCCAGCCGGCCTTCGAGCAAAATGCCGGTCTCTTCGCCATCGTGGGTGAGCATTTCTTCGCCCGTATCGGCCCCTGGCGGGTACACCTCGTTGAGGAAGGCGATGGCCCGGTTGGGGTGCGACTTGCCCACCAGCTTCATGGTCACTGCGCCGTCGGAGATGTCGATCAGTTCGTGGGCCTTGTAGACGACCTGGGTGGGACTTTCAGGCGCCAGCTCCACGGAGAAGAACTCGACCATGGACATGGGGATGCCGCTGAGCACCTTGCGCAGGGAGCTGATCGATGGGCTCACGCTGTTCTTCTCGATCATCGAGATGGTGCTGTTGGTGACGCCCGCGCGTTTGGCGAGTTCACGCTGGGACAGGCCCTTGAGCTTGCGGATGGCTTGCAGTCGTTCACCGACGTCCAAAGCTGGAGCCTCCTGAAACGGTCGAGGTGGGAGCGAAGTGTGAACGATATGATGGCAACGCCGTTCAGTATTTACAACACTTCGCCCCGCAGCCTGTCCGCTTCAGCGCCTCATTCGCCGATATAGTCCAGCGGCACGCGCTTGAGGTTGCAGAAGATCTGGTAAGGGATCATCCCGGCCTGGGCGGCCACGTCGCTGGCCAGCACCTGCTTGCCCCACAACTCCACCGGGCTGCCGATGGTGGCCTCTGGCACGTCGGTCAAATCGATGCAAAGCATATCCATCGATACCCGACCGATCAGTTGAGTGCGCTTGCCAGCGACCATCACCGGCGTACCGGTCGGTGCCTGGCGGGGGTAACCGTCGGCGTAGCCCATGGCGACCACACCGACGCGGGTCGGACGCGGGGTGATGAACTTGGCGCCGTAGCCCACCGGCTCACCGGCCGGCAGTTCACGCACGCTGATCACTCGCGATTGCAGGGTCATCACCGGCTGTAGGCGCTCGGCCTGAGGCTGGGACACTTCGAACGGGGTAGCGCCGTACAGCATGATGCCTGGGCGCACCCAGTCGCTCGGCACCTGCGGCCAGCCCAGCACCGCAGGCGAGTTACGCAGGCTGCATTCGGCGGTCAGGCCCTGGCGGGCGGCCTCGAACACTGCGACCTGTTGCGCGGTGGCGTCCACGTCCAATTCATCGGCACGGGCGAAGTGGCTCATCAGTACGATGCGCGCCACCTTGCCGCTGGCCAGCAGACGCTGATAGCTCTCCTGGTAATCCTTTGGGTGCAGACCGACCCGGTGCATGCCGGTGTCCATCTTCAGCCAGACCGTCAGCGGCTTGTGCACCGGCGTCTTCTCGATCGCCTCGAGCTGCCACAGCGACTGCACCACGCACCACAGGTCATGCTCGGCGATCAACGCCAGCTCGCTGGCCTCGAAGAAGCCTTCGAGCAACAGCACCGGGGCTTTGATGCCAGCGGCGCGCAGCTCCAGCGCTTCCTCGATGCAGGCCACGGCAAAACCATCGGCTTCGGTTTCCAGGGCCAGGGCGCACCGCACCGCGCCATGGCCGTAGGCATCGGCCTTGATCACGGCCAGGGCCTTGGCACCGGACAGTTCACGGGCCAGGCGGTAGTTGTGGCGAAGGGCTTGAAGGTCGATCAGGGCACGGGCGGGACGCATGGCGGCAGCCTTCTGGCAGTCTGGTTATGAATAAGTCCCTGGCGCGACGGGCGTGGGGTAGTGCCCGCCGCACCAGGGTGAGGGAACGGTTTACGGCAGTGCGGCGACCACCGACATCTCGACGAGGATCTCCGGCTCGCACAGCTTGGCCTCGACCGTGGCACGGGCCGGGGCGACGCCCTGAGGCAGCCACTGGTCCCACACCGCATTCATGCCTAGGAAGTGCGCGTCGATGTCCTTCAAGTAGATGGTCACAGAGAGCAGGCGGGTCTTGTCGCTACCGGCCTGCTCCAGCAGGCGCTCGATGTTCGCCAGCACTTCACGGGTCTGCTGTTCGATCCCGGCGTCCAGGTCGTCCCCCACTTGGCCCGCCAGGTAGACGGTGCCGTTATGGGTGACGATCTGGCTCATGCGCTCATTGGTGAGCTGGCGCTGGATTGCCATGCTTGGAAATCTCCTGGTTGTTGCCGTAACGCGAAATATCGAGGCCTTCGGCGCTGATCTGCGGCTTCTTGCGTGCGATCAGGTCGGCCAGCAGGCGACCGGAACCACAAGCCATGGTCCAACCCAAGGTACCGTGACCGGTGTTCAGGAACAGGTTGCGGTACGGGGTGGCGCCCACGATCGGGGTGCCGTCCGGGGTGGCCGGGCGCAGGCCGGTCCAGAAGCTGGCCTGGCTCAGGTCGCCGCCGCGAGGATAAAGATCGTTGACGATCATCTCCAGGGTTTCACGCCGACGCGGGTTCAGCGAAAGGTCGAAGCCTGCGATTTCGGCCATGCCGCCCACACGAATGCGGTTGTCGAAACGGGTGATGGCGACTTTGTAGGTTTCGTCGAGAATGGTCGAGGTCGGGGCCATGTCCGCATCAGTGATCGGCACGGTCAGCGAGTAGCCCTTGAGCGGGTATACCGGCGCTTTGATGCCCAGCGGCTTGAGCATCTGCGGCGAATAGCTGCCCAGGGCGAGGACGTAACGGTCGGCCGTTTCCAGCTTGCCGTCGATCCACACACCATTGATGCGGTCACCCGCGAAGTCCAGGCGCTGAATGTTCTGGTCGAAGCGGAACTCGACGCCCAGCTTGACCGCCATTTCGGCGAGCTTGGTGGTGAACAGCTGGCAGTCGCCGGTCTGGTCGTTCGGCAGACGCAGGGCGCCGGCCAGGATGTTCTTCACGCCAGCCAGGGCGGGTTCGACGCGGGCGATACCGTCGCGGTCGAGCAGCTCGTAAGGCACGCCGGATTGCTCGAGGACAGCGATGTCCTTGGCAGCCGCGTCCACCTGGGCCTGGGTGCGGAACAGCTGGGTGGTACCCAGGGAGCGGTTCTCGTAGGCGATGCCGGTTTCGGCGCGCAGTTCGTCGAGGCAGTCGCGGCTGTACTCGGACAAACGCACCATGCGTTCTTTGTTCACCGCATAGCGGTTGGCGGTGCAGTTGCGCAGCATCTGCGCCATCCACAGGTACTGGTCGACGTCACCGGTGAGCTTGATGGCCAGTGGGGCGTGGCGTTCGAGCAGCCACTTGATGGCCTTGACCGGCACACCTGGGGCAGCCCATGGCGAGGCATAGCCGGGCGAGATCTGGCCGGCATTGGCAAAGCTGGTTTCCATGGCCACTGCCGGCTGGCGGTCGACCACCGTCACTTCGAAACCTTGCCGGGCCAGATAGTAGGCACTGGCGGTTCCGATCACACCGCTACCAAGTACCAGAACTCGCATTGTTTATCCCTCGCACGCGGCTAGCCGCAGACTTTTGTTGAAATGGCTGGATTGGGCGCAGTATAGGGAGGAATAGGCAGTGCATTTCACTATATAAAAGCCTATATTTGGCGAGAATTCTCGGCAAAATCGCCTTTCACGGAGGGGCATCCCCTATGAGAACCCAGCACCAGACCAAGCGTGAACTGGACAAGATCGACCGCAATATTCTGCGCATCCTGCAGAATGACGGCCGCATCTCGTTCACCGAACTGGGCGAAAAGGTCGGCCTTTCCACCACCCCTTGCACCGAACGGGTTCGCCGCCTGGAGCGCGAGGGGATCATCATGGGCTACAACGCCCGCCTTAATCCGCAGCACCTCAAGGGCAGCCTGTTGGTGTTCGTCGAGATCAGCCTGGACTACAAGTCCGGCGACACCTTCGAGGAGTTCCGCCGCGCCGTGCTCAAGCTGCCCCACGTGCTGGAATGCCACCTGGTGTCCGGTGACTTCGACTACCTGGTAAAAGCGCGCATCTCGGAGATGGCCTCCTACCGCAAGCTGCTCGGCGACATCCTGCTCAAGCTGCCCCACGTGCGCGAGTCCAAGAGCTACATCGTGATGGAAGAAGTCAAAGAGAGCCTTTGCCTGCCGATTCCGGAGTAAGGCTCAGACCAGCACCTGGCGGGTGGTGGCAATGAACTGATGCACCAATTGCTCGGCCTGTGGCTCGATCATCTGCTCCGGCCCGCGCCCACGCGGGCAGGCCAGGCGCGGCGTGGTGCCGAACAGTCGGCAAATCATCGGACGCTCCTGATAGACCGTGCAGCCGTGGGGGCCCAGGTGCACGCAGTCCAGGCGCTCCAGTGCGGCGTCCTGCTCGGCGCGAGACTTGCGCGGCAGGCGCGCCATCTCTTCGGCCGAGGTGGTCACCGGGCCGCAGCAGTCGTGACAGCCCGGCTCGCACTCAAAGGAGGGGATCAGTTCGCGTAGAAAATGAATCTTGTGGCTGTTGCAGGACATGGCGAGATAGAGCGCAAGGAAATAGTGAGGGGATTATAGGCCTGTTCAGCGGCGAACCCGCTCCCGCACGTCAATCGCCGCCGGTTCAGCCGCGAACGAGGGCCCAGCCCTCGCTGGTTGCCCCACCGCGATTGCACAGCTTATCCTCGCCGCCTCCCCCATTTTCCAGGGCCGAATCATGATCCACAGCGCGCAGCACGCCGCCTCCTACTACGCCGCCAGCAGCCTGCCGCACACCGCCTACCCGGCCCTCGAAGGCGACCACGGCGCGGACGTCTGCATCGTCGGCGGCGGCTATTCGGGCCTGAACACCGCCATCGAACTGGCCGAGCGCGGCCTGTCGGTCATCCTGCTGGAGGCGCGCAGGATTGGCTGGGGCGCCAGTGGGCGCAACGGTGGGCAGTTGATTCGCGGCGTCGGCCATGGCCTGGAGCAGTTCCTGCCCATTCTCGGCGAGCAAGGCGTGCGCAGCCTCAAACTCATGGGCCTGGAAGCGGTGGATATTGTCCGCGAGCGCGTCGAGCGCCATGCCATTGCCTGCGACCTGACCTGGGGCTATTGCGACCTGGCCAACAAACCGGGCGAACTGGAAGGCTTCGCCGAGGACGCCGAAGAACTGCGCAGCCTGGGCTATCGCCACGACCTGCGCCTGGTGCCGGCCTGCGACATGCACAACGTGGTGGGCTCGGACCGCTATGTGGGCGGGTTGATCGACATGGGCTCGGGCCACCTGCACCCGCTCAACCTGGCCCTGGGCGAAGCACGGGTCGCTGCCAGCCTGGGCGTGAAGCTGCACGAGCTGTCGGAGGTGACGCGCATCGACTATGGCCCGCAGGTGCAGGTCCATACCGCCAAAGGACGCGTGCGCGCCAACACCTTGGTGCTGTGCTGCAACGCCTACCACAACGACCTGAACCGCGAACTGGGCGGCAAGGTGCTGCCCGCCGGCAGCTACATCATCGCCACCGAACCGCTGGGCGAGGAGCGTGCCCGCCAACTGCTGCCGCAGAACATGGCCGTCTGCGATCAGCGGGTCGCGCTGGACTACTATCGCCTGTCGGCCGACCACCGCTTGCTATTCGGCGGAGCCTGCCATTACTCCGGGCGCGACCCGAAGGATATCGCCGCCTATATGCGCCCCAAGATGCTCAAGGTGTTTGCGCAACTGGCCGACGTGCGCATCGACTACCAATGGGGCGGCATGATCGGCATCGGTGCCAACCGCCTGCCGCAGATCGGGCGCCTGGCCAGCCAGCCCAACGTCTATTACGCCCAGGCCTACTCAGGCCACGGCGTGAACGCCACCCACCTGGCCGGGCGCCTGCTCGGTGAAGCCATCAGCGGCCAACAGAGCGGGCGCTTCGATCTGTTCGCCCAGGTCCCGCACATCACCTTCCCCGGCGGCAAGCTGCTGCGCTCGCCGCTGCTGGCCCTGGGCATGCTCTGGCATCGGCTCAAGGAGCTGGTCTGAATCTTGGAACGATGCGCAGATCTGTGGGGGTCTACCCGCGAAGCATGTAACGCGGTGGATGGCACCGGCTTTGCCGGTGTTCGCGGGTGAATCGGAGCGCCGAACCGCCCACAAGGTCTGCACTCGCCGCACGCTCCCACAACAATCGCATTCAGTCTTTCCAGAAGGGTTTGCGCCCTTCTTCGCGCGCCTGCTCCCAGCTCAGGCCGATGTCCCTCAGCTGGCCATCGTCCAACTGCAACAAGGCCCGGCGAGTGCGCCAGCGGTGCAGCATCAAACCCCAACGTCCCAGCCCGGCCGGGGCGTTGTAGACCTTCGGCCGCAGGCCCTCTTCCAGTTCCTCGGCCAACAATTGCAAACGTACGTCGCTCACGCCGCCCATCACTGCGCTCTCCTGCTCTGATCGAACCGTGGAGAAAGCATGCGGTTTTGCGCCCTCGACAATACAGATCCAATACTGGCTTATTATTCCCATACAGAATTGGCCGAAACACGACTGAATGGCGTATTTTCAGCCCATCTGTACCGGTCGACGTCACAGACAGTGCCCAGGAGTATGCCGTGACCCTCTATCTGAACCTCGCCGAACTGCTCGGCGCCCGCATCGAGCAGGGCCTGTACCGCCCCGGCCAGCGCCTGCCATCGGTGCGTGCCCTGAGCCTTGAGCATGGGGTCAGCCTGAGCACGGTGCAGCAGGCCTATCGTCTGCTCGAAGACAACGGCCTGGTCTCGCCGCGGCCCAAGTCTGGCTATTTCGTCGCCGAGGACCGCAGCCTTCCTGCGCTGCCCGCCATGAGCCGCACCGCCCAACGTCCGGTGGATATCTCGCAGTGGGACCAAGTGCTGGAACTGGTGCGCAGCACGCCGCAAAAAGGCGTGATCCAGCTCGGTCGCGGCATGCCCGACATCGACAGCCCGACCCTCAAGCCGCTGCTGCGAAGCCTGGCCCAGCTCAGCCGGCGCCAGGACATGCCGGGGCTGTACTACGACAACATTCACGGCAACCTGGCCCTGCGCGAGCAGATCGCCCGGCTGATGCTCGACTCCGGCTGTCGCCTGGGCCCGGCCGACCTGGTGGTGACCACCGGCTGCCACGAGGCGCTGTCCACCAGCATCCGCGCCGTGTGCGAGCCGGGAGATATCGTTGCCGTCGAGGCTCCCAGCTTCCACGGCGCGATGCAGACCCTCAAGGGCCTGGGCATGAAGGCCTTGGAGATTCCCACCGACCCGCTCACCGGCATCAGCCTCGAGGCCCTGGAGCTGGCACTGGAACAGTGGCCGATCAAACTCATCCAGCTCACCCCCAGTTGCAACAACCCGCTGGGCTACATCATGCCCGAGGCGCGCAAAAAGGCGTTGCTGACCCTCGCCCAGCGCTATGACGTGGCCATTCTCGAGGACGATGTGTACGGCGATTTGGCCTACACCTACCCGCGCCCGCGGACCATCAAGTCGTTCGACGAAGACGGCCGTGTGCTGCTGTGCAGCTCCTTCTCCAAGACCCTGGCGCCGGGCCTGCGGGTCGGCTGGGTCGCGCCCGGACGCTACCTGGAGCGCGTGCTGCACATGAAGTACATCAGCACCGGCAGCACCGCCAGCCAGCCGCAACTGGCCATCGCCGACTTCATCCAGGCCGGCCACTACCAGCCTCACGTGCGCCGCATGCGCACCCAATATCAGCGTGGCCGCGACCAGATGAGCGACTGGGTGACGCGATACTTTCCGCCTGGCACCCGCGCCAGCCGGCCCCAGGGCGGGTTCATGCTGTGGGTTGAATTGCCGGAAAGTTTCGATACGCTGCGCCTGAACCGGGCTTTACTGGAGCAGGGGGTGCAGATTGCCGTCGGCAGCATCTTCTCGGCGTCGGGCAAGTACCGGCATTGCCTGCGCATGAACTTTGCCGCGCGGCCCACGCCACAGATCGAGGCTGCCGTACGCAAAGTAGGTGAAACCGCCCTTCGTCTACTGGAAGCGGACGAAGACCCGGCGTAACTTTGCGCCGCCCTCCACGGTCCAAACCATAAGCCCTTGCTGTACAGGACGATCCTCCCTTGAGACTCCAGCGAGCTCTGCCCCTCTTGCTGGCGCTGCTGCTTGGCCTGTCGGGCTGTGCCAGCGTCAGCATGCCCCGCCAAGTCAGCCAGACGCTGCCAGCCAGCGAGTCGGCGTTCGGCCGCTCCGTCCAGCGTCAGGCCGCGCCCTATGACGGACGCTCGGGCTTTCGCCTGCTGCCCAACAGCAACGAGGCGTTTCGCGCCCGCGCCGAGCTGATCCGCAACGCCCAGGCGAGCATCGACCTACAGTACTACATCGTCCACGATGGCTTGAGCACCCGCGCCCTGGTCCATGAACTGTTGCGCGCTGCCGACCGCGGCGTGCGCGTGCGCGTGCTGCTCGACGACACCACCAGCGACGGCCTCGACACCATGATGGGCACCCTCGCCGCCCATCCCAATATCCAAATCCGCGTGTTCAACCCCCTGCACCTGGGGCGCAGCACCGGGGCCACCCGTGCCGTGGGCCGACTGTTCAACCTCTCGCGCCAGCACCGGCGCATGCACAACAAGCTGTTCCTGGTGGACAACAGCATGGCCATCGTTGGCGGCCGCAACCTGGGCGATGAATACTTCGACGCCGAACCGAACCTCAATTTCACCGACATCGACCTGCTCGGCGTGGGCCCGGTGGCCGACCAGCTCGGCCACAGCTTCGACCAGTACTGGAACAGCGCCTTGAGCCTGCCGATCGGTGACTTCCTCTGGCGCCAGCCGGATGCCAACGACCTGCGTGCCAGCCGCAAGCGCCTGGAGATTTCACTGGCGCAAGCGCGGGTCAAGCACAAAGCCTTGTACGACCGCTTGATGGCCTACCAGTCCAATCCACGGCTGGACGCGTGGCGCAACGAGCTGATCTGGGCCCACAGCAAGGCCCTGTGGGATTCACCCAGCAAGGTGTTGGCACAGGATGAGCCGGACCCGCACCTGCTGATGACCCAGCAGTTGGCACCGGAGCTTGCCAACGTGCATCGCGAGCTGATCCTGGTGTCGGCCTACTTCGTACCGGGCGAATCGGGCTTGCTGTACTTGACCAGCCGCGCCGACGCCGGCACCTCGATCAAGCTGCTGACCAACTCGTTGGAAGCCACGGATGTACCGGCGGTACACGGTGGCTATGCGCCCTATCGCCGCGCCCTGCTCGAGCACGGCGTGCAACTGTACGAACTGCGCCGCCAACCCGGTGACCCGAGCGCCTACCGTAGCCTGCGCCTGTATGGCAGCTCCGATTCCAGCCTGCACAGCAAGGCCATCGTCTTCGACCGACGCAAGACCTTCATCGGCTCGTTCAACTTCGACCCGCGCTCGGTGCTGTGGAACACCGAGGTCGGCGTGCTGGTCGACAGCCCCGAACTGGCCGAATACACCCGGGACCTCGCGGTGCAGGGCATGGCGCCAGCGCTGAGCTATCAGGCAAAGCTGGTGGGAGACAAACTGGTGTGGGTGACCGAAGACAACGGCAGACGCCGCATGCTCACCTCCGAACCCGGTGGGCTGTGGCGGCGCTTCAATGCCTGGATCAGCAAGGCTGTGGGGCTGGAGAAGATGCTTTAGTACAGGTTTACAATCCTTCGCAGCACAAGACCGCGCCTACAGGTACGACGCAACCTTCTGTAGGAGCGGCCTTGTGCCGCGAAGGGCTGCAAAGCAGGCCCAACCTCGATATCAAGCCGAAGCAGGCTCGAAGGCGTCGCGCCGCCGGGTCAACACCACCAACCCCGCAGCCCCTGCCGCCATCAGCCACGGCAATGCATGCCCACTGATCCACTGGCTGCCAGCGCCGGCAATCAACGGTCCGAGCAGGCAACCGATACCCCACAGCTGTGCCACATGCGCGTTGGCGCGCACCAGCTCGTCATCCCGATAACGCTCGCCGATCAGCACCAGCGACAGGGTGAACAGGCCACCGGCACTGGCCCCGAACAATACCCAGACCGGCCAGATGGCAGGCGTGTGCAACGTGAGCGGGATGGCCAGGCTCGACACGAGCAAGGTCAGGGCGCAGCCACTGAACAGCGTCCGCCGCGACATGTAGTCGGCCAGGGCACCAATCGGCAGCTGCAGCACGGCATCGCCCACCACCACGGTGCTGACCATGAACAGCGCGATCTCGGCAGTGAACCCTTGTTGCAGGCAGTACACCGGCAGCAAGGTCAGGATCATCGCCTCGAAGGCGGCAAACAGCGCAATGGCCCAGGCGATCACCGGCAGGCGCCGGCAGAACCCGAACAGGTCGCCGAAGGTGACGCTGCACGCCTCGGTGCTGGGCGCACCGCCGCGCCCCATCAACAGCAACGGCGCAAACAGCAGCAGCGCTGTGGCGGCCCAGAAGCCGAAGTCATCGTCCGAGCCAAGGAACCCCAGCACCAGCGGACCGGCAAGCTGGCTCAAGGCATAGCTGCTGCCATACAGCGCCACCAGCCGGCCACGCCATTGCTCGATCACCAGTTGGTTGATCCAGCTCTCACCCAGGATGAACACCACGGTCAGGGCCATGCCGATCACCAGGCGCAACGCCAACCACAGGGCATAGCTGGGCAACACTGCCACCAGCCCGATCGACAGCGCACCGCCCCACAGGCACAGGCGCATCGCCGCCGGTACGCCCACCCAGCCGGCCAGGCGACTGGCCAGGCTGGCCCCGAGCAGCACACCGAGCGCGGGCATCGCCGCCATCACGCCAATGGCGAACCCACCGTAGCCCCAGCCCTCCAGGCGCAAGGACACCAGCGGCATGCTCACGCCGAGCGCGAGCCCGACACTGAGCACCGACGCCAGCACGGCAAAATAGGTTCCCCAACGCATGACAGCCTCCCAGGCAGATCTTGAACAGCAGAGACGACAAAGCCGGGACGGCATGGGCCGGCCCGGCTAGTTTCTTTCGGAGCTGCTGTGCAGCCCATCGCGGGTGAACCCACGCCTACAGCGGATTCACCCACGAAAAGGGCCGCCAAGCGGCCCCGCTGGATTTACAGCTTGATCCAGGTCGCTTTCAGCTCGGTGTACTTCTCCAGTGCATGCAGCGACTTGTCACGGCCGTTCCCCGACTGCTTGAAACCGCCGAATGGCGCGGTCATGTCGCCACCGTCGTACTGGTTGACCCACACGCTGCCGGCGCGCACGGCACGGGCGGTGTTGTGGGCCTTGGAGATGTCCGCGGTCCAGATGCCAGCCGCCAGGCCGTACGGGGTGTCGTTGGCAATGGCCACGGCTTCCTCGGCGGTGTCGAAGGTGATGACCGACAGCACGGGGCCGAAGATCTCTTCCTTGGCGATCTTCATGGCGTTGGTCACGCCGTCGAAGATGGTCGGCTCGACGTAGGTGCCGCCGGTCTCTTCCAGAATACGCTTGCCGCCAGCGAGCAGCTTGGCGCCGTCCTGGTGGCCGGCATCGATGTACGACAGCACGGTGTTCATCTGCTGGGTGTCCACCAGCGCGCCGACGGTGGTCGACGGATCCAGCGGGTTGCCCGGCTTCCAGGCCTTCAGGGCCTCGACGACCATCGGCAGGAATTTGTCCTTGATCGAGCGCTCGACCAGCAGGCGCGAACCTGCGGTGCAGACTTCGCCCTGGTTGAAGGCGATGGCGCTGGCAGCAGCTTCGGCAGCGGCCTTCAGGTCAGGAGCGTCGGCGAAGACGATGTTCGGGCTCTTGCCACCGGCTTCCAGCCAGACGCGCTTCATGTTCGATTCGCCTGCGTAGACCATCAGTTGCTTGGCGATCTTGGTCGAGCCGGTGAACACCAGGGTGTCGACGTCCATGTGCAGGGCCAGGGCCTTGCCCACGGTGTGGCCGTAGCCTGGCAGCACGTTCAGCACGCCGGCCGGGATACCAGCCTCGATCGCCAGTTGGGCGATGCGGATGGCGGTCAGTGGCGACTTTTCCGAAGGCTTGAGGACGATGGAGTTACCGGTGGCCAGGGCCGGACCGAGTTTCCAGCAGGCCATCAGCAGCGGGAAGTTCCACGGCACGATCGCGCCGACCACGCCCACAGGCTCGCGGGTCACCAGGCCCAGCTGATCGTGCGGGGTCGGGGCGACTTCGTCGTAGACTTTATCGATGGCTTCGGCCGTCCAGTGGATGGCGTTGGCAGCACCGGGGACGTCGATGGTGGAGGAGTCACCGATCGGCTTGCCCATGTCCAGGGTTTCCAGCAGGGCCAGCTCTTCGACGTTCTTGCGCAGCAGGTCGGCGAAGCGGATCAGGGTGGCTTTGCGCTTGGCCGGGGCCTGGCGCGACCAGACGCCGGATTCGAACACGGCGCGGGCATTTTCGACAGCGCGGTTGGCGTCGGCCAGATCGCAGCTGGCAACCTTGGCCAGGAAGCGTCCGTCCACCGGGCTCAGGCAGTCGAAGGTTTCACCGGATGCGGCATCGGTGTATTCGCCGTTGATGAAGGCGCGACCTTCGATCTTCAATTGCTGGGCACGCTGTTCCCAATCCGCACGAGTCAGGGTGGTCATACGAAACTCCTCCTCTTGTTAAGGTGCAACGCCGTACTGAGGACATCACGACGTGTCAATAATTCTGGCCGGGCGACAAGCGCACACTGGCACCCGACACCCTAAACCAGCCGGTAGAAACTATCAATATATTTGACACGAATGGCCTAAACGCCTACTGATGTGCATTTTATTAAACAACAAAAGGGAATCACCATGAGCATCGGCACCATCATCGACTTCGCCCAGGCACTCACCGAGGCCGAACGCTACCGCCCAGCCGCGGAAAAAATCCTCAAGGGCGAGCCGGACCAGGCGGTCTACAACCACTATTCCAGCCCATGCGGCCAATTCGCGGCAGGTGTGTGGGAAGGCGAGGTCGGACAGTGGACGGTGAACTACACCGAGCACGAATACTGCGAGATCACCCAGGGTGTTTCGGTGCTGCGCGACCAGGAAGGCAATGCCAAGACCCTGCGTACCGGCGATCGGTTCGTGATCCCGGCCGGCTTCAAAGGCACCTGGGAGGTGCTGGAGCCCTGCCGCAAGATCTATGTCATGTTCGAACAGAAGTAATAGTTAACGCAGGGGCAGGACCGCTCGGCGGGAGGATGGCCTGGCCCATGTCGGGCCATCGACCGCTAAGGAGCGACACCATGACCAACGAAGAAGTCTTGCAAGCCTTGTCTCACTTGATCGGCAGCCGTTACGCGCCCTCGATCAAGGACGAGATCAGCGCCATCACCCTGCGCCCTCGTGTCGTTGGGCCGAGCGAGATGTCCACCCGGGAGTTCGACCCGATGCGAATTCACATTCAGGCGGACGCGAACGGCATTATCGAAGGTTTCGCCTTCAACTGACCTGAACGCCGGGCATAAAAAAACCCGCTTCCGAGGAAGCGGGTTTTTTTTCAGGTCGCCGATCAATTACTTGATCTTGGCTTCCTTGTAGACCACGTGCTTGCGGACGACCGGATCGTATTTCTTGATCTCGATCTTGTCCGGAGTGGTGCGCTTGTTCTTGTCGGTGGTGTAGAAGTGGCCGGTACCGGCACTCGAAACCAGACGGATCAATTCACGCATGATGTTCTCCCTTAAACCTTGGCGCCAGCACGACGGATGTCGGCCAGAACGGCATCGATACCGCGCTTGTCGATGATACGCATGCCCTTGGCGGAAACGCGCAGACGCACGAAGCGCTTCTCGGACTCAACCCAGAAACGGTGGTGCTGCAGGTTTGGCAGGAAACGACGACGGGTTTTGTTGTTTGCGTGGGAAATGTTGTTCCCGGTTACCGGACCCTTACCGGTAACTTGACAGACTCTCGACATGCCTCAGCCCTCTAAAACCACATGCCCAACCCGGCATGGGTTGGCCGCTTAATCTCTCAGTCTATGGCGCCAGGCGCCGTGTTTCCGGGGGTCTTATCGACCGAATCGGCTTGCGCGACAGACCGTGCCCCTAGAAAAGAGCGCTGCTTTATACCAGAAAGACTCGACCACAACAACAGAAGATACGCATCCTGATAGGGCCGAGCGCGCCCGGCCAGCATAGCGACAAGGCTGGCGTGCTGTCGACCGCTCGTCGCCAGGTGAGCGAAAAAGAAGGTGGTCATTTATCAATGCGCACACTAGGGTAGGACGTTTCATTCAAATGCACAGCCAGATGGGCCACGGATCAGCCAAGGAGCCACCATGCGTGTCGCCGCCCTTTCATTGTTGTTCACCTCCCTGTTCGCCGCAGGCCTCGCCCAGGCGGCGCCCCTCTCCGTCTGCACCGAGGCCAGCCCCGAAGGCTTCGACGTGGTCCAGTACAATTCGCTGACCACCACCAACGCCTCGGCCGATGTGCTGATGAATCGCCTGGTGGAATTCGATGCCAGCCAGGGCAAGGTGGTGCCCAGTGTGGCGGAAAGCTGGACAGTGTCCGATGACGGCCTGATCTACGACTTCAAACTGCGCAATGGCGT
Source organism: Paucimonas sp. (assembly GCA_031253995.1). GTDB lineage: Bacteria > Pseudomonadota > Gammaproteobacteria > Pseudomonadales > Pseudomonadaceae > Aquipseudomonas. The sequence goes on along the minus strand of JAIRVG010000038.1, from coordinate 10,023 downwards.
GAAATTCCACTCCACGCCGTGGTTCAAGCCCAGCCGTGAGCTGGACGCCGACGACGTGCTGTTCAGCTTCCAGCGCATGCTCTACCCCGCCCACGCCTGGCACAAGACGGCGCCCGGCGGCTACCCGCATGCCCAATCGCTGCAGTTGGCCAGCCTGATCAAACTGATCGAGGCGCCGGAGCCGCACACCGTACGCTTCACCCTGACCCACCCGGATGCCACGTTCCTGGCCACCCTGAGCATGGGCTTCGCTTCGATCTATTCCGCCGAATATGCCGACAAGCTGCTCAAGGCCGGCACCCCGGAAAAACTCAACAGCCAGCCAGTCGGCACCGGGCCGTTCGTGTTCCAGCGCTTCCAGAAGGACGCGGTGGTGCGCTACCGCGCCAACCCCGACTATTTCGCAGGCAAACCTGCGGTTGACCCGCTGATCTACGCCATCACCCCGGACGCCAACGTACGCCTGCAGAAGCTCAAGCGCGGCGAATGCCAGGTGGCCCTTTCGCCCAAACCGTTGGATATCACCGAAGCTGGCAAGGACGGTAATCTCAAGACCGCAAGTGTCCCGGCGTTCATGACGGCGTTCGTCGCCCTCAACAGCCAGCACCCACCGCTGGACAAATCCGAGGTGCGCCAGGCCATCAACCTGGCCTTCGACAAGTCCGCCTATCTCAAGGCCGTGTTCGAAGGCACCGCCATCGCGGCCAATGGCCCCTACCCGCCCAACACCTGGAGCTACGCCAAGGACTTGCCTGGCTACGCCATGGACCTTAAAAAAGCCAAGGCGCTGTTGACCAAGGCAGGGCTTGCGGACGGTTTTGCCACGACGATCTGGACCCGCCCCTCAGGCAGCCTGCTCAATCCCAACCCGAGCCTCGGCGCACAGATGCTCCAGGCGGACCTGGCGAAGATTGGCATCAAGGCCGAGATCCGTGTGATCGAATGGGGCGAGCTGATCCGCCGTGCCAAGGCCGGCGAGCATGACCTGCTGTTCATGGGCTGGGCGGGCGACAACGGCGATCCGGACAACTTCCTCAGCCCGCAGTTTTCCTGTGCGGCGGTCAAATCCGGCACCAACTTCGCGCGGTTCTGCGACAACCGCCTGGATCAACTGATCAGCGCCGGTCGCACCACCAATGACCAGAGCGTGCGCAGCCGTTTGTATCAACAGGCGCAGACGCTGATCCAGCAGCAGGCACTGTGGTTGCCACTGGCCCACCCGACTGCAGCCACGCTGCTGCGCCAGGGTGTGGAGGGTTACCAAGTGAGCCCGTTCGGACGATTGGATTTCAGCAAGGTTTCCGTCACGCGTTAGGTCATTGGCCGGGGCGCTTTGCGCCCCATCGCGGGCTATAAAGCAGCCTTAGGCCTCGAAACACCCCTGCTCGACCATCGACAGCGGCTCACCGTCCCCGACGATGACATGATCGAGCACCCGCACATCGATCAACGCCAATGCCCGTTTGAGCACCAGCGTCATGTGCACGTCATCCTCGCTGGGCTCGCTATGGCCTGACGGATGGTTGTGGCACAGGATCAGGGCGGCGGCGTTGTGCAATAGCGAGCGCCGCACCACCTCACGCGGGTAGACGCTCGCCCGGTTGATCGTCCCCCTGAACAGGACCTCGAACGCCAGCGGCCTGTGCTTGGTGTCCAGAAACAGACAGCCGAACACTTCGCTAGCTTCGTGACGCAGCCTGGACTTCAGATAACGCCGCACAGACGCCGGATTCTCCAGAACGGCTTCACGGGAGATGGATTCATCCAGATAACGTCTGCCGATCTCCAGCAACGCTTGCAACTGCGCATATTTCACCAGCCCCAGGCCCGGTTCGCGCAGCACGGCATCGCGGTCTGCCTCGAGAAACTGCCTGAGTCCGCCGAAGCGCATCAAAAGCCCCCGCGACAGGTCCAGCACATTTCGCCCGGCAACTCCCGAGCCCAGCAGCACAGCGAGCAATTCAGCGTCCGACAGCACGGCCGCACCGCGCTGCAACAGCTTCTCCCGTGGCCGCTCGTCCGCTGGCCATTCCCTGATGTTCATACCCCTCCTTGCGTGTTACTGCGGTGCGTTTAGGCCCTGTGTTAATCTATCCCGCTCCGTAGATGCGACGATCTGCCGCAGGCAGCAGTAGTCGTCGCCCGCTTTCACTGGAAAAAGGCAAGCCTATGCAGCGGCTGTATCGCAAGCGCATCGTTCTCGGCGTGGGTGGCGGCATCGCCGCCTACAAGAGCGCCGAGCTGATTCGCCGACTCCTGGAACACGGCGCGCAGGTGCGCGTCGTCATGACCCGCGGTGGTGCCGAGTTCATCACGCCACTGACCCTGCAGGCACTGTCCGGCCACCCGGTGCACATGGATCTGCTCGACCCCGCCGCGGAAGCTGCGATGGGGCACATCGAACTGGCCAAGTGGGCCGACCTGGTGCTGATCGCCCCAGCCACCGCCGATCTCATGGCACGCCTGGCACAAGGCATGGCCGATGACCTGCTGACCACCCTGGTACTGGCTACCGATGCCACCGTCGCCGTGGCGCCAGCCATGAACCAGGCCATGTGGCGCGACCCGGCCACCCAGGCCAACCTCGAACTGCTCAAGAGCCGCGGCATCCAGGTGTTCGGCCCGGCCTCCGGCAGCCAGGCCTGTGGCGACGTAGGCCTCGGCCGCATGCTCGAAGCCACGGATCTCGCCTGGTGCGCCGCCGAAAGTTTCAAACGCCAGTCACTGACCGGCAAGCACGTGCTGATAACCGCCGGCCCGACCCAGGAAAACATCGACCCGGTGCGCTACATCACCAATCATAGCTCCGGAAAGATGGGCTTCGCCCTGGCTGAGGCGGCCGCCGAAGCCGGGGCTCGGGTAACCCTGGTCACAGGCCCCGTGCACCTGCCGACACCCGATCGCGTCAACCGGATCGACGTGGTGAGCGCGCGGGACATGCTCGCGGCCTGCGAAGCGGCCATGCCCTGCGACCTGTTCATCGCCTCGGCAGCGGTCGCGGACTACCGCCCAGAAGTCGTTGCCCCGCAAAAACTCAAGAAAGACCCTACGACCGGCGACGGCATGCTGCTGCAGATGGTGCGCAATCCGGATATCCTTGCGACCATCGCAGGGCGCACCGACCGTCCGTTCAGCGTCGGCTTCGCCGCCGAGACCGAACATCTGCTCGATTACGCCACGCGCAAGCTCAAGGACAAGAACCTCGATCTGATTGTCGCCAATGATGTGGCCAACCCCAGCATCGGCTTCAACAGCGAGGAAAACGCCCTGACCGTCATCGACCGCCAGCAGCACCAGACCCTCTTCGCGCAGACTAGCAAGGGCAAGATCGCCCGGCAGTTGGTCGCCTTCATCGCCGAACGGCTCAACCAGGTTCAATAAGTTACATGCACGCTCTTCAAGCCAAGATTCTCGACGCCCGCCTGGGCAACGAATTCCCTCTCCCGCAGTATGCCACCCCCGGCTCCGCCGGCCTGGACCTGCGCGCCATGCTCAAGGAAGACACCGTCCTGGAACCTGGCCAGACCCTGCTGATTCCTACCGGCCTGTCGGTGTACATCGGCGACCCGGGCCTGGCCGCCATGATCCTTCCGCGCTCGGGCCTGGGTCACAAGCACGGCATCGTGCTGGGCAACCTGGTCGGCCTGATCGACTCGGACTACCAGGGCGAGTTGATGGTCTCCTGCTGGAACCGGGGCCAGACGCCATTCACCATCGCTATCGGCGAGCGCATCGCGCAGCTGGTGCTGGTGCCTGTGGTGCAGGCGCATTTCGACATCGTCGAGTCCTTCGACGAGAGCCAGCGCGGAGCTGGCGGCTTCGGTCACTCCGGCAGCCACTGAGCCCGCTTGACGACCGTTGGGCCATGGATGGCGAACTCTCTGGCCAAAGCACCGTCCAAGCGTTCAGTTTGCGCCTGCCCAGAAGCCTTTGATTATTGGAGCACCCAGAGATGAACGACATGGCCCACCTGGTACCCGCACTGCCCGAGAGCATCTTCCGCGCCTACGACATCCGTGGCGTTGTCGGCAAAACCCTGACCGGCGAGACTGCCTATTGGATCGGCCGTGCCATCGGCGCCCAGACCCTCGCCCAGGGCGAGCCGCAGATCTCGGTCGGTCGCGATGGCCGCCTGTCCGGCCCTATGCTGGTCGAGCAACTGATCAAGGGCCTGGTCGACGCCGGTTGCCAAGTCAGCGACGTCGGCCTGGTTCCGACCCCCGCGCTGTACTACGCCGCCAATGTGTTGGCCGGCAAGTCCGGCGTGATGCTCACCGGCAGCCACAACCCGCCTGACTACAACGGCTTCAAGATCGTGATTGCTGGCGACACCCTGGCCAACGAACAGATCCAGGCCCTGCTGACCCGCCTGAAAACCAATGACCTGAGCCATGGCGAAGGCCACGTCGAGCGTGTCGAGATCCTGGAGCGTTACTTCCAGCAGATCACCGGCGACGTGAAACTGGCCAAGAAACTCAAAGTGGTGGTGGACTGCGGCAACGGCGCCGCCGGCGTCATCGCCCCGCAATTGATCGAGGCCCTGGGCTGCGAGGTCATCCCGCTGTTCTGCGACGTCGACGGCAACTTCCCCAACCACCACCCGGACCCGGGCAAGCCCGAAAACCTCGTGGACCTGATCGCCAAGGTCAAGGAAACCGGTGCCGATATCGGCCTGGCCTTCGACGGGGACGGCGACCGCGTGGGCGTGGTGACCAACACCGGCACCATCGTCTACCCCGATCGCCTGCTGATGCTCTTCGCCCAGGACGTGCTGTCGCGCAACCCCGGTGCCGAGATCATTTTCGACGTCAAATGCACCCGTCGCCTGACGCCACTGATCGAGCAGCATGGCGGCCGCGCCCTGATGTGGAAGACCGGCCACTCGCTGATCAAGAAGAAAATGAAACAGACCGGCTCGCTGCTGGCCGGCGAGATGAGCGGACACATCTTTATCAAGGAACGCTGGTACGGTTTCGACGACGGCATCTACAGCGCCGCACGCCTGCTGGAGATCCTCAGCAAGGTCGACCAGGACGCCGAAAGTCTGTTCGCGGCGTTCCCGAACGATATTTCGACGCCGGAAATCAACATTGATGTGACCGACGAGAGTAAATTCAGCATCATTGATGCACTGCAACGCGACGCCGACTGGGGCGATGCCAACCTCACCACCATCGATGGTGTGCGAGTCGACTACGCCCAGGGCTGGGGCCTGGTTCGCGCCTCCAACACCACCCCGGTGCTGGTGCTGCGCTTCGAGGCCGAAAGCGACGCCGAGCTGCAACGTATCCAGGCTGTCTTGCGCACGCAGTTGCTGCGTGTCGATCCAGCCCTGCAACTGCCGTTCTGACCGACTATCCGTTCCTTACCTGGAGCCCTGCATGACCCTCGATCGCGATGCCGCTTCCCATGTAGCCGAGGTTTTGTCCGAAGCACTGCCTTACATTCGCCGCTTTGTCGGCAAGACCCTGGTGATCAAGTACGGCGGCAACGCGATGGAGAGCGAAGAGCTCAAGACCGGCTTTGCCCGGGACATCGTGCTGATGAAGGCCGTGGGCATCAACCCAGTGGTCGTGCACGGTGGCGGCCCGCAGATCGGTGACCTGCTCAAGCGCCTGTCGATCGAGAGCCACTTCATCGATGGCATGCGCGTCACCGACTCGGCCACCATGGACGTGGTGGAGATGGTCCTGGGCGGCCAGGTCAACAAGGACATCGTCAACCTGATCAACCGTCACGGCGGCAGCGCCATCGGCCTGACCGGCAAGGATGCTGAACTGATCCGCGCCAAGAAACTCACCGTCAGCCGCCAGACACCGGAGATGACCCAGCCGGAAATCATCGACATCGGTCATGTGGGTGAAGTGGTGAGCGTCAACACCGACCTGCTGAACATGCTGGTCAAAGGCGACTTCATCCCGGTGATCGCACCGATTGGCGTGGGTGAGAACGGCGAGTCCTACAACATCAACGCCGACTTGGTGGCGGGCAAGGTGGCCGAGGCGCTGAAAGCCGAGAAGCTGATGCTGCTGACCAACATCGCTGGCCTGATGGACAAGCAGGGCACCGTCCTGACCGGACTGACCACCGAGCAGGTCAACGAGCTGATCGCCGATGGCACCATCTACGGCGGCATGCTGCCGAAGATCAAATGTGCTTTGGAGGCAGTGCAAGGTGGGGTGAACAGCTCGCACATCATCGATGGTCGCGTACCGAATGCCGTGCTGCTGGAGATCTTCACCGACAGCGGCGTGGGCACATTGATCACCAACACCAAGCGTCACTGACCACTTGGTCTGTCAGATGGCTCTTACCATCTGGCGTCGATTTACGGAAAAAGGCGACCTCTAGGGTCGCCTTTTTTTATTCATCCTCACCGCACCCGCGCTTTAAGCTCCCGCCGCACATAAAGTTATTCTGCTTGGCGCCGAAAAGGTAATAGCATAGCGCCATCGTTTTACTTTCTAATGGAGATATCGCGTGAAATACGCATCACAAGGACTCGTGCTGGTAGCCGCTCTGGCTATCGGGTCCCTTTCCGGCTGCGCAACCGAAACCTCCACGGCAGTTGCCGTGCAGCAGGTAGAAAGCGTCAATCGTCCTTACAGCGGCCTTCGGGCGCCGATCGCCGTGGGTAAATTCGACAATCGCTCCAGCTACATGCGCGGCATCTTCTCCGACGGCGTTGACCGCTTGGGCGGCCAAGCCAAAACCATCCTGATCACCCATTTGCAGCAGACCAATCGCTTCAATGTGCTCGACCGCGACAATATGGGCGAGATCCAGCAAGAAGCGGCGATCAAGGGCCAAGCCCAGCGTCTCAAAGGCGCCGACTACGTGCTGACAGGCGATGTAACCGAGTTCGGTCGCAAAGAGGTCGGCGATCACCAGCTGTTCGGCATCCTGGGGCGCGGCAAGACCCAGATCGCCTACGCCAAGGTTGCACTGAACATCGTCAACATCAGTACCTCCGAGGTGGTCTATTCGAGCCAGGGTGCAGGCGAATATGCACTCTCCAACCGCGAGATCATCGGCTTCGGCGGCACCGCCAGCTATGACTCCACCCTCAATGGAAAGGTCCTCGACCTGGCCATGCGCGAAGCCGTGAACAAACTGGTCAATGCCGTGGAAAGCGGCCAATGGAAGCCACAAGCACAGTAAGTGCATAGGACAAGGAAGACAGTGACATGACGACCCCACTCTCAGCCTGGCGCGCTGGCGCCGCGCTCTTGCTTGGCTGCACCCTGCTGGCCGGCTGCAGCGGGCAAAAGCCCATGTATCAATGGGAGAGCTACCAGCCCCAGGTATATGAGTACTTCAAAGGTGAGTCCTCGAAAGAGGAGCAGGCCATTGCCCTGGAACGCGACCTGGAAAAGATCAAAGCCAAGAATGGCAGCGTGCCTCCGGGCTACCACGCTCAACTGGGCCTGCTGTATGCCGGCCTGGGTAAAGATGACCAGATGATTCAGCAGCTGCGCACAGAAAAAGCCCTGTTTCCTGAGTCGGCAGCCTACATGGACTTTCTGATGAACAACGCCAGCAAAAGGGACAAGCAATGACCAGACGCCTCACCCAACTGCTCGCGAGTGTCTGCGTGCTGGCCTTGCTGACCGGCTGCGCCGAACGCAAGACCATCGACTATACGGCGTACAAGCAAAGCCGCCCCAAATCCATCTTGATCCTGCCACCGCTGAACGAGTCGCCGGACGTCAAAGCCACCTACAGCATGCTGTCCCAGGTGACCTATCCACTGGCCGAGGCCGGCTACTATGTGATGCCCGTGGCACTGGTGGACGAGACATTCCGCCAGAACGGCCTGAGCACACCCTCCGATATCCACCAACTGCCGACCAACAAGCTGCATGAGATCTTTGGCGCGGATGCAGGCCTGTATGTCACCGTCAGCGACTACGGTACTCGCTACATGGTGCTCAGCAGCGCAACTGTCGTCACCGCCAGCGCCAAACTGGTGGATCTCAAAAGCGGAACAACCTTGTGGACGGGTAGCGCCAGCGCCTCGAGCGAAGAGGGTCGGCAGAACCAAGGGGGTCTGATCGGCATGCTGGTCACCGCCGCTATCAACCAGATCATCAGCAACGTACAAGATGATGCGGGTTACCCGATCGCAGGCATGACCAGCACTCGACTGCTCACACCCCAGCCCAATGGCGGGATCCTCTACGGCCCCCGTTCGCCGAAGTACGGCACGGACTGAGCGTAGCCAGCATCGCGGCAGTTCGGCGCGAATGAGGCCTGAATAGCCAGCATAAAAAAGGCGACCCTCTCACGAAGGTCGCCTTTTTCATTTTCAACGCGCGAATCAGATCCCGTACTGGGCCCGATAGGCTTCGACCGCTGGCAGGTGCTGCTTGAGCTGTGGATCGTCGGCCAGGAACTCCAGCACCTGGGTCAGCGAAACGATGCTGACGACCGGGATGCCGAAGTCGCGCTCGACTTCCTGGATCGCCGACAGCTCGCCATTGCCACGCTCTTCGCGGTTCAGGGCGATCAGAACGCCAGCGGCCTTGGCCTGCTGGGCGTTGATGATCTGCATCACTTCGCGAATGGCGGTGCCAGCGGTGATCACGTCGTCGATGATCAGCACGTCACCGGCCAGGGGAGCACCGACCAGGCTGCCGCCTTCGCCGTGATCCTTGGCTTCCTTGCGGTTGAAGCACCATGGCACATCGAGCTGGTGTTGCTCGGCCAGGGCCACGGCAGTGGCTGCCGCCAGGGGAATACCCTTGTAGGCAGGGCCGAACAGCACGTCGAACGGGATCTTGCTGTCGACGATGGCCGCCGCGTAGCAACGCCCCAGTTGCGCCAGTGCAGAGCCGGTATTGAACAGGCCGGCATTGAAGAAGTACGGGCTGGTACGCCCCGATTTCAGGGTGAACTCACCGAAGCGCAGAACCCCGCGATCGATGGCAAAACGAATGAAGTCGCGCTGATACGGCTGCATGAAGAGTCCCAGACACCACGGATTTAGCTAAATGAGTTGAGCTCGGGTATCATACACGCACGAGATTTTTGGGGCCATTTATGCGGATCATCAGTGTGAACGTAAATGGCATTCAGGCTGCGGCCGAGCGTGGATTGCTCAGCTGGCTGCAAGCCCAGAATGCCGACGTCATCTGCCTTCAGGATACCCGCGCCTCGGCCTTTGAACTCGACGACCCAGCTTTCCAGCTCGATGGCTATTTCCTTTACGCCTGCGACGCGGAGGTGCCAGCCCAAGGTGGCGTGGCACTGTACTCGCGGATGCAGCCCAAGGCAGTCATCACCGGCCTGGGCTTCGAGACAGCCGACCGTTACGGGCGTTACCTGCAAGCGGATTTCGACAAGGTAAGTATTGCCACCCTGCTGCTGCCTTCGGGCATGAACGGCGACGAGGACTTGAACCAGAAGTTCAAGTTGATGGACGACTTCGCACGCTACCTGGACAAGCAGCGTCGCAAGCGTCGCGAGTACATCTACTGCGGCTCGCTGTACGTGGCGCAGCAGAAGCTCGACATCAAGAACTGGCGCGACAGCCAGCAGTCGCCAGGCTTCCTGCCGCCGGAGCGTGCGTGGATGGACGCAATCGTTGGCGACATGGGTTACGTCGACGCCCTGCGCGAAGTCAGCCGCGAAGGCGACCAGTACAGCTGGTGGCCGGACAACGAGCAGGCCGAAATGCTCAACCTGGGTTACCGGTTCGATTACCAGATCCTCACCCCAGGCCTGCGTCGCTTCGTGCGTAATGCCCGCCTGCCGCGCCAGCCGCGGTTCTCCCAGCATGCCCCACTGATCGTGGACTACGACTGGACGCTGACCATCTAAAGCATGGGGCTGCCTAGCAGCAGCCCATTCGCGGGTAAACCCGCCCCCACAGGTATGGCGTCGCACGCAAGAGCGGCGCAGACCTTGTGGGAGATTCTATGGTGCTGGACAACCTCGAATCGCCTTCGGTTGGTATTCCTTGACACGGCTCAGCCGTGCAAATACCCGCCCAGGCTTCGTCGGTTTCCACCGGAATTGCAC
>JAIRVG010000024.1 GCA_031253995.1 Paucimonas sp. | reverse complement strand
CGGCGAGTGCGAGCAGTCCCACGAGGGTGAGGCTGGTTAGCAAGAGCTTGGTGTTTTGCATCGGTGGGCGACTTCCACTATCTTGGCTGGACAACGTAAACCCCGATCATACCCGTATTAAGAGAAGCTGCGAAGCAGCATCGGCGAGAAAGCTGACCATGGTTGAAAATAGCGAATTGCGCAAAGCCGGTCTCAAGGTGACCCTGCCTCGAGTCAAGATTCTACAGATGCTCGACTCCACCGAGCAGCGCCATATGAGTGCCGAAGATGTCTACAAGGCGCTGATGGAAGCGGGTGAAGACGTTGGTCTGGCAACCGTGTATCGCGTACTGACCCAGTTCGAAGCGGCGGGTCTGGTGGTTCGCCACAACTTCGACGGCGGTCATGCGGTCTTCGAGCTGGCTGACGGCGGCCACCACGACCATATGGTCAACGTGGACTCTGGTGAAGTCATCGAGTTCGTGGATACCGAGATCGAAAAGCGCCAGAAAGAGATCGTTGCCCAACACGGCTACGAACTGGTGGACCACAATCTGGTCCTCTATGTGCGCAAGAAAAAGTAACGATTTTATCGTTATCAGAACAAAGGCGACCTTCGGGTCGCCTTTTGTTTTTCAGCTCATCGGGCGCCAAGTGTCTGCGCGATATGCGGGTAGACCTGCTCCCGCAAGCCGGCGGTGACCGGCGCGGGTTTGCCGCGAAAAGGGCGCCACAGGGCAAGATAGTTGCTACCACAGGGCTGGGTTGGGCTTCGATTTCGAGAGGTGCTCAGGCCTTGCCCGTGACTACCATCTTGCGCGCATGGGCCAGCGATTCCTTGGTGAGGTCGATACCGCCCAGCATGCGCGCAACCTCCTCGACCCGCTCGCGCTTGCCCAGGTTGGCCACGGCGGTGTGGGTGGTATCGCTGTTGCGCAGTTTGTGCACGAACAGGTGATGGTGCCCTTGGGCTGCCACTTGGGGTAGGTGGGTCACGGTCAGTACTTGGCCGCGCTCGCCCAGTCGACGCAATAGCTGGCCGACGATTTCGGCGGTAGGACCGCCGATGCCGACGTCCACTTCATCGAACACCAGGGTGGGAATGCGCGAGGTCTGGGCGGTGATGACCTGGATCGCCAGGCTTATCCGGGACAGCTCGCCCCCTGACGCGACTTTTGCCAGGCCCTTGAGCGGCTGACCCGGGTTGGCGCTGACCAGTAGCTCGACCATCTCCAAGCCATGGGGCGACAGCTCGTTGCCTTCGTGGGGGGTGAGCTCGATGCGGAAACGTCCGCCCGGCATGCCCAGGCGCTGGATCTCCTGCTCGACAGCTGTGGCAAGCTGCTGGGCCGCCTGCTGGCGCAGGGCACTGAGTTCAAGGGCTTTGGCCTGGTAATGCTGGGCATAGGCGGCCAGTTCCTCGCCCAGGCGTTCGATCGATTCGTCGCTGGCGTTGAGCCCTTCCAGCTCGTCCATCAGGTGCTGTTGCAGATGTGGCAGTTCGGTCGGGTGCACGCGGTGCTTGCGGGCCAGGGTATAGATGGTATCGAGGCGTTCCTCCAGGGCTTGCAGGCGCATGGGGTCGGCATCGAAGTGATCGAGGAAGCGGTTGAGTTCGCCCACGGCTTCCTCGACCTGGATCTGTGCGCTGGCGATCAGGTTGGCCGCCTCGCCCAAGGCCTTGGGCGCATTGCTCACGGCGGTCAGGCGATTGAGGCTGGTGGTCAGTGCGCTGAGCACATTGCCCGAATCGCTTTCGCTGCAATGGTCGATGACCTGGCGACAGATGCCGAAGAGGGCCTCGGCGTTGGTCAGGCTTTTATGTTCCTGCTCCAACTGCTCCAGTTCGTTCTCGCCAAGGCCAAGGTTGTCCAGCTCTTCGAGTTGATAGCTGAGCAGTTGGTGACGGGCGCGTTGCTCGTCGCCGGAGTTGGACAGGCGCTCCAGCTCCTGGCGGGTCTGACGCCAGCGCTGGGCAGCCAGGTGTACTTGGCGGGCCAGGTCGATGGCGCCCGCATACTCGTCCACAAGGCGGCGGTGGGTGTCGGTCTTGAGCAGGGACTGGTGTTCGTGCTGGCTGTGGATATCGATCAGCAGCTCGCCCAGTGCCTTGAGGTCGCCCAGAGGAGAGGGTGTGCCATTGATATAGCCGCGGCTTCGCCCTTCGGCGGTGATGACCCTGCGTAGGATGCACGGGCCGGTGGTGTCCAGGTCGCGCTCGGCGAGCCAGGTACGGGCCTCGGGGATCTCGTCCAGATCGAAGGTGGCGAGGATGTCCGCCTTGTCCGCGCCGGGGCGTACCACGCCGCTGTCGGCGCGATCGCCCAAGGCCAGGCCGAGGGCGTCTAGCATGATCGATTTACCGGCGCCGGTCTCGCCAGTGATCACGCTCATGCCGCGAGCAAGTTCGAGGTCGAGGTGTTCGACGATGGCGTAGTTGTGAATGGACAGGTGCACCAGCATGAGGGCGGCTCCCGAGGGGTCGTGTCTGGTTATTTATACAGTGCTTTTTGCCAGGCTGACAATGCCCGCCTGGCGATCAGTATTGTCAGGGGAAAACCGAGTTGGCCCTTGAAGCTGGTTTTTCCGGCCCCATATAGCCGGCAAGACAAGACGAGCCTGTGCTCGCACATCAGAAATTGCGGAGGAGAAACCTAATGGCTGACGAACAGCTGGATGAGAAGAACCTTAACGCCGAAGAGGCTGGTGCAGAGGATCTCGGTGCTCGCGTCCAAGTGCTCGAGGAGCAGCTGGCTGCCGCCAAGGATCAGTCCCTGCGCGCTGCCGCCGATCTGCAGAACATCCGCCGTCGCGCCGAACAGGATGTCGAGAAGGCCCACAAGTTCGCCCTGGAGAAGTTCGCTGGCGACCTGCTGCCGGTGATCGACAGCCTTGAGCGTGGTCTGGAGCTGTCCAGTGCTGACGACGAGACCATCAAGCCGATGCGCGAAGGCATCGAGCTGACCCTGAAGATGTTCCACGACACCCTCAAGCGCTACAACCTCGAGCCAGTCGACCCGCACGGCGAGCCGTTCAACGCCGAGCACCACCAGGCCATGGCCATGCAAGAGAGTGCCGAGGTCGAGCCGAATAGCGTGCTCAAGGTGTTCCAGAAGGGCTACCTGCTCAATGGCCGTCTGCTGCGCCCCGCGATGGTGGTGGTGAGCAAGGCGCCAGCGGCCCCCCAGCCGTCGATTGATGAAAAGGCTTGAAATCCTTCCGGGCATCCCCATCTAGGTGTCAAGCATTCAAGTATTACCGCAGTTGGCCAATGTAGCCGCTGCAACCAAATTCAAGTTTCGGGAGAGTAAACATGGGCAAAATCATCGGTATCGACCTGGGGACCACCAACTCGTGCGTCTCCATCCTGGAAAACGGTAACGTCAAGGTCATCGAGAACGCCGAAGGCGCGCGTACCACCCCTTCGATCTTGGCCTACGCCAACGATGGCGAGATTCTGGTCGGCCAGTCGGCCAAGCGCCAGGCCGTCACCAACCCGCACAACACGCTGTTCGCGGTGAAGCGCCTGATCGGCCGCCGCTTCGAAGAAGACGTCGTGCAGAAAGACATCAAGCTGGTTCCGTACAAGATCGTCAAGGCCAACAATGGTGACGCCTGGGTCGAAGCCAGCGGCAAGGAAATGGCGCCGCCGCAGATCAGCGCCGAAGTCCTGAAGAAAATGAAGAAGACCGCCGAAGACTACCTCGGCGAGCCAGTGACCGAAGCGGTCATCACCGTGCCGGCCTACTTCAACGACAGCCAGCGCCAGGCTACCAAGGATGCCGGTCGCATCGCCGGTCTGGACGTCAAGCGCATCATCAACGAGCCGACCGCCGCTGCACTGGCCTACGGCATGGACAAGGCCAAGGGCGATCACACTGTCATCGTCTATGACCTCGGTGGCGGTACCTTCGACGTTTCGGTCATCGAAATCGCCGAAGTCGACGGTGAGCACCAGTTCGAAGTACTGGCCACCAACGGCGACACCTTCCTGGGTGGTGAAGACTTCGACATGCGCCTGATCGACTACCTCGTCGACGAGTTCAAGAAAGAGTCCGGCATGGACCTGAAGAACGATCCTCTGGCCCTGCAGCGTCTGAAGGAAGCCGCTGAAAAGGCCAAGATCGAGCTGTCTTCCGCTCAGTCGACCGACGTCAACCTGCCGTACATCACTGCAGATGCGACCGGTCCTAAGCACCTGAACGTGAAGATCTCCCGCGCCAAGCTGGAGTCGCTGGTCGAGGACCTGGTCAACCGTACCATCGAGCCTTGCCGCATCGCCTTGAAGGACGCCGGCATCGACGCCAGCAAGATCGACGACGTGATCCTGGTCGGTGGTCAGACCCGTATGCCGCTGGTGCAGAAGGCCGTTGCCGACTTCTTCGGCAAGGAAGCTCGCAAGGACGTCAACCCGGATGAAGCGGTCGCCATGGGTGCTGCCATCCAGGGCGCGGTCCTGGCCGGTGACGTCAAGGACGTTCTGCTGCTGGACGTCAGCCCGCTGACCCTGGGTATCGAAACCATGGGTGGCGTGATGACTGCGCTGATCGAGAAGAACACCACCATCCCGACCAAGAAGTCGCAGGTGTTCTCGACCGCCGATGACAACCAGAACGCCGTGACCATTCACGTGCTGCAAGGTGAGCGTAAGCAGGCTGCGCAGAACAAGTCGCTGGGTAAATTCGACCTGGCCGACATTCCGCCGGCCCCGCGTGGTGTTCCGCAGATCGAAGTGACCTTCGACATCGACGCCAACGGCATCCTGCACGTCAGCGCGAAGGACAAGGCTACCGGCAAGTCCCAGTCGATCGTGATCAAGGCCAACTCGGGTCTGTCCGACGAGGAAATCGAGCGCATGGTGCGTGACGCCGAGGCCAACGCCGAGGAAGACCGCAAGTTCGAAGAGCTGGCCGCTGCCCGTAACCAGGGTGATGCGCTGGTTCACTCGACCCGCAAGATGGTCACCGACGCTGGCGACAAGGCCACCGCTGAAGAGAAGGCGGCGATCGAAGCGGCTGTGGTTGCCCTGGAAGCTGCCCTGAAGGGCGACGACAAGGCTGCCATCGACGCCAAGGTCGAGGAGCTGTCCAAAGTCTCCGCGCCGGTTGCCCAGAAGATGTATGCCGAGCAGCAGGCTGAACAGCCTCAGGGCGGCGCGCAGCAGGCCGAGCCGGAAGCCAAGCACGATGACGTGGTTGACGCCGAGTTCGAAGAAGTAAAAGACAACAACAAGCAGTAATCCCTGCATGTTGTCGGCCAGTTCACCGTCGATTGTCGGTGAGCTGGTAGGATGTCGCCGCGCGGGGGCTTGCTCCCGCGTTGGCGTGTCTGGAATACGAGAATTTTTACAGCATCTGTCAGGGCGCATTCGTGTGGTGGCAGGTGCTGACGGCGTGGCGCGACATGCGCATGAGCGCGCCGAATGCCCCCAAGAGTGCAATGACCTATGGCAAAGCGTGATTTTTATGAGGTCCTGGGTGTCGAGCGTGGCGCCAGCGAAGGCGATCTCAAGAAGGCCTATCGCCGCCTGGCGATGAAGTATCACCCGGACCGCAACCCGGGCGACAAGGAGTCGGAAGACAAATTCAAGGAGGCCAACGAGGCTTACGAGATTCTGTCCGATGCCAGCAAGCGCGCAGCCTACGACCAGTACGGCCATGCCGGCGTCGATCCGAGCATGGGTGGTGGCGGTGCCGGCTTTGGCGGTGCCAACTTCTCGGACATCTTCGGCGATGTCTTCAGTGACTTCTTTGGCGGCGGTCGCGGTGGTTCCCGTGGCGGCGCGCAGCGCGGCAGCGACCTGCGTTATACCTTGGAGCTGAATCTCGAGGAGGCCGTACGCGGCACCACGGTCAGCATCCGTGTTCCGACCCTGGTCAATTGCAAGCCTTGCGATGGTTCGGGTGCGAAGAAGGGTTCGACCCCGTCGGCCTGTCCGACTTGCGGCGGCATCGGCCAGGTGCGCATGCAGCAGGGCTTCTTCTCGGTGCAGCAAACCTGTCCGCGTTGCCATGGTCAGGGCAAGATCATCACCGATCCTTGCACCTCCTGCCATGGCGAAGGCCGTGTCGAGGAGTACAAGACGCTGTCGGTCAAGGTGCCGGCAGGTGTCGATACCGGCGATCGCATTCGCCTGTCCGGCGAGGGCGAGGCGGGCACCCATGGTGGTCCGACCGGTGATCTCTATGTGGTCATCAGTGTGCGCGAGCACGCCATCTTCCAGCGCGACGGCAAGCATCTGTACTGCGAGGTACCGATCAGCTATACCGACGCAGCCCTGGGTGGCGAGTTGGAAGTGCCGACCCTCGATGGTCGGGTCAAGCTCAAGATCCCGGAAGGTACCCAGACCGGCAAGCAGTTCCGTCTGCGTGGCAAGGGCGTGGCCCCTGTGCGCGGTGGTGGGGCTGGCGACCTGCTGTGCCGTGTGGCGGTGGAGACTCCGGTCAACCTCAGTCGCCGCCAGCGCGAGCTGCTCGAGGAACTGCGTGACTCGCTGGAGGGCGATAGCTCTCATTCGCCCAAGGCCAGTGGCTGGTTCGAGGGTGTGAAGCGCTTCTTCGGCGATCTCTGACAAGGAACAGGCTATGCGACGTATTGCGGTAATGGGCGCGGCTGGGCGGATGGGCAAGACTCTCGTCGAGGCTGTGCAGCAACAGGCGCCCCAGGCAGGCCTGACGGCGGCCATCGATCGTCCGGACAGCTCTTTGGTCGGCGCCGATGCCGGCGAGTTGGCGGCGCTGGGTCGAATTGGTGTGGAAATCTCCAGCGATCTGTCCAAGGTCGCTGACGAGTTCGATGTGTTGATCGACTTCACCCACCCTTCGGTGACCCTGAAGAACCTCGCGTTCTGCCGCAAGGCAGGCAAAGCGATGGTGATCGGTACTACCGGCTTCACGCCAGAGGAAAAAGAACAGTTGGCCGAGGCAGGCAAGGAGATTCCGATTGTCTTCGCCGCCAACTTCAGTGTCGGCGTCAACCTTTGCCTGAAGCTGCTGGATACCGCGGCGCGGGTGCTGGGCGACGAGGTGGATATCGAGATCATCGAGGCGCACCACCGTCACAAAGTCGACGCGCCATCGGGCACCGCCTTGCGCATGGGTGAGGTGGTTGCCCAGGCGCTGGGTCGTGACCTGGGCGAAGTGGCGGTCTATGGGCGTGAGGGTCAGACCGGCGCTCGTGACCGTCAGACCATCGGCTTCGCCACGGTTCGCGCCGGGGACGTGGTGGGAGACCATACCGTGCTGTTCGCTGCAGAAGGCGAGCGCGTGGAGATCACTCACAAGGCCTCCAGCCGCATGACCTTCGCCAAGGGGGCGGTGCGTGCCGCGCTCTGGCTTGAAGGGCGCGAGCCGGGCCTGTACGACATGCAGGATGTGCTCGAATTGCGTTAAGGCAGTTGGAGTGGTGCTGGCTCTTCGCGGGTAAGCCTGCTTCCTCGCGGCAATAGCGTCGCTCTCAGGTGCGAAGCGGTTCTTGAGGAGCGCCTGCGAAGAAGCCATCGCCGATGCCGGTCTGTCGCATTCCTGTGTTTCAGAGACACATACGCGGTAGACCTAAAACGTAATTTTCTGTAAGCTACAGCTTTAGTGTGTCCACTAAAAGCGCGCAGCGAATTGAATTCAGCACATGAAAGCGGGGTGACGTGTCCATACGTCACTCCGCTTTTTTGCAACCTGCGATCGCCCTTTCATGCTTGATTTACGGGAGGTCTTCTTGACAAAGCCAGCCATACTCGCCCTTGCCGACGGCAGTATTTTCCGCGGTGAAGCTATCGGTGCCGACGGTCAGACCGTTGGTGAGGTGGTATTCAACACCGCTATGACCGGCTACCAGGAAATCCTTACAGACCCTTCCTACGCGCAGCAAATCGTAACCCTGACCTACCCGCACATCGGCAATACCGGTACCACGCCGGAAGACGCCGAGTCGAACCGTGTCTGGTCCGCAGGCCTGGTCATTCGTGACCTGCCGCTGCTGGCCAGCAACTGGCGCAACACCCAGTCGCTGCCTGAGTACCTCAAGGCCAATAACGTCGTCGCCATTGCCGGCATCGACACTCGCCGCCTGACCCGTATCCTGCGTGAAAAGGGCGCTCAGAACGGCTGCATCCTCGCCGGTGACAACATCAGCGAAGAAGCCGCCATCGCCGCCGCCCGCGCCTTCCCGGGCCTGAAGGGCATGGACCTGGCCAAGGTCGTCTCCACCAAGGAGCGCTACGAGTGGCGCTCCAGCGTGTGGGAGCTGAAGACCGACAGCCACCCGACCATTGAAGCTGCCGACCTGCCGTACCACGTGGTTGCCTTCGACTACGGCGTCAAGCTGAACATCTTGCGCATGCTGGTCGCCCGCGGCTGCCGCGTGACTGTGGTGCCTGCCCAGACCCCAGCCAGCGAAGTCCTGGCGCTGAATCCGGACGGCGTGTTCTTGTCCAACGGCCCTGGCGATCCCGAGCCTTGCGACTACGCGATCCAGGCGATCAAGGACATCCTCGAGACCGAGATCCCGGTATTCGGCATCTGCCTCGGCCACCAGTTGCTGGCCTTGGCCTCCGGCGCCAAGACCGTCAAAATGGGCCATGGTCACCACGGTGCCAACCACCCGGTCCAGGACCTGGACACCGGCGTGGTCATGATCACCAGCCAGAACCACGGTTTCGCCGTCGACGAAGCCACCCTGCCGGGCAATGTCCGCGCCATCCATAAGTCGCTGTTCGACGGTACCCTGCAGGGCATCGAGCGCACCGACAAGAGCGCGTTCAGCTTCCAGGGCCACCCTGAAGCGAGCCCTGGCCCGACCGACGTCGCGCCACTGTTCGATCGTTTCATCGATGCCATGGCCAAGCGCCGCTGAGCATCCTGCATCAAGGCCCCGGGGCGGCGAGTGCCGCGCCCGGAAGCGCCTGACCCAGATTGTTCAAGACGGCTTGCCGACTGACCCGCGGATTTGAGTGACAACCATGCCAAAACGTACAGACATCAAAAGCATCCTGATTCTCGGCGCTGGCCCGATCGTGATCGGCCAGGCCTGCGAATTCGACTACTCCGGCGCCCAGGCCTGTAAAGCCCTGCGCGAGGAAGGTTTCCGCGTCATCCTGGTGAACTCCAACCCGGCCACCATCATGACCGACACGGCCATGGCCGACGCCACCTACATCGAGCCGATCAAGTGGCAGTCGGTGGCCAAGATCATCGAGAAAGAGCGTCCTGACGCGCTGCTGCCGACCATGGGCGGCCAGACCGCACTGAACTGCGCCCTGGACCTGGAGCGTGAAGGCGTCCTGGAAAAGTTCGGCGTGGAAATGATCGGCGCCAACGCCGATACCATCGACAAGGCCGAAGACCGCTCGCGCTTCGACAAGGCCATGAAGGCCATCGGCCTGGAATGCCCGCGCTCCGGTATCGCCCACAGCATGGAAGAGGCCAACGCGGTCCTCGAAAAGCTGGGCTTCCCGTGCATCATCCGTCCGTCCTTCACCATGGGCGGCACCGGCGGCGGCATCGCCTACAACCGTGAAGAATTCGAAGAAATCTGCGCCCGTGGTCTGGACCTGTCGCCGACCAAGGAACTGCTGATCGACGAATCGCTGATCGGCTGGAAAGAGTACGAGATGGAAGTGGTCCGCGACAAAAAGGACAACTGCATCATCGTCTGCTCCATCGAGAACTTCGACCCGATGGGCGTGCACACCGGTGACTCGATCACCGTCGCACCGGCACAGACCCTGACCGACAAGGAATACCAGATCATGCGCAACGCCTCCCTGGCGGTGCTGCGCGAGATCGGCGTCGAGACCGGCGGTTCCAACGTCCAGTTCGGCATCTGCCCGGACACCGGCCGCATGGTCGTGATCGAGATGAACCCGCGGGTTTCCCGTTCCTCCGCCCTGGCGTCGAAGGCCACCGGCTTCCCGATCGCCAAGATCGCCGCCAAGCTGGCTGTCGGCTACACCCTCGACGAACTGCAGAACGACATCACCGGCGGCCGCACTCCGGCGTCCTTCGAGCCGTCGATCGACTACGTCGTCACCAAGCTGCCACGCTTCGCCTTCGAGAAATTCCCGAAAGCCGACGCCCGCCTGACCACCCAGATGAAATCCGTGGGTGAAGTCATGGCCATCGGCCGGACCTTCCAGGAATCCCTGCAGAAAGCCCTGCGCGGCCTGGAAGTTGGTGTCTGCGGCCTCGACCCGAAAGTCGACCTGGCCAACCCGGAAACCCCGAGCATCCTCAAGCGCGAACTGACCGTGCCGGGCGCCGAGCGTATCTGGTACGTGGCCGACGCCTTCCGCGCCGGCATGACCCGCGACGAAATCTTCGCCCTGACCAGCATCGACCACTGGTTCCTGATCCAGATCGAAGACCTGATCAAGGAAGAAGAGAAGGTCAAGACCCTGGGCCTGGCTGCCATCGACAAGCAACTGATGCTGAGCCTGAAGCGCAAGGGCTTCTCCGACCAGCGTCTGGCCAAGCTGCTGGGCATCACCGACAAGAACCTGCGTCGTCACCGCCACAAGCTGGAAGTGTTCCCGGTGTACAAGCGCGTCGACACCTGCGCCGCCGAGTTCGCCACCGACACCGCCTACCTGTACTCGACCTACGAGGAAGAGTGCGAGGCCAACCCGTCGGATCGCGAGAAGATCATGATCCTGGGTGGTGGTCCTAACCGTATCGGCCAGGGCATCGAGTTCGACTACTGCTGCGTGCACGCGGCACTGGCCCTGCGTGACGACGGTTACGAGACCATCATGGTCAACTGCAACCCGGAAACCGTCTCCACCGACTACGACACCTCCGACCGCCTGTACTTCGAGCCGCTGACCCTGGAAGACGTGCTGGAAGTGGTACGTGTCGAGAAGCCGAAGGGCGTCATCGTCCACTACGGCGGCCAGACTCCGCTGAAACTGGCGCGCGCCCTGGAAGAAGCCGGCGTACCGATCATCGGTACCAGCCCTGACGCCATCGACCGCGCCGAAGACCGCGAGCGCTTCCAGCAGATGGTCCAGCGCCTGAACCTGCTGCAGCCGCCAAACGCTACCGTGCGCAGCGAAGACGAAGCGATTCGTGCCGCTGGCGACATCGGTTATCCGCTGGTCGTGCGTCCGTCCTACGTACTGGGCGGCCGTGCCATGGAAATCGTCTACGAGCTGGATGAGCTGAAGCGCTACCTGCGCGAAGCGGTCCAGGTCTCCAACGACAGCCCGGTGCTGCTCGACCACTTCCTCAACTGCGCCATCGAGATGGACGTGGATGCGGTCTGCGACGGCACCGACGTGGTGATCGGCGCGATCATGCAGCACATCGAGCAGGCCGGCGTTCACTCCGGTGACTCCGCGTGCTCGCTGCCTCCGTACTCGCTGCCTGCCCACGTGCAGGACGAAGTCCGCGAGCAGGTCAAGAAGATGGCCCTGGAGCTGGGCGTCGTCGGCCTGATGAACGTGCAGCTGGCCCTGCAGGGCGACAAGATCTACGTGATCGAAGTCAACCCGCGCGCCTCCCGTACCGTTCCATTCGTCTCCAAGTGCATCGGCACTTCGCTGGCGATGATCGCGGCCCGTGTCATGGCTGGCAAAACCCTGAAAGAGCTGGGCTTCACCAAGGAAATCATTCCTAACTTCTACAGCGTCAAGGAAGCGGTGTTCCCGTTCGCCAAGTTCCCGGGTGTCGACCCGATCCTCGGCCCAGAGATGAAGTCCACCGGTGAAGTCATGGGTGTCGGCGACAGCTTCGGTGAAGCCTTCGCCAAGGCCCAGATGGGTGCCAGCGAGCGCCTGCCGACTGGCGGCACCGCGTTCATCAGCGTGCGTGACGACGACAAGCCGCAAGTGGCTGGCGTTGCCCGCGACCTGATCGCCCTGGGCTTCGAAGTGGTCGCCACTGCCGGTACCGCCAAGATCATCGAAGCGGCCGGCCTGAAAGTGCGTCGCGTGAACAAGGTGACCGAAGGTCGTCCACACGTGGTCGACATGATCAAGAACGACGAAGTGTCGCTGATCATCAACACCACCGAAGGTCGCCAGTCGATTGCCGACTCCTACTCGATTCGTCGCAATGCGTTGCAGCACAAGATCTACTGCACCACAACCATTGCGGCCGGTGAAGCTATCTGCGAAGCGCTTAAATTCGGTCCGGAAAAGACCGTTCGCCGCTTGCAGGATCTGCATGCAGGACTCAAAGCATGAGCATTACCAAATACCCGATGACCGTCCAGGGCGCTCGCGCCCTGGAAGATGAGCTGACCTTCCTCAGCAAGACCGAGCGCCCGCGCCTGAGCCAGGCGATCGGGGAGGCCCGCGAGCTGGGCGATCTCAAGGAAAACGCCGAGTACCATGCCGCCCGTGAGGAGCAGGGCATGGTCGAGGCGCGGATCCGCGATATCGAAGGTCGTCTGCAGAACTCGGTGGTGATCGATGTCACCACCATCGCCCACACTGGCAAGGTGATCTTCGGTACCACCGTCGAGCTGGAAAACACCGAGACCGGCGATCAGGTGACCTACCAGATCGTTGGCGAGGACGAAGCCGACATCAAGAAGGGCAAGCTCTCGGCCAGTGCGCCGATTGCCCGCGCCATCATCGGCAAGGAAGAAGGTGATGTGGTGGTGGTGAAGACTCCGAGCGGCACGGTCGAGTACGAGATTGTCGAAGTCAAGCACATCTGACGCCGGCCTTCGCGCGCATACCCTCGAAGCCATCCTCTGGCAGCTGGCCCAGGTTTTCTGGGTTGGCGGCCTGTGGGTATTTCACGTTGGTCTGGTGCCGGCGCTGAAGGTGAGCGGCCTTGCCCCACTGCTGGTGCAGGACATCTCCGTGCAGATCGATCGCTGGTTGATCGGCGTGGCGGCCTTGGGCCTGATGACCCAGTTGGGGGTGCTCGCGCGGTTGCGCGGAGTGTCCGCCTGGTGGCAGATGTTCAGCGGGCAGTTGCTGCTGGTCGGCTTTGCCGCCTGTTTCAGCTACTACACCTTGCGCTACGGTGTTTCCGTCGGCGAGCGCTGGCAGGTGTTCTGCTTCGTCGTACTGGGGCTCAGCGGCATCGTGCTGGTGGCCCAGCCCGTCCCGGCCAGGGCGCGCAGGCCGCGCCGCTGACCGGAGCCACCCTTACTTGTAGCGGTGGATGTTGGACAACTGCTTGTTAGGCTGCGGATTGCGGCGGTACAGCAGGACCATCTTGCCGATGATCTGTACCTGCTCGGCGCGGCCGACCTTGCTCAGTTCGTCCATGACAGCGCGACGCTCCTCGCGGTCTTCGAGCTTGACCTGCACCTTGATCAGTTCATGATCTACCAGTGCGCGTTCCAGTTCGCCGAGGACACCTTCGGTCAAGCCATTGCCCGCCACGATCAGGACCGGTTTCAGGTCGTGACCAATGGATTTGTACTGTTTCTTCTGCTCGTTATTGAGCGGCATAATCTGACCCTTTCGTCTGGATTCTGTAAAAATGGCGGCCATTTTACCCGAGGGCCCGTGGCTCCGCCCAGTTAATCACGACGCTTAATCATCGAGGTGCCCAGTGGCGCAGCGTTCCAAGAGCAGCCATAACTGGCTGAGAGAGCATTTCAACGATCCTTTCGTCAAACAGGCACAGAAGGATGGCTATCGCTCGCGCGCGAGCTACAAACTGCTGGAAATCCAGGAAAAGGACCGCCTGATCCGCCCGGGCATGAGCGTGATCGACCTCGGTGCGGCGCCTGGGGGCTGGTCGCAGGTTACCAGTCGTCTGATCGGCGGCCAGGGTCGGCTGATTGCCTCCGACATCCTGGAAATGGACAGTATCCCCGACGTGACCTTCATCCAGGGTGATTTCACCCGGGACGAAGTGCTCGCGCAGATTCTCGAGGCCGTAGGGAATTCGCAGGTAGACCTTGTGATTTCCGATATGGCCCCCAACATGAGTGGTACGCCTGCCGTGGATATGCCCCGGGCGATGTTTCTCTGCGAACTGGCACTTGATCTGGCCGGCCGGGTATTGCGTCCGGGTGGCGACTTCCTGATCAAGATCTTCCAGGGCGAAGGGTTCGACACGTATCTGAAGGATGTTCGTCAGAAGTTCGAGAAGGTGCAGATGCGCAAACCGTCGTCGTCCCGCGATCGTTCCCGGGAGCAGTACCTGTTGGCCAGGGGATACCGCGGCGAGTAAGGCGTCAGTGCGGCAGCTTGCGAGACCGTCGATAGTATTTTCCAATCGGCGGCCCTGCCTGAATCGGCTGAACATCGTGTAGTCTAGATTCACAAAGGGTTACAGACGGTGCCAACAGCCGTTGTAGGTAATGTAGTAAGTTAAGCCGCTGATTATCATGCGAGGCACGGTTGCGCCTAAACCTGCTTCAGAGGGTAGCGAATTGAACGATATGGCAAAGAATTTGATCCTGTGGTTGATCATCGCGGCCGTCCTGGTGACGGTGATGAACAACTTCTCCAGCCCGAATGAGCCGCAGACCCTCAACTATTCCGACTTCATCCAGCAAGTCAAGGATGGCAAGGTCGAGCGAGTCGCGGTCGATGGCTATGTCATTACCGGCAAGCGCAACGACGGCGACACCTTCAAGACCATTCGTCCGGCCATCCAGGACAACGGCCTGATCGGCGACCTGGTCGACAACCACGTCGTGATCGAGGGAAAGCAGCCTGAGCAGCAGAGCATCTGGACCCAGTTGCTGGTCGCCAGTTTCCCGATCCTGGTGATCATCGCGGTGTTCATGTTCTTCATGCGCCAGATGCAGGGCGGTGCCGGCGGCAAGGGCGGCCCGATGAGCTTTGGCAAGAGCAAGGCGCGCCTGTTGTCGGAAGACCAGGTCAAGACCACGCTGGCCGATGTGGCCGGCTGCGACGAAGCCAAGGAAGAAGTCGGCGAGCTGGTAGAGTTCCTGCGTGACCCGGGCAAGTTCCAGCGCCTGGGCGGTCGTATCCCTCGCGGCGTGCTGATGGTCGGCCCGCCCGGTACCGGCAAGACCTTGCTGGCCAAGGCCATTGCCGGCGAAGCCAAGGTGCCGTTCTTCACCATTTCCGGTTCCGACTTCGTGGAAATGTTCGTGGGTGTCGGTGCCAGCCGTGTCCGCGACATGTTCGAGCAAGCCAAGAAGCACGCGCCGTGCATCATCTTCATCGACGAGATCGACGCCGTGGGTCGCCACCGTGGCGCCGGCATGGGCGGCGGTCACGACGAGCGCGAGCAGACCCTCAACCAGTTGCTGGTGGAGATGGACGGCTTCGAAATGAACGATGGCATCATCGTCATCGCCGCGACCAACCGTCCCGACGTGCTCGACCCGGCGCTGCTGCGTCCCGGTCGCTTCGACCGCCAGGTGGTGGTCGGCCTGCCGGACATCCGCGGTCGCGAACAGATCCTCAAGGTGCACATGCGCAAGGTGCCGGTCGGCGAGAACGTCAACCCGGCGGTCATTGCCCGTGGTACTCCTGGCTTCTCCGGTGCCGACCTGGCCAACCTGGTCAACGAGGCCTCCCTCTTCGCGGCACGTGGCGGCAAGCGCGTGGTCGAGATGAAGGAGTTCGAGCTGGCCAAGGACAAGATCATGATGGGCGCCGAGCGCAAGACCATGGTCATGTCGGAGAAAGAGAAGCAGAACACCGCGTACCACGAGGCGGGCCACGCCATCGTCGGCCGCATCGTTCCCGAGCACGACCCGGTGTACAAGGTCTCGATCATCCCGCGCGGTCGTGCGCTGGGCGTGACCATGTTCCTCCCTGAGGAAGACCGCTACAGCCTGTCCAAGCGTGCGCTGATCAGCCAGATCTGCTCGCTGTATGGCGGCCGTATCGCCGAGGAAATGACCCTGGGCTTCGATGGCGTGACCACCGGTGCTTCCAACGACATCATGCGTGCCAGCCAGATCGCACGGAACATGGTGACCAAGTGGGGCCTTTCGGAAAAACTCGGTCCGCTGATGTATGCCGAGGAAGAGGGCGAAGTGTTCCTCGGTCGCGGCTCGGGCGGGCAGCACACCAACGTCTCTGGTGAAACCGCGAAGCTGATCGACTCCGAGGTGCGCAGCATCATCGACCAGTGCTATGCCACCGCCAAGCAGATCCTCACGGACAACCGTGACAAGCTTGACGCCATGGCCGATGCGCTGATGAAGTACGAAACCATTGACGCCGAGCAGATCGACGACATCATGGCAGGACGTACTCCGCGTGAGCCGCGTGACTGGGACAACGATTCCGGTACTTCGGGCACTACCGCTTCCCAGGGGGACCGTCCCGAGTCCCCGATCGGTGGTCCGGCTGCGCAACACTAAGGGCTGACATGACCTCACAGCAATACCCGACCCGGTTGCCTTGCGGCAACCGGGTTCTTGACCTTTCCCGTACCCATGTCATGGGTATCCTCAATATCACCCCGGATTCCTTCTCTGATGGCGGCCGATTCACCCAGCGTGATTCGGCCTTGCGTCATGCCGAGGAGATGGTTGCCGCAGGAGCCACGCTGATCGATGTCGGTGGCGAGTCCACCCGACCCGGTGCCAGGGTGGTTACTGCGCTGGAAGAGCTGGAGCGCGTGGCGCCCATCGTCGAGGCGCTTAACCGCGAGCTGGACGTGGTGGTATCGGTGGATACCTCGACGCCTGCGGTGATCCGTGAGTCGGCCCGCCTGGGCGCAGGGTTGATCAACGACGTGCGTTCGCTGTCCCGCGATGGTGCGCTGGATGCTGCGGCGGCCACCGGGCTGCCGGTGTGTCTCATGCACATGCGCGGCGAGCCGGGCAACATGCAGGATGACCCGCATTACGAGGATGTCACCCGCGAGGTCGGGAGCTATCTTGAAGAACGCATGGCCGCCTGCGCGGCGGTCGGCATCGAGGCTGAGCGCATCATCCTCGACCCGGGTTTCGGCTTCGCCAAGACCCTGGAGCACAACCTCAGTCTGTTCAAGCATATGGAAGACTTGCGGCGCCTCGGGCGTCCACTGCTGGTGGGCGTTTCGCGCAAGAGCATGATCGGCCTGACCCTCAATCGGGCTGTAAACGAGCGGTTGTACGGCAGCCTGGCGCTGGCTGCCCTGGCAATGACCAAAGGGGCGAGCATTCTGCGTGTTCACGATGTCGCCGAGACCGTCGACGTCGTCCGGATGATCGCCGCGGTACAAACCGCCGAATAAAGAGTGACGGAGCATTTATGAGCAGAAAATATTTTGGTACCGACGGCATCCGTGGCCGTGTCGGCGAATTCCCGATCACGCCGGATTTCATGCTCAAGCTCGGCTGGGCGGCGGGCATGGCCTTCCGCAAGCAGGGGCGCTGCCGCGTTCTGGTGGGCAAGG
Source organism: Paucimonas sp. (assembly GCA_031253995.1). GTDB lineage: Bacteria > Pseudomonadota > Gammaproteobacteria > Pseudomonadales > Pseudomonadaceae > Aquipseudomonas. The sequence continues at coordinate 52,013 of JAIRVG010000024.1, read as the reverse complement.
ACACCCGCATTTCCGGGTACATGTTCGAATCGGCCCTGGAGGCCGGGCTTGCCGCCGCCGGCGCCGACGTGATGCTGCTCGGGCCGATGCCGACGCCGGCCATCGCCTACCTGACGCGCACCTTCCATGCCGAAGCGGGCATCGTGATCAGCGCATCGCACAATCCGCACAGTGACAACGGCATCAAGTTCTTCTCCGGTGAGGGTACCAAGCTGCCGGATGACATCGAGTTGATGATCGAGGAATTGCTCGACCAGCCGATGACGGTGGTCGAGTCCAGCGCGCTGGGCAAGGTATCGCGCATCAACGATGCGGCGGGCCGCTATATCGAGTTCTGCAAGAGCAGCGTGCCGAGCAGCACCAGCTTCGCCGGCCTCAAGCTGGCGGTCGACTGCGCCCACGGTGCGACCTACAAGGTGGCGCCCAGCGTGTTCCGCGAACTGGGTGCCGATGTCACGGTGCTGTCGGCGCAGCCGGATGGCCTGAACATCAACGAAAACTGCGGTTCCACCCATATCGAGTCGTTGCAGGCTGCAGTCCTGGTCGGGCATGCCGACCTGGGTATCGCCTTCGACGGTGACGGTGATCGGGTGCTGATGGTGGACCACACCGGTGCCATCGTCGATGGTGACGAGTTGCTGTTCATCATCGCCCGCGACCTCCATGATCGCGGCAAGCTGCAGGGTGGCGTGGTTGGTACCCTGATGAGCAACCTCGGCCTGGAGCTGGCGCTGAAGGACCTGGACATCCCGTTCGTGCGTGCCAAGGTCGGTGATCGCTACGTGATGGCCGAGCTGCTGGAGCGCGACTGGATCATCGGTGGCGAGAACTCCGGTCACGTCGTCTGCTGCAGCCATACCACCACCGGTGACGCGATCATCGCCGCGCTGCAGGTGCTGATGGCCCTCAAGCGCCGCGGCGAGACTCTCGCCCAGGCTCGCCAGGCCGTGCGCAAATGCCCGCAGGTCTTGATCAACGTGCGCTTCGGCGCGAGCAAGGTCGATCCGTTGGAACACCCGTCGGTCAAGGCCGAATGTGAGCGTATCACCGAGGAAATGGCCGGTCGCGGCCGGGTGTTGCTACGCAAGTCCGGAACGGAGCCGCTGGTGCGTGTCATGGTCGAAGGCGACGACGAAAGTCAGGTCCGCGGCCATGCCGAAACCCTCGCAAAACTGGTAAGTGAAGTTTGCGTCTGATTTACGCTTGCCAGTGATGATTTGGTTGGGTAACATCTGCGCCCACTTTGACCGACGAGGTACAGCATGCGTCGCCCTATGGTAGCTGGTAACTGGAAAATGCACGGTACCCGCGCCAGCGTCGCTGAGCTGATCAAGGGCCTGAGTCATCAGGTCTTGCCGAGCGGTGTTGATGTCGCGGTGTTCCCACCCAGTCTGTTCATCAACCAGGTGATCGAAGGCCTTGAAGGCAAGTCGATCGCAGTCGGTGCACAGAACTGCGCGGTGGAGCCTCAGCAAGGGGCTCTGACCGGAGAAGTGGCAGCGAGTCAGTTGGTCGATGCCGGTTGTGAGCTGGTGTTGATCGGGCACTCGGAACGACGTCAGATCCTGGGCGAGCAAGACTCGACCTTGATCACGAAGTTCGCAGCTGCACAGTCCTGTGGCTTGAAGCCAGTGTTCTGTGTAGGGGAAACCCTCGAAGAGCGCGAAGCGAACAAAACGCTCGAAGTTGTTGGGCGTCAACTGGGCAGCATCATCGACCAGTTGGGTATTTCTGCTTTTGCAGAAGCGATCATCGCCTATGAGCCTGTATGGGCCATCGGCACCGGCCTCACGGCCACACCGCAACAGGCGCAGGATGTGCATAAAGCCATTCGCGATCAGTTGGCGGCGAAGGATCCAGAAGTTGCGCTAAACACGCGGCTTCTATACGGCGGCAGCGTGAAGGCGGCCAATGCGGCCGAGCTGTTCGGCATGCCGGATATCGATGGGGGGCTGATTGGTGGTGCCTCCCTGAACGCAGACGAATTCGGTGCAATTTGTCGCGCCGCAGGAAACTGAAAAATGCTGGAAACAGTTATCGTCGTTCTTCATCTGTTGGGCGCACTGGGTTTGGTAGTGCTGGTTCTGCTGCAACAGGGTAAAGGTGCGGAAGCGGGTGCATCTTTCGGCGCAGGTGCTTCAAATACTGTGTTCGGAAGCCAAGGTTCTGCTACCTTTCTGAGTAAGTTTACTGCTATACTAGCTGCCTCTTTCTTCTTAACTGCTCTTGGGTTAGGATACTTTGCTAAGGAGAAAGCTCACCAGCTGACTCAAGCAGGTTTGCCAGATCCAGCAGTAATGGAAGTGCAGCAAACCAAACCGGCAACAGATGATGTACCGGTGCTCAAGGAGCAAAAGAATACTACCGGCAACACTGGTGATGTTCCTCAGATTCCAGAGCAGAAGTAACGGGTTTCAAAGTAGTTTTGCCGAGGTGGTGGAATTGGTAGACACGCAACCTTGAGGTGGTTGTGCCCATAGGGTGTAGGGGTTCGAGTCCCCTTCTCGGTACCATTTGAAGCATGAGAGCCCGCAATAGCGGGCTTTCTTGCAGGTGGAGGTTGATTGACCCTTCAGAGGGTTCGGTCGTATACTTTCGCCCCAGCTTTGTCGCGGGGTGGAGCAGTCTGGTAGCTCGTCGGGCTCATAACCCGAAGGTCGTTGGTTCAAATCCAGCCCCCGCAACCAGTTTTAGCGGAGCCCCTATTTCAGGGGCTTTTTGTTAGCTAAACAGTTCTCAGGCGCCATATTCCACGGCGCATTTCATGGATGGGCGCTTGCCCATTTTTTATTTGCACAGCATGCACGAGGGGGTTCAGGTGTCGAGCAAGCTAGAACAGTTGCAGGCCTTGTTGGCCCCGGTAGTCGAAGCGCTTGGCTATCAATGCTGGGGGATCGAGTTCATCTCTCAGGGCAAGCATTCGGTACTGCGTATCTATATCGACAAAGAGGACGGCATCCTGGTGGACGATTGTGAAGTCGTCAGTCGCCAGGTCAGTGGCATTCTGGATGTTGAAGATCCCATCAGCACCGAATACACCCTTGAAGTCTCCTCTCCTGGCATGGATCGCCCACTGTTCACTCTGGAACAGTTCGCTTCGCATGCCGGTGAACAAGTGAAGATCAAGCTGCGTACGCCCTTCGAAGGTCGTCGTAACTTTCAAGGCCTGATCCGTGGTGTGGAGGAACAGGATGTGGTGGTCCAGGTGGACAATCACGAGTTCCTGTTGCCGATCGACTCGATCGACAAGGCCAACATTATTCCCAGTTTTGACTGAGACATGCCGGAGCTGCGGTTGACGCGGTTCCAATGGCTTGCGAAAGGCGAGGCGTACGATGAGCAAAGAAGTACTGCTGGTTGTTGAGTCGGTATCCAATGAAAAAGGCGTACCGGCTGGCGTGATTTTCGAAGCGCTGGAAGTGGCCCTGGCCACTGCAACCAAGAAACGTTTTGAAGACGAAGTCGACCTGCGTGTGGAAATCAACCGCCACACCGGTAGCTACGAAACCTTCCGCCGCTGGACCGTGGTCGAAGACGAAGACCTGGACGACCCGGCGATCGAGCTGGCGGTAGACCAGGCCCAGGCCAAGAAGCCGGGCGCGGTCGCTGGCGAGATCATCGAAGAGAAGATCGAGTCCATCGAGTTCGGCCGTATCGCTGCGCAGACCGCCAAGCAGGTCATCGTGCAGAAGGTTCGCGAAGCAGAGCGTGCGCAGGTAGTCGATGCCTATCGCGAGCGTCTGGGCGAGATCATCTCCGGCACCGTGAAGAAGGTCACCCGCGACAACGTCATCGTTGACCTGGGCAACAACGCCGAGGCGCTGCTGGCCCGCGAAGACATCATTTCCCGCGAGACCTTCCGTGTCGGCGTGCGTGTTCGTGCGCTGCTCAAGGAAATCCGCACCGAGAACCGCGGTCCTCAGTTGATCCTGTCGCGTACCGCGCCACAGATGCTGATCGAACTGTTCCGCATCGAAGTGCCGGAAATCGCCGAAGGCCTCATCGAAGTGATGGCCGCGTCCCGTGATCCGGGTTCGCGCGCCAAGATCGCCGTCCGTTCCAAGGACAAGCGCATCGACCCGCAAGGCGCCTGCATCGGCATGCGCGGCTCGCGCGTCCAGGCGGTGTCCGGCGAGCTGGGTGGCGAGCGCGTCGACATCGTGCTGTGGGACGACAACCCGGCACAGTTCGTCATCAACGCCATGTCGCCTGCCGAAGTGGCGGCGATCATCGTTGATGAAGACGCCCACGCGATGGACATCGCCGTGGCCGCCGACAACCTGGCCCAGGCCATTGGCCGTGGTGGCCAGAACGTGCGCCTGGCGAGCCAGCTGACCGGCTGGACCCTGAACGTGATGACCGAATCGGACATCCAGGCCAAGCAGCAAGCCGAAACCGGCGACATCCTGCGCAACTTCATCGAAGAGCTGGAAGTCGACGAAGAACTGGCCCAGGTGCTGGTCGACGAGGGCTTCACCAGCCTCGAAGAAATTGCCTACGTACCGCTGGAAGAAATGCTCAACATCGATGGCTTCGACGAGGAAATCGTCAACGAGCTTCGCGCTCGTGCCAAGGACCGCCTGTTGACCAAAGCCATCGCTACCGAGGAAAAACTGGCAGACGCCCACCCGGCCGAAGACCTGCTCTCCCTTGAGGGCATGGACAAGGACCTGGCAGCGGAACTGGCGGTGCGCGGCGTGGTTAACCGCGAAGACCTGGCCGAGCAGTCGATTGACGACCTGCTCGACATCGACGGCATCGACGAAGAACGTGCCGGCAAGTTGATCATGGCCGCCCGAGCCCATTGGTTCGAGTAAGCAGGCTGGCCTGAGGAGAGAAGTGCATGACGCAAGTCACGGTGAAAGAACTGGCCCAAGAGGTCGCTGCACCGGTAGAGCGCCTGCTGCAGCAGATGCGTGAGGCAGGTCTGCCGCACACCGACGCCGGTCAGCTGGTGAGCGATAGTGAGAAGCAGGCTCTGCTGACCCATTTGAAGAGCAGCCACAAGGCGAAAGTGGAAGAACCGCGCAAGATCACCTTGCAGCGCAAGACCACCAGCACCCTGCGTGTTGCCGGCAGCAAGAGCATCAGCGTAGAAGTACGCAAGAAGAAGGTTTTCGTACAGCGCAGCCCGGAAGAAATCCAGGCTGAGCAGAAGCGTGAGCTGGAAGAGCGCCGCGCCGTCGAGAACGCTGCGCGCGAGAAGAGCGAAGCCGAAGCGCGTCAGCGTGCCGAGGAAGAGTCGCGCCGCCAGGCTGCCGAGAAGGCTGCTGTCGAGAAAGCACCGGCGGCTCCCCAGCCTGCTGCTGCCGCGCCAGCCCCTGCTGCCGTCGAGCCCGCTGCGGCCCCGGCACCGGTTGCCGAGCGCAAGAAGGACGACGCCCGTCGTAACGACCGTGCCCGTGACGACGACCGTCGCGGTGGCGAGCGTCGCAACGAAGCGCCGCGCGTTTCGGTCAAGGTCAAGGAGAAGGAAAAAGCTCCGACTCCACGTGCTGCACCACGTACCACCGACGAAGAGAGCGATGGCTTCCGTCGCGGTGGTCGCGGCAAGTCCAAGCCGAAGAAGCGCAACGCCCATGGTTTCCAGAACCCGACCGGTCCGGTTATCCGCGACGTGACCATCGGCGAGACCATTACCGTTTCCGAACTGGCGCAACAGATGTCGGTCAAGGCCGCTGAAGTCGTCAAGTTCATGTTCAAGCTGGGCACTCCGGTGACCATCAACCAGGTGCTCGACCAGGAGACCGCTCAACTGGTCGCCGAAGAGCTGGGTCACAAGGTTACCCTGATCAGCGACACCGCCCTGGAAGACTCCCTGGCCGAATCGCTGAAGTTCGAAGGCGAGAGCGTTTCCCGTGCGCCGGTCGTGACCGTCATGGGCCACGTCGACCACGGCAAGACCTCGCTGCTCGACTACATCCGTCGTGCCAAGGTTGCCGCTGGCGAGGCCGGTGGTATCACCCAGCACATCGGTGCCTACCACGTGGAAACCGACCGCGGCATGGTCACCTTCCTCGACACCCCTGGTCACGCCGCGTTTACCGCCATGCGTGCCCGTGGTGCCAAGGCTACCGACCTCGTGATCCTGGTGGTTGCGGCGGACGACGGCGTGATGCCGCAGACCGTCGAGGCCGTCCAGCACGCCAAGGCTGCCGGCGTGCCGCTGGTAGTCGCGGTGAACAAGATCGACAAGCCGGGTGCCGACCTCGATCGCATCCGCAACGAACTGTCGGTTCACGGCGTGACCTCCGAGGACTGGGGTGGCGACACTCCGTTCGTCAAGGTTTCGGCGAAGATGGGTACCGGTGTCGACGAACTGCTCGAAGCCGTTCTGCTGCAGGCCGAGATCCTCGAGCTCAAGGCAATGCCTACCGCTCCTGGTCGTGGTGTCGTGGTCGAATCGCGTCTGGACAAGGGCCGCGGCCCGGTCGCTACCGTACTGGTTCAGGACGGTACCCTGCGTCAGGGCGACATGGTCCTCTGCGGTTCCAACTACGGCCGCGTCCGCGCCATGCTCGACGAAAACGGCAAGCCTGTTAAGGAAGCCGGTCCGTCGATCCCGGTCGAGATCCTCGGTCTGGACGGCACTCCGGATGCCGGTGACGAGCTGAGCGTTGTGGCTGACGAGAAGAAAGCCCGTGAAGTCGCCCTGTTCCGCCAAGGCAAGTTCCGCGAAGTCAAACTGGCTCGCGCACATGCTGGCAAGCTGGAAAACATCTTCGAAAGCATGGGCCAGGAAGAGAAGAAGACCCTCAACATCGTCCTCAAGGCCGACGTTCGTGGTTCTCTCGAAGCCCTGCAAGGCTCCCTCGGTGGTCTGGGCAACGACGAAGTACAGGTTCGCGTGGTCGCCGGCGGTGTCGGTGGTATCACCGAGAGCGACGCCAACCTGGCGCTGGCTTCGAACGCGGTCCTGTTCGGCTTCAACGTGCGTGCCGATGCCGGCGCGCGCAAGATCGTCGAGCAGGAAGGTCTGGATATGCGTTACTACAACGTGATCTACGACATCATCGAAGACGTCAAGAAAGCCCTGACCGGCATGCTCGGCAGCGATGTTCGCGAGAACATCCTGGGTGTCGCCGAAGTGCGTGACGTGTTCCGTTCGCCGAAGTTCGGCGCCATCGCCGGTTGCATGGTCGTGGAAGGTACGGTCTACCGTAACCGCCCGATCCGCGTACTGCGCGAAGACGTGGTGATCTTCGAAGGCGAGCTGGAATCGCTGCGTCGCTTCAAGGACGATGCCTCCGAAGTCCGTAACGGCATGGAGTGCGGTATTGGCGTGAAGAGCTACAACGACGTCAAGATCGGCGACAAGATCGAGGTCTTCGAGAAAGTCCAGGTGGCTCGTACGCTCTGATGCGCGAGCTTGGAAGCGCCAGGCAGGTGGCTGCAACGCCCCGCTGGATGCTCTGAACGCAACGCCCGGTCCGGCTTCATGCCTGGCCGGGCGTGTGCCGCTTTAGTGACAGGTAGCAAGACATGGCAAAAGAATATCGCCGTACCCACCGCATCGGCGATCAGATGCAGCGCGAGCTGGCCCAACTGATCCGTCGTGAAGTGAAAGATCCCCGCGTCGGCCTGGTGACCATCACCGCCGTCGACGTCAGCCGCGACGTTGGCCATGCCAAGGTGTTCATCACCGTCATGGGCCAGGAAGGTGGCGACGAGATCCAGCAAAGCCTCAAGGTCCTGAACTCGGCCGCCGGTTTCCTGCGCATGCAGCTGGGCCGCGAAATGAAGCTGCGCAGCGTGCCGCAACTGCATTTCCACTACGACGAGAGCGTCAGCCGTGGTGCCCACCTGTCGGCGCTGATCGAGCGCGCCGTTGCCGAGGACAGCCTGCACCAGAGCGCCGACGCTCCGGACAGCGACAAGGAGTAAGCGGTGGCCCAGGTCAAACGCATCCGTCGTAACGTCAGCGGCATCATCCTGCTGGACAAGCCGCTGGGGTTCACCTCCAACGCCGCGCTGCAGAAGGTCCGCTGGCTGCTCAACGCCGAGAAAGCCGGGCACACCGGCAGTCTCGACCCGCTGGCCAGTGGCGTGCTGCCGCTGTGCTTCGGCGAAGCCACCAAGTTCTCGCAGTACCTGCTCGATTCGGACAAGGGCTACGAGACCGTCATGCAGCTGGGCCAGACCACCAGCACCGCGGACGCCGAAGGCGAGATCCTGCGCACCCGCGAGGTGACCGTTGGTCGCGCCGACATTGAAGCCGTTCTGCCACGATTCCGTGGTGAAATCAGCCAGATACCGCCGATGTACTCGGCGCTCAAGCGTGATGGGCAGCCTTTGTACAAGCTTGCCCGTGCAGGTGAAGTAGTGGAGCGTGAAGCGCGTTCTGTTACTATTACCCGCTTGGAACTGCTGGAGTGCGAAGGCACCCGGGTTCGCCTGTCGGTCGGTTGCAGCAAAGGCACCTACATCCGCACCCTGGTCGAGGATATCGGCGAGGCTCTGGGCTGTGGCGCTTATGTTGCAGAACTGCGTCGTACCCAGGCCGGCCCGTTCGAGCTGGCCCAGACCGTGACCGTCGAGGAACTCGAACAGGTCCACGCCGAAGGTGGCAACGAAGCGGTCGACCGCTTCCTGATGCCGTCCGACAGCGGTCTGCAGGACTGGCCCCTGCTGCAGTTCTCCGAACACAGTGCGTTCTACTGGTTGCATGGTCAGCCGGTACGTTCGCCGGACGCGCCGAAATTCGGCATGGTCCGCGTACAGGATCACACCGGTCGCTTCATCGGTATCGGTGAAGTGAGCGAAGACGGGCGCATCGCGCCACGTCGACTGATTCGGTCGGAATGACCGGACACCGCCAGCAGCGAGCCCAGGCTCGCTGCTGGTGGATACGAGGGTGGCTGTCAACAGGCATGGTCACGCCTCATTTACTTAACGACGGGGACTTGTCCCTGGCCTGTTGGAAACCTTCGGGTTTCCCATGATTTGGAGATAGCCAGATGGCACTCAGCGTCGAAGAAAAAGCTCAGATCGTTGCCGACTACCAACAAGCTGCCGGTGACACCGGTAGCCCGGAAGTGCAGGTTGCCCTGCTGACCGCCAACATCAACAAGCTGCAAGGCCACTTCAAGGCCAACGGCAAGGACCACCACTCCCGTCGTGGTCTGATCCGCATGGTAAACCAGCGCCGCAAGCTGCTGGACTACCTGAAAGGTAAAGACACCACCCGTTACAGCGCCCTGATCGGTCGTCTGGGCCTGCGTCGCTAATAGCGGCCCGGCCAGTGGTGTGCGCGGCGTGCTGCGGTTGTCAGCCGGGGGCTTCGGTTCCTCGGCAGGCGAACGCACCCCGCGTATCCGAGAGGTTGGTTGGCTGTTCCGCCGGAGCGCTTTGCGCGATGGCAGGGCAGGCTCCCAACCTCTAGTTTTATCTGGACGGTCAATGGGGCCGATTCCCCGTTCTGCCCAAGAATTCGCAAGAAACCAGTTCCCCCAAGTGCAACTGAAGAGAAGGTAGGAAACCGTGAACCCGGTAATCAAGAAATTCCAGTTCGGTCAATCGACCGTAACCCTCGAAACGGGCCGTATCGCCCGTCAGGCGTCCGGTGCCGTCCTGGTCACCGTCGACAATGATGTCACCGTGCTGGTCACCGTCGTCGGTGCCAAGCAGGCTGATCCGGGCAAGGGCTTCTTCCCGCTGTCCGTCCACTACCAGGAAAAGACCTACGCTGCCGGCAAGATCCCTGGTGGCTTCTTCAAGCGTGAAGGCCGTCCTTCCGAGAAAGAGACCCTGACCTCGCGCCTGATCGACCGTCCGATCCGCCCGCTGTTCCCTGAAGGTTTCATGAACGAAGTGCAGGTTGTCTGCACCGTCGTCTCCACCAGCAAGAAGACCGATCCGGACATCGCTGCGATGATCGGTACCTCGGCTGCCCTGGCTGTCTCCGGCATTCCGTTCGAAGGCCCGATCGGCGCCGCCCGCGTTGCCTTCCACGAAAGCACCGGCTACCTGCTGAACCCGACCTACGAGCAACTGGCTGCCTCCAGCCTGGACATGGTCGTGGCCGGTACTTCCGACGCCGTTCTGATGGTTGAATCCGAAGCCAAGGAACTGACCGAAGACCAGATGCTGGGCGCCGTGCTGTTCGCCCACGACGAATTCCAGGCCGTGATCCAGGCCGTCAAGGAATTCGCCGCCGAAGCCGCCAAGCCGACCTGGGACTGGAAACCAGCGGTTGCCAACACCGAGCTGCTGAACGCCGTTCGCGCCGAGTTCGGCGAAGCCGTTTCCCAGGGCTACACCATCACCGTCAAGGCCGACCGCTACGCTCGCCTGGGCGAACTGCGCGACCAGGCGGTTGCCAAGTTCTCCGGCGAAGAAGGCCAGCCGAGCGCTGGTGAAGTGAAGGACATCTTCGGCGAGATCGAATACCGCACCGTTCGCGAAAACATCGTCAACGGCAAGCCACGTATCGACGGCCGCGACACCAAGACCGTTCGTCCGCTGAACATCGAAGTCGGTGTTCTGCCGAAGACCCACGGTTCGGCACTGTTCACCCGTGGCGAGACCCAGGCGCTGGTCGTGGCGACCCTCGGTACTGCCCGTGACGCACAGCTGCTGGATACCCTGGAAGGCGAGAAGAAAGACCCCTTCATGCTGCACTACAACTTCCCTCCGTTCTCGGTGGGCGAGTGTGGTCGCATGGGCGGTGCTGGCCGTCGCGAAATCGGTCACGGCCGTCTGGCCCGTCGTTCGGTCCAGGCCATGCTGCCGGCCGCTGACGAATTCCCGTACACCATCCGCGTCGTATCGGAAATCACCGAATCCAACGGTTCCAGCTCCATGGCTTCGGTCTGCGGTGCTTCCCTGGCCCTGATGGACGCCGGTGTACCGATGAAGGCGCCGGTTGCCGGTATCGCCATGGGTCTGGTCAAGGAAGGCGAGAAGTTCGCCATCCTGACCGACATCCTGGGTGACGAAGACCACCTGGGCGACATGGACTTCAAGGTTGCCGGTACCGCCAAAGGCGTTACCGCACTGCAGATGGACATCAAGATCAACGGCATCACCGAAGAGATCATGGAAATCGCCCTGGGCCAGGCCCTGGAAGCGCGCCTGAACATCCTCGGCCAGATGAACCAGATCATTGGCCAGTCCCGCAGCGAGCTGTCGGAAAACGCGCCGACCATGATCGCGATGAAGATCGACACCGACAAGATCCGCGATGTCATCGGCAAGGGCGGCGCCACCATTCGCGCCATCTGCGAAGAAACCAAGGCCTCGATCGACATCGAAGACGATGGCTCGATCAAGATCTTCGGCGAAACCAAGGACGCTGCTGAAGCTGCTCGTCAGCGCGTACTGAGCATCACCGCCGAGGCCGAGATCGGCAAGATCTACGTCGGCAAGGTAGAACGCATCGTCGACTTCGGTGCCTTCGTCAACATCCTGCCGGGCAAGGACGGCCTGGTGCACATCTCGATGCTGAGCGATGCCCGCGTCGAGAAAGTCACCGACGTGCTGAAGGAAGGCCAGGAAGTCGAAGTGCTGGTACTGGACGTGGACAACCGCGGCCGTATCAAGCTGTCGATCAAGGACGTTGCCGCAGCCAAGGCTTCGGGCGTCTGATTCACGGCTCCACGCGTTGAAAGAAAGGGTCCTTCGGGACCCTTTTTTTATGCGCGGGCCCTGTGGGAGTGGGGCCGCGTGATTCTTTCGAGGAACTTGCATCTTGCAAGCGAAACGGCAGGCCACTTTGCAAATTGCACGATCCAGCAAAATGCCTGACTTTATAAGTTGTTGTTTTTAAAGGATTTTATTTGAGCGAAAAGTTGGCACAGCGTTCGCAATAACCAGAGTACCCCTGCTGCCAGGAACCTCGGCGCAGACTTTTCGAAAAACAGGAGTGTCTCGTATGAAGAAGTTCGCTATTGCTGCTGCCACCGCTACCGCCCTGACCCTGACCATGGCCAACGTAGCGTTCGCTCAACAATCCACCCAGGCTCCGATGATGCTCGCAGCCGGTGAAGTGACCAAGGCCAAGGAAGCCACTTCCGACACCTGGATCACCACCAAGGTCAAAGCTGACCTGCTGACCGAGAAAGGCATCCCTGGCAGCGACATCAAGGTAGAAACCAACAAGGGTGTGGTTTCCCTGTCCTCCGACGTAAAAGTGACCGACTCGCAGAAAGAAATGGCGGTCGCCATCACCAAGAAGATCAAAGGCGTCCAGGCCGTATCGGCTGACGGCCTGAAAGCCGAGTAAGTTTCGTCCCGCTCGCTGATCCTGACGGTTCATGCGACAGCCCAAAAGGATTTGGGCGACCCGAGCCCCGGCCATGCGCCGGGGCTCACCTTTTTCGGCAAGGGTTATTCGGCGTCCAGGTGCAGCGGCGAGATCACCCGGCCATCGGGCTCGGCCTGGCCGAGGCTGGCGTCGATGAAGTAGACCCGGTCATCTTCCAGCCTGTCCTTGTCCACCAGGTAGTCCTTGATGCTGCTGGCCCGTGCCTGGCCCAGCTGACGCAGCAGCACCGCGCTCTCTGCCCAGGTCTTGAGTACCGCGTCACGCAGGTTGCCGATGCGTTGCTCGGTGTCCAGCTGCTCCCATTCCTTCGGCGGTTGCTGTTTCAGGCGGGTACGGTAGATGCCTTCGAGCATGGCCGGCTTGTCGTCCTCCGGCACCTGCAGCATCGAAGCCTGCGCCGGCACCTTGTCGCCGCGGCGCTGGAGCATCTTGTAGTAGGTGCTTTGGTACTCGCGCTCCAGTCGCTGCTGGGCAATCAACGGGCCATCGCTGCTTTGCGCGCTGGTGCCCTCGATTTCCAGGCGTAGGGCCGGGCGCTCCTTGAGCGCCGCCGCCAGTTTGTCCAGGGCGCCCTGGGCCTCCGCGCTGAGCTCGCTGGAGCCGGGGGCGAAGGCCACGTTGCCGAGGTCTTCGGAACCACCGCCGGCAATCAGCCCGCCAATGAACTTGAACGGTGCCTGGGCCGCGCGCAGCACCAGGTTGCGCAGGGTCTGCCAGACGATCGGCATCACGCTGAACTGCGGGTTGTTGAGGTCGCCGGTAACCGGCAGCTCGATGGAGATCTTGCCCTCGGTGTCCTTGAGCAAGGCCACCGCCAGGCGGATCGGCAGGTCCACGGCGTCCGGGCTGTCGACTTTCTCGCCCAGTTGCAGTTGCTCCACCACTACCTTGTTCTCGGCCTTGAGCTGGCCGTTGGTGATCAGGTAGTGCAGGTCGAGATTGAGCCGGCCCTTGCGGATGCGGAAACCGGCGAACTTGCCGGAGTAGGGGGTCAGGGTGGTCAGCTCCACGCGCCGGAAGCTGGTGGCGATATCCAGGCTGGCCAGCGGATTGAAGGGGTTGAGCGCGCCCTTGATGGTGACCGGGGCATAGCGGTCGACCTTGCCTTTCACATCCACCTTGGCCGGCTTCGGCTGGCGGTTGTCGATGGTGCCGATCTGGCCGTTGAGCTGCTGGATCGCGGTGGCGAAGTTCGGCGTCAGGCTGAAGTCGGCGAAGTTGGCCGAGCCATCGTTGATGTCGACCTGGCCGATACGGATGCCCAGGGGCTTGTCATTGGCCGGCGCCGCCTTGGCCTGGCCCTTGGCACTGCTGCCGGCGGGTTGCGGGATCAGCAGGTCGTCGATGTTGGTGGTGCGGTCTTCGTTGATCATGAAGCGCGCATAGGGCTGTAGCAGGCTGACCTTGCCGATGCTCAGGGCGTCGCCGTGGCGGTACTCGATGGCATCCAGGTCGAGCTGCTGCCATTTGACGAAGTCACGGTCCTTGATGGTGTCGAGGGTGTGCAACTGGTTGACCCGTGCCTTGCCGGTCACGGCGAAGGCCAGCGGTTCGGTGCTCTTCAGGTCGACGTTGAGGTCGCTGCCGAGCATGCCGCTGCGCAGTTCGAGACGGATGAACGGGCTGATGTAGGACTGGGCGATACGCAGGTCGATGTCCTGGGTGCTGACCTTGAGCTTCGCCGTGACCGGCGCCAGGTTGACCTCGCCCGAGGCCTGCAGCTTGCCCTGCTTGCCGATGCCGCTGTCGAGCCTGAGGGTGAAGGGCGACTTGTTCAGGCTGTCGAAATTCTGCAGGTCGGCGTTCAGCGGGCCGACGTCGAGGGTGACCGGCTGCTTCTGCGTGCGGTCGGCCAGGTGGACCTGGTAGTTGCGCACCTGGGTGTCTTTCAGCAACACCTGCCAGGGTTTGTCCTCGACGGCCTTTTCCTTGGGCGTCGGTTCGGCGGTGGCAGGTTCGGCCTGCTCTTTTGGGGTGGCCTTGGGTGGCTGGCTGGCGAACAGCTTCTGCCAGTCCAGTTGCCCGTCGGACTCCAGGGCGGCCCAGGTTTCCAGCTGCTCGCTGCGGATCTTGCCGACGGTGACCAACTGCTTGGCCAGGTCGATGGAGGTTTCACTGACGTCCAGCTTGGCCAGGCGCACCAGCGGACGACCGTCCGGGGCCTTGATGGCGAAGGCCGATACGCTCAGCGCGGTGTTCTCCAGCAGCAGTTCGGTCTGCTTGCCGAGGCTGAAGCTGTAGTCGCTCTGCAGGTTGTAGGTGCCATCCTCCAGCACCAGCGGTACCGCGTCGCGGACATAGGGCCAGAAGGCCTTCATCTTGGCGTCGCTGACCTTCAGCGAGCCTTTCGAGGCGATCGGCGACAGGCTGAACGTGCCTTTCCAGTCGATCTGGCCGCCGTTGGGGCCGGTGGCCACCAGGGTCATGTCGGTGTTGTCGTCGGGCAGGGTGCTGAGTTTCTTCAGCTCCAGGTTCATGTCGTCGTAAAGGAACTCGATCGGCTCGCTTGGGCGGGCATCTTCGAAATGCACATAGCCACCGGCCAGCTTGATGCTGTCGATGCGCACGGGGAACGGGTCGCTGGCTGGCGCTTCGGGCTTGGGCTCGCTGGGCGGCAACTTGAACAGGTTGACCAGGTTGAGCTGGCCATCCTTGGCGAACAGGACTTCGGTGCGCGGCTTGACCAGTTCGACTTGCTTCAGGTGCAGGGCCTTGGTCCACAGGCTGTCCACCTGCAGGTTGGCATAGAGCTTCTCGAAGCCGATCTGCTCCTTGCCCGGCTCGCCGATCTGCAGGCCCCAGACGGTCAGTTCAAGGCTGAAAGGATTGAGTTCGATACGCTGCAGTTGCGCCGGAGCAGTGGCGTACTGCGCCAGTTGCTGGTTGGCGATTCGAAGGGCAATACCGGGAAGGATGAAAAAGCCGAGAAGGCTGTACAGGGCCAGTGCAACCAGCAGGGCGCCTACGGCGCGGGTCAATCCTTTGTGCATGTGCGGCATCTGCGTGAAGAGCGGGACGCTTAGAGTATGGCACGTTAATCGAGTTCCGATGGCTGTCGGGCCGAGCCGACAGCCACCGTGTAGCGCGGCCCCTAGAGGTGCAGTACCAGGGTTTTCAGGGGCGGGCGGTTGTCCTGGGATGGAAAGTCGGTGGCCGGGGTGATCACCTGCCATTCGCGGACCGGGCGCCCGGCTTTTTCCGCGCAACGCAGGGCCTGTTCGCGCCACTCGTCCATGTCCACCTTGGCCAGGTTGTTGTTGCAGATCAGCACGCCGTCTTCGGCGGTGGCCAGCAGGGCGGGCTTGAGCAGGCTCTGGTAGTCGCGCAGCAGGTCGACGGTGCCGAAGGCGCTCTTGGCCCAGGCCGGCGGGTCGAGGAACACCAGGTCGAACTGACGGGCTTCCAAGCGTGGATAGGAGGGCAGCTTCTGCCCGCGGCGCTGGCTGATCGGCAGGCCGGCCAGCTGGCGAATCGCCGGGAAGTAGTCGGACTGGATGAAGTCCATCGCTGCCAGCTGCGGATTGAGCGCACCGTTCTCGCGACCCACGGCCAGGTTGCCCTCGGCGAAGTCCAGGTTGCACACCTCGCGGGCGCCACCGGCTGCGGCGGCCAGGCCGACGCCGCAGGTGTAGGCGAACAGGTTGAGCACGCTTTTCCCGGCGCTGTGGCGCTTGACCCAGCCGCGGGCGTTGCGCAGGTCGAGGAACAGCAGCGGGTCCTGTCCGGCATGCCGTCCGCGGACGCGATAGTTCAGGCCCCATTCGCGGCCGATCATGTCTTCCAGGGCCGCCTCGCTGGCCTGGTACACGGCATCATGCCGGTCGACCCGGCTGTTGCCCCGGGAACGGTCGTTGTAGACCAGCAGCAGGGGCTGGCCGAGGTGCTGCTCGATGGTCGCGTGCAGATCCAGCAGGGCGTCACGGTCGAGGGTCTGGTGGAAGCTCTGCACCAGCAACTGCGGGCCGTAGCGGTCGGCGGTGAGGCCGGGAGCGCCTTCCTGGCTGCCGTGGAACAGGCGATAGCAGTCGGTGCCCTGGGCATGCAGTTCGGCGAGAAGGGATTGGCGGGCGTCGAGGGCGGCGCGCAGCGCCTGGTTCAAGGAGGACATGCACGTGGCCTTGGTTGCGGGCGTGCAGTTTACCAGTTACCTGGCGGGGAGGGGCCAGGGCGGCCCCTCCCGCGTCGATCAGCGTTCGATCGCCAGGGCCACGCCCTGGCCGCCGCCGATGCACAGGGTGGCGAGGCCCTTCTTGGCGTCGCGCTTGATCATTTCATGCAGCAGGGTGACCAGCACGCGGCAGCCCGAAGCACCGATCGGGTGGCCGATGGCGATGGCGCCGCCGTTAACGTTGACCTTCGACGCATCCCAACCCAGCTCCTTGCCGACCGACAGGGCCTGGGCGGCGAAGGCTTCGTTGGCTTCGATCAGGTCGAGCTGGTCGAGGGTCCAGCCAGCCTTGTCCAGGCAGCGGCGGGTGGCGCTGACCGGGCCGATGCCCATGATCGCCGGGTCGACGCCGGCATTGGCGTAGGCCTTGATCCGCGCCAGTACCGGAAGTTCCAGCTCCTGGGCCTTGGCGGCGCTCATCAGCATCACTGCCGCGGCGCCGTCGTTGAGCGACGAGGCGTTGCCGGCGGTGACGGTGCCGTCCTTCTTGAAGGCCGGCTTGAGCTTGCCCAGGGACTCGGCGGTGGTGCCGGCGCGGGGTTGCTCGTCGGTGGTGAAGGCCACCGGATCGCCCTTGCGCTGCGGGATCAGGATCGGGGTGATTTCATCGACGAAGCGCCCGGCCTCGATGGCGGCGGCGGCCTTCTGCTGGGACGCGGCGGCAAAGGCGTCCTGCGCTTCGCGGGTGATTTCGTACTTCTCCACCAGGTTCTCGGCGGTGATGCCCATGTGGTAGTCGTTGAAGGCATCCCACAGGCCATCGGTGATCATGCTGTCGATCAGGCTGGCGTGGCCCATGCGCAGGCCGGTGCGGGCGCCGGGCATGACGTAGTTGGCCAGGCTCATGTTCTCCTGGCCACCGGCGATGATGACCTCGGCGTCGCCGCAGCGGATGGCCTGGGTGGCCAGGTGCAGGGCCTTGAGGCCGGAGCCGCAGACCTTGTTCAGGGTCATGGCCGGTACGGCGTGGGGCAGGCCGGCCTTGATCGCGGCCTGGCGGGCGGGGTTCTGCCCGGCGCCGGCGGTCAGCACCTGGCCGAGGATCACTTCGTCGACCAGTTCGCCGTCCAGGCCGGTCTGGGCCAGGAGTTGGCGGATCACGGCGGCGCCGAGGTCGACCGCGGGAATATTGGCCAACGCGCCCTGGAAGCTGCCGACCGCAGTTCGGGTGGCGGCGACGATTACGACATCTTGCATGCTCTAGTCCTCTGTATTGTTCGTTTCGACGTTGAGTCTGCGGTGGGCTCGCGCATAGTCGCATAGATGACGGGTGGATTGGGACCGCATTACTGGATCCCCATCCGCCGTCGCGCCCGATGCGCCGAACCATTGCGCATCGCCCAGCGCAGCACCGGGGCCACCGTGTGCATGCCGATGTCGATCACGCCTTGCTTCATGGCCGTCTGTCGCAGCCCCAGCATGTCCCCGGCCCATTCCGGCAACAACCCGATCCCGGCCTGCATCATCAGGCTTCCCACCGGCTGCGCCAGCCGGCTCGGCGCCGGTGCGGCCAGCAACACCCGCACCACTTCCAGGCTGCGCTCGTCGCAGCGCAGTTGCGGGCGCATGGCGCGCAGGTAATCCGCCACTTCCTGGCGCGAGCGCGGCACGTCGCGCGCGCCGAGACGCTCGGCGATCAGGGCGATCTCGTTGTAGTAGGCGTCCTGTGCCGCGGCGCTGAGGTGAGGATTGCGGTATCGCAGGTGCGCCGCCAGGAAACTGCGCACCTCGGCGACGTGCACCCAGGTCAGCAGGTCCGGATCGCTGGCGGCGTAGGGCTGGCCGTCCGGGGTGTTGCCGACCACCTGGAGGTGAATGGTCCTGACCCGGTCGATCAGCCAGCTGGCATCAGCGGTCGAGCCGAAGGTGGTGCCGGAGATGAACTGGCTGGTGCGGCGCAGGCGGCCGAGCATGTCCTGGCGGAAATTGGAGTGGTCCCAGATGCCGGCCAGGGCGAGGGGGTGGAGGGCTTGCAGGAGCAGGGCGCTGATGCCGCCGACCAGCATGCTGGGGAAGTCACCGTGGACCTGCCAACTGACGCTGTGCGGACCGAACAGGCCAGGATCGCTTTTGGGGTTCTCCAGGTCGAGCTGGCCGAGGGCGAGGCCGGTGAGGCTCATGAGTTGGGTTTCGATGCGGCGGCGTAGGGCTTCCATGAATACCTTCGGGTCCGGGAACCGGGACCGCCAGGCGGCCCCGAAAATAGCCGGTATATCAGGTATTCAAGCGCTTATCGATCAACCCCTGCACCACTCCCGGGTCCGCCAGGGTCGAGGTGTCCCCCAGGTTATCCAGCTCGTTGCAGGCAATCTTGCGCAGGATCCGCCGCATGATCTTGCCCGACCGGGTCTTGGGCAGCGCCGGTGCCCACTGGATCAGCTCCGGCTTGGCGAAGCTGCCGATTTCCTTGCTGACCAGCGCCAGCAGTTCCTGCCTCAACGGTTCGTCCGGTTCGATGCCCTTCATCGGCGTGACGAAGGCATAGATCCCCTGGCCCTTCACGTCATGGGGATAACCGACCACGGCAGCCTCGGCGATGCTGTCGTGCAGGACCAGCGCACTTTCCACTTCGGCCGTGCCGATGCGGTGCCCGGACACGTTGATCACGTCATCGATACGCCCGGTTATCCACAGGTCGCCCTGTTCGTCGCGGCGGGCGCCGTCGCCGGTGAAGTAGTAACCCGGGAACGGCTTGAAGTAGGTATCCACCATGCGCTGGTGATCGCCATACACGCTGCGGATCTGCGCCGGCCAACTGGCCTTGATCGCCAGCAAGCCTGCCCCGGGGCCCTCGATCACCTTGCCCTTTTCGTCCAGCAGCACAGGCTGCACGCCGAACATCGGCCGGGTCGCGCAGCCGGGCTTGATATGCCGGTTGCTGATCAGCGGGGTGAGCATGATGCCGCCTGTCTCGGTCTGCCACCAGGTGTCGACGATGGGGCAGCGCTGCTCGCCCACCGCATTGAAGTACCACTCCCAGGCTTCCGGATTGATCGGCTCGCCAACGCTGCCGAGCAGGCGCAGGCTCTTGCGCGAAGTGCCCTTCAGCGGGCCTTCGCCCTCGCGCATCAGCGCACGCAGTGCCGTGGGCGCGGTGTAGAAGATGTTCACCTTGTGCTTGTCCACCACCTGCCAGAAGCGCGAGGCGTCCGGGTAGTTCGGCACGCCTTCGAACATCAGGCTGGTGGCGCCGTTGGCCAGCGGGCCATAGACGATGTAGCTGTGCCCGGTGACCCAGCCGACGTCGGCGCTGCACCAGAACACCTCGCCGTCGCGGTAATCGAAGACCACCTTGAAGGTCATCGCCGCCTGTAGCAGATAGCCGGCGGTACTGTGCAGCACGCCCTTGGGCTTGCCGGTGCTGCCGGAGGTGTAGAGGATGAACAGCGGGTCCTCGGCGTCCATCGGTTCCGGCGGGCAGTCGTCGCCGACCCCGGCAATGGCCTCGTGGTACCAGAGGTCGCGCGCGTCGTTCCAGTCCACCTTGCCACCGGTACGCCTCGTCACCACCACGCTGCTGACGTTCGGGCAACTGGCCAGGGCCTTGTCGACGTTCTGTTTCAGGGCGACTGTCTTGCCGCCGCGCACGCCCTCGTCGGCGGTGATCACGGTGCGGCAGTCGGCATCGAGGATGCGGTCGCGCAGGGCATCCGGCGAGAAACCGCCGAACACCACGGAATGGATGGCGCCGATGCGCGCGCAGGCGAGCATGGCGAAGGCGGCTTCGGGAATCATCGGCATGTAGATGCACACCCGGTCGCCTTTCTTCACCCCGCGCTGCTTGAGCACGTTGGCCAGGCGACAGACCTGCTGGTGCACCTGGCGGTAGCTGAGGCTGGCGGAATGGTTCGGGTCGTCGCCCTCCCAGATGAACGCTGGCTGGTCGCCACGGCTTTCCAGGTGACGGTCGAGGCAGTTGTAGCTGACGTTGAGCCTGGCGTTCTTGAACCAGATGGCCTTGCCGCTGCGGATGTCGCAATCCTGGATCATGCTCCACGGGCTGATCCAGTCCAGGCGGCGCGCCTGTTCGCTCCAGAACTGCTCGGGTTGCTCGATGGATTGGCGGTAGAGCCGGTCGTAGTCGCCCTGGCTCAGTTCGGCGGCACGGCTGACGGCATCGGCTTGGGGAAATTGACTGATATCGAACATGGGCACGCAACCTGTCCTGTCGTTATGGGACGGCGTGCCTTCATCGACGGCGAAGCAGCCTGCGCCGTGATATTCGAAGGCAGCCGGGTCAGGACAGTGTAGACGCTGCCCCCGGCCATGTTCGGGGGCAGCGACCGGGGGTCAGCCGCGATGGCGGCCGCGGAAGTAGTTGATCAGGCCCTGGGTCGAGGCGTCCTCGGCGGGCTCCTCGATACCGCCGGTGAGGCGCTGGTAGACGCCCTTGCCGAGCTCCTTGCCCAGTTCCACGCCCCACTGGTCGAAGGCGTTGATGCCCCAGATGACGCTCTGCACGAACACCTTGTGCTCGTACATCGCCACCAGCGCGCCAAGACGCCGCGGGCTGATGCGTTCCACCACCAGGGTGTTGCTCGGACGGTTGCCCGGGATCACCTTGTGTGGCGCCAGCTTCTGCACGTCCGCCTCGCCCATGCCCTTGTCGCGCAACTCGGCCTCGGCCTCGGCGCGGGTCTTGCCGAGCATCAGCGCCTGGCTCTGCGACAGGCAGTTGGCGTACAGCCACTGGTGATGGTCGGCGACCGGG
This sequence comes from Paucimonas sp., assembly GCA_031253995.1. Classification (GTDB taxonomy): domain Bacteria; phylum Pseudomonadota; class Gammaproteobacteria; order Pseudomonadales; family Pseudomonadaceae; genus Aquipseudomonas. The sequence continues at coordinate 30,869 of JAIRVG010000024.1, read as the reverse complement.
TTGAAGCTCACCACCGGGACGATGAAATCGGCCGGGATCAGCTGGGTGCCCTGGTGCAGCAACTGGTGGTAGGCGTGCTGGCCGTTGCAGCCGACGCCGCCCCAGATCACCGGACCGGTGTCATGGTTGACCGGGGTACCGTCCTGGCGCACGTGCTTGCCGTTGGACTCCATGTCCAGTTGCTGCAGGTGCTTGGTGATGTTGCGCAGGTAATGGTCGTACGGCAGGATCGCGTGGCTCTGGGCACCCCAGAAGTTGCCGTACCACACGCCGAGCAGGGCCAGCAGCACCGGCATGTTCTGCTCGAACGGGGCGTTCTGGAAATGCTGGTCCATGGTGTAGGCACCGGACAGCAGTTCCTTGAAGTTGGCGGTGCCGATGGCCAGGGCGATCGGCAGGCCGATGGCCGACCACAGCGAGTAACGCCCGCCGACCCAGTCCCACATCGGGAAGATGTTCTCTTCGCGGATACCGAAGGCCACGGCCGCAGCCTTGTTGCTGGAAACGGCGATGAAGTGGCGGTACAGCTCGGCTTCCGAACCGCCCTGGGCCAGGTACCACGCGCGGGCTGCCTGGGCGTTCTTCAGGGTTTCCAGGGTGTTGAACGACTTCGACGAGACGATGAACAGGGTGGTCTCGGCGCGGAGCTTGGCCGCCAGTTCATGGAACTCGCTGCCATCGATGTTCGCCAGGTAGTGGCAGCGCACGCCGCGCTGGGCGTAGGGCAGCAGGGCTTCGGAGACCAGCTCCGGGCCAAGGAAGGAGCCGCCGATGCCGATGTTCACCACGTCGGTGATCGGCTTCTCGCTGTAGCCGCGCCACAGGCCGTCGTGGATCTTGCCCACCAGCTCGGTGACCTGGTTGAGCACCTTGTGCACTTCCGGCATCACGTTGACGCCGTTGACGCTGAGCTTGTCGCCCACCGGGCGGCGCAGCGCGGTGTGCAGCGCAGGGCGGCCTTCGGAAGCGTTGACGATCTCGCCGGCGAACAGGGCCTGGATGGCGTCCTTCAGGCCGACTTCGTCGGCCAGGCCTACCAGCTTGTCGCGGGTTTCGCTGCTGATCAGGTTTTTCGAGTAGTCGAGGAACAGGCCGCAACTGCTCAGGGAGAACTGGTTGAAACGTTGCGGGTCGGCGTTGAACGCCTCGCGCATGCTGAAATCCTGCATGGCTTCGCGGTGTTGCTGGAGTGCCTGCCAGGCTGGCAGAGCGGTGACATCATGAGGAGTACGGTAATACGCCATCGCTGCAGGGATCCTTGATTGCTTGAACTGCCTTGGACACGGGGAACGCGTAGCCGTTACCGGCCCGTCGCGGATTATTTCGCGACGGGCCGGTAAAAGCCATTGAGATATGTCATTTTGCTAACAGCCTGGCCCCGTGGCGGGCGAACGGGGCATTCCTGAGCTTAGCTGGCGTCGAGATTCAGGTGCAGGTTGTCGATCAGGCGGGTGTTGCCAAGGTAGGCCGCGACGAGGATCACCAGGTCACGATCGTCTGCCGTGGCGGGGCGCAGGTTGAGGGCCTGGCGAACTTCCAGGTAGTCGGGCTTGAGGCCGGCGGCGACCAGTGCTTGCTGGCCTTCGGCGATCAGCGCCGGGTAGTCGCGCCGACCCTGGCGGATCGCTTCGGCCAGTTGGCTCAGGGTGCGGTAGACCACGGGCGCGGTGGCGCGCTGCTCGGCCGTCAGGTAGCCGTTGCGCGACGACAGCGCCAGGCCGTCCTCGGCCCGCACGGTCGGCTCGCCGATGATCTGGATCGGCATGTTCAGGTCGCGGACCATGGCGCGGATCACGGCCAGTTGCTGGAAGTCCTTCTGGCCGAACACGGCAAGGTCCGGCTGGACCATGTTGAACAGCTTGCTGACCACCGTCGCCACGCCCTCGAAATGCCCGGGGCGGCTGGCGCCGCAAAGGCCTTCGGAGAGCTGCGGGACGCTGACCCGGGTCTGCACGCCCATGCCGTCCGGGTACATTTCCTCGACGGTAGGGGCGAACAGCAGGTGGCAGCCGGCTTCGAAGAGTTTTTCCTGGTCGGCGGCGAGGGTCCGCGGGTATTTGTCGAGGTCTTCGCTGGGGCCGAACTGCAGCGGGTTGACGAAGATGCTCGCGACGACGAAATCGGCGCGCTGCGCGGCCTTGGTCACCAGCGCGGCGTGGCCGCTGTGCAGGTTGCCCATGGTCGGCACGAAGGCGATGCGCTTGCCTTCGCCACGGGCACGGGCGACGGCGGCACGCAGTTCAAGGACGCTCTTGACGGTATTCATGCACTGAACCCATGTTCGCTGCCAGGGAAGGTCACGTCCTTGACCTCCTTGACGTAGGCCTGGAAGGCGCTGGCGATGTCCGCCTGGCCGGCCATGAAGTTCTTCACGAACTTCGGTGCGCGACCGCTCAGGGACAGGCCGAGCATGTCGTGCATGACCAGTACCTGGCCATCGGTGGCGCTGCCGGCACCGATGCCGATCACCGGGATACCCACCGCCTGGGTGATTTCCGCAGCCAGTTCGCTTGGCACGCATTCGAGCAGGAGCATGGCTGCTCCGGCCTGTTCCAGGGCGATGGCGTCGGCGCGCATCTGGCGAGCCTGGTTTTCCTGACGGCCCTGGACCTTGTAGCCACCGAGGATATTGACTGCCTGTGGCGTCAGGCCAAGGTGGACGCAGGTGGGCACGCCGCGGTCGGCCAGCTGGCGCACGGTATCGGCGAGCCAGGCGGCACCTTCGAGCTTGACCATGTGCGCGCCGGCACGCATCAGCTCGGCGCAGCTGGCGAAGGCGTGGTCGGGGGTGGCGTACGCCATGAACGGCACATCGGCGAGGATCAGTGCACCTTCGTTGCCACGCTTGACGCTGGCAATGTGGTAGGCCATGTCGGCATTGGTCACGGGCAGGGTACTGTCATGGCCCTGCAGGACCATCCCCAGGGAGTCGCCTACCAACAGGATCTCGACACCGGCACGGGCGGCGACCTGGGCGAAGGTCGCGTCGTAGCAGGTCAGCATGGCGATTTTCTCACCCTTGGCCTTGAGGGCCTGCAGGGTGGTCAGGGTTACGTCTGGCATGAAAAGCAATCCTCGTTCAGGCGCTGTGAAAACCACTGGAACGGCACATCATCGAGTGTGGTGTTTGGGTCAATCCGTTCCCGGCCTTGTATACGGCACGGTCGTGCCACGGGACGCCTATAGTCGTGAGCGCGCGGAGGGAAGTCAATTACGGTGTTACCGCATTGTTACGGGCGTTACCGCTGGGTGTGGATATCTACACATCTTTTCTGGAGAGCGTCGAAAGACTCAAGACAGGCTGCTACAGCCGCTCCAGCCCGACGAACGGGCAATCCGCCAGCAGTTGCGCGAGAGGCCGCCGGTCCGCCAGGCAGAAGCCCTCGGGTACCAGTTCGGCCAGGGGATAGAGCACGAACGGACGTGCCTGCATGTGATAGTGCGGGACCTTGAGACGAGGCTCATCGATCACCTGGTCGGCATACAGCAGGATATCCAGGTCCAGGGTCCGCGGCCCCCAGCGCTCCTTGCGCTCGCGGCCCTGGTCGGCCTCGATGCCTTGCAGGGCGTCGAGCAGGGCGATGGGAGCAAGGGTGGTGTCCAGCGCGGCCACGGCGTTGGTATAGCGCGGCTGGCCCGGGGACAACGAATCGCTGGCATAGAAGGACGAGACGCCGGCCAACTGCGTGTCCGGCAACTGCGCCAGGGCCTCAAGGGCACTGCGCAGTTGCTCCTGGGGATTGGCCAGGTTGCTGCCAAGCCCGATATAGACGCGCTGCATCAGGCTCACTCGCCTGCGCCGCCATCGGCGCGACGGCGTTTGCTCGGGCTGCGCTTGCGTTTGCGTGGGCCGGCACCAGTGCCTTCGTCACGCCCGCCGAGCTCGCGGATCATCTCGCGACGCTCGCTTTCGTTGCATTCCTGGTAGTCAGTCCACCACTGGCCGAGGTCATCGGTTTCCTCGCCGGCGCTTTCACGCAGCAGCAGGAAGTCGTAGCCGGCACGGAAACGCGGGTTGTCCAGGAGCAGGTCGGCGCGCTTGCCGCTGCGCCGTGGCAGACGCTCCTGCATGTCCCAGATCTCGCGGATCGGCAGGGTGAAACGCTTCGGAATGGCGATGCGCTGGCATTGCTCGAAGATCAGCTCGTGGGCCGCTTCGTTCATTGCCGGGATCGGCGGCATGCCACGGCTCTGCAGGTACAGCGCGCGGCCCGGCAGGGCTGGCCAGAGCAGTGCGGCGAAGAGGAATGCCGGGGTTACCGGCTTGCCCTGCCGAACCCGCAGGTCGGTGTTGATCAGCGCCTGGCTGATCAGCGTGTGGGTGTAGGTCGGGTGTTCTTCCAGGGCTTGGGCACTGGCCGGGAACAGCGGGTCGAACAGTTGCAGGTCGACCAGCATCTCGAAGGTGTCGGCGGCATGCCCGGACAGGAACAGCTTCAGCGACTCTTCGAACAGCCGCGCGGCCGGAATTTCCCGCAGCATCGGTGCCAGCTGGCGGATCGGCAGCACGGTGTGCTTCTCGATGCCGAAATTCAGCTTGGCGGCGAAACGTACCGCGCGCAGCATGCGCACCGGGTCTTCCTGGTAGCGCTGGGTCGGATCACCGATCAGGCGGATCAGGCGGTTGCGGATGTCGTGCACGCCGTTGGCGTAGTCGAGGATGCGCTCGCTGACCGGATCGTAGTACAGCGCATTGATCGTGAAGTCACGGCGCTGGGCGTCTTCTTCCAGGGTGCCGTAGACGTTGTCACGCAGGATCCGTCCGCTTTCGTTGCGGGACGACTGGTGACTGTTTTCTTCTTCGTCGACCGGATGATTGGCGCGGAAGGTGGCGACCTCGATGATTTCGCGACCGAAATGCACGTGGACCAGCTTGAAGCGCCGGCCAATGACCCGCGCATTGCGGAACTCGGCACGGATCTGCTCAGGCGTGGCACTGGTGGCGACGTCGAAGTCCTTGGGCGTGATGCCCAGCATCATGTCACGGACGCAGCCGCCGACCAGATAGGCCTGGTAGCCGGCGCTCTGCAGGCGCTCGACGATGTTCACCGCGTGGCGGCTGAACTGATGGCGCTGCAGCGAGTGCTGCGAATGATTGATCACCTCGGGCGTGGTGCGGATGTGGTGCTGCACGCGCGCCGGAGGACGGAAAGACTGGAACAGCTTCTTCAGCATGGGATGCACTGTTTGAAGGAATTTTCGGCCAGAAATAGAGAAAGGCCGCATGATGGGCACGGATTCTAGCATTTAGTCGGAAAAGGGTGTAGGCACCCGAGAAGCGGGGGATGAAATGACGCGGATGGGATCGCCAGGGGCGGAAACTACAAGGGGAGCCGAAGCTCCCCAAGAAGTAGTTGCGTGCTCTTATTGTTTTTTTGGTCGGGCTTCTTGTTTTTGTTGAGTGCCCTGGCCACCAAATGCCGCGAGGCTGGTGGACTGTCTCCCTAACCGGGAGTACAAGAGCAAACGGATTGCTTTGATCGCCGATGTTGCGATGATCTCTCGATCCAACCAGTTCAGGCTCTGCTTGAGTGCAGTTTTTGTTGTTCTCTGCCTGGTTGTGGGGCAAGCCCCAAACACAACTCCTCTCCAAAAGAATCAGTTAGCTGCGCCTCCGCCGTCTTGTTCTTATTGTGCGTGAGCCGATTCGTCTTATTTTTATTGTGTTTTGCAGTGCTTGTTATTGTTCTTGTACCGAACATATAGCAGGTGCCGTGCCAACTTTTGCAAAGCCCAGTAAAACAAGGGGTTAGCCGGGATTGGGGGTGATTTTGGGGCGAAAAAAAACCGGGGTTTCGTTACCGTAAGCCCCGGTTTTTGTTACGACCTCTTGCCGAGGTAACAGTTTTTGGCAGAAATGCGGTGTTACCCGTTTGGGGGTGACACCATGCCGCACCCACTCATTCAGCTTTCGCTGGTAGCTCCGCTCTTGCGCCGTGGTATGCCCAGGCGCTGGCGGCGTTCCCACAGGCACTTGCGGCTGACCCCGAGCTTGCGGGCCAGCTCGGTCTCGGTCATGTGGTCCTGGTGTTCGAGGACGAAGTGCTGGAAATAATCCTCCAGCGACAGGTCCTCGGTAGGTTCGTGGCTGGCGGCGTTCGCCGGTGCGGCGATGCTCGGCAGGCTGTCGAAGGTCTCGTCGTCCTCCAGGTCCCCCAGCTCGATGTCGATGCCCAGCAGGTCCGCGGAAATTTCCGGGCTCTCGCAGAGAATCACCGCACGCTCCACGGCGTTTTCCAGCTCGCGCACGTTACCCGGCCAGGAGTAATGGCGGATCGCCTGTTCGGCGTCGTGGGCGAACTTGAGGTCGTTGCGCCCGATGCGCGCGGCCTGGCGGGCAAGGAAGGCGTTGGCGATCTCGTTGACGTCGGCGCCACGCTCGCGCAAGGCAGGCAGCTTGAGGGCGATGACGTGCAGGCGGTAGTACAGGTCTTCACGGAACTGGCCGACCTTGGCCAGGTTCTTCAGGTCGCGGTGGGTCGCGGCGATCAGGCGCACGTCGACCTTCTGCGACTGCACCGAACCGACCCGGCGGATCTCGCCTTCCTGCAGCACGCGCAGCAGGCGGGCCTGGGCTTCCAGCGGCAGCTCGCCGATCTCGTCGAGGAACAGGGTGCCGCCATCCGCCGCTTCCACCAGGCCGGCGCGACCGGCGCTGGCTCCGGTGAACGCGCCTTTCTCGTGGCCGAACAGCTCGGATTCGATCAGGGTTTCCGGAATCGCCGCGCAGTTCACCGAGATCATCGGTGCCTTGGCCCGGCGTGACAGGTTGTGCAGGGCGCGGGCCACCAGTTCCTTGCCGGTCCCGGACTCGCCCTGGATCAGCACGTTGGAATCGGTGGGCGCGACCTTGCGGATCTTGCTGTAGAGGTCCTGCATCGGCGGGCAGGAGCCGATGATGCCGATCTCGCCATTGGCGTTGCCGGCGGCGGCCTTGTCGGCGGCTGGCGCCTTGCCGTTGGCCCGTGGCTCGGCAGGGGCCGCCGGGGCGTTCTGGCGGTCACGCAGGATGCGCGCGACGGCCTGGAGCATCTCGTCGTGGTCGAACGGCTTGGCGATGTAGTCCACCGCGCCCATCTTCATCGAGTCGACCGCCGAGCGCAGGCTGGCGTAGCTGGTCATGATCAGCACCGGCGTGCCCTGGCCCAGCTTGATCAGCTCGGTGCCGGGAGCGCCGGGCAGGCGCAGGTCGCTGACGATCAGGTCGAAGGTGGCGATGCTGAATCGCTCCTGGGCTTCCTGCACCGAACCGGCTTCGCTGACCTGGTACTGGTTGCGCTCCAGCAGGCGGCGCAGGGCGGAACGGATGATGGTTTCGTCTTCGACGATCAGAATATGAGGCATTGATTCAATTCTCTCGACGGTCTCAGTTCACAGCGGACGTCGCTTCGACATGTCGTGGCAGGGTCACACGGATCCTGGTGCCACGTTGGCTCTTGGTATCGGCCGGGCTGTCGATGGTGATCTGTCCATAATGCTCTTCCACGATGGAATAGACCAGAGCGAGCCCCAGCCCCGTTCCTTCGCCCGGGTCCTTGGTGGTGAAGAAGGGTTCGAACAGGCGGTCCATGATGTTTTTCGGGATACCGCTGCCTTCGTCCTCGACGATGAGGTCGACGGTGTGTTCGCTGGCCTCGCTGCGCACCCGCACCGCAGCACCGGCGGGCGAGGCATCACGGGCGTTGGAGAGCAGGTTGATCAGTACTTGCGCGAGGCGCTGCGGATCGCCTTCGACCCAGTGCTCGGGGTCGCACAGGTTGAAGAACTGTACTTCGAAATTGCGCCGGTTCAACGCCAGCAGACCGATGGCGTCCTGCGCCACTTCGGCCAGGCACACCGGCTCGTCGCTGTGCTGGTGGCTGCCGGCGTGGGCGAAGCTCATCAGCGACTGGACGATGCGCGAGATGCGCTTGGTCTGTTCGAGGATCTGGCTGCTCAGCTCGGTGATCTCGCCGTCTTCTTCGCGTTCCTCGCGCAGGTTCTGCGCCAGGCAGGCGATGCCGGTCACCGGGTTGCCGATCTCGTGGGCGACTCCGGCGGCCAGGCGGCCGATGCTGGCCAGGCGCTCGGAGTGCACCAGCTTGTCTTCGAGCATCTGGGTTTCGGTGAGGTCTTCCACCAGCAGCACCAGGCCGCTGTTGCCGGGGGCCAGTGGCTCGTCGATGGCCGCCTTGTGCAGGTTCAGCCAGCGGGTCTGGCCGTCCAGGCCCAGGCGCTGCTTGTGCAGGTGTTCGTCGGGGACGTTGATGAAGCCCTGGAGCAGGCCGCGCCAGGGTTCGACGATGGTGGTCAGGCGCGAGCCGACCACGCGCTTGGCGGGGATCCCGGTGAGCTCCTCCATGGCCTTGTTCCACATGAGGATCTCCTGGTCCTTGGCCAGGGAGCAGACGCCCATGGGCAGTTCCTGCAGGGTCTGCCGGTGGTAGCGGCGCAGGGCATCCAGCTCGGCGGCAAGACCGGTGAGACGCGAGTGGTAGTCCTCCAGCCGACTCTCGATGAAATGGATGTCCTCGGTGACGTAGTTCTCGCTGCCCGACTTGTAGGGCAGGAAGGTTTCCACCATGTCCTGGGCCACGCTCGGGCCCATCAGGCCGGACAGGTTGGCCTCGATGCGGTCGCGCAGGCGGCGCAAGGCATAGGGGCGACGTTCGTCGAACGGCAGGTAGAGGTCGCGCAGGGCCTGCTCGACTTCCTTCTGCGCGGCCTTGGCCCCCAGCGGCTTGGCCAGCTGGGTGGCGAACTCCTGCGGCGAGGCGGCGTGCAGCTCGCGGCGCTGCGGCCGGCGCACGTTGTCCACCGCACAGGCTTCGGCGGCCGCGACTTCCTCGGAACTGGCATTGGTGAACAGCGAGATCAGGGTGAACAACAGCACGTTGACGGCCAGCGAAGCGATCGCCGCCATGTGCCAGCTGGTGTCGTCCAGCACGTAGATCATGTTCAGCAGCGGGATGTAGAAGCCCTGCAGGTTGCCCACCAGCGGCAACAGCATGGTCACCATCCACACGGTGATGCCGGCGAGCAGGCCGGCGATGAAGCCGCGGCGGTTGGCGGTCGGCCAGTACAGCACCGACAACACGCCCGGCAGGAACTGCAGGGTGGCGACGAAGGCGACGATGCCGAGGTTGGCCAGGTCTTGCTGGGCACCGAGCAGCAGGTAGAAACCGAAGCCGGCGGCGATGATGGCGACGATCAGCGCGCGGCGGGTCCATTTCAGCCAGCGGTAGATGTTGCCTTCGGCCGGCGGCTGGTACAGCGGCAGCACCAGGTGGTTCAGCGCCATGCCGGACAGCGCCAGGGTGGTGACGATGATCAGGCCGCTGGCGGCAGACAACCCTCCGATATAGGCAAGCAACGCCAGGGCTTCGTTATTGGCGGCGATGCCCAGGCCGAGGGTGAAGAATTCCGGGTTGGTGCTGGCGCCGAGCTTGAGGCCGGCCCAGAGGATCAGCGGCACCGCCAGGCTCATCAGCAGCAGGAACAGCGGCAGGCCCCAGCTGGCGCTGACCAGCGAGCGCGGGTTGAGGTTCTCGGTGAAGGCCATGTGGTACATGTGCGGCATGACGATGGCCGAGGCGAAGAACACCAGCAGCAGGGTGCGCCATGGTCCTTCCTGCAAAGGTGTGTGCAGGGCAGCGAGGGCGGTCTGGTTCTGCAGCAGCCAGACTTCCAGCTGGTGAGGACCGCCGAACACGCCGTACAGCGCATACAGGCCGATCCCGCCCAGGGCCAGGAGCTTGACCACCGACTCGAAGGCGATGGCGAAGACCAGGCCCTCGTGCTTCTCGCGGGTAGCGATGTGCCGCGAGCCGAAGAAGATGGTGAACAGGGTGATCATGGCGCAGAAGGCCAGGGCCACGCGGCTCTTCACCGGTTCGCCGGTAAGGATGCTGATGGAGTCGGCCACCGCCTGGATCTGCAGGGCCAGCAGCGGCAGCACGCCGATCAGCATGAACACCGTGGTCAGGGCACCGGCCCAGGTGCTGCGGAAACGGAAGGCGATCAGGTCGGCAAGGGACGAGAGCTGGTAGGTGCGGGTGATCTTGAGAATCGGGTAGAGCAGCACCGGCGCCAGCAGGAAGGCCCCGGATACCCCGAGGTAACAGGCGAGGAAGCCGTAGCCGTACTGGTAGGCCAGGCCCACCGTGCCATAGAAGGCCCAGGCGCTGGCGTAGACGCCGAGCGAAAGGGTGTAGGTCAGCGGGTGGCGGATGATCGCCCGCGGGATCATGCCCCGTTCGCTGATCCAGGCCACGCCGAACAGCACCAGCAGGTAGGCGGCGCTGATCAGGATCATCTGGGTCAGGCTAAAGCTCATCGGCATCACGTTGGCTCTGCAGGATAAAGGTCACGACGATCAGGATCAGCCAGAGCAGGTAGGGGCGATACCAGGCACCGGTCGGCTCGATCCACCAGTCCATGATGGCCGGGGAGAACAGGTAGATCCCCACGACCAGAAGCAGGACCAAACGATAGATGTACATGCTGGCCTCACTGGATTTGTGCGCTGCGAACTGGACTTATTATTGGCGCAAAACGCGGGTGATGGTAACGGAAGGGCCGACGCCTGCAAACGGGCTGGCGATCATGGCCCAAGGGATTGAATCTATTGGCCTTTCTTTTTACCGGCAAGCATTCAGTGCAGATCCGCTTCAGGGACGGTCAGGCGCTGCGGAATCGCTTGCGCATCCCAGTGCCGGGCGGCGTGGGCCAGGACTTCGCCGGGACGGGCGTCGAGCATGCTGGTATCAGTGCCCTGGCCCAGTGCGCGCAAGGCCCGCAGGATCAGCGGCGTGGCCTGTTCCGCCGGCAGCGGCGCGGAACGGTAGGTCTTGCCCAGCTTGTGGCCATCCGGCTGGATGATCAGCGGCACGTGCAGATAGCGCGGCTGTGACAGGCCCAGCAGCTCCTGCAGGTACAGCTGGCGCGGCGTGTTGTCCAGCAGGTCGGCGCCACGGACGATATCGGTCACGCCCTGCCAGGCATCGTCGAGCACCACGGCCAGTTGATAGGCGTACAGGCCGTCGCGGCGGCGGATGATGAAGTCGCCGACATCACGACCCAGATGCTGCTGGAAATGGCCCTGGACGCGGTCGTCGAAGCCGTAGGTCAATTCCGGCACGCGGATGCGGATCGCGGCGTCTTCCTGGCTGTGTTGCAGGTTGCGGCACAGGCCCGGATAGATGCCGTTGCAGCCTTCCAGCTGCTTGCGCGAGCAGGTGCAGGCGTAGGCCAGGCCCTGGCGGAACAGGCGCTCGATGACCGCGGCGTAGGCGTCATGGCGGTCATGCTGGTAGACCACTTCGCCGTCCCACTCCAGGCCGTAGCTTTCCAGGGTCTTGAGAATCGCCGCCTGGGCGCCGGGGGCTTCCCGCGGCGGGTCGATGTCTTCCATGCGCAGCAGCCAGCGACCGCCGACGGCACGGGCGTCGAGCCAGGAGGCGAGAGCCGCCACCAGCGAGCCGAAGTGCAGGAAACCACTGGGGGTGGGGGCGAAGCGCCCGATGTAGGAAGAGTTGGTCATGATCAGTGCGGCTATATAAATGAAACGGGGCGCATGATGCGCCCCGTTCTGCTGGAGTCAGGTTCAGCCTTTGCCGACCTGCTTTTCCTTCTTCTCCGCGAGTTCCTTGCAGTCGAAGCACAGGTCCGCGGTCGGACGGGCTTCCAGGCGGCGCAGGCCGATCTCGATACCGCATGCGTCGCACCAGCCGTAATCGTCTTCCTTGATCTTGTCGAGGGTCTTGTCGATCTTCTTGATCAGCTTTCGCTCGCGATCGCGGTTGCGCAGCTCCAGGGCGAACTCTTCTTCCTGGCTGGCACGGTCAGCCGGGTCGGGGAAGTTGGCGGCTTCGTCCTTCATGTGGTCCACGGTACGGTCGACACTGGTCATAAGCTCGCCTTTCCAGGCGTTGAGCAGTTTGATGAAGTGGGCCTTCATGGGGGCGCCCATGTACTCCTCACCCTTGGTCTCCTTGTAAGGATCGACACCGTACATGGTCTGACTGGCTGTTTGCTTTTCTACGGTGGACATGAATAGACCGCCTCTCACTCATCTGATCCAATGCGCAGGCTTGATTCCGTCTCCGGCGACCGCCGGCCCTGCGACTGCGAGCCGCCGAACTTACCAGATAGGATCGGGGTGCGCTACTCCCGGTTATCTCCGCTAGGACAGCAAGGTTTACCCATACGTTCACGGCGGCGCAGGGGTAGAATCCCCTCAGTCTAGTCCCAATTGAGAGAAGGCCAATGGCTCAGCCCTACAGTGCGCGCAGTCGCGCCATCGAACCCTTTCACGTGATGGCACTGTTGGCGCGTGCCAACGAATTGCAGGCGGCCGGCCACGATGTGATCCACCTGGAGATCGGCGAGCCGGACTTCACCACTGCTGCCCCCATCGTCGAAGCCGGGCAGGCCGCGCTGGCCGCCGGGCATACCCGCTACACCGCCGCCCGCGGCTTGCCGGCACTGCGTGAGGCCATCGCCGGCTTCTATGCCACGCGCTATGGCCTGAGCATCGATCCGCAACGCATCCTTGTTACCCCCGGCGGTTCTGGCGCCCTGTTGCTGGCCAGCAGCCTGCTGGTGGACCCGGGCAAGCACTGGCTGCTGGCCGACCCGGGTTATCCGTGCAACCGTCACTTCCTGCGGTTGGTGGAAGGCGGGGCGCAACTGGTGCCGGTGGGACCGGAGGTCAACTATCAGTTGAATGCCGACCTGGTGGAGCGTTACTGGGACCACGACACCGTCGGCGCCCTGGTGGCCTCGCCGGCCAACCCGACCGGCACAGTGCTCGATCGCGAGGCGCTGGCCGGCCTGTCCCGGGCGACCCGTGCGCACAACGGCCACCTGGTGGTGGACGAGATCTACCATGGCCTGACCTACGGCATGGATGCGCCGAGCGCCCTGGAAGTCGACGACCAGGCCTTCATCCTGAATAGTTTCTCAAAATATTTCGGCATGACCGGCTGGCGTCTTGGCTGGCTGGTGGCGCCACCGGCGGCGGTCCCGGAGCTGGAGAAGCTGGCGCAGAACCTCTACATCAGCGCCCCGAGCATGGCGCAGCACGCTGCGCTGGCCTGTTTCGAGCCACGCACCATCGAAATCCTCGAAGAGCGCCGCGGGGAGTTCGCCCGCCGCCGCGACTTCCTCCTGCCAGCGCTGCGGGAGCTGGGCTTCGGAATCAGCGTGGAGCCGCAGGGCGCCTTCTATCTGTATGCCGATATCAGCGCATTCGGTAATGACGCCTTTGCCTTCTGCCGGCACTTCCTCGAAACCGAGCACCTTGCGTTCACCCCGGGTATCGATTTCGGTCGCCACCAGGCCAGCCACCACGTGCGTTTCGCCTACACCCAGAGCCTGCCGCGCCTGCAGGAAGCGGTTGAGCGGATTGCCCGCGGCCTGCGGAGCTGGCAAGGCTGATGCAGTTTTCTCCCTTGCTCGAAGAGGCGCGCCTGCTGCGCCGCTACAAACGCTTTCTCGCCGATATCGAGACCCTCGACGGCGAGCAGCTGACCATCCACTGCCCCAACACCGGGTCGATGCTCAATTGCATGAAGGAGGGCGGCCAGGTCTGGTTCAGCCGCTCCAATGACCCCAAGCGCAAGCTGCCGGGTACCTGGGAAATCAGCGAGACCCCGCAGGGTCGGCTGGCCTGCGTGAATACCGGGCGGGCCAATGCCATCGTCGAGGAAGCGTTGCGTGCCGGGGTGATCAGCGAACTGGCCGGGTTCACCGCGCTGCGCCGCGAAGTGCCCTATGGCGAGGAGAACAGCCGCATCGACTTCCAGCTGACCTTCGACAGCGGCCTGGCCTATGTCGAGGTGAAAAGCGTGACCCTCGGCTTTGACGGCACGAACATCGCCGCCTTTCCCGACGCGGTCACCCAGCGTGGCGCCAAGCACCTGCGCGAACTGGCGGCGCTGGCCCGCCAGGGCGTGCGCGCGGTACAGCTGTACTGCGTGAATCTCAGCGGGATCGAGGCCGTGCGCCCGGCGGAAGAGATCGACCCGGGCTACGCCATCGCCTTGCGTGCGGCGGTGCTCGACGGTGTCGAGGTGCTGGCCTACGGTGTAGCGCTGGACAACCAGCAGGTGCGCATCGATCGAGCCCTGCCGGTGTTGCTCAATCCGTGAGCCAGATGCCCTGGCTGTCTTCGTGGCAGCCCAGGGCCTGCAAGGCGTCGCCCTCGCAAGGGCCGGCGACGCATTCGCCGCTCTCGATCAGGAACAGCGCACCGTGATGGGCGCAGGTGATCAGGCTGGCGCTGCTGTCGAGAAACTGGTCCGGTTGCCAGTTCAGCGGGATGCCACGGTGCGGGCAGCGGTTGCGGAACAGGTAGACCTGGCCCTCGCGGCGGACACCGAGCAGCTCCATGCCGTCGTGGTTGAAACCGCGACTTTGGCCTTCGCCCAGTTCGGCGCCGGTACAGAGAAGGTGCATGGGAAGACTCCGTGGCGGGTTCGGTCGGCTTGACGCTTAAATGCAAATAATTATCAAATTACCGACTCGGGTTGCGTCGGGCGTCTTTATACCTTGTCCGTCATTCCCCTCCTAACGTCATGAACAGGAAGCTTCGTTATGCGCCGATGTGCCAGCCTGATCGCCCTCTGTATCGGGCTTGTCTTCAACCCGGTGCAGGCCGAGCAACTGCCGCAACGCTGGGTCAGCGCCGGTGGCGCGCTGAGCGAATGGGTCGCCGAGCTGGGCGCCGAGTCCCGCCTGGTCGGCGTCGACACCACCAGCCAGCACCCTGAATCCCTGAAAGCCTTGCCGAGCATCGGCTATCAGCGCCAGCTCTCCGCCGAGGGCGTGCTGAGCCTGCGCCCGGACGTGCTGGTGGGCACCGAAGAAATGGGGCCGCCGCCAGTGCTGGCGCAGATCCGCGGCGCCGGGGTCCGCGTCGAACTGTTTTCCAGCCAGGCCAACCTCGAAGCCGTGCAGGGCAACCTCAAGCACCTGGGCGAACTGCTGGGCAAACCGGAACAGGCCGAACAGCGTTTCAGCGACTACCGCCAGCAACTCGACACCCTGCGCGAGCGGATCAAGGCGGCCCAGGGTTCCGGGGCTGCGCCTGGGGTGATCCTGCTGGTCGGCCATGCCGGGGCCAAGCCGATGATCGCCGGCAAGGGCACCTCGGGCGACTGGCTGATCGAACAGGCTGGCGGGCATAACCTGGCGACCCATGAGGGCTACAAGAACTTCTCCACGGAAACCCTGGCGGCGCTGAACCCGCAGGTGGTGGTGTTCTCCGACCGCGCCCTGACCGGCGATGCCGCCCTGCAGGCCCTGCTCAAGGAAAATCCGGCGCTGGCCGCTTCCCGCGCGGTCAAGGAGAAACGCCTGGTCGACCTCGACCCGACCCTGCTGGTCGGTGGCCTCGGTCCACGCCTGCCGGCCAGCCTGCAAGCGCTGGCCGCGGCCTTCTATCCGGCGGCGAAGGCTAACCTGGCTCCATGATCCGACTGGTAAAGCCACGCACGCTGTTCATCGCCCTCGGGCTGCTGTGCCTGTTGGCGATCTGGCTGTCGCTGGCACTCGGACCGGTCAGCCTGCCGCTGCTGGATACCCTGCGGGTTGGCGCGCGCCTGCTTGGCCTTCCGGTGTCGGGCGAAGGGCTGGAGCAGGCCGAGCTGATCCTCGGCCAGATCCGCCTGCCACGGACCTTGCTCGGCCTGGCCGTGGGCGCGGTGCTGGCGCTGGCCGGCGTGGCCATGCAGGGGCTGTTTCGCAACCCGCTGGCCGATCCCGGCCTGGTCGGGGTATCCAGCGGGGCGGCGCTCGGCGCGGCGATCGCCATCGTCGGCAGTACCTGGGTCGGTGGCGTACCGGAAGCTTTCGCGCCGTACCTGCTGTCGCTGTGTGCTTTTCTCGGTGGCCTGGGGGTTACCGCGCTGGTCTATCGGCTGGGGCGGCGAGACGGGCAGACCAGTGTCGCCACCATGCTCCTGGCAGGTATCGCCCTGACCGCGCTGGCCAGTTCCGCGGTGGGCCTGTTCACCTACCTGGCGGACGACGCCACCCTGCGTACCCTGACCTTCTGGAACCTCGGCAGTCTCAACGGCGCCAGCTACCAACGGCTGTGGCCGCTAGTGCTGGTGGCGACCGCCGTGGCGCTGTGGCTGCCACGCCGTGCCGAGGCGCTGAACGCCTTGCTGCTGGGTGAGTCGGAGGCACGGCACCTGGGCTTCGAGGTCGAAAAACTCAAGCGCGAACTGGTGTTCTGCACTGCCCTCGGGGTGGGTGCGGCGGTGGCGGCGGCGGGGCTGATCGGCTTTATCGGCCTGGTGGTGCCGCATCTGGTACGCCTGCTGGCGGGGCCTGATCATCGGGTGTTGCTGCCGGCGTCGTTGCTGGCTGGCGCCTCGCTGCTGCTGTTCGCCGACCTGATCGCGCGCCTGGCGCTGGCGCCGGCGGAACTGCCAATCGGCATCGTCACCGCCTTCATCGGTGCGCCGTTCTTTCTCTATCTGCTGTTGCGGGGGCGTGCCTGATGCTACAGGTCGAGGATCTTCAGGTGATTCGCGGGCGCAAGACCGTGCTCGACGGTATCGACCTCAGGGTGCGGCCGGGCCAGGTGCTGGGTGTGCTTGGCCCCAACGGCGCCGGCAAGAGCACCCTGCTCGGCGCGCTCTGTGGCGAGCTGACGCCCACGCGGGGCCGGGTACTGCTGCATGATCGGGCGCTGTCCGACTGGCCCGGACATGAGCGCGCCCAGCGCCTGGCGGTGCTGCCACAGGCGTCAAGCCTCGGATTCGCGTTCCAGGTCGAGGAGGTGGTGGGCATGGGTCGCTTGCCCCATCGCACCGGACGCGAGCGCGACCGGGAAATCGTCAGCGCCGCCTTGCAAGCGGCGGATGCCTTGCACCTGGCTGATCGCAGCTACCTGGCGCTGTCCGGTGGCGAGCGCCAGCGCGTGCACCTGGCGCGGGTGCTGGCGCAGCTGTGGCCGGGCGAGGAGGGCAGGACGCTGCTGCTCGACGAGCCGACCTCGGCCCTCGACCCCTTGCACCAGCACACCACCTTGCAGGCCGTGCGCGGTTTTGCCGACCGTGGCGCCGCGGTCCTGGTGATTCTCCACGACCTTAATCTGGCCGCACGCTATTGTGACCATATCCTGCTGCTGGAAAACGGCCAGCCCCACGCTCTCGATACGCCCGAGCGGGTGTTGCAGCCTGCGGCGCTGAAAGCCGTGTTCGGCCTGGACGTACTGGTCCAGGCCCATCCAGAGCGGGGGCATCCACTCATCATTGCCCGATAGGAGTTGCACATGTCCCGATCCCGGTCCTTCGGCCTTGTTTTCCTGTTGGCCTGGGGTCTGGCGGGTTGTCAGGCCACCGCCACGACGCCGCCATTGCCACCCTTGCCGGAATGGCAGAGCCCGGAAGGGCGCGAGCATGCCGAGCTGGGGCAGATCCGCGAAACCGCCAGCGGCAAGCTGCTGACCCCGGAACAGCTGGTGGAGCGTCTGGCGGAGGCATCGCGGGTGCTGGTGGGCGAACAGCACGACAACCCGGACCACCACGCCCTGCAACTGTGGCTGCTGAAGGCGCT
This sequence comes from Paucimonas sp., assembly GCA_031253995.1. Lineage (GTDB taxonomy): Bacteria > Pseudomonadota > Gammaproteobacteria > Pseudomonadales > Pseudomonadaceae > Aquipseudomonas. The sequence goes on along the minus strand of JAIRVG010000024.1, from coordinate 13,319 downwards.
GGCCCAGCAGCGGGCGCAGGGCAGCCTGTTGCTGGAAATGCTCGAACCGGTGCAGCAGGTCAAGGTCGATGCGGTGCGCCAGCAACAGCCGCTGCCGGATGACCTGGCCGCGGCCATCGACTGGCGCCAGGGGTGGGACTGGAAGTTCTATGCGCCACTGCTGCGCGAAGCCTTTGCCCGTGGCTATCCGGTGCTGGCTGCCAACCTCGATCGCGACGAGATGAAGACGATCTACCGCACCCGGCCTGAACTGACGGGTCCGCGTTCCACGGCGCCCGCCGTGCGCGATGCGTTGCTCGAAGAGGTGCGTGCGGGGCATTGCGGCATGCTCCCGGAAGCCCAGTTGCCCGCCATGCTCGCGGTGCAGCAGCAACGTGACCGGCGCATGGCCCAGCGCCTGCTGCAGGCGCCCGCACCAGCAATGTTGCTGGCTGGCGGACAGCACGTGCGCAAGGATGTCGGCGTGCCGCTGCACCTGGCGGACCTCGGCGCGGAGTCGGGCAATGCAGTACTGATGCTGGCCCAGGTCGGCGACGAGGTCGGGGCGCAGGAGGCTGACTATGTCTGGTTCACCGCGGCGCTGCCGAAGCGGGACTACTGCGCTGACTTGAAATAAGGAATCGCGGGCAAAAAAAAGACCCGGCAAAACTGCCGGGTCAATAACCGTGATTAGCCTGATGAGGAGATAATCTGAGAGTCCGAACCAAGGTCTTTCAGCTTATCCAACCAGTCTCGCGACCAGTTGTGATAATCATAACGATTCTCATTTCGAAGTCAACGGCTCATTTCACAAATTCTCAATTTTTTTTCCGCAGGGTGGTCGCGTCGAGTTGCTGGTTCAGGGCTTCCTTGCGCTCGGCGGGAATATCGTTCCAGTGCACATCCAGCAACGCGCCTTCAATTGCGTACAGCAGCACCTTCGATGCCCGGAATCCCCGCGTGCGTACTGCCCGATAGGCATCCACCGCACCCAGGCGGCGGAGGTCCGATGCGCTGTGGATGCCTACCGCGTGCAACCACTGCGCCGAGGTCTTGCCAAGATTCTTCAGGTGCTGGAGTTCGTCGTTCATCAAGCCTCCTTGCGCCGGCTGAACGGGTCTTGTGGAGGTAGTCGCGGCGTATCAATCAGGAGTGTAGCGGCACTTGGCAATAACGCGGCTATTTGCCAGTGCCGCTGGGAAGAAGGTGCCCGGCGCGGTTCGCCGGGCGGGTTTCAGCGGGTGCGATAGCGCAGGCGGGTGCCGAAATTCACCGACATGAGGATTTCGTCGGCGCTCAGTTCGGCGGGGAACCAGGTCCCGGAGATCTGTGCGTGGGCCAGGCTGGCGCCTTCCAGTGGCACGTCGCGCAGGTCGAGGCCGCGCAGGTCGGCGGCGCGGAAATAAGCGCCGCTGAAGTCGATGCCCGACGCGTCCAGGTTGCGCAGGTCGAGGCCACGGAAGTCGCCGTCACGAAAATCGATGCTGGCACCTTGTGGCTTCTCGCGGTTGAACCCCGCGATGTCCTCGTTGTGAATCAATGCGTACAGCGAGCTGTCGAGTTGCCGTGGCTGATTCATGGTGCGCGCCTCCTGGGTGGCCAGATACTGGCATTATAGTGTCACCCAGTGCAGCGGCCGCGAAACAGAGGCGTGAAGTGTGGACTGCTTCACGCCCCAAGGGCTTTTTACAGGCCCGGCAGGCGCTGGCGGATCTGCTTGACCAGATCGTCCAGGCTGGCGCTTTCGTTGGTTTCCACGCGCTTGCTCTGCAGCAGTTCCTCGGCGCTCAGGGCGTCGCGGCTGGCCTGTTGCGCGGCCACCACTTCCAGGGTGGCGTCGGACGGGTCGTTCTGGTCCGCCTGGCGTTGCGCCAGCCAGCTGGCGATCACCGCGTCCGGTGCATTGCAATCGAGGATCAGGAACGGCACGCCGGTCTCGCTGGCGACTTCGGCGGCGTTCTGGCGCTGTGGCTGCTTGAGGTAGGTGGCATCGATCACTACCGGGAAGCCGGCGCGCAGCACCACTTCGGCCAGATGGTGCAGGCGCGCGTAGGTGGCCTGGCTGGCATCAGCGGTGTAGATGCCAGCTTGCAACTGGCCGGCGGCCGCCGCGTTCTGCTCGCCGTACAGGCGCTTGCGCTCCACGTCCGAGCGCAGGCGGACCGCGCCAAGGGCTTCGACCAGGCGCATGGCCACGTGGCTCTTGCCCACGGCAGACACGCCATGGGTGATCGCCAGCAGGCGCGATGGAATGGCGCTGTAGCTTTCCGCCAGGTTGGCGTAGTTGCGGTACTGGCGCAGGGTGGTGGCGCGCTGCACGCCGTCGGCGTTGGCCGGCATGCTGAAGAGGGCGACCTTGGCCCGCACCAGAGCGCGGTAGGCCTTGTAGAAGTTCAGCAGCTCCAGGCCCTCGTAGTCGCCGGTCAGCTCCAGGTACTGGCTGACAAAGCGCCGCGACAGGGATTTCAGGCCGCGGTCTTCCAGGTCCATGGCGAGGAACGCGGTGTCGGCGTAGACGTCGGTCAGGCGGAAGGGTTCGTTGAACTCGATGCAGTCGAAGATCACCACCTTGCCGTCGATGAGGGTGGCGTTGCCCAGGTGGATGTCACCGTGGCATTCGCGGATGAAGCCCTGCGCCTTGCGCGCCGCCAGCAGCGAGTGCAGGCGGTCGAAGCTGCTGCGGGCCCACGCCTGCAGGGCTTCGAGTTGTTGCAGGTCGGCCTTGTCGCTGAGGAACGGACGAATCTGCTCGAAGTTCTGCTCCACCGGCGCCATCACGCTTTCCGGGGTGCCCAGCGGGTGCTCGACGGCAACCTTTGGTGCCTGCAGGTGGAATTCGGCGATCTGCTGCGCCATCTGGTCGATATGCGCGGCGGTCAGTTCACCGTTGGCTTGCAGGGTGCTGAGCATCTGTTCCTGGGGGAACTGGCGCATCTTCAGGGCGAACTCGATCGGCGCGCCTTCGCCGCCGAGCTGCGGTGCTTCGGCGCTGCCGGTGATCGGCAGCACGTCGAGGTACAGGCCTTCGGTGAGGCGCTTGTTCAGGCGCAGTTCTTCGTTACAAAAGTGTTCACGGCTGGACAGTTCGGTGAAGTCGAGGAAACCGAAATTCATCGGTTTCTTGATCTTGTAGGCGTAGTCGCCAGTGAGCACGACCCAGGAAATATGCGTCTCGATAACCCGGAAATCCTTCACGGGATGCGGGTACAGGGCGGGGTTCTGCAGGGCAGCGATCAAGGCTTGGCTCACGGGCGATCCTTCCGGGGCAAATGGGATTCTAATCGGCCATTATGGCGGCAAGCATGCCGTCTGGAAACCGCCGGGGGGCGTCTGTCGATGAACGATAAAGTGCGTATAATCCGCGCCCATGACACGTACCCGATCCTCCCGCACCCCCAAGAAACAACCGTCCGGACGCGCCCGCGCCTGGCTCGGCTGGGCCATCAAGCTCAGCCTGGTCGGCCTGGTGGTGCTGGCCGGTTTTGCCGTTTACCTCGACGCGGTCGTCCAGGAGAAGTTCTCCGGCAAGCGCTGGACCATTCCGGCCAAGGTCTATGCCCGGCCGCTGGAACTGTTCGTCGGCCAGAAGCTGAGCAAGGACGATTTCCTCGTCGAACTCGACGCCCTCGGCTATCGCCGTGAAAGCGTGGCCAACGGTCCGGGCGCGGCAGCGGTCAGCGGCAATACCGTCGACCTGAATACCCGCGGCTTCCAGTTCTACGAAGGCCTGGAGCCGGCGCAGAAGGTCCGCGTGCGCTTCTCCGGCGACTACGTGGCCGGTCTCAGTGCGGCCAACGACGCCAAGCTGGCGGTGGTGCGCCTGGAGCCGCTGCTGATCGGCGGCCTGTACCCGAAGAACCTCGAAGACCGCATCCTCATCAAGCTCGACCAGGTCCCGCCTTATCTGGTTGAAACCCTGGTCGCGGTGGAAGACCGCGACTTCTATCACCACTTCGGTGTGTCGCCGAAATCCATCGCCCGTGCGGTCTGGGTCAACACCTCCTCCGGCGCCATGCGCCAGGGCGGCAGTACCCTGACCCAGCAGTTGGTGAAGAACTTCTTCCTGACCAACGAACGCAGCCTCAGCCGCAAGCTCAACGAAGCGATGATGGCGGTGCTGCTGGAAATGCACTACGACAAGCAGGAAATCCTCGAGGCCTACCTGAACGAAGTGTTCATCGGTCAGGACGGCCAGCGCGCAGTGCACGGCTTTGGCCTGGCCAGCCAGTTCTTCTTCAGCCAGCCGCTGTCGGAACTCAAGCTGCACCAGGTGGCGCTGCTGGTGGGCATGGTCAAGGGGCCGTCCTACTACAATCCACGGCGCTATCCGGAGCGTGCCCTGCAGCGGCGCAACCTTGTTCTCGACCTGCTGGCGGAGCAGGGCGTGGCCACGCCGGAAGCGATCGAAGCAGCGAAGAAAATGCCACTGGGCGTGACCAAGCGCGGCAGTCTGGCCGACAGCTCGTTCCCCGGCTTCCTCGACCTGGTCAAGCGCCAGTTGCGCCAGGACTACCGCGACGAAGACCTTACCGAGGAAGGCCTGCGCATCTTCACCAGCTTCGACCCGATCCTGCAGATGAAGGCCGAGTCCTCCATGGCCGACACCTTCAAGCGCCTGGCTGGGCGCAAGGGGTCGGATGAAGTCGAGGCGGCAATGGTGGTGACCAACCCGGAAACCGGTGAAGTCCAGGCCCTGATCGGCAGCCGCCAGGCCGGGTTCGCCGGCTTCAACCGGGCGATCGACGCGGTGCGGCCGATCGGCTCGCTGGTCAAGCCGGCGGTGTACCTGACCGCGCTGGAGAAACCGAGCCAGTACACCCTCACCAGTTGGGTGCAGGACGAGCCGTTCTCGGTCAAGGGCGCCGATGGCCAGGTGTGGAAGCCGCAGAACTACGACCGGCGTGCCCACGGCACCATCTACCTGTACCAGGGCCTGGCCAACTCCTACAACCTGTCGACGGCCAAGCTGGGCCTGGAACTGGGTGTGCCGAATGTGCTCAAAACCATAGGACGACTGGGTGTCGAGGTCGACTGGCCGGCGTTCCCGTCGATGCTCCTGGGTGCCGGCGGCATGTCGCCGATGCAGGTCGCGACCATGTACCAGACCCTCGCCAATGGTGGCTTCAACACGCCGATGCGCGGTATCCGCAGCGTGCTCACCGCCGAGGGCGAGCCGCTCAAGCGCTATCCGTTCCAGATCCAGCAGCGCTTCGACCCGGGCTCGATCTACCTGGTACAGAACGCCATGCAGCGGGTGATGCGCGAAGGTACCGGTCGTTCGGTGTACAGCGTGCTGCCAGGCTCGCTCAACCTGGCGGGCAAGACCGGCACCAGTAACGATTCGCGGGACAGCTGGTTCGCCGGCTTCAGCCAGGACCTGCTGGCGGTGGTCTGGCTCGGTCGCGACGACAACGGCAAGACGCCATTTACCGGTGCGACCGGTGCCTTGCAGGTCTGGACCAGCTTCATGCGCAAGGCCGACCCGCTGCCGCTGGACATGCCCCAGCCGGACAACGTGGTGCAGGCCTGGGTCGACCCGCATACCGGCCAGGGCTCCGACGCCAGCTGCCCGGGTGCAGTGCAGATGCCGTATATTCGCGGCAGCGAGCCGGTTGCAGGCGCGGCCTGCGGCGGCGAACAGACCCCCGCCGACTCGGTCATGGACTGGGTCAAGGGCTGGATGAATTAATCGGCGATTGCCAAGAGGATGTGACGTGAAGAAATGGTGGTTTCCAGCGCTGACCGCGCTGGCATTGCTCAACGGTTGCGCCACCGTGCCGCGTGGCTCGATTCCAGTGGTGGACTCCGGTACCCGGGTCTCCAACAGCGAGCGCGTACAAGCCAACCGTACCGGCAATGCGCCGGTGCGCAGCGGCACCAGCCAGGCGCAGTCGGTCCCGCAGGACAGCGGCGTGACCGTGATGATCCCGCAGGGCAGTGGCGCGACACCGATCCAGACCTTCCCGGCGTCCACCGCGCCGTCGGGCATCAGCGCCGGCCCCATCACCCCGGGCCCGGTGACTTCCGAGCCGTTCACCCCGCAGCCGAGCAGCAATGCCGGCAGCTACACCATGCCGTCGGCACCGACCGGTATCCCGCGGGCCAGCAGCAGTGCAGGCGGCCTGTCGGCGGACGAGCAACTGGATGGTCCGGTGCTGGCCCTGCTGACCACCGCCCAGCAACAGCAGGGCAGTGGCGACTACAACGGTGCCTCGTCGAGCCTGGAGCGCGCGCAGCGCATCGCGCCGCGTGAGCCGCAGGTGCTTTACCGCCTGGCCCAGGTACGCCTGGCCCAGGGTGATGCGGCGCAGTCCGAACAGCTCGCACGTCGTGCGCTGACCTACGCCAACGGTCGTCCCGACCTGCAATCCGGGCTGTGGAACATCATCGCCCAGGCCCGCGAAAAGCAGGGTGATGCCGCCGGTGCCGCGCAGGCACGGCAGAAAGCCCAGGCGACGCTGTGATGGACGCGCGCATTCTCGATATCGCCGATCACCTGCTGCTGATCGAGCGTGAACTGCACGTGCAGGGTTGGTGGAGCGACGAGCCCCCGAGTGCCGAAGCCCTGGCCAGCACCGTGCCCTTCGCCGTCGACAGCATGAGCTTCGAGCAATGGCTGCAGTGGATCTTCCTTCCGCGCATGAAGGAGATCCTCGAACGCGGGCTGGCGCTACCCAATGCCTCGGGCATCCTGGTGATGGCCGAGACGGTGTACGTCGATCGTCCGGAGGAAAGTCGTCAATTGCGCAAGCTGCTGGCGGAGTTCGACCAATTGATAAGTCCATCTGCCTGATTTCTCTGCCGTTTATCGTCCGGGGCCGCTTTTGCGGCCCCGATTCGTTTGCAATCGGGTGTCGCAAACGTTTCCGCTCGGCTGGCAGAGGCCTTGCGGCGGAATTTAAACCGTGAAGTCACTTGACTTGCGCAGTTCGAATCAGAACAATCCAAAGTCCGCTGTAGGGGGACTGCCAGAAGCAGACCCGCTAAGCAGATCATGAGGCGCACACCCGCGCCGACCTGTTACACCCCGCAACGCGTTACCTCGCGCTGGGTGGGAAAACCCCGCAACACTTTGGGGCGCTCCCAATACTTGCTCAGTCAGTGCTGACGTAGTGGCATTTTCGTCGCTCATGCTCTGCTTGGCAGTAAACCTATTAAGACCCGTTCCGGAGCGAACGGTATTCTGGCGTTTTAGAGGTGAACAACGTGGAGCTTTTATCTGGCGCTGAAATGGTCGTCCGCTTCTTGCGTGACGAAGGCGTTAAGCACATCTATGGGTACCCTGGCGGTGCTCTCCTTCATGTTTACGATGCCCTGTTCAAAGAACCGGAAGTGAATCACATCCTGGTTCGTCACGAGCAGGCAGCGACCCATATGGCGGACGGTTATGCCCGTGCCACCGGCAAGGCCGGCGTGGTACTGGTAACCTCCGGTCCGGGCGCGACCAATGCCATCACCGGCATCGCCACCGCGTACATGGACTCCATCCCGATGGTCATCCTGTCCGGTCAGGTGCCTAGCACCATGGTCGGTACCGATGCCTTCCAGGAAACCGACATGATCGGTATTTCCCGGCCGATCGTGAAGCACAGCTTCATGATCAAGCACGCCTCGGAAATCCCGGAAGTCCTGAAGAAAGCCTTCTACCTCGCGCAGTCCGGCCGTCCAGGTCCGGTTGTCGTGGATATTCCGAAGGACATGACCAACCCGGCTGAAAAGTTCGAGTACGTCTATCCGAAGAAGGTCAAGCTGCGCTCCTACAGCCCGGCGGTCCGTGGCCACTCCGGCCAGATCCGCAAGGCGGCGGAAATGATCCTCGCGGCCAAGCGCCCGATCATCTACGCCGGCGGCGGTGTGATCCTGGGTGGTGGCTCCGAGCCGCTGACCGAGCTGGCACAACTGCTCAACGTTCCTGTGACCAATACCCTGATGGGCCTCGGCGCCTACCCGGGTACCGATCGCCAGTTCGTGGGCATGCTCGGCATGCACGGCAGTTACACCGCCAACCTGGCGATGCACCATGCCGACGTGATCCTGGCTGTCGGCGCGCGTTTCGACGACCGCGTCATCAACGGCCCGGCCAAGTTCTGCCCGAACGCCAAGATCATCCACATCGACATCGACCCGGCGTCGATCTCCAAGACCGTCAAGGCCGACGTCCCGATCGTCGGGCCGGTGGAGAGCGTGCTGACCGAGATGCTCGCTGCTGTTCGCGAGATTGGCGAGAAGCCTGAACAGGCGGCCATCGACGCCTGGTGGAAACAGATCGAGGAATGGCGCGGCGATCGCGGCCTGTTCCCTTATGACAAGGGCGACGGCAGCGTCATCAAGCCACAGACCGTGATCGAGACCCTGTGCGAAGTCACCAAGGGCGACGCCTTCGTCACCTCCGACGTGGGCCAGCACCAGATGTTCGCGGCGCAGTACTACCGCTTCAACAAGCCGAACCGCTGGATCAACTCCGGTGGCCTGGGCACCATGGGCTTCGGCTTCCCGGCAGCCATGGGCGTCAAGCTGAACTTCCCGGAGGCCGACGTGGCCTGTGTTACCGGCGAAGGCAGCATCCAGATGAACATCCAGGAGCTGTCGACCTGCCTGCAGTACGACCTGCCGGTGAAGATCGTCAACCTGAACAACGGCGTGCTGGGTATGGTTCGCCAGTGGCAGGACATGTCCTACAACAGCCGTCACTCGCACTCCTACATGGAGTCGCTGCCTGACTTCGTCAAGCTGGCCGAGGCCTATGGTCATGTGGGTATCCGCATCACCAGCCTGAAGGACCTCAAGCCCAAGCTCGAAGAAGCCTTTGCCCTCAAGGATCGCCTGGTGTTCATCGACATCCAGGTCGACAACAGCGAGCACGTCTATCCGATGCAGATCAAGGATGGTTCGATGCGCGACATGTGGCTGAGCAAGACGGAGCGGACCTGATATGCGGCACATTATTTCCCTGCTGTTGGAAAACGAACCCGGTGCCCTGTCCCGCGTCGTCGGCTTGTTCTCGCAACGCAACTACAACATCGAAAGCCTGACCGTAGCACCGACCGAGGACCCGACCCTGTCGCGTCTGACGCTGACCACGGTTGGCCACGATGAGGTGATCGAGCAGATCACCAAGAACCTGAACAAACTGGTTGAGGTGGTCAAGCTGGTCGACCTGTCGGAAAGTGCTCACATAGAGCGCGAGCTGATGCTGGTCAAGGTGAAGGCCACTGGCGCCCAGCGTGCCGAGATCAAGCGCACCACCGATATCTATCGTGGGCAGATCGTCGACGTCAGCGCCAGCGTGTACACCGTGCAGTTGACCGGCACCAGCGACAAGCTCGACAGCTTCATTCAGGCAATCGGCACCGCGTCGATCCTCGAAACCGTGCGTAGCGGTGTCACCGGCATTGCCCGTGGCGACAAAGTGCTCAGCATCTAACTCGACAAAATTAGCGAATGGCCTGAACAAGGCCGAGATAACAGGGGTATTTCATGAAAGTTTTCTACGATAAAGACTGCGATCTTTCGATCATCCAGGGCAAGAAAGTTGCCATCATCGGTTACGGCTCCCAGGGCCACGCTCAGGCGTGCAACCTGAAGGACTCCGGTGTGGATGTCACCGTCGGTCTGCGTAAAGGTTCGGCTACCGTTGCCAAGGCTGAAGCCCACGGCCTGAAAGTCGCTGACGTCGCTACCGCCGTCGCTGCTGCCGACCTGGTCATGATCCTGACCCCGGACGAGTTCCAGGGCACCCTGTACAAGAACGAAATCGAGCCGAACATCAAGAAGGGCGCTACCCTGGCCTTCTCCCACGGCTTCTCGATCCACTACAACCAGGTCGTTCCACGTGCCGACCTGGACGTGATCATGATCGCACCGAAGGCTCCGGGCCACACCGTTCGCTCCGAGTTCGTCAAGGGCGGCGGCATCCCTGACCTGATCGCCATCTACCAGGACGCTTCGGGCAACGCCAAGAACGTCGCACTGTCCTACGCCGCTGGCGTTGGCGGTGGCCGCACCGGCATCATCGAAACCACCTTCAAGGACGAGACCGAAACCGACCTGTTCGGTGAGCAGGCCGTTCTCTGCGGCGGTACCGTCGAGCTGGTCAAGGCCGGTTTCGAAACCCTGGTCGAAGCTGGCTACGCGCCGGAAATGGCCTACTTCGAGTGCCTGCACGAACTGAAGCTGATCGTCGACCTCATGTACGAAGGCGGTATCGCCAACATGAACTACTCGATCTCCAACAACGCCGAGTACGGCGAGTACGTGACCGGTCCTGAAGTCATCAACGAAGAATCCCGCAAGGCCATGCGCAACGCTCTGAAGCGCATCCAGGACGGCGAGTACGCGAAGATGTTCATCAGCGAAGGCGCTACCAACTATCCATCGATGACCGCCAAGCGTCGCAACAACGCCGCTCACGGCATCGAAATCATCGGCGAGCAACTGCGCTCGATGATGCCTTGGATCTCGGCGAACAAGATCGTCGACAAAGCCAAGAACTGATTGGTTCTGGTGCGATGAAAACGCGGCTTCGGCCGCGTTTTTTCATTTCCGGGGTCAGGTTCTGGTATAAGCTTTCATCCGTTTGTCGGCGAACCCTCGCCGCGAGCCTTTGTCGAAACTATCCAAACCGTTGCAAGGTAATCTCAATGAGCGAACGTCCCGAAGAGCCGAACAAGGCCTCTGACGCCGAAAGCCTGCTACCGATCGATGAGCATGTCGAAGAAGGACATGACGCCGAAGGACGCAAAGTCCGTCACCGCGGCATCTATCTGCTGCCCAACCTGTTCACCACCGCGAACCTGTTCGCCGGTTTCTATTCGATCATCAACTCCATGAGCGCCCAGAGTGCCTTGAGCGCCGGTGATCCCCGCGAAGCGAGCAAGTATTTCGCCTTCGCCGCCATCGCCATCTTCGTGGCCATGGTGCTGGATGGCCTGGACGGTCGCGTCGCGCGCATGACCAATACCCAGAGCGCCTTCGGCGCCGAGTACGATTCCCTGTCCGACATGGTCGCCTTCGGCGTGGCCCCGGCGTTGCTGGCATTCGGCTGGGCGTTGGGCGACATGGGCAAGGTCGGCTGGATGGTCGCCTTCATCTATGTGGCCGGTGCCGCACTGCGCCTGGCGCGCTTCAACACCCAGGTAGGCAAGGCCGACAAGCGCTATTTCATCGGTCTGGCCAGTCCGGCCGCAGCGGGTGTGGTGGCGGGTACGGTCTGGGCCTTCAGCGACTATGGCATCCAGGGCTCGAAACTGTCGTTCCTGGTGGCGCTGCTGGTTGCTGGCGCGGGCATGCTGATGGTCAGCAACATCAAGTACAACAGCTTCAAGGAACTGGACCTGAAGGGTCGTGTACCCTTCGTGGCAATCCTCGCTGTGGTGCTGGTGTTCGCGGTGGTATTCAGCGATCCGCCACGCATCCTGCTGCTGATCTTCCTTGCTTATGCGGCGTCCGGTCCTGCGCAGTACCTGCTGCGTATCCGTCGTCGTAAAAACGCGGAGTAGGGCTGCAATATTTACCCGACTCCGTAGTCTACTGCTGCATCTGCCTTGCGGTTCTGCGGAGTCATCATGCTGATCAAGTTCCCCCGGGCCTCCGACTGTTCCGAGTCGGAGGTCACCCCCGAGTCGCTCTATCTTTCCCGTCGTTCCCTGCTTGGTGCTTCCGTGGCGGGCCTGGCTGTTGCCGGGCTGCCGGGGTGGACGTTCGCTGCAGATCCTTCGCGCTACGCCGACGTGGAGTCGGGCGCGGCGCCTGGCTGGTTTACCGAGAAGCTGTCGGCTACCCGCTGGCAGGCGGTCACCGTGCAGGGAGAGGCCATCACGCCGTTCAAGGACGCGACCCACTACAACAACTTCTATGAGTTCGGTACCGACAAGGGCGACCCGGCAGAAAATGCCGGTGCGCTGCCGACGTCGCCATGGACCGTGGTCATCGATGGTGAGGTGGGCAAGCCGGGGCGCTACGCGCTGGAAGACTTCATGAAGCCTTATCAGCTGGAGGAGCGGATCTACCGGTTGCGCTGCGTGGAGGCGTGGTCGATGGTCATTCCCTGGCTGGGCTTTCCTTTGTCGGCCTTGCTCAAGGAAGTGGAGCCGACCTCGAAGGCGAAGTACGTGCGCTTCGAAACGCTGCAGGATCCCAAGCACATGCCAGGGCAGCGCTCCGGTTTTGCACTGATCGACTGGCCTTATGTAGAAGGGCTACGACTGGACGAGGCGATGAATCCGCTGGCGATCCTCGCAGTGGGCATGTACGGGCGTGAGCTGCCGAACCAGAACGGCGCGCCGTTGCGCCTTGTGGTGCCGTGGAAGTACGGGTTCAAGAGCATCAAGTCGATCGTGCGCATCAGTCTGGTGAGCGAGCAGCCGCAGACCACTTGGGAGCGCATTGCCCCAGAGGAGTATGGCTTCTACGCCAACGTCAATCCGACGGTCGATCACCCGCGCTGGACCCAGGCGCGGGAGCGGCGTCTGCCGAGTGGCCTGTTCAGCCCCAATGTACGTGAGACCCAGATGTTCAACGGCTATGCCGAAGAGGTGGGGGCGCTGTATACCGGCCTGGACCTGCGGAAGAACTACTGATGCGTTATCCCCTGTTTCGTTTGTGTATCTTCATTCTGGCTGCGGTATGGCCGTTGTTCTGGTTGTACCAGGCCTGGATCTTCGCGCTCGGTCCGGACCCAGGCAAGGTGCTGGTGGATCGCCTGGGCCTGGGTGGTCTGATCTTCCTGTTGATTACCCTGGCGATGACGCCGCTGCAGAAGATGACGGGTTGGTCCGGCTGGATCGTGGTCCGCCGGCAGCTCGGGCTCTGGAGCTTTGCTTATATAGCCTTGCACCTGAGTGCCTACCTCTTCTTTATCCTGGGGCTGGACTGGGGGCAGTTGACGGTCGAGCTGCGCAAGCGGCCTTACATCATTGTCGGGGTACTGGGCTTCCTGGGGTTGCTCAGCCTGGCCGTGACGTCCAACCGCTATAGCCAGCGTCGCCTTGGTGCGCGCTGGAAGCGCTTGCACAAGCTGGTCTATATGATTCTCGGCCTGGGGTTGCTGCATTTCCTGTGGATCGTGCGGGCCGATTTGAAAGAGTGGAGCATTTATGCCGTGATTGGCGTAGCTCTGCTGCTCCTGCGTATCCCGGCCATCAACCAGCGTTTGCCCCGGTTTGCCGGGCGGAAAATGCGTCCGGTAACAAAAGTTTAAATAAAGTGTTGACGTGCCGTTTTATCTCTCTATAATTCGCCCCACTTCCGGCGCAGTCGGAACGGAAAACTCCTTGAGATTCAACGAGTTAGACGTTTCAGGTAGTATCGGAAGTGCTTCGGTCGTTTACGAAGGCGGTTGA
>JAIRVG010000062.1 GCA_031253995.1 Paucimonas sp. | reverse complement strand
CTGGGCAACACCCCCTTCGTCACCACCGGCGCCAAGGCCGTGCGCAACAGCTATGAGGCCGGTATCGGTACCGACTACAAGCTGGGCGCGGTGACCCTGGGCGTGAACTACGACTACATTGGCAAATCGGGCTTCGATGCTGATGTGTTCAGTGCCAAGGTGCGGTACGACTTCTGATTGCGGTTTGATCGGATAGCGTGAAATGAAAAGCCCCCGGTCGTGAGACCGGGGGCTTTTTCCTGGGTCTTGCAGTGGTTTCGAGGGCCTCATCGCTGGCAAGCCAGCTCCCACAGGTTCAACGGCGCACGCAATTCCTTGGGAGCTGGCTTGCCAGCGATAGGGCCCTGAAGGGCACCCGAATCATTTGGCCTGGTAGATGATGCCCGGACTGCACTGGACCATCTGGTAATGATCCGGCAACCCGTTCAGCGCCTCGGAAGCCCCGAGGAACAGATAGCCACCCGGCTTCAGCGTGGCATGGATACGGGTGAGGATGTCCTTCTTCACCTGTGCCGAGAAGTAGATCAGCACGTTGCGGCAGAACACGATGTCGAACTTGCCGAGGGCGGCATAGCTGTCCAGCAGGTTGAACGAACGGAACTCCACGCGGCTGCGGATCGGCGCCTTGATCGCCCAGCGCCCCGGCCCCTTCGGGTCGAAGTAACGCTGCAGGCGCTCCTGGGACAGGCCGCGGGCGATCGCCAGGCTGTCGTATTCGCCGGTCTTGCAGTTGGCCAGCATCGACCCGGAGAGGTCGGTCGCGACGATCTGCGCGCCCATCTTCAACTGGCCGACATTGCTGCGCTCGAACTCGTCGATGCTCATGGAAATCGAATAAGGCTCCTGGCCGGACGAACACGCCGCCGACCAGATGCGCAGGCGCTGACCAGGGTTATTGCGGATCAGCTCCGGCATGACCTTGTTCTTCAGCACCTCGAACGGATAGGTATCGCGGAACCAGAGGGTTTCGTTGGTGGTCATGGCATCGACCACCTGCTCGCGCAAACCGCTGCGCGGCTGGCTCTGGATGCGCTGTACCAGCTCGGTGAGCGACTTGATCCCCTGCTGTTCCATCAGCTTGTTGAGACGGCTGGAAACCAGGTACTGCTTATTTTCGCCCAGCAGGATGCCACAGGCTTTTTCCAGGAAGACCCGGAACTGTTCGAAATCCAAATTACCCGTAGACAATGGTGCCGCCTCTTAAATCGTGTGCATCGCCGGAAGCCGAAGCCTCCGGCAGTCATTAGTGTGTGGCGTTGATCCGGTCGACCACCCGTTGCGCCAGGTCGTCCGGCCGGAACTTGGCGAGGAAGTCGTCCGCGCCGACCTTCTTCACCATGGCCTGGTTGAACACCCCGGACAACGAAGTATGCAGGATGATGTGGAGATTTTGCATGCGCGGGTCGTTGCGGATTTCCGCGGTCAGCGTGTAGCCGTCCATCTCCGGCATCTCGATGTCGGAGATCATCATCAGGAACTCCTCTTCAGGACGCTTGCCCTCGTCCACCAGGTTCCTCAGGTAGTCCAGCGCCTGGCGACCGTCGTTGAGCGCGACCACCTCGACCCCGACGGTCTGCAGGCAGCGGCTCACCTGCTTGCGCGCCACCGACGAGTCATCGACGGTCAGCACCCGCAGCGACACCGCCTTGCTGTGCACCTCGGCGTTGACCACCCCGGTGGAGACCGATTCGGAAGCCGGCGCCACTTCGGCGAGGATCTTCTCGACGTCGATGATCTCGACCATCTTGTTGTCGACCCGGGTCACCGCCGTGAGGTAGTGATCGCGACCGGTCCCCTTGGGTGGCGGATGGATCTCCTCCCAGTTCATGTTGACGATGCGTTCCACCGAATGCACCAGGAACCCCTGGGTCTTGGTGTTGTACTCGGTAATGATGACGAAACTCTTGCTCGGGTCCTGGTTCTCCAGGGGAGGCAGACCCGTCGCCATCGCCAGATCCAGGATCGGGATGGTCGCCCCACGAATATTCGCGACACCGCGCACGACCCGGCTGGCCTTGGGCAGAAGCGTCAGGCTCGGGCATTGCAGCACTTCCCGAACCTTGAACACGTTGATCCCGTACAACTGCTCGCCGCGCAGGCGGAACAGCAGCAGTTCGAGACGATTCTGTCCCACCAGTTGCGTGCGCTGGTTCACCGAATCCATAACACCAGCCATGCCAGACTCCTCAACCGAAGCTTGGGGCAGCGCACTCATTCGGCACGCGCCTTGCTTTTTAACTTTCATGAATACGAAAACGACATTTTTCCGACGCCTGCACTGCCATCTGCCCGGCTTCCTTGCTGCGCTGTGCCTGTTGACTCCCGGCGCTCGAACTCTGGCTGACGCTTTCACCTTGCCTGAACAACTTATCGGTGTCACCCAGGGGTTTCTTGAGTTCACCGTCGAAGACTATTTGCAAAAAACCCAGACCGAGGGTCGTTACGAGATCGAAGTGAACAATCTCGACCCGCGCCTGCGCATGCCGCTGTGCAGCGAGCAGCTCGGCGCCAGCCTGGAAAGCCCGGCCCAGCCGCTGGGCCGGGTGACCGTGCGGGTGCGCTGCGATGGTAGCTCGCCGTGGACCGTGTTCGTACCGGCCCAGGTCAGGCTATACCGCGATGTGGTGGTGGTCAGCCGCCCGCTCAAGCGCGAGGCGGTAGTGGGCGAGCAGGACGTGTCCCTGCGCGAGCGCGACGTCGGCCTGCTCAACCAGGGCTTCCTTGCCAGCCTCGACCAGGCGGTAGGACAGAAAGTCGTCCGACCAATGGTCATCGACCAGGTCATCACCCCGGTTCACCTGGAACAGGCCGAAGTCATCCGCAAGGGCGACCACGTGGTCATCATCGCCCGCAGCGGCAGCCTGGCGGTGCGCATGCCCGGCGAAGCGCTGAGCAAGGGCGGCCTGAGCGAGCAGATCCGGGTGCGCAATCTCAACTCCAAACGGGTGGTCAAGGCCAGGGTGACCGGGCCGGGCCAGGTGGAGGTGTCGATGTAAATGTCCTGACCTTGTGACGCAGAGCACCCGCACAGCCGATGAGCACTGGCGATTGCCAGGCGCATTTTCTAGACTGTGCGTATTACGGGCTGATGGCGCTGCCGCGAATCTTCCATTCATTCGCGCCTAAAGTTTTTTTCGGGTTGGCCGAAAAAAGGGCAAGCGTCCAAATTCCCACGAGGTTTTCTGATCATGGTCATCGACTTCAGTCGTTTGAATAACTCCCCGTCAGTGACGGGCGGCTTGCGCACTGGCAACAGCCAGGAGCCGGCCGCCAAGAGCGCCGAACAGCCCGTAGCGGCCGGCGGCAGCGTCCAGAGCGGGGAGACCGTACACCTCAGCCATGAGGCCCAGCAGTTGCAACAGGTCAGCGACAAGCTGCGCGACCAGCCCATCGTCAACAGCGACCGAGTGGCCGCGTTGAAACAGGCCATCGCCGACGGTAGCTACCAGGTCGACGCCAACCGCGTCGCCAGCAAACTGCTCAATTTCGAAGCCCAGCGCTAGCCTCGGCGCGCTGACTTCAAGGACGCTTAGACCAAGAGCCAGCCATGCACGACATCAACCTGCTGCAACTGATCGAAGACGACATCGGCCCTGCGCAACGGCTGCTCCAGCTGCTGGAGGACGAATACGTAGCCCTGCACAGCCGCGACATGCCGACCCTGGAGGACATCCTGGCGTACAAGCAGTCGCTGGTAGTGCTGCTCGATCAGCAGGGACGTCGGCGCAGCGAACTGCTCGCCAGTATCGGCCTGACCCCGGATCGCGCCGGTGTCGAGGTCCTGGCCAGCCAGTCGCACCTCGGGTCGCAACTGCTGGAGCAGCTCGATGTGCTCGGCAAGCTGCTCAATCGGTGCAAGGAAGTCAACGAGCGCAATGGTGAATCCATCGTGCTGCAGCAAGCCACCACGGCCAACCAGATCAGAATCCTCAATGGCGGCGAAGCCCCTTCCCTCTACGACAGCAGGGGCTCCAAGTCGCCACTCTCCAAGCCTCGTGCGCTCAGCCAGGCGTGACCCTCTATCAAGGCACACCGCATGCTGGCAGAATGCTGGCTGCGTGTGCCGTTTTTGCCTGGAGATTCATCAACCGTGTTCAATGACGTAGAAGCTCCGCAGCCTCCGAAGGTGTTCACCACGCCTCTGGAGATCGCCGCCAATTTGCGGATGCTGCAAGAGAGCCATGATCCTCTGATCATTACCTTCCATGAGCGCAGCCAGCGTTTCCAGAGCTACGTGGTCGAGGTCGACCGCGACGCCAATGTGCTGGCCCTGGACGAAATGATCCCTCGCGATGGCGAGCGTTTCCTGGAAAATGGCGAACCCTTCCGCGTCGAAGGTTTCCATGAAGGTGTGCGGATCGCCTGGGAATGCAACCAGCCGCTGACCATCGATTCCAGTGGCGATATCCGCTGCTACCGCGGCACCCTGCCTGTCGAGGTCACCTACCACCAGCGCCGCAACGCCTTCCGTGCGGCCCTGAAGCTGTCGCAACTGGTCGATGTGGTCCTCGATGGCGACAAGCTCAAGGGCGTCGGTGCCATTCGCGGCAAGTTGCTGGACGTCTCCGCTACCGGCTGCAAGCTGCGTTTCGACGGCGATATCGAAGAGCGCCTGCAACTGGGCCAGGTCTACGAGAAATTCGCTGCCAGCGCGCCGCTGGGCCTGACCAACATGTCCGTCGAACTGCGCCACCTGCATTTCGAGGAGCGCCTGGGCGCCACCTTCGCCGGAGTGAGGTTCCACAACCTCAACGGCCAGATGCAACGCAAGATCGAGAGTTTCGTCTACCAGCTGCAGCGCGAAGCGCGGCGTTTCGACAAAGACGACTATTGAGCGGCAAGCTTTAAGCTTCAAGCTGCAAGAAAGAGCGGCGGCGACACGAACAGCTCTTTCTTGCAGCTTGCAACTTGAAACTTAAAGCTTTCTCAGAATTGAGCGGCAAGCTGTAAGCCTCAAGCTGCAAGAAAAAGCGGCAGCGACACTAACGGCTCTTTCTTGCAGCTTGAAACTTGAAGCTTGAAGCTGTCTCAAACCGGTCTCTCCGGCTCCCGAGCAACGTCTTCCTCCCTCGCCTTCTCTTCCTCGGCCTCGGTATCCTCGGCCGCCACCGGCGTCTGCATCTGGTCCTGCACCACCTGTTCGTCGACCCGCGGGTCGAGGGCGGCGGCGAGCGGCGAGCTGGCCGCCGGCATCGCGACGTGGGACAGCGGCGCATCCACCACCTGGTGCAGACCGGTCACCGCTTTCGGACGGATGCGCCATACCAGGACCAGAGCGAAGAAGGTGAAGAAGGCATACAGCATCTGGTCGCCGAAAACCTTCATCAGCACGCCAGCCGCCAGCGGGCCGATACTCGCGCCCACCCCGTAGGTCACCAGCAGCATGGCCGTCAGCGACACCCGCCGCTCGCTTTCCACATGGTCGTTGGAGAACGCCACCGCCAGCGGATACAGGCAGAACTGCAGCAGCGAGACCAGGAAACCGGCGGCGAACAGCACCGGTAGCGGCACCCCGGGCAGGATCGCCAGGGGCAGCGAGGCCACGGCCAGGCCGATCGCCACGCTGCGGATCAGCACGGCGCGGTCGTAGCGGTCGGACAGCCAGCCCAGCGGCCACTGCACCAGCAGGCCGGCGAAGATGCACACGCCCATGAAGATACCCACCTGCTCGGTGCTCAGGCCCTGCTTGGAGGCGTACAGTGGCGCCAGGCCGTAGAAGGAGCCGACGATCAGGCCGGAACCGAGCACCGTGCTCAGCGACTGCGGCACGCGCTTGATGAAGAACCGCGGTTCCATGGGCGCCGGCCGCAGCGGCGCCGGGTGGATGCGCCGGGTCAGCGCAACCGGCACCAGGCACAGGGCGAAGCACATGGCGACCAGCATCAGCAGCTCGGGGCCGAGTTGCGGGTGCACGACAAGAATCAGCTGGCCCAGCACCAGGCCAAGATAGGAAGCGATCATGTAGCCGCTGAACACCGCGCCGCGCTGCTTGGCGTCGGCCTGCTCGTTCAGCCAGCTCTCGATGACCATGTACTGGCACATCATCCCGAGGCCGACGATCACCCGCAGGAACAGCCACGCCGGAAGGAAACTGACCAGGCCGTGACCGAGCACCGCCGCACCGACGATCCCGGCACAGGTGGCGTAGGCACGGATATGTCCGACCCGGGCGATCAGCCGGTGGCCGATCTTGCCGCCCAGGGCCAGGCCGAAATAGTTGGCCGCCATCAACGCACCGACCCACAGGCTGTCGACCTGGTCGGCGCTCAGCCTCAGGGCCAGGTAGGTACTCAACAGGCCGGAGCCGATCAACATCATCAAAGCTGCGAAGTACAGCGCGCGAAAAGACTTCCAGATAGTGCGCATCAGCGTCCCGAACGGCCTCTTGAGCAGGTGGAAAAAGCTGCCTGAAAGCATAAGTGATTATTTCCGCCGAGCGGTCAGGTAGGCATAAAAAAACAGGATCCGATGCGACATGCATGTCGCTATCGGACTCCTGTCCGTCAGTTTCCGACCCGCCCCGGCCGGCGTGCGTTCAATCAGGCCTGGGCGGCCAGCACGCGGCGCTCCCACGGGGTGATTTCATCGAAGAAGCTGGTCAGTTCCTGGGTCTTGGTCGCCAGGTAGCCGTCGATGAATTCGCGGCCGAAGATCTCTCGCGCCAGGTCGCTGCGCTTCAGGCGGTCGAGGGCGGCGTGCAGGGTGCACGGCAGCGACAGGTGATCCGGGACCTCGAACTCGCCCTGGATCGCTGCGCTTGGCCGCAGGCTGTTTTCGATGCCGTGCAGGCCGGCGGCGAGGCTCGCGGCAATGGCCAGGTACGGGTTGGCATCGGCACCCGGCAGGCGGTTTTCCACCCGCCGCGCCACCGGTGAACTGGCCGGGATGCGCAGGCCGGCGGCACGGTTGTCCTCGGACCAGCAGGCGTTGTTCGGCGAGGCGTAGGGATGACACAGGCGCTGGTAGGAGTTGACGTTGGGCGCGAACAGCGCGGTGAAGTCGGCCATGCACGCCTGCTGGCCGCCGATGAAGTGGAAGAAGGTATCGGTCGGCTTGCCGTCGGCATCGCTGAACACATTACGCCCGCTGCCGATCTCCACCAGGCTCTGGTGGATGTGCATCGAGCTGCCGGGAGTGTGCGCCAGCGGCTTGGCCATGCACACCACGGTCAGGCCGTGCTTGAGCGCCACTTCCTTGAGCAGGTGCTTGAACAGGAAGGTCTGGTCGGCCAGCAACAGCGCGTCGCCGTGCAGCAGGTTGATCTCGAACTGACTGACGCCCATCTCGTGCATGAAGGTATCGCGGGGCAGGCCCAGCGCCGCCATGCAGCGGTAGACCTCCTGGAAGAACGGGCGCAGGCCGTTGTTGGAGCTGACGCTGAAGGCCGAGTGACCGTCCTCGCGCCGGCCGTCCAGGCCCAGGGGCGGCTGGAATGCCTGGGTCGGGTCGGGGTTGGGGGCGAAGACGAAGAATTCCAGTTCGGTCGCTACCACCGGCGCCAGGCCACGGGCGGCATAGCGGGCGAGCACTGCCTTGAGCTGGCCACGGGTCGACAGGCCGGAGCTTTCGCCCATCAGTTCGTCGGCGTCGCAGATGGCCAGGGCGCGGGGTTCGTCGCTCCAGGGCAGGCAGTGGATCTGCGTGGGGTCGGCCACCAGCGCCAGGTCGCCGTCATCGCCGCCGTAGAAACGCGCCGGCGGGTAGCCGCCCATGATGCACTGCAGCAGCACCCCGCGGGCCAGTTGCAGGCGGCGGCCTTCGAGGAAGCCTTCGGCGGTCATTACCTTTCCGCGTGGCACGCCGTTGAGGTCTGGCGTGACGCACTCGATTTCATCAATGCCCGTCAAACGCTCTTCCAGGGAGCGCTGAACATTGGTCGTCATGACTCTGTCCTTGTTGTTTTCGCATGCCGGAAACGGCGACACCGTAAACATAGGCAGCGGGCGTTCGAAATATCAAGCACATAAGTGGACAATTGATCGTGATTTTCTACACCTGGCTGCAGGGCCTCATCGCTGGCAAGCCAGCTCCCACAGGGACCTGCGGTGCTTTCGAGAACACTGAAGATCCTTGTGGGAGCTGGCTTGCCAGCGATGAGGCCCTTGAAAACACTGAAGAAAATGGATCAGCGAGATTCCCGCAAGGTCAACCCATTGGCCGGCAACGGCAAGGCCGTCTTGTACCTGACCTGCTTCAGCGCAAAGCTCGACCGGATGTTCGCCACCCCCGGCAGCCGCGTGAGGTAATCGAGAAACCGCTCCAGCGCCTGGATGCTCGGCAGCAGCACCCGCAGCAGGTAGTCCGGGTCCCCGGTCATCAGGTAGCACTCCATCACCTCGGGGCGCTCGGCAATCTCTTCCTCGAACCGGTGCAACGACTGCTCCACCTGCTTCTCCAGGCTGACATGAATGAACACGTTGACGTCCAGCCCCAGCACCTCGGGCGCCAGCAAGGTCACCTGCTGGCGGATCACCCCCAGCTCTTCCAGGGCCTTGACCCGGTTGAAACAGGGCGTCGGCGACAGATTCACCGAGCGCGCCAGCTCGGCGTTGGTAACCCGGGCATTTTCCTGAAGGCTGTTGAGAATGCCGATGTCGGTGCGATCCAGTTTGCGCATGAGATAAATCTTCCTGCCTTTTGTTCTTTTGCAGAATATTTATCCGCGCGCCCAGCCAAAGGCAACCAACATCAGAAAAATATTCTTCCGGGGGCGGAATATCATTAAGACAAGACTGACTCTCTGGTCACAAGCCGGGGTCTCAGTAGCGACCGCTTCAAAGCTCAACAAAAACACAAGACAGAGCGAGCGTAAAAAAGCATGAACGAGTACGCCCCCCTGCGTCTGCATGTGCCCGAGCCTACCGGCCGGCCAGGCTGCCAGACAGATTTTTCCTACCTGCGTCTGAACGACGCCGGCCAGGTCCGCAAACCCGCCATCGATGTCGAACCCGCCGAGACCGCCGACCTTGCCTATGGCCTGATCCGTGTCCTCGATGGTGAAGGCAACGCACTCGGCCCGTGGGCCGAGGACATCGACCCGCAAGTCCTGCGCCAGGGCCTGCGCACCATGATGAAGACGCGCCAGTTCGACAGCCGCATGGTGGTCGCCCAGCGCCAGAAGAAGATGTCCTTCTACATGCAGAGCCTCGGCGAGGAAGCCATCGGCAGCGCCCAGGCCCTGGCCCTGAACCGCACCGACATGTGCTTCCCCACCTACCGCCAGCAAAGCATCCTGATGGCGCGCAACGTGTCGCTGACCGAGATGATCTGCCAGTTGCTGTCCAACGAGCGCGATCCGCTCAAGGGCCGCCAGCTGCCGATCATGTACTCGGTGCGCGAAGCCGGCTTCTTCACCATCAGCGGCAACCTCGCCACCCAGTTCGTCCAGGCCGTTGGCTGGGCCATGGCCTCAGCGATCAAGGGCGATACCAAGATCGCCTCGGCGTGGATCGGCGACGGCGCCACCGCCGAATCCGACTTCCACACCGCCCTGACCTTCGCCCACGTCTACCGCGCCCCGGTGATCCTCAACGTGGTCAACAACCAGTGGGCGATCTCCACCTTCCAGGCCATCGCCGGCGGTGAAGCCACCACCTTCGCCGGACGTGGCGTCGGCTGCGGCATCGCCTCGCTGCGGGTCGACGGCAACGACTTCGTCGCCGTCTACGCCGCCTCGCGCTGGGCCGCCGAACGCGCCCGCCGCGGCTTCGGCCCGACCCTGATCGAATGGGTCACCTACCGCGCCGGCCCGCACTCCACCTCCGACGACCCGTCCAAGTACCGTCCCGCCGACGACTGGATCCACTTCCCCCTGGGCGACCCGATCGTGCGCCTCAAGCAGCACCTGATCGCCAACGGCCACTGGTCCGAGGAAGAGCACCAGGCCGTCAGCGCCGAACTGGACGCCGAGATCATCGCCGCGCAGAAGGAAGCCGAGCAGTACGGCACCCTCGCCGGCGGCCACATGCCGAGCCCGGCCTCGATGTTCGAGGATGTCTACAAGGAAATGCCGGAGCACCTGCGCCGGCAGCGCCAGGAACTGGGGATCTGACATGAACGATCACAACACTGCCATCGAAGTGGAAACCGCCATGTCGACCACCACCATGACCATGATCCAGGCCCTGCGCTCGGCCATGGACGTGATGCTCGAACGCGACGACAACGTCGTCATCTACGGCCAGGACGTCGGCTACTTCGGCGGCGTTTTCCGCTGCACCGAAGGCCTGCAGAACAAGTACGGCAAGTCCCGGGTGTTCGACGCGCCGATCTCCGAAAGCGGCATCGTCGGCACCGCCGTCGGCATGGGCGCCTATGGCCTGCGGCCGGTGGTGGAAATCCAGTTCGCCGACTACTTCTACCCGGCCTCCGACCAGATCGTCTCGGAGATGGCCCGCCTGCGCTATCGCTCCGCCGGCGAGTTCGTCGCCCCGCTGACCCTGCGCATGCCCTGCGGCGGCGGCATCTATGGCGGCCAGACCCACAGCCAGAGCCCGGAAGCCATGTTCACCCAGGTCTGCGGCCTGCGCACGGTGATGCCGTCCAACCCCTACGACGCCAAGGGCCTGCTCATCGCCTCGATCGAGAACGACGACCCGGTGATCTTCCTCGAACCCAAGCGCCTGTATAACGGCCCGTTCGACGGCCACCACGACCGCCCGGTAACGCCCTGGTCGAAACACCCGGCCAGCGCCGTGCCGGACGGCTACTACACGGTGCCGCTGGACAAGGCGGCCATCACCCGTCCGGGCAACGACGTCACCGTGCTCACCTATGGCACCACGGTGTACGTGTCCCAGGTCGCCGCCGAGGAAACCGGCGTCGACGCCGAGGTCATCGACCTGCGCAGCCTGTGGCCGCTGGACCTGGAAACCATCGTCGAGTCGGTGAAGAAGACCGGCCGCTGCGTGGTCGTCCACGAAGCCACCCGTACCTGCGGCTTCGGCGCCGAACTGGTGTCGCTGGTCCAGGAGCACTGCTTCCATCACCTGGAAGCCCCCATCGAGCGCGTCACCGGCTGGGACACCCCCTACCCGCACGCGCAGGAGTGGGCGTACTTCCCCGGCCCGTCGCGGGTCGGGGCGGCATTGAAACGGGTCATGGAGGTCTGAATGGGCACGCACGTCATCAAGATGCCGGACATTGGCGAAGGCATCGCGCAGGTTGAACTGGTGGAATGGTTCGTCAAGGTGGGCGACACCATCACCGAGGACCAGGTGGTCGCCGATGTCATGACCGACAAGGCCACGGTGGAAATCCCTTCGCCGGTGTCCGGCAAGGTGCTCGCCCTGGGCGGCCAGCCCGGCGAGGTCATGGCGGTGGGCAGCGAGCTGATCCGCATCGAAGTGGAAGGGGCCGGCAACCATCAGGAGAGCGCCGGCAAACCGGCGCCGGTGGTCGCGGCTGCACCCGAACCGAAACCGGTCGAAGTACCGGCGGCTAGGCCGCAGGTTGCGGCAGCGCCGGTCGAAAGCGCGCCGATCGTACCCCGTGGCGCCAATGAAAAACCCCTCGCCTCCCCCGCCGTGCGCAAGCGCGCCTGGGATGCCGGCATCGAGTTGCGCTACGTCCACGGCAGCGGCCCGGCCGGGCGCATCCTGCACGAGGACCTCGACGCCTTCCTCACCCAGCCGACCCGTGGCCAGGCGGCACCGAGCGGCTACGCCAAGCGCGAGGACAGCGAGCAGATCCCGGTGATCGGCCTGCGCCGCAAGATCGCCCAGCGCATGCAGGACGCCAAGCGTCGCGTCGCCCACTTCAGCTATGTCGAGGAAATCGACGTGACGGCGCTGGAAGAACTGCGCCAGCACCTCAACGGCAAGTTCGGCGAAAGCCGCGGCAAGCTGACCCTGCTGCCGTTCCTGGTACGGGCCATGGTCGTGGCCCTGCGCGACTTCCCGCAGATCAACGCCACCTATGACGACGAAGGCCAGGTCATCACCCGTCACGGCGCGGTGCACGTGGGCATCGCCACCCAGGGCGACAACGGCCTGATGGTGCCGGTGCTGCGCCATGCCGAAGCCGGCAGCCTGTGGAGCAACGCCAGCGAGATCTCGCGCCTGGCCAATGCCGCGCGCAACAACAAGGCCAGCCGCGAGGAACTCAGCGGCTCGACCATCACCCTGACCAGCCTCGGCGCCCTGGGTGGCATCGTCAGCACGCCGGTGGTCAATACGCCGGAAGTGGCCATCGTCGGGGTCAACCGCATCGTCGAGCGGCCCATGGTGGTCAACGGCCAGATCGTCGTGCGCAAGATGATGAACCTGTCCAGCTCCTTCGATCACCGGGTGGTCGATGGCATGGACGCCGCGCAATTCATCCAGGCCGTGCGCGGCCTGCTCGAACAACCCGCCAGCCTGTTCGTGGAGTGAGCATGCAGACTCTGGACACCACCCTACTCATCATCGGCGGCGGCCCTGGCGGCTACATCGCCGCGATCCGCGCCGGGCAACTGGGCATTCCCACCGTGCTGGTGGAAGGCCAGGCCCTGGGCGGCACCTGCCTGAACATCGGCTGCATTCCGTCGAAGGCGCTGATCCATGTGGCCGAGCAGTTCCACCAGACCGAGCAGCACGCGCACAAATCCAGCCTCGGCATCAAGGTCGCCGCGCCCAGCCTGGATATCGGCCAGAGCGTGGCGTGGAAGGACGGCATCGTCGACCGCCTGACCACGGGCGTTGCCGCCCTGCTGAAGAAAAACGACGTCAAGGTGATCCACGGCTGGGCCAAGGTCATCGACGGCAAGCTGGTGGAGATCGAAGGCCAGGACCTGCGCATCCGCTGCGAGCACCTGCTGCTGGCCACCGGTTCCAGCAGCGTCGAACTGCCGATGCTGCCCCTGGGCGGCGCGGTGATTTCCTCCACCGAGGCGCTCTCGCCGAAGCAGTTGCCCAAGCGCCTGACCGTGGTCGGCGGCGGCTATATCGGCCTGGAGCTGGGCATCGTCTACCGCAAGCTTGGGGTCGAGGTCAGCGTGGTCGAGGCCCGCGAACGCATCCTGCCGACCTATGACGCCGAGCTGACCCAGCCGGTGGCCGAGTCGCTGAAGAAGCTCGGGGTCAAGCTGTACCTGGGGCACAGCGTGGAAGATTTCGACGCGACGGAACAACGCCTGCGGGTGCGCACCCCGGACGGCGGCGAACTGGACCTGGACACTGACCAGGTGCTGGTGGCCGTGGGCCGTCGTCCACGCACCAAGGGCTTCAACCTCGAAGCCCTGGCCCTGAAGATGAACGGCGCCGCCATCGCCATCGACGAACGCTGCCAGACCAGCATGCGCAACGTCTGGGCCATCGGCGACGTGGCCGGCGAGCCGATGCTGGCGCACCGGGCCATGGCCCAGGGCGAGATGGTCGCCGAGCTGATTGCCGGCAAGCAGCGTGCCTTTACGCCGACCGCCATCGCGGCGGTGTGCTTCACCGATCCGGAGATCGTGGTGGCCGGCAAGTCGCCGCAGACCGCGAAGGAAGAAGGCCTGGACTGCCTGGTGGCGCAGTTCCCCTTCGCCGCCAATGGCCGGGCCATGACCCTGGAATCCAAGAGCGGCTTCGTGCGGGTGGTGGCGCGGCGGGACAACCATCTGATCGTTGGCTGGCAGGCAGTGGGCGTGGGGGTTTCCGAGCTGTCGACGGCGTTCGCCCAGTCACTGGAAATGGGGGCGCGGCTGGAGGATGTGGCGGGGACCATCCATGCCCATCCGACGCTGGGTGAGGCGGTGCAGGAAGCGGCCTTGAGAGCGCTGGGCCACGCCCTGCATATCTAAAGCGGAGCGCGGACCCTGTGGGAGCTGGCTTGCCAGCGATTGCTGTAGTGAATTCACCATTGCAATCGCTGGCAAGCCAGCTCCCACAAGGACCGCGTCCCGCTGTTGTTTCTACGACGGTCAGACGCGGAAGTAACCCACCGAAGTCGCGCGAAGCGACAACCATCTGATCGTCGGCTGGCAGGCAGTGGGCGTGGGTGCGCGGCTGGAGGATGTGGCGGGGACCATTCATGCCCATCCGACGCTGGGTGAGGCTGTGCAGGAAGCGGCCTTGAGAGCGCTGGGCCACGCCCTGCATATCTGAAGAAGATCAAGAAGCGGGGCGCGGGGCCCGGGGGGGCGGGGGGGGCCCCCCGTTGAAAGGGTGTGAGAAAACAAAAAAACCAGGCGAACCCC
>JAIRVG010000059.1 GCA_031253995.1 Paucimonas sp. | reverse complement strand
CGGCGCTTAGGGTGTTGAAAGGAGGAGGGGTGATTTCTCCCACGGTCTGTACTGCTCACGACAGTCAGAAGCGGATTATGTCCCTCCTCCTCCCTTCAAGTTTCTCACCATACAAGCGGGTTCACCCGCGATAGGGCCGGCAAGGGCAACCGAGCAATCAGAGCCCTTTCAACAGATCCGCCATGTCATCCGCATGCTCTTCTTCCTGAGCCAGGATGTCCTCGAAGATCCGCCGCGTGGTCGGGTCACTGTCGCCGATGAAGCGCACGATCTCCCGATAGCTGTCGATGGCGATCCGCTCAGCCACCAGGTCTTCCAGGACCATCTCCTTCAGGTTCCTCCCGGCCACGTACTGGGCATGGGAGTTCTTGCTCAGGTTGTCCGGGTTCAGGTCCGGCTCGCCGCCCAGCTGCACGATGCGCTCGGCCAGCTTGTCGGCATGCTCCTGTTCCTGGTTGGCATGTTCGAGGAACTCGGCCGCGGCGACGCTGGCCTTGATCCCGCTGGCCATGTAGTAGTGGCGCTTGTAACGCAAGGTGCAGACCCATTCGGTGGCCAGCGACTCGTTGAGCAGGCGCAGGATGGTCTGGCGGTCGGCGTTGTAGCCCTCGGTCACCGCGCCTTGCTCCACATGCTGGCGCGCGCGTTCGCGCAGGGTGTTCACATCGGTCAACGTAACGTTGCTCATGACAGTCTCCAGGCTGAAAAACGGGGGGCGCCGCGCTCTGTCGGCGCGGTCGCTACATCAGGTACGAGTACCGAAGCGGTCGGAAAGTTTTATCAGCTGCGTGCCGCCTGGTCGTCTTTCTCCCGCTGCTCGCAGGTCTTGAAGCCCTTGTCGTCGACATGCCCGGTGGCGTCGAAACGCACGTAGTAGGCCTGTTGATGGCCTTCCTTGTTGAGGATGTAGTTGTTGCAGGTACCGCCGTGGGGCAGGTCGATCACGGTGGACGGGCTGCCGCCGATGGCGATGACCTTCTGCATGGTCATGCCTTTCTCCACCTGCTTGACCAGCGGTTGCTCGCGGTAGGTGACATAGTCCACCGGGTTCTCCGGACGGCTGCTGCAGCCGACCAGGGTTGCGGTTGCCAGAAGAGCTGCCAGGGCGTGCTTGTACATGGTCGTACTCTCTCGTAGTGGGCCGTCGTGGCCCGGTACGGATTTGGAACCGCAAGCGGCAGCGGGAGTTCGATTGCGGTTGCCATCGTTTCGCCTGTAGGGTGGTCGCTACGTCCTGGGACCGGAGGTCTGCATGTCGCAAGCGCTCGCCACTCGTTATCCGCTGGTGTTGGTGCCGGGCATGCTCGGCTTCGTCCGCCTGGTGCTCTATCCCTACTGGTTCGGTGTGGTCGCGGCCCTGCGCCGGGGCGGGGCCCAGGTGCATCCGGTGCAGGTGTCGCCCTTGCACAGCACCGAGGTGCGTGGCGAGCAACTGCTGCGCATCATCGAGGAACTGCGCCAGCGCACCGGCGCCGACAAGGTCAACCTGCTCGGCCACAGCCAGGGCGCCCTGACCGCCCGCTACGTGGCGGCGAAACGCCCGGAATGGATTGCCTCGGTGACGTCCATCGCCGGCCCCAACCATGGCTCGGAACTGGCGGACTACTTCGAACGCGAGTATCCCGGCGACTCCCCCCGTGGTCGCCTGCTCAAGGTCCTGCTGCACGGCCTGGCCCGGCTGATGGGCTGGCTGGAAACCGGCTGGAAAGGGCCGAGGCTGCCCATCGACGTCCATGCCTCGCACCTGTCCCTGACCCGCACCGGCGTGGCCGCCTTCAACCGTCTTTATCCACAGGGCCTGCCCGACACCTGGGGCGGCCAGGGCCCGGCCGAGGTCAACGGTGTGCGCTACTACTCCTGGTCCGGCGTGATCACCCCCGGCATCACCGACCGCGGCCTCAACCGCCTGGACGGCAGCAGCCGCTTCTGTCGCCTGTTCGCCAGCACCTTCGTGATCGAGAAGGGCCAGTGCGACGGCATGGTCGGGCGCTACAGCTCGCACCTGGGCCAGGTGATCGGCGATGACTTCCCCCTCGACCACCTGGATATCGTCAACCAGTCCCTCGGCGCCGTAGGCAAGGGCGCCCAGCCGCTGAAGCTGTTCACCGAGCACGCGGCGCGCCTCAAGGCCGCCGGCTGTTGAGCCGCGGCCAAGGGTGCGGGAAATCTTGTCTAGACTCCGGTGACCGCTGCCCATTCACGCAGCGCTCGGGAGAACTGCCATGAAGATGCTGCACGTGCCGTTGCTGTTGCTGGGAATGCTGATGGCGTCACAGGGCTTCGCCGCCACCGTCCAGCAGGAAAAGATGAAGACCTGCAACGCCGACGCCACCGCCAAGGAACTCAAGGGCGACGAGCGCAAGGCGTTCATGAGCACCTGCCTCAAGGCCAAGCCTGCCACCCAGCAGGACAAGATGAAGACCTGCAACGCCGACGCCACCACCAAGGCGCTCAAGGGCGACGAACGCAAGACTTTCATGAGCGACTGCCTGAAGAAAAAATGACTGGTGCCGGACCCGGGTCATTGCCCTGGAGCAATGGCCCGGCGTCCCGCGACGCCCGCCCCTATGCCTGTACGCCGAACGCTGGCAGACTGCCGCCTTTGTCGTCTTGGCTGTCTGAGGTTGTATGACTTTTACCCAGCGTCAGATCGTGCTGGCCAGTTGGATCATCATATTCGCCGGCTTGTTGCTGGTATTGCCGCTCAAGTTGCTGCCGAGCCTGCTGGCCGGGTTGCTGGTGTTCGAGCTGGTGAACATGCTCACGCCGAAGTTGCAGCACGTGATCGCCGGGCCGCGCGCGCGCTGGCTGGCCGTGGCATTGCTGGGCACCCTGGTGGTCAGCACCCTGACCCTGGTCTTCGCCGGCGCCATCAGTTTCCTGTTGCACGAGGCGGAAAACCCCGGGGCCTCGCTGGACCGCTTCATGGTCCTGGTGGACCAGGCCCGTGGCCAGTTGCCGCCGTTCGTCGACGCCTACCTGCCGGCCAGCGCCGCCGAGTTCAAGGTGGCCATCGGCGACTGGCTCAAGACCCACCTGGGCGAGTTGCAACTGGTGGGCAAGGGCGCGGCGCACATGTTCGTCACCCTGCTGATCGGCATGATCCTCGGCGCCATCGTCGCCTTGCAGCGCATCCCCGACATTTCCCGGCGCAAGCCATTGGCGGCGGCGCTGTTCGAGCGGTTGGCGCTGCTGGTCCAGGCGTTTCGCAACATCGTTTTCGCGCAGATCAAGATTTCCCTGCTCAACACCGCCTTCACCGGGGTGTTCCTCGCCGTGGTCCTGCCCATGTTCGGCGTGCACCTGCCGCTGACCAAGACCCTGATCGTGCTGACCTTCCTGCTCGGGCTCCTGCCGGTGATCGGCAACCTGATGTCCAACACCCTGATCACCATCGTCGGGTTGTCGCTGTCGATCTGGGTGGCGGTGGCGGCGCTGGGTTACCTGATCGTCATCCACAAGGTCGAGTACTTCCTCAACGCGCGGATCGTCGGCGGGCAGATCAGTGCCAAGTCGTGGGAGCTGTTGCTGGCGATGCTGGTGTTCGAGGCCGCGTTCGGGCTGCCGGGGGTGGTGGCGGGGCCGATCTACTACGCGTATTTGAAGAGTGAGTTGAAGCGGGCCGAGCTGGTCTGAAGCCTTGTGGTGACTGATCCGGCCTCATCGCTGGCAAGCCAGCTCCCACAGGTTTCGCGGTGCACGCGGTTCCTGTGGGAGCTGGCTTGCCAGCGATAGGGCCCTCGAATCAGGCGCCGTAACGCTTGCGCGCCTCGATCGCCAGCCCGCTGCCGATGCTGCCGAAGATATTGCCTTCCACATGCCGCGCGTTCGGCAGCATCGCCGCCACGCTCTGGCGCAGGGCCGGGATGCCGCTGGAACCGCCGGTGAAGAACACCGTGTCCACCTGCTCCACGCCCACGCCAGCCTTGAGCAGCAGTTCGTCGACGCTGCCACGCACCCGCTCCAGCAGGTTGTCGATGGACTGTTCGAACAGCGCCCGGGTCAAGTCGACGCTCAGCTCTTTCTCGATCCGGCCCAGGTCCACCAGACGATTCTGCGCATGGGTCAGCTCGATCTTGGTGGCTTCCACTTCCATCGCCAGCCAGTGCCCGGCGCGCTGTTCGATCAGCTTGAACAGGCGGTCGATGCCCAGGGTGTCCTCGATGTCGTAGCGCATGCTGCCCAAGGCCAACTGGGATTTCTGCGAGTACACCGAGTTGATGGTGTGCCAGGTGGCCAGGTTGAGGTGGTAGCTGGTGGGCATCAGCGCCTGGCTCTTCATCCGGCTGCCGTAGCCGAACAGCGGCATCACGCCCTGCAGGCTCAGTTGCTTGTCGAAGTCGGTACCGCCGATGTGCACGCCGCCGGTGGCGAGGATGTCCTCCTGGCGGTCGTCGAGCATGTGCCGCTCGGGGGCCAGGCGGATCAGGGTGAAGTCCGAGGTACCGCCGCCGATGTCGACGATCAGCACCAGTTCCTCGCGCTCGATCCCCGACTCGTAGTCATAGGCCGCGGCGATCGGCTCGTACTGGAAGGACACGTCCTTGAAGCCGATCTTGCGTGCTACCTCGGCCAGGGTGTCCTCGGCTTCCTGGTCGGCGGCCTGGTCGTCGTCGACGAAATGCACCGGACGGCCCAGCACCACCTGCTCGAAGTCGCGGCCGGCATTGGCTTCGGCGCGCTTCTTCAGCTCGCCGATGAACATCCCCAGCAGGTCCTTGAACGGCAGGGCGGTGCCCAGCACGCTGGTGTCGTGCTTGATCAGCTTGGAACCGAGCAGGCTCTTCAGGGATCGCATGAGACGACCCTCGTAGCCTTCCAGGTACTCGCTCAGGGCCAGGCGACCGTAGACCGGGCGGCGTTCCTCGATGTTGAAGAACACCACCGATGGCAGGGTGATCTTGCCGTCTTCGAGGACGATCAGCGTCTCCTCGCCGGGGCGATGCCAGCCGACGGTGGAGTTTGACGTGCCGAAGTCGATACCACAGGCACGGGCCGGGGATGCATGAGTCATGGAAGCGGTTCCGGGGAAAAACGGCCGCGCAGTTTATGCCAGCCACGCACAGAATCAAGACCGATTATCTGTCTGGCGACAAACCCCTGGCTGCCTTGAAAGGCTATGCTTGACCCCAATCTTCACAGGCAGTGCATTTCAACCGATGGTGATTCCTTAGATGGATTTCAAAGACTATTACAAGATCCTTGGCGTAGAGCCGACGGCGGACGACAAGGCGATCAAGACCGCCTACCGCAAGCTGGCCCGCAAGTATCACCCGGACGTCAGCAAGGAACGGGACGCCGAGGACAAGTTCAAGGAGGCCAACGAGGCCTACGAAGTGCTGGGTGACGCGGCCAAGCGCGCCGAATACGACGAGATCCGCAAGTACGGCGGCCAGCACGGCCGGCCGTTCCAGGCACCGCCGGGCTGGGAAAGCCGTGGCGGGGCGGGCGGCGGTGGCTTCGGCGGTGGCGGTGATTTTTCGGATTTCTTCAGCTCGATCTTCGGGTCGGCCGGTCGCGGCAACGGCAATCCGTTCGGCCGCGCTCAACAGCAGCGCAGTGCCGGTCGGCGAGGTCAGGACGTGGAGATGGAACTGGCGGTATTCCTCGAAGAAACCCTGTCCAACGAGTCGAAGAAGATCAGTTTCCAGGTGCCCGTGCACAACGCCATGGGCCAGCGAACCGGCGACACCACCAAGACCCTCAACGTCAAGATCCCCGCCGGGGTGACCGACGGCGAGCGCATCCGCCTCAAGGGCCAGGGTGCACCGGGCGTGGGCGGCGGGGCGAATGGCGACCTGTACCTGGTGGTCCGCTTCGCACCTCATCCGCTGTTCGATGTCGAAGGTCATGACCTGATCATCACCGTGCCCCTGGCACCTTGGGAAGCGGCGCTGGGCACCAAGGTGGAAATGCCGACCCTGACCGGCAAGGTCAACCTGACCATCCGCCCGGACAGCCAGAGCGGCCAGCGCCTGCGGATCAAGGGCATGGGCCTGGCCAACAAGCAGGGCCAGCGCGGCGACCTGTACGCGCAACTGAAGGTGGTGATGCCGGCCCAGTCGGATGCCACCACCCGTGAACTGTGGAACAAACTGTCGGAGAAGGCCGGGTTCAACCCGCGAACTCAATGGAGTAAATGACCATGAGTAGTACCCTGATCGTTCAGCTGGACATGCGTAGCTTCTGCCAGGAGGCCGATTTGCCGGCCGATTGCGTAATCGAGATCGTCGAGCACGGCATCGTTGAACCTTCAGGACGAACGCCGGAGGACTGGTTGTTCGACGTCCAGGCCCCGGTGCTGGCCAAGCGTGCGGCGCGGCTGCACGCGGAGCTGGAGCTGGAATGGGAAGGGGTGGCGCTGGCGCTGGAGCTGCTGGAGGAAGTGCAGCAGTTGCGGAGTGAGAACGATATGTTGCGCCAGCGTCTGGGGCGGTTTGTGCAGTGATCTTCCGGCCTCATCGCTGGCTTGCCAGCGATGAGGTCCTGAAGAACACCATCAATTCGGCGGCAACGCCCCCGGATTCAGCACCAGCTGCATGAAGGTCAGATCCAGCCACCGCCCGAATTTCACCCCCACCTGCGGCATCTCCCCGGTCACCTTGAACCCCAGTCGCTCATGCAGGCGGATCGACGCGCCATTGCCACTCTCGATCGCCGCCACCATCACATGCTTGCCGCCCTGGCGAGCCCGCACGATCAGGGCTTCCATCAACTTCGGCCCCAACCCGTTGCCCCGCTGGTCGGCACGGATATACACCGAATGCTCCACGGTATGCCGGAAACCCTCGAACGCCCGCCAGTCGCCGAACGACGCATACCCCACCACCTCACCCCCGCCATCCACCGCGACGATGATCGGATAGCCCTGGGCCGCGCGCCCGTCGAACCAGGCCTGGCGGTTGGCCAGGTCCACGGGTTGCTCGTTCCAGATCGCCGTGGTGTTGAGCACGGCGTCGTTGTAGATGTCGCGGATGCCCGGCAGGTCGGCAGGCACGGCGTCGCGAAGGGTGAGGGTCATGGTAGTCGGTCCGGGAAATCAGGGCAGGCCGCCAGATTAAATGGTTACCAGCCCGCGCACACCTTCGGCCTCCATGTTTTCACCCCGGCCCTGCTGGACGATTTCGCCCCGGGACATCACCAGGTACTGGTCGGCCAGCTCGGCAGCGAAGTCGTAGAACTGCTCCACCAGCAGGATCGCCATGTCGCCGCGGGCCGCCAGCTTGCCGATCACCGCGCCGATCTCCTTGATCACCGAGGGCTGGATGCCTTCGGTGGGCTCGTCGAGGATCAGCAGGCGCGGGCGGCTGGCCAGGGCACGGCCGATGGCCAGCTGTTGCTGCTGGCCGCCGGACAGGTCGCCGCCGCGACGCTGCTTCATCTGCAACAGCACCGGGAACAGCTCGTAGATGAATTCCGGGACCTTCTTCGCCTCGCTGGCGCCGAAGCGCGACAGGCCCATCAACAGGTTTTCCTCCACGGTCAGGCGCGGGAAGATCTCGCGGCCCTGGGGCACGTAGGCGATGCCGGCGTGGACCCGCTGGTGCGGCTTGAGGGCGGTGATGGCCTGGCCTTCCCAACTCACGCTGCCTTCCTTGGCCGGGACCAGGCCCATCAGGCAGCGCAGCAGGGTGGTCTTGCCGACGCCGTTGCGGCCGAGCAGGCAGGTGACCTCGCCGATCTTCGCCTCGAAGGACAGGCCACGCAGGATGTGGCTGCCGCCGTAATACTGGTGCAGGGAATCGATTTTCAGCATGTGTCATTCCTTGGGAACTGTGTGGAACCCATCGCTGGCAAGCCAGCTCCCACAGGTCCGGTGCATGCAGGACCCTGTGGGAGCTGGCTTGCCAGCGATTGGGGGCAACCCGGTCCAAAGCCGGTCACCGCCCGAGATAAACCTCGATCACCCGATCATCCGCCTGCACCTGCTCCAGCGATCCCTCCGCCAGCACACTGCCCTGGTGCAGCACGGTCACATGGTCGGCAATGCTGCCGACGAAGCCCATGTCGTGCTCCACCACCATCAGCGAATGCTTGCCGGCCAGGCTCTTGAACAGCTCGGCGGTGAATTCGGTCTCGGCATCGGTCATGCCCGCCACCGGCTCGTCGAGCAGCAGCAACTGCGGGTCCTGCATCAGCAGCATGCCGATTTCGAGGAACTGCTTCTGCCCATGGGACAGCAACCCCGCCGGACGCTGGCGCGAGGCGTCGAGGCGGATGGTGGCCAGCACCTCGTCGATGCGGTCGCGCTGCTCGCCGCTCAGCCGCGCACCGAGGCAGGCCCATACCGACTTGTCGGTCTTCTGCGCCAGCTCCAGGTTCTCGAACACCGTCAGTGCCTCGAACACCGTGGGCTTCTGGAACTTGCGGCCGATCCCGGCCTGGGCGATCTCGACCTCGCTCATGCGGGTCAGGTCGAGGGTGTCGCCGAACCAGGCCTTGCCGCTGGTAGGGCGGGTCTTGCCGGTGATGACGTCCATCATGGTGGTCTTGCCGGCGCCATTGGGCCCGATGATGCAGCGCAGCTCGCCGACGCCGATGTACAGGTTCAGCGCGGTCAGGGCCTTGAAGCCGTCGAAGCTGACGTGGATGTCTTCCAGGGTCAGCACCGTGCCGTGACGGGCGTCGAGACCGGGCCCGACCACCTGGCCGAGGCCGATGGCATCACGGCCGCTGCCGGCATCGAGAATGGGTTCGAGCATGAACTCGGGATGAATAGACGGCAGTCTCATTGTTCGCCCCTTTTCTTCAGCAGGCCGACCACGCCCTTGGGCAGGTACAGGGTGACGAGGATGAACAGCGCACCGAGGAAGAACAGCCAGAACTCCGGGAACGCCACGGTGAACCAGCTCTTCATGCCATTGACCAGGCCGGCGCCGAGCAGCGGGCCGATCAGCGTGCCGCGCCCGCCGAGGGCGACCCACACGGCGGCCTCGATGGAGTTGGTCGGCGACATCTCGCTGGGGTTGATGATGCCCACCTGCGGCACGTACAGCGCCCCGGCCAGGCCGCACAAGACGGCGCTCAACACCCAGACGAACAGCTTGAAGCCACGCGGGTCGTAGCCGCAGAACATCAGGCGGTTCTCCGCGTCGCGCAGGGCGGTGAGCACCCGGCCGAACTTGCTCCGCGCCAGGCGCCAGCCGACGTACAGGCTGCCCACCAGCAGCGCCACGGTCAGCAGGAACAGCACCGCGCGGGTGCCCTGGGCGGTGATGTCGAAGCCCAGCAGGGTGCGGAAGTTGGTGAAGCCGTTGTTGCCGCCGAAGCCGGTTTCGTTGCGGAAGAACAGGAGCATGCCGGCGAAGGTCAGGGCCTGGGTCATGATCGAGAAGTACACGCCCTTGATCCGCGAGCGGAAGGCGAAGTAGCCGAACACCAGGGCCAGCAGCCCCGGCGCCAGCACCACCAGGCACATCGCCCAGGCGAAATGCTGGGTGCCGGCCCAGTACCAGGGCAGCTCGCTCCACGACAGGAAGCTCATGAACGCCGGCAGCCCGTCGCCGGCGGCTTCGCGCATCAGGTACATGCCCATGGCGTAGCCGCCGAGGGCGAAGAACAGGCCATGCCCCAGGGACAGCAACCCGGCGTAGCCCCAGACCAGGTCCAGGGCCAGGGCGACGATGGCGTAGCAGAGGATCTTGCCCACCAGGGTCAGGGTGTAGGCCGAGACCTGCAGGGCATGCCCGTCCGGCAGCAGCGACAGCAGCGGCAGGGCGAGCAGCACGACGAGGACGATGGCGCCGATGGCCAGGGACAGGCGGGGCCCGGCTTTTTGCGTGGCGGTGACAAGCAGTGGCTGGTTCATCAGTCGATTACCCGTCCCTTGAGGGCGAACAGGCCTTGCGGACGCTTCTGGATGAACAGAATGATCAGCGCAAGGATGAGGATCTTGCCGAGCACCGCACCGATCTGCGGTTCCAGCAGCTTGTTGGCGATGCCCAGGCCGAACGCGGCCCACAGGCTGCCGGCGAGCTGGCCGACGCCGCCGAGCACCACCACCAGGAAGGAGTCGATGATGTAGCTCTGGCCGAGGTCCGGGCCGACGTTGCCGATCTGGCTCAGGGCCACGCCACCGAGGCCGGCGATGCCCGAGCCGAGGCCGAAGGCGAGCATGTCCACGCGCCCGGTGGGTACGCCGCAGCAGGCGGCCATGTTGCGGTTCTGGGTGACGGCGCGCACGTTCAGGCCCAGGCGGGTCTTGTTCAGCAGCAGCCAGGTCAGCAGCACCACGAACAGGGCGAAGCCGATGATCACGATGCGGCTCCACGGCAGCACCAGGTTCGGCAGCACCTGTACGCCACCGGACAGCCAGGCCGGGTTGGCCACTTCGACGTTCTGCGCGCCGAACAGCAGGCGGATGGCCTGGATCAGGATCAGGCTGATGCCCCAGGTCGCCAGCAGGGTTTCCAGCGGGCGGCCGTAGAGGTGGCGGATCACCGTGCGCTCCAGGAGCATCCCGACCCCGGCACTCACGGCGAAGGCTACCGGCAGTGCCAGCAGCGGGTAGAACTCGATGGCACCGGGGGCATGGCGCTGGATCAGGATCTGCACCACGTAGGTGCTGTAGGCGCCGAGCATGAGCATCTCGCCGTGGGCCATGTTGATCACCCCGAGCAGGCCGAAGGTGATTGCCAGGCCGAGGGCGGCCAGCAGCAGGATCGAGCCGAGGGACAGGCCGCTGAAGGCCTGGCCGAGCAGTTCGCCCACCAGCAGCTTGCGCTTGACCTGGGCCAGGCTGGTTTCCGCGGCGGTGCGTACCCCGGCGTCGCTTTCCACGGCGGGGTCGAGCAGGGCTTCGAGGCGGGTGCGGGCCATGGGGTCGCCGGTTTCGCCCAGCAGGCGCACGGCGGCGAGGCGTACCGCGGGTTCGGCGGCGGCCAGTTGCAGGTTGGCCAGGGCCAGGCCGAGGGCGGCGTGGACGGTGTCGTCCTTTTCCTGGGCGTATTGGCGGTCGAGGAAGGCGACCTGGGCCGGTTGGGCGCTCTTCTGCAGTTGTTGCGCGGCCTGCAGGCGTACCTTGGCCTGCGCGTCGAGCAGTTGGTGGCTGGCCAGGGCGTTATCCACAAGCCCGCGCAGGCGGTTGTTCAGGCGCAGCTTGCGCTCGCTGTCGGGCAGGCGGCCTTGCTGCAGCGCGGTGAGCAGCGGCAGGCGGCCGGGATCGGGTTGCGCCGCCCAGTCCTGGAGCAGGCGGGCCTGGTCGTTGGGCTTGGCGGTGGCGAAGTAGTCGGCTTCGCTGGCGTGTGCGGCGAGGGGCAGCAGCAGGCACAGGGAAAGCAGGAATCGGTAGAGGGCCTTGGGCATGGAGCGGGGTCCCTTTTCTGGTAGGGGGAGGTGCGGTGTTCTTCAGGGCCTCATCGCTGGCAAGCCAGCTCCCACAGGTCCGGTGCATGCAGGACCCTGTGGGAGCTGGCTTGCCAGCGATCGGGCCTCAGGGGATCAGTTACCCTTCACCGCATAATCCGGCCGCTTGTCATTGCCCGGAATGAACGGACTCCAAGGCTGCGCCCGCAGCGGCTGCTCGGTTTCCCAGACCACGTTGAACTGCCCGTCATCCTGGATCTCGCCGATCATCACCGGCTTGTGCAGGTGGTGGTTGGTCTTGTCCATGGTCAGGGTGAAGCCCGACGGTGCCTTGAAGCTTTGCCCGGCGAGGGCTTCGCGGACCTTGTCGACATCGGTGCTGCCGGCTTTCTCCACCGCCTGCGCCCACATGTGGATGCCCACGTAGGTGGCTTCCATCGGATCGTTGGTCACCGCCTTGTCCGCCCCCGGCAGGTTCTTGGCCTTGGCGTAGGCCTTCCAGTCGCTGACGAACTGGCTGTTGACCGGGTTGTCCACCGACTCGAAGTAGTTCCACGCCGCCAGGTGGCCCACCAGCGGCTTGGTGTCGATGCCGCGCAGTTCTTCCTCGCCCACCGAGAAGGCCACCACTGGCACGTCGGTGGCCTTCAGGCCCTGGTTGGCCAGTTCCTTGTAGAAGGGCACGTTGGAGTCGCCGTTGACCGTGGAGATGACCGCGGTCTTGCCGCCGGCGGAGAACTTCTTGATGTTGGCGACGATGGTCTGGTAGTCGCTGTGGCCGAACGGGGTGTAGACCTCTTCGATGTCCTTGTCGGCCACGCCTTTGGAATGCAGGAAGGCGCGCAGGATCTTGTTGGTGGTGCGCGGGTAGACGTAGTCGGTACCCAGCAGGAAGTAGCGCTTGGCGGCGCCGCCGTCCTCGCTCATCAGGTATTCCACCGCCGGGATCGCCTGCTGGTTCGGCGCCGCGCCGGTATAGAACACGTTCGGCGACATCTCTTCACCTTCGTACTGCACCGGGTAGAACAGCAGCCCGTTGAGTTCCTCGAACACCGGCAGCACCGACTTGCGCGACACCGAGGTCCAGCAGCCGAACACCACCGCCACCTTGTCCTGGGTCAGCAACTGGCGGCTCTTCTCGGCGAACAGCGGCCAGTTCGACGCAGGGTCCACCACCACCGGTTCCAGCAGCTTGCCGTTGACCCCGCCCTTGGCGTTGATCTGCTCGATGGTCATCAGCGCCATGTCCTTGAGCGAGGTTTCCGAAATCGCCATGGTCCCGGACAGGGAATGCAGGATGCCGACCTTGATGGTCTCGGCGGCCTGGATTGTCCAGCTCAGGCCCATCGCGGCGATGGATGCGCTGAGGGTAAAGGCCTTGATCAGACTGCGACGCTTCATGGGTGCTCTCTCCGTTGAGTTCGTATTTGGCGATAAGGCAAATGGCGACTACGGACAGGGAGATAGCAAGGGTTGTGCCTAAATGTGTACAGGCTCTGGCACAAGGGTTTCAGCGGATTGTGGACGATGCGTGCACCGCCCTGGAGCCCAGGACGGTGGCACGGTGCAGGCCGTTGCGCGCTGATGGTGCGCAACGGCCCGAGGGGGCGGGGATCAGCCTTGCGAAGACTTGACCTGGCTGCGCGGCTGGCGACGGCTGCGCACGAACTGGTAGGTCACGGTGAGGATCACGAACCAGATCGGCGTGACCATCAGTGCCTTGCGCGTGTCGTCCTCGAAGCTCAGCAGCACCAGGATGGCGGCGAAGAACACCAGGCAGGCCCAGCACATGAAGCGCCCGCCGGGCATCTTGTACTTCGACGCCGCGTGCAGCGCGCTGCGTTCCTTGCGGTAGGTCAGCCAGGACAGCAGGATCAGCGACCAGACGAACATGAACAGGATCGCCGACACGGTGGTCACCAGGGTGAAGGCTTCCACCAGGTCCGGGATCACGTACATCAGCGCCGCGCCGAGGAGCAGGCAGGTGCAGGAGAAGTACAGGCCGTTGGCCGGCACGTCGCGGCTGGACAGCTTCTCGAACGATTTCGGTGCATCACCTTCCTGGGCCAGGCCGAACAGCATGCGGCTGGTGGAGAACACGCCGCTGTTGGCCGACGAGGCGGCCGAGGTCAGCACCACGAAGTTGATCACCGCGGCCGCTGCCGGCAGGCCGGCGAGGATGAACAGCTCGACGAACGGGCTCTTGTTCGGCACCACGTCGCGCCATGGCGTGACCGCCATGATGGCGATCAGGGCGAACACGTAGAACATGATGATGCGCAGCGGGATCGAGTTGATCGCCCGTGGCAGGGTGCGTTCCGGGTCCTTGGCTTCGGCGGCGGTGGTACCCACCAGCTCGATGCCGACGAAGGCGAACACGGCGATCTGGAAGCCGGCGAAGAAGCCCATCAGCCCGTGGGGGAACATGCCGTCGTCATTCCACAGGTTGCCCAGGCTTGCCGTGCTGCCGGACGGCGACTGGAAGCCGCTGATGATCATGTACAGGCCGGTGCCGATCAGGCCGACGATGGCGATGATCTTGATCATGGCGAACCAGAACTCGATCTCGCCGAACAGCTTCACGGTGATCAGGTTCAGCGACAGCAGCACGCCGACGCACATCAGCGCGGGTATCCACTGCGGCAGGTCGGGGAACCAGAACTGCGAGTAGGCGGCGATGGCGATCACGTCGGCGATGCCGGTGATGATCCAGCAGAACCAGTAGGTCCAGCCGGTGAAGTAGCCGGCCCAGGGGCCGAGCAGGTCGGCGGAGAAGTCGATGAAGGATTTGTAGTTGAGGTTCGACAGCAGCAGCTCGCCCATGGCCCGCATGACGAAGAACAGCATGAAGCCGATGATCATGTAGACGAAGATGATCGACGGGCCGGCCAGGCTGATGGTCTTGCCCGAGCCCATGAACAGCCCGGTACCGATGGCCCCGCCGATGGCGATGAGCTGGATGTGGCGGTTGGTGAGGTTGCGTTGCAGGTGGTGTTCCTGCGGGTCCTTTGTGATGTCTTGATTCATTGCATGCATTCCATAAATTGCAGTCTTCTTGTACGTGAAGCGGCGGCTAGGCTATCACGGGAATCCGCGGGGTAGACGCGACAAGATGACTCGACTTTAGGGGAATGCTGTCTGGATTATCAGAAATTTCCCACGATTCCCTGGTGTGGCTGATGGCCTCATCGCCGGCAAGCCGGCTCCCACAGGGACCCCACCGATCTCAAGGGCAGTGGTGAACCTGTGGGAGCTGGCTTGCCAGCGATGAGGCCAGAACAGGCAATGCAAAACCCGGATCAGGCCCTCGTTACCAGCATCCGCTTGCCGAACACCCGGTCCAGCCCCCACACCACCAGCATCGAAATCCCCACCAGCGGGAAGGCCACGCCAAGCACGATCATCACCACCGTCGCCGTCTTCCAGCGCGGCAGGTCGTGGCGCAGCGGCGGTACGCCGAGGCCGCCTTGCGGACGGCGCTTCCACCACATCACCAGGCCGCTCACCGAGCCGAGCAGGACCATCAGGCAGATCAGCAGGATCAGCAACTGGTTGACCACGCCGAACATCTTGCCCTCATGCAGCATCACCCCCAGCTCCGTCGCACGGGCCACCGGGCTGTAGTCCTTCCAGCGCACATCCACCAAAACCTTGCCGGTGTACTGGTCGACATGCAGGGTGGCGTCGTTGCGCGGGTCGTCGGCGAACACGGCGATGGTGAACACGCCGCTGCCGGTCTTGGGCAGGGTGATGCTGTAGCCGGGCTCGACGCCGCGCTCG
Organism: Paucimonas sp.; assembly: GCA_031253995.1. Classification (GTDB taxonomy): domain Bacteria; phylum Pseudomonadota; class Gammaproteobacteria; order Pseudomonadales; family Pseudomonadaceae; genus Aquipseudomonas. The sequence goes on along the minus strand of JAIRVG010000059.1, from coordinate 18,654 downwards.
CTGGCGATGTCCTCCACTTGCTGCAGGCTCACCTGCGGCGCCGCCGGGCCGCTGTCCATGTGCATATGGCCCTGGTGCTCGGCATGGGCGCCGCTGGACGCCGGCATCGGCGTATTCTCCACCGCCCACGGCACGGTCTGCCGCGCGGCGGTGTTCAAGCTGCGGGCCTCCTGGTCCGAGGTGGGCACGTCGTTCCACATGGCCGCCGGAAAGCGGTTCCACAGGTCGGCGTACTGCTTGCCCCAGAAGCCGGTCCAGGTCATGCCGCTGAGCAGCATCAGCAACAAGACCAGCGAGCCCCAGAAGCCGCTGACCGCATGCAGGTCGCGCCACAGCAAACGCCCGCGAGCATTCAGGCTCGGCCAGAACACCCCTGTCAGACGCCCGCCACGCGGCCACCAGAGGTACAGCCCGGACACCACCAGGACGATGCCCCAGCCGGCCGCCAGCTCGACGATGCGATCGCCCAGCGTGCCGACCATCAGCTCGCCGTGCAGCGCGCGGGCCACGGCCTGCAGGTTGCCCTTGGCATCCTGGTCGCCCAGGACCTTGCCGCTGTAGGGATCGACGAACACGTTCAGCTCATGGCCGTCCCGCGTGACCACGAACTGCGCGCTGCGGTCCGTGGCGGGCGCCGGCAGGTACTGGCTGACCGCACCGCCCGGATAGGTCGCCTGCACCTGGCTCAGCAGGTGATCGGCCGGATGCCGGTGATGACCGGCCTCGACCACCATCAGCGAGCGGTACATCAACGGGTCCAGTTGCGGCTTGAACAGGTAGATGATCCCGGTGATCGCCAGCAGGATCATCACCGGGGCGACGAACAGCCCGGCGTAGAAATGCCAGCGCCAGGCCAGGTTGTAGAAGGAAAACGATGGCTTGCTCATGCAACGCTCCCGAATGAGGGGCGCGACCGGCGGCCGCGCCCGGGCTGGATCAGAAACTCAGGTCGACCTTGGTCCAGAAGGTCCGTCCCGGCTCGTTCACCGTTTCCGTACCGGAATAGCCGAAGCCGGCGTTGCCCGCCAGGTTCAGGTGCTCGGCATAGTTCTTGTCGAACAGGTTGTCGACGCCGGCGCTGAGCTTCAGGTTCTTGCTCACACGGTAGGCACCGTTGAGGGAGAACACGCCGAAGCCGCCGGACTTGTCGAAGTCCTTGCCGACGATGTTGCCGTAGTTCTCCGAGACCCGGTTCTGCGCCGAGACCAGGCGCCACAGCGCGCCGGCGCTCCAGTCGCTTTCGCTGTAGGTCAGGCCGAGGCGGCTTTCCAGCGGCGGCATCTGCGGCAGGGCCGAGCCGTCGCTGCTGTTCTTGCCCCAGGCGTAGGCGAGGGTGGCGTCGGCCTTCCAGTTGGAGGTCAGCTGGTAGGCCACGCCCATTTCGCCGCCCATGATCCGCGCGTCGATGTTGTCGGCGCGGGAGACGTTCGCCCCGGCGCTGTAGTCGTAGAGGATGAAGTCGCGCACCTGGCCGATGTAGCCGGAGGCCCAGGCTTCCAGGGTCTCGGTCTTGTACTGGATGCCGAAGTCGAGCTGGGTGGTCTTCTCCGGCTTGATCGTATCGAAGGCATTGACCGAGCCCAGCGGGCCGTTGCTCGGCGAGAACAGCTCCCAGTAGTCGGGGAAGCGCTGGGCGTGGCCCAGGCCGACGTAGGTGGTGGCCGGGATGTCGACCAGGTCGTGCTCGTAGCGCAGGAAGCCGCTGGGCAGGGTGTCGGCGCGGGTGTCGCCGGCGGTGGGGTTGGGGCGGGACATCATGCCGGAGCCGACGGAGGTGCGGAAATCCTTGGCCGAAGCACGATCCAGGCGCGCGCCGCCGATCAGGCGATCCTGGCTGTCCAGCTCCCAGGTCAGTTCGCCGAACACGCCGTAGTTGTGGAAGTCGGCGTCCTTGGTCCATGGCTGGTTGCCGTAGGTGTTGACGCCCATGCCCATGCGCTGGCGGTGCTCGTTGGTCTGCGCATCGATGCCGCTGACCAGGGTCACGTCTTCCCAGCGCCAGGTGCCCTTGATGCGCGCGCCGAGGGTGCGGCGGTCGACGTTGCTGGCCATGGGGCCGGCCATCATTCCCATGCCGGACGGCGTGCGCAGGCTGTAGTTGTCCATCACGTGGTCGGCGTAGTTGTAGTAGACCTGCGCCTCGATCTTGTCGAAGACCTCGCCGATATTGGATTTCTCGAAGCGCAGGCCAAGGCTTTCGCGCTTGAACTGCGAGCCGTCCATGCCGCGGCCGGCGTAGCGGGCTTCGCCGTCACCACGGCCGGCGGTGAGTTCCAGCAGGGTGTCGCTGTCCGGGGTCCAGCCGACGGCGACATCGCCGTTCCACTTGTCCCACTTCGACGGCACGGTGTCGCCATGGCCGTCGTCGTAGTCGTCGGAGCGCGACTGGTTGCCGACGAAGCGCACATAGCCCTCGCGACCGCCGGCGGCAGCGTCCAGCAGCTTGTCGAAGCGGCCATTGGAACCGGCCAGCAGGCTGGCGTTGACCCGGGTGCCGAGCTCGCCGAACTTCTCCGGCTCACGCTCGAAGAGGATGGTTCCGGCGGAGGCGCCCGGGCCCCATTGCACGGTCTGCGGGCCCTTGATCACGGTGAGGCGGTCGTAGGTTTCCGGCGAGATGTAGGAGGTGGGGGCGTCCATGCGGTTCGGGCAGGCGCCGAGCATCACGCCGCCGTTGGTGAGGATGTTCAGGCGCGAGCCGAACATGCCGCGCAGCACCGGATCGCCGTTGGTGCCGCCGGAGCGGATCGCCGAGAAGCCGGGGATGGTCTTCAGGTAGTCGGCGCCGTCGCTGGCCGGGACCGGCTGGCGCGGGTCCTTGGGGTTGGTGACGATGGTCAGCGGCGAGCTGGGCGCCACGGCGGTGATCACCGTGGGGCTGAGTTCAGCCGGGTCGTGGTCGTGGCCTTCGTGGCCGGTTTCCGCCGCCAGGGCGACCGGGGTGAGCAGGCTGCCGCAGAGCAGCGCGATGGTCCCGCGCAGGGACAAACGATGGACAGGGGTGGAGCTGGACATAGGGTTTCCAACATCGATCGGTCATTGAGGTGTACGCGAACACGGCCAGGGGCCGTTCGCGAAGCATGGGTCGTCAGTGAGTCAGGCGATCGAAGCGGAAGGTGGCGCGCGACTGCGGGCCCCGGGGAAGAATGCCGGGCGCGGAGGGCCCTGGCGTGGGTGGGCGATGAACTGGCGGCTGGTCGGAATGGCTTCGCTGTTGAGCAGGCTCAGCTGTTGCGGCAAGGCCGGGCAGTGGAAGAACAGGCTGCAGTAGCCGCACTTCTCCCACATCACATGCAGCGAGTCGCCGCCGCCGTGGTGGCTGTCGCCGTGATGGCCGCCGTCCATGTCCATTTCCATGCCCATCGGCATGGAGCCCGTGTGATCCATCGGCATCGACTGGGAAACCAGCGGCCCGATGAAGATCATCAGCATGGCGAACAGGCTCAGCCAGCCCGCGCGTCGGCTCCTGGAGTCAGGACGCGGTGGCCGGTGCCGGGTGGCGAAGGCGAAGCGCATGGCGCGCGGCGTTCAGCGGATCAGTGCTGGTGGGCGGCGCTGCCTTCCGGTGGCTGCTTCTGTACGGCCACTTCGACGGTGACGTCGCCGGCCTTCTCGAAGTGCAGGGTCAGCGGGAAGCGCTTGCCGTCGGCGAGCAGGCTGCGGTCCTTGGGCTGCATGATCATCACGTGGTAGGCGCTGGGGCTGAAGGTGACCTGGCCATGGGCCGGGATTGCCACGTTCGGCACCTGCTGCATGCGCATCACGTCGCCGTTCATCACGTGTTCGTGCAGCTCGGAACGGTCGCTGATCGGGGTGTCGACGCTGAGCAGGCGGTCGGCCTCGGCGCCCTTGTTGTCGATGACGAAGTAGGCGGCGACGTTGGGCGCGTTCGGCGGCAGTTCCAACGACCACGGGTGGGCGATGTGCAGGTTGCCGGTGTTGTATTCGTGGGCATTGGCAAAGGTGGCGGGCAGCAGCAGGGCGGCCAGCAGCATGACGTTCTTGAGCATGAAGTATCTCCGGTCGATTCAGATTGTGCGCGTGTAAGAGCGTAGGTGAATCAGACCGAAGGAGAGGCGCGGGGATTGAGGGAAGGCCAGAGTTGCCGGGGCGTGGGTTGGGAAGGCGAAAGCACGGCGGGCGCGGCAGCCAGGGCCGGGGTCGGCAGGAACAGGCGTGGCGCCTGGCCGGGCAGGGCCAGCAAGGGGGCGCTGCCAGAGCAGCACCAGCAATGCTGCATGACGGCGTGGTCGTCGTTCTGCTGGTTGTCGTCGAGCTGGCCGAGGGACACGGCGATCAGCTTGGTGCCGCCGGTGGAGCAGAAGGCGCCCCAGAGCAACTGGTCGGCGGGCGCCTTGGTGGCGGACGCGGACATCGGCATCGCCAGCAGGTTGAACAGCACTGCGAAGCAGGCGATCCAGGCGTAGGCGAGCCGATTGGAGGACATGGGGTGATCCGTGTGGGATTCGAATGATGGCTATTTAGCCAGAAGCGCTGGGAGATGTAAAAAATGGGGGTGCGATGAAGTGCCGCAGGTGGGTTGACCGAGGACCCTGTGGGAGCGGGTCAACCCGCTCACACAGGGTCCTCGGTCAGCTTCAGGATTTGGTTCGGCCCAGCATCCCTCTTACAGCCTCCTGCAGGTCCGCCGGCAGCACCACCATCTTGGCGTTGTCGCTACCCGCCAGGTTCTCCATGGCATTGATATAGCGCTCGCCCAGCAGGTACATCGCCGGCGTCACGTCGGTACCCACGGCATTCTTCACCAGGGTGATCGCCTGGGCCGAGGCTTCCGCCAGGTTCACCTGGGCCGCCGCGTCCAGCTTCGCCGATTCCTGCCGGGCCTGGGCTTCGAGGATCGCCGCCTGCTTGGCGCCCTCGGCGCGGGTCACGTCGGCTTTCCGTTCGCGTTCTGCGGCTGCCTGGCGCTCCATGGCCGCCTGCATGTTAGGCGATGGCTTGATGTCCTGGATCTCCACCGACCGCACGGTGATCCCCCAGTCCTCAGTCTGCTCCGACATCGCCTCGCGCAGCCGTGCCTTGATCTGCTCGCGGCTGGACAGCGCTTCGTCGAGGTCCATGGCGCCGACGATGGCGCGCAGTGCAGTCATGGTCAGGCTGGTGACCGCGTAGGTGTAGTTCTCCACGCCGTAGGACGCTTTCTGCGGGTCGACCACCTTGGCGAAGCACAGGGCGTTGGCGACGATCACCGCGTTGTCGCGGGTGATGATTTCCTGCTGCTGCACGTCGAGGATGATGTCCTTGGTCGGCAGGCGGTAGGCCACCACGTCCATGTACGGGATGAGGATGTTCAGGCCCGGCTTGAGGGTGGTGTGGTAGCGCCCCAGGCGCTCGACGATCCATTCCTCGCCCTGGGGCACGATGCGCACGCCCTTGAACACCGTGACGAGGACGAACAGGGCGATGGTTGCGGTAATGATCAGACTGGTCATGACAGTTCCTTTGTTGATGTCCCGGGGATGCAGGTCAGGCCTTGCCGACCCGTACGGTGTTGCCTTCGATGGCGAGGATGCGCACCCGCTCGCCGGTGGCGATATCGGCATTGGCGATGCAGGTCCATTCCTCGTTGCCGAGAATCGGCTTCTGGAAACGCACGCGGCCCTTCTGGAACTCCGAGACCGGCGCCACCAGCAGGCCGACTTCGCCGATCACGTCGTCCGCGGTCCAGCGCTTGTCGACCTGGCGCGGCTTGAACACCTTGAACCACAGGGCGACGGTGAGCGACGACAGCACCACCCAGATGATCAGCTCGCTGGCCAGGCTCAGTCCCGGCCACACCCCGGCGATCACCCCGACGGCCACGGCACCGATGCCGAACCAGATGATGAAGAAGGTGGGCAGCACCAGTTCCAGCAGGATCAGGCCGAAGCCCAGCACCAGCCAGATCCACCATTGCAGTTCCATAGTCGCAGCCTTGCGTGGGAGGGGATGACGCATTGGAAACGCTTGCCTGGGTATTGGCAATACCCGAGCGGATTACAGGGCGTTTCCGTCCGTCAGCGCCGCCAGCAGGCTGGCCGGGTCGGCGAAGTGCCGGTCGACCTCGGGCAGGGCCGGGCGCGCCAGGACCAGCACCGGGATGCCGCGCTCCCGCGCCACCTGCAGCTTGGGTTCGGTGGCGCCGCTGCCGCTGTTCTTGCTGACCAGTACGTCGATCTGGCGGCGTTCGAACAGCGCCCGCTCGTCCTCCAGCAGGAACGGCCCGCGCGCCCCGATCACCTCGCAACGCGCATTGCCGGGGCAGGCGTCGAGGGCGCGCAGGGTCCAGAACTGCTCCGGGGGAATCTCGTCGAGATGTTGCAGCGGCTCGCGGCCGAGGGTGAGCAGCGGGTGGCGGAACGGGCGCAGGGCCTCGATCAGGCCGGCCCAGTCGTGCACCTCGCGCCAGTCGTCGCCGGGTTGTGGCGTCCAGGCCGGGCGGCGCAGGGCCCAGCAGGGAATGCCCGCCAGGCTGGCGGCGCGGGCCGCGTTGGCGCTGATTTGCGCCGCATAGGGATGGGTGGCGTCGACCAGCAGGTCGATGCCTTCGGCGCGGACATAGTCGGCCAGCCCTTCGGCGCCACCGAAACCGCCAACCCGCACCTGGCAGTCCAGGTCATCCGGGACCCGGCCGATGCCGGCCAGGCTGTAGACATGCTCCGGGCCGAGCTGGCGGGCGATGCGCAGGGCCTCGGCAACGCCGCCGAGCAGGAGGATGCGCCGGCTCATGCCTCGGCGTCCTTGAACACTTCCAGCAGGGTGATCGGCAGGGCCTGGCGCCAGGTGTCGAAACCGCCGAGCGGCTGGGCCTGGGCCACATGGATGCGGGTCAGCTCGCCGCCGTGGCGTTCGCGCCAGTCCATCAGGCGCACTTCGCTTTGCAGGGTCACCGCATTGGCCACCAGGCGGCCGCCCGGGCGCAGTTGCTCCCAGCAGTGCTCCAGCACGCCGGGGACGGTGACGCCGCCACCGATGAAGATCGCATCCGGCCGCTCCAGCCCCTGCAGGGCCTCCGGCGCACGACCGCGCACCAGTTGCAGGCCGGGCACACCGAGGGCATCACGGTTGAGCTCGACCAACTGCTGGCGACCCTCGTCGGCTTCGATCGCCAGGGCACGGCAAGAGGGGTGGGCGCGCATCCATTCGATGCCTATGGAGCCGCTGCCGGCGCCGACGTCCCAGAGCAGCTCGCCCGGACGCGGGGCGAGGCGGGCGAGGGTGATGGCGCGGACATCGCGCTTGGTGATCTGGCCGTCATGCTGGAAGGCGTTGTCCGGCAACCCGGCCAGCGGCGACAGGCGCGGCGCGCTGGCGTCGGCCAGGCATTCGATGGCGAGCAGGTTGAGGTCGGCGATGCCCTCGACGTTCCAGTCGTTGGCGGTGCCGTGCAGATGGCGTTCCGCCGGCCCGCCCAGGTGTTCGAGGACATGCAGGCGACTCGGGCCGAACCCGCGTTCGCGCAGCAGGGCGGCGATCGCCGCCGGGCTGCTGCCGTCGTTGCACAGCACCAGCAGGCGCTGGCCGCTGTACAGGTGGGCGTTCAGTTGCGCCAGGGGACGGGCGACCACGGAGAGCATCACCACCTCCTGCAACGGCCAGCCCAGGCGGGCGGCGGCCAGGGAACAGGACGAGGGGGCGGACAGCACGTTCAACTCTTCGGCCGGCACCTGCCGTGCCAGGCTGGCGCCGACGCCGTAGAACATCGGGTCGCCGCTGGCCAGCACGCACACCGGCTCGCCACGCAGGGCCAGCACCCCGGCCAGGGAGAACGGGCTGGGCCAGGCCAGGCGCTCGGCCTTCAGGCAGTGCGGCAGCAGATCCAGCTGGCGAGGGCTGCCGAATACCTTGCCGGCACCGAGCAAGGCGCGGCGGGCCTGCTTGCCGAGGCCGCTGAAGCCGTCTTCGCCAATTCCAACAAGGGTCAACCAGGGCGCCATGCCGTTCCTCTTTTCCAGGTCAATCCGACCGGCAGGCTTGGCCCGCCGCCGGGCAAAGCAGGCATAATACCGCGCCTTCCGGCCCCCAGCCCCTTTCATGACCGACGGGTGACCCCTTGAACCAGTCCCGGCCTGCTCCTGCCCTTCGCCCCTCGGCCTGTCCGGGGTTGTGGCGCATCGTCCAGGCGCTGGATGGCGGCATCTCGCGGATCAAGCTCGACGCCGGCCACCTCGAAGCCGACCAGGCCGAGGCGCTGGCCGCCGCTGCCGAGGCTTTCGCCGGCGGGGTGATCGAGGTGACCAACCGCAGCAACCTGCAGATCCGTGGTGTCGGTGACGATCACCAGGGCCTGATCGCGCAGTTGCTCCGCGCCGGTCTCGGCCCGCGGGAGGCGGCCGGCGACGATGTGCGCAACCTGATGCTCAGCCCCGCCGCCGGCTTCGACCCGGCCATGCTCTTCGATACCCGGGCGCTGGGTGCGCGGATTCTCGACCTGTTGCAGACCACGCCGCGCTTCCACGAGCTCTCGGCCAAGTTCGCCGTGCAACTGGACGGCGGCGAAGACCTGGCGATGCTCTGGCACCCCCACGATCTCTGGCTTTCGCCACTGCAGCTGGACGACCAGTTGTGGCTGGCTTTCGGCCTGGCCGGCTGCCCCGGGCATGATGCGCCGCTGGGCGCGGTGCCGCTGGAACAGGGCCTGGCACTGGTGCACGCGGTGCTGATGCGTTTCCTCGACCTGGCCGACGCCGGGCAGTCGCGCATGCGTCAGTTGCTGGCCGCCGTTGGCGTCGACAGCTTCCTCGCCGGTCTGCCGCTGAGCGTGCGCCGCGACGCCGCAGTACTTGGCTGGCGCCGCCACGGACGTGACCTGGCGCAGCACCTGGGTGTCTATCCCCAGCGTCAAGAGGGACGTGTCGCGGTGGGCGCCATGGCGCCACTCGGTCGCCTCAGCGCCCGGCAACTGCGTGGCGTTGCAGCGCTGGCCCGTGAGCTGGGCGACGGCAGCCTGCGCATGACCCCCTGGCAGAGCGTGCTGCTGCCCAACGTCGCCGCTGCCCAGGCCGAGCGTGTGCTGGCCGGGCTGGCCTGCCTCGGCCTGATCGCCGATGCCGCCGCGCCGCTGGCCGGCGTGGTCGCCTGCACCGGTTCCGCCGGCTGCGCCAAGGCCCAGTCCGACACCAAGGCCGACGCCGTGCAACTGGCCGCGCGCCTGCGTCGTCGCGGCCCGGTGGCGGGTATCCACCTGAGCGGCTGCAACCGTTCCTGCGCCATGGCCCACACCGCGCCGAGCACCTTGCTGGCGGTCGGTCCCGGACGCTATGACCTGTATTTTCACGACCCGGCCCAGCCGGGCCCCGGCGCCATCGCCGGGCGCAACCTGACATTGGAAGAAGCGGGCGCCACACTGGACGCCCGCCACGGAGCCCCCTCGATGATTGATTACATCCGCGACGGCCAGGAGATCTATCGCAACTCCTTCGCCATCATCCGCCAGGAGGCCCGCCTGGAGCGGATTCCGCCCGACCTGGAAAAGCTCGCGGTGCGGGTGATCCATGCCTGCGGCATGGTCGAGGTGGTGGACCGACTGCAATTCTCCGAAGGCGCCGGCAAGGCCGGGCGCGAAGCCCTGGCCGCCGGCGCGCCGATTCTCTGCGATGCGCGGATGGTCGCCGAAGGCATCACCCGCGCGCGCCTGCCGGCCAATAACGAAGTGATCTGCACCCTGCGCGACGAGAGCGTGCCGGAGCTGGCCAAGGAGCTGGGCAACACCCGCTCGGCCGTGGCCCTGGAGCTGTGGCGTCCGCATCTGGAAGGCAGCGTGGTGGTGATCGGCAACGCGCCGACCGCACTGTTCTACCTGCTGGAGATGATCGACGCCGGCGCGCCGAAACCGGCGCTGATCCTCGGCTTCCCGGTGGGCTTCGTCGGTGCCGCCGAATCCAAGGCGATGCTCGCGGCGGACAGCCGTGGCGTGCCTTTCGTCATCGTCGAAGGTCGCCTGGGCGGTAGCGCCATGGCCGCCGCGGCTGTCAACGCCCTCGCCACGGAGGTGGAATGATGCAGGCCCGCGGACGTTTGCTTGGCCTGGGCGTCGGCCCCGGCGATCCCGAACTGATCACCCTCAAGGCCCTGCGCCTGCTGCGCGAAGCGCCGGTGGTGGCGTACTTCGTCGCCAAGGGCAAGCGCGGCAACGCCTTCGGCATCATCGAGCAGCACCTGCAGACTGAGCAGACCCTGCTGCCGCTGGTCTACCCGGTGACCACCGAAGTGCTGCCGGCGCCGCTGTCCTACGAACAGGTGATCAGCGACTTCTACGACGAGGCCGCCGTCAGCGTCGCCGGGCACCTGGATGCCGGCCGCGACGTGGCGGTGATCTGCGAGGGCGATCCGTTCTTCTACGGCTCCTACATGTACCTGCACGACCGCCTCGCCGAGCGCTACGACGCCGAAGTGATCCCCGGCGTGTGCTCGATGCTCGGTGGCGCCTCGGTGCTCGGCGCGCCGCTGGTGTACCGCAACCAGAGCCTGTCGGTGCTCTCCGGCGTGCTGCCCCATGACGAACTCAAGCGTCGTCTGGCCGATGCCGACGCGGCGGTGATCATGAAGCTCGGGCGCAACTTCCCGAAGGTCCGCCAGGTGCTGGCCGAGCTGGGCATGGACGGCCGCGCGCTGTATGTCGAGCGGGCGACCATGGCCAACCAGAAGATCGTCGCGCTGGATGAGGTCGACCCGCAGTCGTCGCCGTACTTCTCGTTGATCATCGTTCCCGGCGAAAGGTGGCAAGGCTGATGACCCGACGCGCACCCGCCATTGTCGTGCTCGGCAAGGGCAGCCTGGACACCGCTCGCAAGATCCAGCGGTTCTATCCCGATGCCCTGATCCATGGCCTGGCTGGCCGGGTCGAGGGCGTCGACCGCAGTTATGCCGAGTTCGGCGCCACGCTGCGCGAGCTCTACCAGCAGGACACGCCGATCATCGCCCTGTGCGCCGCCGGCATCGTCATTCGCAGCCTGGCCAGCGTGTTGCTGGAGAAGGGCGCCGAGCCGCCGGTGCTGGCGGTGGCCGAGGACGGCAGCGCGGTGGTGCCGTTGCTGGGCGGGCTTGGCGGGGTGAATGTCATGGCCCGGGAAATCGCCGCTGGGCTGGGGGTTGCCGCGGCAATCACCACCAGCGGCGAACTGCGTTTCGGCACCTGCCTGCTCAACCCGCCCAGCGGCTACGCGCTGGCCGACCTGGAGCTGGGCAAGCGTTTCGTTTCTGATTTGCTGGCCGGTGAAAGCGTGCGTATCGAAGGCGCGGCACCGTGGCTGGACGAGGCCCACCTGCCGCAGCGCGACGACGCGCAGCTGACCATCCGTGTCGGCTGTGGCGAGCGCGAGGCGGCGGCCAACGAGCTTCTGATTCATCCGCGCTGCGTGCTGCTGGCGGTGTCGGCGGGTGTGCCGGAGCTGGCGGCGGCGGTGCGTGCCGCGCTGCATCAGGCGAAGATCGCCGAGGCTTCTCTGGCCTGCCTTCTGGCCAGCGAGGAGGAGATGGCCGAGGCATCGTTGCATGCCGCTGCGGCTGACCTGGGTGTGCCGCTGCGTTTCGCGGCCGGTGCTTCGGTCAGCGACCTTGCTGCCCATGCCCTGCCGCAACTGCTTGCTCCGCAAGTCGTGGGCGAAGGCCTGGCGATCGCCGTTGCTGCCGAGCCCATCGATCCGGCGCAGATTGGTCGTGCCCGTGGCCGGGTTGCGGTGATCGGTCTCGGCCCTGGCGCTGCCGAGCTGATGGCCCCGGCGGTCAAGGCCGAGCTGGCCCGGGCCAACGATGTGCTGGGGTATGAAACCTACGTGCGCATGGCCGGGCCCTTCCGTGAAGATCAGGTGCTGCACTGCACCGACAACCGTGAAGAACTGCTGCGCGCCCGTCACGCCTTCGAACTGGCGGCGCAGGGGCGTTCGGTGATCGTGGTGTCGTCTGGTGACCCGGGTGTGTTCGCCATGTCGGCGGCGGTGCTGGAAGCGCTGGAGGCGTCGGATGATCCGGCCTGGTACCGGGTCGAGCTGGAGATGTTGCCGGGGATCTCGGCATCGCTGGCCACGGCGGCCCAGGCGGGGGCACCGCTGGGGCATGACTTCTGCGTGATCTCTCTGTCGGACAACCTCAAGCCGTGGTCGATCATCGAGAAGCGTCTGGACCTGGCTGGCCAGGCGGACCTGGCGATGGCCTTCTACAACCCGATCTCGCGCTCCCGGCCGTGGCAGTTGGGGCAGGCGCTGGATATCGTCCGCCGTCATCGTGCTGCGGATACGCCGGTGGTGCTGGGACGTGATATCGCCCGGCCGGGGCAGTCGCTGAAGGTAGTGACCCTTGGCGAGCTGGTGCCGGAGATGGTGGACATGCGGACGATGGTGTTGGTGGGGTCTTCGACGACCCGGACCTTTGCCCGGGCTGAGGGTGGGGAGTGGGTTTATACGCCGCGGTGGTATCCGCAGTATTGATGGTGCCTGTTCTGGCCTCATCGCTGGCTTGCCAGCTCCCACAGTGATCGCGTGCACCGCTGGACCTGTGGGAGCTGGCTTGCCAGCGATGAGGCCAGTAGCAGCACCATCCCTTACTTGGCAGTAAACGCCGAGTAGCTGTTCATCAGGTTCCGATAGTTAGGAATCCGCTGCGACAGCAGGTTACCCAGCCCCTCGATATCGTTGCGCCAGTCGCGGTGCAGCTCACAGGCTACCGAGAACCAGTTCATCATCTGCGCGCCGGCCTGGGTCATGCGGTTCCATGCGGCCTGTTGCACGGTTTCGTTGAAGGTCCCGGAAGCATCGGTCACCACGAACACGTCGAAGCCTTCGGCCAGCGCCGACAGGGTCGGGAAGGCCACGCACACGTCAGTCACCACACCGGCAATGATCAGCTGCTTGCGACCGGTGGCCTTGATCGCCTTGACGAAGTCTTCGTTGTCCCAGGCATTGATCTGACCAGGACGCGGGATGTACGGCGCGTCCGGGAACATCTCTTTCAGCTCTGGCACCAACGGACCATTCGGGCCTTGCTCGAAGCTGGTGGTCAGGATGGTCGGCAGTTCGAAGAATTTCGCCAGGTCGGCCAGCGCCAGCACGTTGTTCTTGAACTCGCTCGGCGAGAAGTCCTGCACCAGGGAAATCAGGCCGGTCTGGTGGTCGACCAAGAGGACTACGGCGTCGTCTTTGTTCAGGCGGTTGTAGGTGGCGTTGGTCATGGTGGAAATCCTTTGTTCGAGAAGTTTGTTTTGGGTAGTTGCCGCTAGATGTGGCCAGATTAGGGGTTTCTCGAAACGGGATAAATCGGGTGAAAGCGGTATGACTGTCTCGATCAAGTGGACAATTCGATCGTGACTTCAATACCTGCTCAGCAGTTTCACACCTTGCCTTGGGATTTTTCCTATATCCCCCACTACTGACCAACATTCAGGATCCCAACGGAATTACTTCCCCAGGAGATCCCCATGGTCAGCGGCATCGAATCCGTCACCAACTTCGTGGAGCGGTACCGGACGCAGGACGACTACCTCTATCTGCTGGTGGACGGACAGGCTGAATGCGCACCGGATCATCCGCTTAGCGTCCCGTCCCTGATCGAGTCGCTGGGCGCCGACGCTGTCACGCGGGTACTGCGCCCCGATCTGGCCCATTCCCCGGAGTACTGCCCCGCGCTTGTCCAGCTGGCGAAAACCGGTGAACCGGCAGCACGGCGCTATCTCCAGCTCAGCGCCGACTATGCCGAGTGGGATCTTGTTTACCGCAAGCGTTACATCTGTGGCTGGCTGCTCAGTTCCCAGCCCCTCGACGTCATCGCTAACCATATCGTGACCCGCTGCGACACTACCGCTTCTGAAGATCAAGACCCGTCACCCTGGTTCGAACCGCTGAGGCTGGAACTGCTGTCCGCCGCGATGCACGCCCAGGACGGTGATCTGCTGAGACCGGTGGAGTTCTGGCTGCTCCCGCTCAGTTGGGGCGGTTTTTTCCCACTGGCCGGTAGAGTCTGTTACGGCGAGCCGCAACTCTCAGCAACGGCCAGGCAAACCCAGCAACTGGCTATGGTGGTCAACCGGTTCCTCGCCGTCTGGCGTCATGCCCTGCGCAAGCCTCCACGCTTTGCCCCCTGGCTCTGGAAAGGCCCCTCCCCCCTGCCGCCCCAAGCTGCCACCCATGGCTTTCGCCTGATCCGCGACGCTCACCGGCTCGGCCTTGAAGCCAGCAGCGATCTCATTTCCCTCAGCCTGCATCGGGTGTTCTTCCATCCGAATCTGCCCCAGCACCCGGACATCCAGCGCGACATTGCCCAGGCACGAGCCGGGACCCTGGACTTGCAGAGTCATTTTGCACGCTACAGCGAGGCCACCTGGAGGCGCATCTTCGCTGACCTGCCCCGTACGGAGGACTACACGTGACATTCGATCCCAGCTTCATTTTCGGTCTCGATCTCGACGCGTCGACCCGGGAGGCCGATCCGCTGTCAACGGGTGGCTGCCGGCTTTGCGAGCGCCAGGGCCTGCCCATCCTTCCCCTGCGCGCGGCCTATGCGCCGGAACCCTGGCATACCCAGGCACTGCCGCTGACCCGCGGTTCCGAGGTCAAGGCCGTGCGCATGCATGTCGGCCAGCCTCGTACCCTGCGTCGCGGCTTTCTCTATGTGCTGCTCGACCGACGGGAGTGGCAGGCCTACCAGATCACCCCGGAGGGCATGCTGCGTCAATTCTCTCCGTACGAGATCCCCCGGCAGGAGCCCATCCCGATTCCGTTGCGTTGCATCCGGGCTGACCACGATATGCCCGCCGCCTTCATCAATATCGACACCGACAAGTTTTCCACCGCCTGGCTCGCCATCGCCAACGATCCCTGGCCCGAGACGGTGCTGGACGCCTACTTGAGCGATGGTGTGTCCGGCGGCAGGAAGTTTAGCGAGCGCTTCTACAAGCTCGACCTCAAGACTGCACGGGATGACCCGGCCAGCGTCGGCTTCGCCATGACCGAGCACAACCTGCAGACGGAAAAAATCCTCGAATACGCCCAGTCGATAGCCGGGGATTTCCGCAGCGTGCATGGTTTCTATGGCCGCAACCAGCGGCTGGGTGCCTTCAGTGCGCACATCCGTACGGTGATCCAGCGGGAGAAGCTGGCCAACGGAGTGCTGGCCTTGGTGCTGCCCGATCCCATCGGCATGGTGCAGGAGCTCAATGCCCAGCGCCTGCATCACTACCAGGCCATGCAGGCGTGGCGGGCCGAGCCGCAGCGCAACTTCGAGTTTTTCACGTCTCAGGCGTTGCTCGGTATTCGTGACGTGCAGCTCGACCGGGCGCAACAGCGTGCGATCAAGGATGCCGAGGAGGCGGTGGCAGCCAACCTCAAGTATCACGCCAGCCCTCAGTTCTACAGGTCACCTCTGCCCCTGCTCGATCTGGAAGAGGAGAAGCGACGCCGGATTGCCGACGAACAGGACGATGCACGCGAGCGGCTTTCAGACCGCTACGACGAGCCAGCGCGCAAGAAATTCGAGGACCACTACCTGAAGACCCTGGCGCACTGGCGAAGGATCATCGACGACGTCGCCACGCTCTATGCCGAACATCACGATGGTCCGGCTTTTCGAATGGCTGCCGTCCACGACTATGGCATCGCGAGCACGGAATCGATCAAGGCTTTCATTCGCATGCTGGCCATGTGTCAGGCCGGTGGTCCGACCGACTTCGTCGAGGGCGACACGCCCGGCCCCACCCAAGGCCTGTGGAAAAAGCAGTTGGAGGACCGCGACAGCCTTTACTACCAGGCGCTGCTCGCCAAGGACAAACAGCTGCACGAACAGCTCACCGATGATCTTCTTGAAGGTGAGCGAACCCGGGTTTTCCATAGCATAAAGACCCTGATCGCTACCGATCAGGGCAAGCAGTTCATGGTCGAGCCCGTGCAGAACGCCATCGGCGACTTGCTCGCGGCCGGCGCCACGGCCAGTTACGCCCTCGGCAACAAGCTGTCGAACGAGGTCAAGGCGCTGGTGGGGCATTTGCATCGGGAGGCCTTGCTGCGTTTCAACGGTGTGCAGGTCACGCAGGTCACCATTTCGCTCAAGGTGGGTGAATACCTCACCTTGCTCAATGAGGTGCTTTACGAAGGGACCGAGCGTGTCATCGCTACCCTCGACGAGCAATTCCGTAAACCGGCCCATCAGAAGGTCCGGGCCATGCTGCTGAAAGGGCAGTTCACGCCGGCGCTGGCGAGCAGCCACGCCAAGCTGATCGATATCAAGGTCTGGACGCTGGAGAGCGCGGAGTCGCTGCAATCGCGGCTGGACACATTGCGAGTCGGCATGGGGGATGGCATTGGCGATGCCCTGCGCCACGTCAGCATTGGCAGTACTGCGCTCAAGGGCAGCATGGCGGATCTGGCACGGCACCTGAGCGTCAAGGCCGAGGCTGCCCGGTTGCTGGCGCGGGATTCGATGCGCAGCATGCGCAACGCCGCGAAAGCCACCGGAAACGGGAAAATGAACCTGGCACTGGCCTTGGGCAGCCTGTGGTTTCAGCAGGATGCCTTGCTCAGGAGTTACGAAGGCCTGCTCAAGTCGGTGGGCGATGGGGATGCCGAGGCCGCGGCGGCGGTGATGTCGGCGTCGGTCGGGGTGATGGGGGCCGGGGTTGAGGTTGTTGGGGCGACGATTCATATCCTGCGGCCTGATCTGACCACGAGGGTGGTTGGGGCGGCTGGGAAGCTGGAACCGCTCGCGGCGGGGGCGCGGATCGTGCAGTACGGCGGGGCGCTGGTGGCGTTGGCGAGTGCGGTGGAGGGGGTGCAGTATGCGTTGGCGGCTGGGCGGGCAGGAACGGTCGGGGACAAATCAGCGCGAACTTTTTATGGTGTTGCGTCAGGCGTAGCGATGCTTTCGGCAGGAGGTGGTGTTGTCGGCTCTCTCGCCCCGGCAGCAGCGGCACTTCTCCCTCTTTCGATAGCCGTGTTATTTGGCCTTGCTGCGTATAGCCTAGCCGTTTGGGCTAAAAAGCTAGAGTCAGACTCCGTGGAGCTATGGGCGCGGCGTTCTCTGTGGGGGCTTCCTGAAGAACACCGCCTCTGGATGGGGCCCGAGAATATGGACATGGCGGCCGGTGCGCTAAATGCTGCATTGCTGGGGTTAACCGCAGATGCTGCAATGAACATCAACGCGGAGCAGACTGGCGGTATTCCCATCGGAGATGCGGTACCTGCTGGAATCTTCCTGGATTACAAGATCGTCCTGCCTGGCTACAAAGCTGACGCGTCGAATTATGAGTGGGTATTACAGGTTTTTCGGGTTGGAGCTCCCTCGGGAGAGATCATCGCCCGCGGCCGAGAAGGAGGAGTGAATGAACCCTTGCCGGCTCCGGCTAAGAATCCTGACTATCATCCGGAAACGTCGGCTCCGGAGGTTCGATACGATGCCGAAGCAGAAACTCTTGAGATCAAAGGATCTATCAGCTTCTTCGGAAAGCTTGCTGTTCAAGCTCTTGAGCTTGAGGTGTCCTACTGGCCCGACAAGAGTGATGAGGCAGGTGTTGCTCGGCTGATTGTAAAGGAAGACAAGATCAGCACATGGCGGGGATGGAGCTTTATATGACGGAGCCCAGACTTGTCCCTCCATGTCCCGGCTGGCAGGAGGATCTACCAGGGCCTGAAGAGATACCTATTCTGGCTCCGGCGCTCGGGTTGGATACACCCAATCATCAGAACAATGTCTTTCTAGAGTTGCCCAGGGCATCGGCGCTCATTAGAGGCGTTGTGATTTGGTTTGCGCCGGTTATGGGTGTTCACTTGGTTGTCATGTGGTGGCTTTTGCTATTTGACAAGCGTGTGGTGAGCTTTGAAGAGTGGGTGATGTTGACGCTTTATAGCCCATTTGCGATATGTGCAATTTTATTCTTCTGGAAGTTTGATGTTTCTACCCCTCGGGATTTGCCATTGCGCTTCAACCGTATCCGTCAACGTATTTATGCCTACAACTTCAAATGTCGCTGGTGGAACCCTTTCAAAGGCTGGCAAGTGGTTCCAGTGGCGTACGACTGGTCCCAAGTCCGTGCAGAGCGCTGGCGTAGACGTCAAGTCACAGCCCAAGGCGGCATCATCTTCCAATGGGGTGTGGAGCTTTCCATCGTCAAACCCGGCACCAACGAAGTCATCGACCGCTTCCCGTTGACTGCAATGGGTGCCGATGCCCATGCCTGGGCCTACGTCTGCACCTACATGCAACAAGGCCCCGAGGCACTTCCACCACCTGGCCCGCCGTGGGACCGCAACGATGTGCTGTGGTGCAACATCGCCATGCGGCTGGCCCCGAAGGTCGAGTGGCCTGCCGATATGGATCTGGAGTCGAGGACGGCGCCCTGACCATTCCTGCAAAAACAAAGAAGCCCGCTCTGATCGAGCGGGCTTCTGTCATTCAGCGAATCACTTGGCAGTGAAGGCCGCATAGCTATTCATCAGGTTCCGATAGTTAGGAATCCGCTGCGACAGCAGGTTACCCAGCCCTTCGATATCGTTGCGCCAGTCGCGGTGCAGCTCACAGGCCACCGAGAACCAGTTCATCATCTGCGCGCCGGCCTGGGTCATGCGGTTCCACGCCGCCTGTTGCACGGTGGTGTTGAAGGTGCCGGAAGCATCGGTCACCACGAACACATCGAAGCCTTCGGCCAGCGCCGACAGGGTCGGGAAGGCTACGCAG
>JAIRVG010000039.1 GCA_031253995.1 Paucimonas sp. | reverse complement strand
GGCCCGGAATAGTTGGCCGCCACCTCACCCTGGAACCAGGTGCCATAGCCGGTGCTCAGGCCGGTGAACAGCGAATCCCAACCCTGCGAGTAACGGGTATAGCGATAGGTGACCTTGGGCGCCCAGGCGACATCGGCGAAGGTGTAGCCGGCCTCGGCGTACCAGGCTTTCTCCGGCCCGGCGTCCTTGTCCTGCCAGGCGTATTCGAAGCCGAAGCTGGCGTTCTCGATGCCGGCACTGCCTTCGCCCCGCAGGCTGTAGACATCCATGTTCTCGCGTTCTTTCTGGAAGTCGCTGGCCCACTGGTCGGTGACGTCCAGGCCATGCACCCAGGTCAGGCCCAGGGTGCCGGCCTCGGTGGTGTAGTCCAGGGTACCGGCGGCCAGTTCGGTTTCGGCCTGGGCGCGGTTGTCGGATTTCAGCCACAGCACGCTGCCGTGCAGGCCATCCTGGCCACCGAGCTTGAGCACCGCGGTACGGTCGAAGGCGTGGCGGGCTGCCAGGTAGTAGGCGCCACCACGGTTCAGCGCGCCGTCCGCCGGGCCCTTGCCGAGGTTGGGACCGTCGTCGTTGATCAGGAAGCCGCTGCCGACCTTGACCACCTGGCGCCCGGCGGAGAAGTCCACGCCATCCTTGCCCAGGGCCGGGAACAGGTCGCCCGAGCGCCAGCCGAGGAAGGCGTCCTCGATCTTGGTGGTGCGCTCGGAACCGTCGGTATTGCCAGCGGCGTCGCCGTCACCCCAGGTCGCCGAACTGACCAGGTTGAAGGTGCCGTACAAGGTGCCGGCGCCGCCCAGGCCCTGGTCGCCGCTGACGCCATACTTGATGAAGCCTTCGCGCCAGGTGGAGCCTCCCGTGGTGCCGTCGTAGTTCTTGCGGCTGTTGAACATCCCCCACACGGCGAGCATGTCGGCATTGAGGTGGGTGTCGTCGTCCGCGTACAGCTCGTAGGCCAGCGCCGGCTGGGCCGCTGCCAGTGTGACCAGGCTCAGGCCGACGGCCCGGGCCAGCGGTAACAGGCGATGTTGCTTGTCCATTGGTATTCCCCCATTTTCTTGTTGGCAGTTGTGCTGTAGCGAGGGCTTATTAGGGCGCTGGCAGCCGGAGCAAGTCTTGTTCGTGGCTGCCAGCGTTCTTGATCGCAATGGCCAGTAGTCAGCCATTACTCTCCAGGGTGGCGAGGGTTTCCGGCAGGGTGGCGCCGCCATCGACGATCAGGGTCTGGCCGGTGATGTAGGCGGCGTTGTCCGAGGCCAGGAAGAGCATGGCGGCGGCGATGTCCTGCGGCTCGCCGAGACGGCCCAGGGGCACGCTGCCGGCGATCCGTGCGTTGAGGCTGGCGTCACCGAGGTTGTCCATGGCCGGGGTGCGGATCATCCCCGGCTCGACGCCATTGACCCGCACGCCATGGGCCGCCAGCTCCAGCGCCGCGCTGCGGATGAAGCCGTTGACCCCGGCCTTGGACGCGGCGTAGTGGCTGAGCCCGGGGTAGGCGACCCGTGGCCCGGTGACCGAGGAGGTCACCAGCACGTTGCCGCGCCCCTGGCGGCGGAACAACGGCAGCGCGCCTTGGGTCAGCCAGAACAGCGCCGACAGGTTGACGTCCAGGGTGCGCCGCAGCAGCGGTTCGTCGATCTGCTCGAAGGGCGTCAGCGGGAAGTACGCGGCGTTGTGCACCAGCACGTCGAGGCGCGGCAGCCCGGCCAGCAATGCGGCGACGGCCTCGCGGTCGGCGAGGTCGATGCCGCTGGCACTCACCCGATGACCTTCGTCGTTCAACGCGCTGGCCAGTGCACGGGCACCGTCCAGGTTGAGGTCGGCGATCAGCACCTCGGCCCCGGCGCGAGCGAAGCCCTCGACGATGGCCCGGCCAATGCCCTGGGCGCCGCCGGTGACCAGCACCTGCTGGCCAGTGAAATCGAAGCGTGCATTCATGGCTGGTTCTCCAGACGGGTATAGGCCAGGGTCGGCACGTCGACGATGGTCGAGCCACCATCGGCGGCGATCACCGCGCCGGTGATGATCGACGCCTCGGCGCTGATCAGGAACTGGCACAGCGCGGCGATCTCGTCCGCCGTGGCGGGGCGGCGCAGCGGTACGTCGGCGGTGACCCGGCGGTAGGCGGCGTCGAGGTCTTCGCCGTAGTGATCCATCAGCGGCTGCATTTCCTCGTCGGCCATGGGTGTGCGCACCCAGCCCGGACACACGCAGTTGACCCGCACGCCCTGCGGCCCGAAGTCCCGGGCCAGTGAGCGGTTCAGGCCGACCAGCGCATGCTTGGCGGTGGTGTAGCCGCACACCTCGGGGCCCGCCGCCAGCGAGGCGATGGACCCCAGCAGGACGATGCTGCCACGTCGCTCCACCAGCAGCGGCAGGCAGGCCCGGGCGCTGTGGAAGGCGCTGTGCAGGTTGCCGCGCATGGCGGCTTCCCAGGCCTCGTCGCTGGTGTCCAGGGCGTTGCCCAGGCCATGGCCGCCGGCGCAGCAGACCAGCGCGTCGAGTCCGCCGAAGCGGGCGCGGATCTGCTCGACGAAGCCGGCCCAGGTGGCGCTGTCGGCGGCGTCGCCGGCCAGCACCAGGGCGTCGGTGCCGGCCGCCACCTGTTCCAGCGCTTCGCGCCGCCGGCCGACCAGCACCAGGTTGTCACCCAGGGCGGCCAGGCGTTTCACGCAGGCCGCGCCGATGCCGCTGCCGGCACCGGTGATCAGCACGGTGCGCTTCATGCTTCGTGGACCGTGGTGTTGATCAGGTTGCAGTACGAGGACACCGGGAAGTTGCTGAAGGCATCGAAGCTGCCCTCGGCATAGCCGAAGATCTTGCCGTCGCTGCGGTGCTCACGCAGGTCGACCATCACCAGGCCCAGGGTCGGGATGATCTTCTCGCGCCAGACGAACAGGTACAGCTCGTCGGCGATCTTGTAGTAGTGGCAGCGGTCGGTGTCGCACAGGCCTTGTTCCACGCCCTTCAGGCACTGCCAGGTGTAGTAGTTCTCGTTGAGGTAGATGTGCTCGTATTCCTCGGTCGGGCTGTAGCGGTAGTGGTTGCGGATGCCCACCAGCTCGGTGGTCGGTGCGTGCGGGCAGGCGCCTTCCTGCCAGGGCTTGTCGAGGCTGCCGTGGAGGAACTGGGCGTCGACGCAGGTCAGGTTCTTGCCGGACAGGGCACGGTGGTAGATGCCCTGCTGGGTCTCCTGCTCGGTCGGCATGTTGCCGATCACCGCGGTGAAGGACTGGGTGAGGGTGTCGATGACCAGGGTGATCGACCAGGTCTGGCCCTGTTCGGTCTTGAGGAAGTCCACCAGGTAGATGCCCGGGCGCACCGAGGTGGCGCGGTAGGGCGCGCTGCCGCTGGAGTGGCCGTCGGCGGCGTGCCAGTGCAGCTGTTCGGCATCGAAGCGGTGCTCGATGACCCAGCCGTTGGCGAAATGCAGGGTCATCTGGCGGCCGGCCAGCTCGGCCAGTTGCGGCAGGATGAAGGCCTCGGGGGCAAAACCCTCGGCCAGGGCGCCTACGGTGATCCAGTCGGATTGGGTGGTCATGGAAGTGGCTCCGGTACTTGTTGTTGGGAGCCACGATGGTGACGCGGGGCGGGGCCGGGCGGTATCAACCGGATGGTTGAGGTGGGGTTGGCATACCAGTCATGCGGCTGTCATAAACTGGTAGTAATGTGCCATCACTTAACGGCAGGAATGAATTGTGGTGATCCGCCGGTCCTTGTCCTCTTTCAACCTCCTGCAGTTCCTGCTGTTGTCCTCGGCGGTGGCGATCCTGCTGTTTGTCTGGGTCTCGTACTTCCAGCAGCGAACCACATCCGGACAGGAAGCCCTGGCGGCCAAGGCCTCGGAACACCTCAACCTGGCCACCATGGCCGCGGAAAACCTCAGCCAGCTGGTGGACCGCGCGCAGACCATCGGCCGCGCCGCCCAGGCCGACCTGCGCGACAGCGGCCAGGGCCGCTGGAGCCTGGTGCGCATGCTGGCCGAGGACCCGGTGCTCAAGCGCATGAGCCTGTACCGCTTCGACGGCGAGCTGCTGTCGGCCAGCCACAGCGACGAACCGCAGCAGTTGCCCGAGGCCTGGCTGACAGCCCTGCGTGCGCATATCGGCCGCTACGGCTTCAAGCCGTTCCTGCCGCCCCTGGACGTCTCGGCCCGGGCCGCCGCCGAGATCAACTGGCGCCTGCCGTTCCTCCTGCCGTTGACCGAGCCGTCCCGCGGTCAGCCGGAAAGCATCCTCCTGGTGCAACTGGACATCGGTTACCTGGCCGTGCTGTTCCAGCACATCGACCTGGGCGACAGCGGCCTGATGCGCCTGCTCGACAGCGCCGGCCGCGAGCGCCTGCGCATCGGCAACAGTGGCGTGGAAGTGGCGGGGGAGGCGCTGATGCCGGACCTGCCGGACAACGTCGAGTCTGCCGGGCGGATCAGCCAGTTCAGCGGCGACGGGCGTTACCAGAGTCTGTTCCGCAAGGTGCTGCCACGGGGCTTCAGCATCGCGGTGAGCCAGCGCGAAGACGAGATCCTCGCCCCCTCGCAGTTGCTGTACGAGCGCCAGTTGTGGGTCAACCTGAGCATGACCCTGCTGATCCTCGGCGGCGTGCTGTGGGGCTGGCGCGTGCTGGGCAAGCGCGAAGAGGCCTTCGGCGCCCTGGAGCAGGCGCAGCGGATCAACCAGCAATTGATCCAGCGCCTGGAAGAAGAGCACCGGCGCAGCAGCCATGCGGCAGCCACCGACCACCTCAGTGGCCTGCACAACCGTCGCCAGTTCATGGAAACCGCGGCCCGGGTGCTGGCCGAGCAGCGCAGCAAGCGGCGCCTGATGGCGATCCTGTTCATCGACATGGACCGCTTCAAGTCGATCAACGACTCCCTCGGCCACAAGGTCGGCGACCTGCTCTTGCAGGCTGTGGCCGGGCGCATCAGCCGGGCCCTGGAGGCGGGTGACGAGGCGGCGCGCTTCGGCGGCGACGAGTTCGTCGTGCTGCTGGCCGGCAGCCGCACCGAAGAGCAGATCGACCTGTGGGTGCGCATGCTGCTGAACAAGCTGTCGGCGATGTATTCGCTGGACAAGCACGAGCTCAACAGCAGCCCCAGCATCGGCGTGAGCATATGCCCGCGGGACGGGCAGTCGGTGGACGAACTGATCCGCCATGCCGACGCCGCCATGTACTCGGCCAAGCAGGCTGGCCGTGGCCAGTACCGCTTCTTCGATCCGTCGCTGAACGTCGTCGATGTCGGCGAGTTCGCCCTGGAGCAGGCGTTCGGCCCGGCGCTGAAGGAGCGCCAGTTCGTCCTGCATTTCCAGCCCAAGGTGCGTTTCGACTCCATGCGCGTCGAGGGCTACGAGGCCCTGGTGCGCTGGCAGCATCCGCAGTTCGGCCTGCTGTACCCGGACCGTTTCATTTCCCTGGCCGAGCGCAGCGGCTTCATCGTCGCCCTGGGCTGGGAGGTGTTGCGCCTGGCCTGCGAGGAACTGGTGCGCTGGCAGGGGCGGGGTGTCCAGTCAGGGCTGGCGATCAACGTCTCGCCCTTGCAGTTGCGCCAGCCGGACTTCAGCACCCGGCTGCTGGAGGAACTGGCCCAGCATGGCGTCGAGCCCCGCTACCTGGAGCTGGAAATCACCGAGACCACGGTGCTTGACGACGAGGGCCAGGGCATCAAGCACCTGCAAGCCCTGCGCGATGCCGGCCTGAGCATCAGCCTCGACGATTTCGGCCAGGGCTATTCCGGTTTCTCCCACTTGCAGGCGCTGCCGATCAACCGGCTGAAGATCGACCGTACCCTGATTGCCCAGCTCTCCAACAGCCACGATGACAGTCCCATCGTGGTGTCCACCATCATCCTCGCCAAGCGCCTGGGCCTGGAGGTGGTGGCGGAGGGCGTGGAGACCCGCGAGCAGGTGGTCTACCTGCGCCTGGCCGGTTGCGATTTCGCCCAGGGCTACCACTTCAGCCGTCCGCTGACCGTGGCCCAGCTCGAAGAATACCCTCCCTTCATCGACGCGACGGAAACTGCATGCGAGCACTGACTTCCCTGTTTTGCCTGTTGCTGAGCCTGCTGCTGGCGGCACCTGCGGTCGCCGAATGCCGGCAGCCCGCGTTGCGGATCGCGGTGATCCCGAAGAAAAGCATGGAAGTGCTGATGCAGGACTACCAGCCGTTGCTGGAGCGCCTGCAGAAAGCCCTTGGTGTCCCGGTGTCGATCGTTTCGGCGTCGTCCTACGAAAGCGTGGTGGATGCGGTGGTGTCCGGCGGGGTGGATGTCGCCTGGCTGGGGCCGGCGGCCTATGTCCTGGCCCAGCAGCGTGACCCGCGGATCGAGCCGTTCGCCGTGTTGTCGATCCGCAAGGGCTACTTCACTCCGGCGGGGCATCATTACCAGGCCCTGCTCCTGGCCCGGCGCGATGTAGCGCAGGACCTGGAGTCGCTGCGGGGCAAGCGCGTGGCCCTGAGCGATCCGGCCAGCACCTCCGGCAGCGTGGTGCCCAATGTCGAGTTCGCCGCCCGTGTCGGGCAGCCGCTGGCGCGGTTCTTCGGGTCGGTGGCCTACAGCGGTTCCCACGACAAGTCGCTGGATGCCTTGCTCGAAGGGCGGGTGGACGCGGCGTTCGTTGCCAGCGTGCGGGCCGATGCCTATCTGAACAGCGGCACGATCGAGAGGGACACCTTCAACGTGTTGTGGCGTTCGGAGCGGATCTACTACGACCCCTACGTGTTCCGCGGCAACCTGTGCGCCGAGTACAAGACGCGGATCCGCGCCGCCATGATGGAGAACCAGGAGGGACTGGCGGCGTTCCTGGCGTCGCAGGACGCCAGTGGGATCGCGCCGGTGAGCAAGGTGGAATACGAGCCGTTGGTGCGGATGATGGAGACGCGCTGATCACCAGGTCGGCTGGCCGTCTTCGAAGGAGTGGTAGTCGGGCTTGAGTTCGCTACGGTGCGGGTCGTCGAAGGTGCCCACCAGCAGGGCGATGGTCGGTTCATCGTCGATGGCGCCGAGGGAACTGCCGCAGCGCGGGCAGAAGGCGCGGCTGGAGTAGTCCGAGGAGCGGTAGAGCGCAGGTGTGCCGCCTTCGCCGGTCCATTCGACCTTGTCCCGCGGGAATTCGACCCAGAGCGCGGCGAGGGCACCGGTGTGCTGCTGGCAGTAGCGGCAGGAGCAGGTATGCGGGTTGCCGGCGGGGCCGTGGGCGGTGTAGCGGATCCAGCCGCAGAGGCAGCCGCCTGGGTAAGAGATATCGTTCATCTGACGTCCTTTGTGAGCTGGCTTGTCGTGTGACGAACCAGCCTACAGGAATAACGCCCCAACCAACTCCGTCCTGTTCCTCACCCCCACCTTCCTGAACAGATTGATCAGGTGCGTCTTCACCGTCGGCAACCCCAGCCCCAGTTCCCGCGCCAGGGTCTTGTTGCAGGCCCCACCCTGCAGCAACAGGGCAATCTCGCGCTCCCTCGGGGTCAACCCGGCCAGCCGGTCCGGCGCGGGCGCCGGCAACTGCCGCGCCGCCATCTGCATCAACCCGTGCAACGGCAGCAACCGCTCCAGCTCCGCCGCACTGAACGCCCCCAGCGAACCCTCGCGCAGCAGCGACACCCCCGCCGCCAGCCGCCCGTCCACCCAGGCCATGATCTCCACCACATCCACCACCCGGTGCTGGTCGAGAAACCCCAGGTACTCCCGCCCATGGGCCGCATCGTGGTGCGCCAGTCCCTGGCGCAGCGACACCACCGGCAAGCCGATGGCCTTGCAGTTGTCCGGCTTGAGCGGGTCGAGGTGACGGTAGTGCTCCAGGTAGCGGTGGTGCATGGGCGCCTGCATGCCCTGCAACTGGAAGTCGCAGGCCTGCAACTGCTCGTCGATCCGGTAGAACGCCGCCAGGCTCGCCGGTACCTGCTGGCTGAAGGCGTGCAGGCAGTAGTGCCCCAGCTCCTGGGCGCTGTTCATGGGGCACCCAGCAAGTCGATGACCTTGTTCACGGCAGCGCGGGCGCACTCGCCGTCCATCGCTTCCGAGGCGCCGGACACGCCGATGGCACCGATCACCTGGCCGTCATGCAGGAACGGCTCGCCACCGCCGAACAAGGCCAGGCCCGGCTGCAACGGCAAGCCCGTGCGCACCGCCGGCGAGGCCTTCTGCAAGCGCTCTTCCCAGGCCGAGGTGGAGATGCCGAAACCGGCGGCGGTCAGGGCCTTGTTCAGGGCGATGGCCTGGCACGGCCGTGGCGCGCCGTCCATGTGCGCGCTGTGGATCGGCTGGCCACTGGCGTCGAGGATCACCAGGCTGACCCGCAGGCCGGCCTGTTCGGCGAACTCGACGGCGGCACCCAGGGCCTGCATGGCCAGGCGCAGGGTGAGGGTGGATTGCTGACGCAGCAGGGCAGTCATCGGGCGGATTCCTCCAGGGTGGATTCAGGGGTTGCTCGTACCCGCAGCAGCACCTGCCAGGCGCAGTACAGGGCAAGCAGGGCGGCGGCGATGGACATGGCCCAAGGCCCGCCTAGACGTGCGGCCAGGAGCCCGGCGAGCAGGCCGCCGATGGCGTCGAAGCCGAAGCGGGTCGAGGTGTAGATCGATACCACTCGCCCGCGCAGCGCCTCCGGCGCCTGGCTTTGCAGGAGGATATTGGTGCCGACGTTGTTGATGGTGACGCCGAAGCCGAGGATCAGCATGGCCAGCAGCGACAACGGCAGGCTGCGGCTGCCGGCGAACAGCAGCAGGCCCAGGGCGCTGGCGATGGCGGAAAACAGGATCAGGCCGCGCAGGCGGTCGGCGCCCTGTTGCCCGGCCAGCAGCACCGTGGACAGCAGCGAGCCCAGCCCGGCGGCACCCCACAGCCAGCCGAGGGTGCGTGCATCGCCGGCGAAGATGTCGTGGGCGAACACCGGCAGTAGCACGGCGTAGGTGGAGGCGGTGAGGTTGACCATCAGCACGCCGAGGATCAGCCCACGCAGCGATGGCGAATGCCAGACATGCTCCAGGCCCTCGCGGAACAGGTGGCGCATCTTGCCGCTGGCCTTTTCCCCCGGCGCCAGGCGCACCGCCAGCAGGCCGAGGATCAGGCCGCCATAGGACAGCGCATTGAGGGCGAAGCACAGCGCTTCGCCGGTCACCGCCAGCAACAGGCCGGCCAGCGGCGGGCCGATGAAGCGCGAGCAGGTAAAGAGCATGGCGTTGAGGGCCAGGGCATTGGCCAGGTCCTCGCGGTCGTCCACCAGGCGGCTGAGCAGGGACTGGCGCAGCGGCGTGTCCACCGCGTTAAGGATGCCCAGGGTGGCAGCGAGGATGACGATCAGGGTCGGGCTGATCAGTTCCAGCCAGGTCAGTACCGCCAGCACCAGGGCCTGCAGGCCGAGCAGGCTTTCCACCTTCATCAGCAGGCGGCGCTTGTCGTGGTGGTCGATCCAGGCGCCGGCGATCGGGCCCACCAGCAGTTGCGGCAGCAGCGTGGCGCAGGTGGTAAGGCCCAGCAGCGCCGCCGAGCCGGTCAGGCGATAGACCAGCCAGGACAGGGCCACGGTCTGCACCCAGGTGCCCAGGGTGGAAATCGCATGGCCGATGAAATACAGCCGGAAATTGCGGTGATGCAGGGCCCGCAGGACAGGGGGCCAGCGATTCGGTTGTGCAGCTTTCACGATGAGCAACGCCATGGGCCGGGGAAAGAACGAGGCCGCTGCCAGCGGACCCCGTGCCAGACTCTACCGGCTTGCGCCGATGCCGTCTTGCCTTTGCCTGTCGCGGGCATGGATCTGCGTGCCAGGGGCTGGCAGCGACGATCAAGTGGTCGGCACCCGGATGCAAGACGTAGCGCGCGCATTTCCGGTCAACTCTTGGTTTTTCACTGCCGAACGGTGTGCGCTGATGTTTTTCAGGAACGATCATTGGGTGCAGGAGCTGGAGCCGCTGCTGGCGCGGATCAGTCAGGGTCAGCTGTGGGACGACGTCGAAACGCCGCGGCTGCAGCGCCACCCGGCGTTGCTGGCCGCCCTGCGCGGGCTGGCGGTGGATCGCCAGGCGGATCGGCGCCAGCTCGACGAGGCCCAGGCTCATGCTGGCGACCTCGGCGCGCAGATCGAGCAGGCCCGGCGCCAGGGCGATGCCGCCCAGGCCGAGGCCGGGCGCCTGGAACAGCGTTGCGCCGACTTGCAGGCGCAGCTCGCCGAGCTGCAGCAGCAACTGGAAGGCCACCGCCAGCAGGCGGCGATCTGGGCGCAGCTTGAATCCACCATTACCGAGGGGACCTGGGACATCAAGGTGGTCAACGGCGATCTGCAGCACCCCGACAGCCACATGCGCATTTCCAACCAGTTCCGTGCGGTGATGGGCTACGGCTCCAGCGAGTTGCCGGATGGCTGGGATGCCCAGGTCAGCATCACCCACCCTGACGACCTGTCGCAGATCATGGCGGTGTTCGATCGCGAGATCCTCAAGCCTGGCGCCAGTGGCGAGTACGTCTTCGAGTACCGCATGCGCCACAAGACCCGTGGCTATATCTGGTGTCGCGAACGTGGCTGCGCCGTGCGTGACGAGCGTGGCGTGCTGACCCGGGTGATCGGCGCCGTGCGTGATATCAGTGATGAACGCAGTGCTCAGGCCAGTCACGAGCAGATGCTCTCGCAGAACCAGACCACCTACGCGCAGATCGCCACGGTGGTGGGGGTGATCAAGAGCATTGCCGAGCAGACCAACCTGCTGGCGCTGAATGCGGCCATCGAGGCGGCGCGGGCCGGGGAGGTGGGGCGTGGCTTCTCGGTGGTGGCCGAGGAAGTGAAGAAGCTGGCGGACAGTACGCGGCAGGCGACCCAGCAGATCCAGTCGATGTTGCAGGACCAATAAGTCGGAGAGGGCGACACGGACCTTGTGGGAGCGGGTCCGCGTCGTTTTCAAGTGCAGCTATTGTTTGAGCACCATGTAATTTTTAATAAAGATAACTATCTGCATTTCTCTAGCACAGACAAAAGTCTGTTTATTGATATGCATCATGCTTTCCCCCGAAATTTAATAATTTCTCTGTTCTTTCAATTGTTTGAATAAATAACGAAAGAAACACCCGTGAATAATGGCTACGCGCCATTATTGAGCGTAAGCTAGCGTCCGCACCCATCCGGTGCCTCCCGATCACCGAAACAAAGCCTCCGCCGCGATTATCCATTGCAGCGGCGTGGCCGGCGTTCGCCACTGTCAACCTGCGCTTTTTCCGGATTGAGTTGATGCCCATTACCCAGAACCTGTCTGATCTTTTCGTTCAAACCCTGGAACAAGCCATCGATAGTGTGGTTGTCATCGACAGCCATAATCACGTGGTGCTGTTCAATGCCGCCGCGGAAAAGTTATGGGGATTCGATCGCGAGGAAGTGCTGGGCAGGAATGTCAGCATGCTGGTGCCGGAAACCATCCGCAGCCGGCATGACGGTTATGTCGATGCCAATCGCCGTACCGGGATCAACAAGATCGTCGGTACCACCCGCGATGTACCGATCCACAAGAAGGACGGCACCCAGCGCTGGGGCTCGATGTCGATCTCGCGGGTGGAAAGCGGTGGGCAGATCCTCTACACCGCCTTCGTCAAGGACGTCACCGAGCAGCGCCGCGAGCGCAAGCGCGCCAAGCTGCTGGCGCTGGTCGCCGACCAGACCGACAACGCCATCTTCATCACCGACGGCGCCGGCAAGGTGGTCTACGTCAACAAGGGCTTCGAGAACCTGTTCGGCTACAGCCTGGACGAGATCGAGCGCTGCCTGCCGGCGGGCCTGCTGGTGCCGCACCTGCCGCTGGCGCGCATGGCGGAGCTGCGCCGCGGCCTTAGCGGCGGGCGCTCGTTCCGTCTCGAAGAACTGCTGCAGGTGAAGGGCGGCGAACGGATCTGGTGCAACGTGGCGATCAACCCGGTATTTGGCGCCAACGGCGAGCTGGCGCAGACGGTGACGGTGCTCACCGACATCACCGCCTCGAAGATCCACCAGGTCCTGCAGCACTGCATCCTCGACGCCATGGTTCGCGAAATGCCACTGGAATCGGTGATGGAACTGCTGTGCAAGGAAATCGAGCGCATGTCCCCGGAGCTGCGCGCGGCGGTGATCCAGATCGGCGCGGACGGCACCCTGCATCCGCTGGCGTCCCCCGGGTTTTCCGAGCGCTTCGGGCAGATCCTCGAAGGCCGGCCGATCCGTGACTGCGTTGGCGCCTCCAGCGTTGCGGCCAGCCGCGGCGAGATGGTCTATGCCAGCGACATTGGCAGCGACCCGCACTGGACCAGCATCCGCGAGGAGGCCCTGGAACTGGGGATCCGCAGCGTCTGGGCGATCCCGATCAAGGATTCCAAGGGCCTGGCCATCGGTGTGCTGTCCTTCTACTACGACGACCACCGCACGCCATCGACCCTGCAACAGCAGATCGTCGAAGTCATCAC
Source organism: Paucimonas sp. (assembly GCA_031253995.1). Lineage (GTDB taxonomy): Bacteria > Pseudomonadota > Gammaproteobacteria > Pseudomonadales > Pseudomonadaceae > Aquipseudomonas. The sequence goes on along the minus strand of JAIRVG010000039.1, from coordinate 49,819 downwards.
CCCCCTGTGCGCCCTGGCCATGGAGCGCGAGGTCAACCGCGAAAGCATCCGCCAGCTGGCTTTCTACGACAGCCTGACGCGCCTGCCCAACCGTAGCCTGCTGCACGCCAAGGCCGACCATGCGCTGATCGAGGCGCGGCGCACCAAGTCCACGCTGGCGGTGCTGTTCATCGACCTCGACCGCTTCAAGCAGATCAACGATTCCCTCGGTCATCCGGCGGGTGACGAACTGCTCATGCTGATCGCCCAGCGCCTCAGCGACAACGCCGATATCGTCGGGCGGCTGTCGGGGGACGAGTTCGTGGTGGTGTTGCCGGATTGCGACGGCCAGCGGGTCAACGATGCCATCGAGGAGATCCGCCAGGCGATTTCCCAGCCGTGCCAGATCGCCGGCTCGTGCTTCTCGCCGTCGGCCAGCATCGGCGTCAGCCTCTATCCGCGGGACGGCCACGACATGAGCACGCTGATCCACCGCGCCGACATGGCCATGTACCAGGCCAAGCACTCCGGGCGTGGCCGCTTCAGCTTCTTCAGCCACGAGCTGAACGAACTGGCCCAGGAACGCCAGGCCCTGGAAAGCGCCCTGCGCGAGGCCATCGAGCAGGGCAAGCTGCAACTGCACTACCAGCCCCAGGTGAACATCGACGATGGCCAGGTGTATGGCGTCGAGGCCCTGGCGCGCTGGACCCACCCGGAATTCGGCGTGGTCTCGCCGGCGCGTTTCATTCCCCTGGCGGAGGAGTGCGGCCTGATCACAGAGCTGGGCCACTGGGCGGTGCGCGAGGCCTGCCGGCAACTGGCGGCCTGGCGGCGCAAGGGCCTGAACATCCCGTCGGTGTCGGTCAACCTGTCACCGAGCAATTTCCACAACCTGGACCTGGCCGGGATGATCAGCGATGTGCTCGACCAGAACGGCCTGCAGGCCCGCGACCTGACCATCGAACTGACCGAAAACCTGCTGCTGGACACCAACCCCGGCACCATCAAGGTCTTGCACGATCTCAACTCCCAGGGCATCAAGCTGGCCATGGACGACTTCGGCACCGGATATTCGAGCTTGAGTTATTTGCGCAAGCTGCCGATACAGGAATTGAAGCTGGACCGCAGTTTCATCCTCGACCTGGAAGCGGACGAGACCAGCCGCGCCTTGAGCGATGCGGTGATGCGCATTGGCGACAGCCTGCGCCTCAAGGTGGTGGCCGAAGGCGTCGAGGAGCAGGGGCAATTCCGCATTCTGAAGGACCAGGGCTATCACGTGGCCCAGGGCTATCTCCTGTCCAGGCCGTTGGCGCCGCAGGAGCTGGAAACCTGGATGATGAAGTACTGACGCATTGTTCGGGCACGCTGCCTGTCGATTTTCGTATTCCTGGAGGATACCCCCATGTTTCCCGCATACCGGCGGCTCAAGAAAGCGCTTGAAGAAGCAGAGGACCGGCTGTCGTCACTCGAACAGGTGAAGCAGAGCCTGGACGATGAAATGCTGGTGCTGAAGCTGACGTCCCAGGGTGAAATCACCTCGGCCAACGGCAATTTCCTCGCTGAAATGCAGTATTCCGCGACGGCCCTGGAGCGCAAGGTGCTGTTCGGCCTGGTGCCCGAATACGCCCAGGACACCAATCACTTCAAGCTGATGAAGCGCGCGATCCAGGGCGGCGAGCACTGGGCCGGCGCCTTGCAACTCAAGCGTGGCAATGGCGCCGAGGCCTGGTTGCGGGCGATCGTGCAGCCGATCCGCGACAAGCATGGCCAGGTCACCTATGTGTCGCTGTACGCCAACGACCTGACCCGCACCATCGAAACCTCGCGGGAGCGGGAAAACCTGATCGAGGCCCTGCAGCGCTCCACGGCCGTGGTCGAGTTCGACGTGCAGGGCAACGTGCTGACGGCCAACGAGCGTTTCCTCCAGGCCATGGGCTACAACCTTGTGGACCTGAAGGGCAAGCACCACCGGGTGTTCTGCGAGGCGGCGGAATACACCTCGCCGCAGTACGAGCGGTTCTGGGAAAAGCTGCGCCGGGGTGAGTTCATTGCCGACCGCTTCAAGCGCATCGACAGCCGTGGCCATGTGGTCTGGCTGGAAGCCACCTACAACCCGATCTCCGACGCCCATGGGCGGCTGTACAAGATCGTCAAGTTCGCCACGGTGATCACCGACCAGGTCAACCGCGAGATGGCCGTGTCCCAGGCGGCGGAGATCGCCTTCACCACCTCGCAGCACACCGACGACAGTGCGCAGCGCGGTAGCGTGGTGATCCAGGAAACCGTGGACGTGATCCAGGGCCTGGCGGTGCAGATGGCGGCGGCGGTGGAGGGTATCGCGGCGCTGGACAAGCAGTCGCAGCTGGTGGGCAGCATCGTCAAGAGCATCGGTGGCATCGCCGACCAGACCAACCTGCTGGCGCTCAACGCGGCGATCGAGGCGGCGCGGGCCGGTGAGCAGGGTCGAGGTTTTGCCGTGGTCGCCGACGAAGTGCGCCTGCTGGCCTCGCGCACCACCAAGGCCACCGAGGAGATCGTCGACGTGGTGACGCAGAACCAGAAGCTCGCCGAGGAAGCCGTGCGCATCATCGAGCAGGGCAAGCTGCATGCCGAGCAGGGCCTGGAGCTGTCGGCGCAGGCAGGCAGCGTGATCGTGGAGATCCAGGACGGGGCGAAGAAGGTGGTGAATGCAGTGGGGCAGTTCACCAACCAGTTGTCCAGCTGAGGCCAGCCTGTTCACCGGGGTTGCCAGGGCGTGCGCCATCCTGCGCCGCCTGCAACGCCCGCAGCAGGTTTCCACCCCAGATCGCGGCCAGGTCCTCTTCGCTGTAGCCAGCGTCCAGCAGGCGCTGGCTGACCTTCGGCAACTGGCTGACGTCCTCCAGTCCGGTCACGCCGCCACCGCCATCCCAGTCCGCGCCGATGCCCACGTGCCGGGGGCCGACCACCTCCAGCACATGCAGCAGGTGTTTCATGAACACGTCGAGGTCGGCCCGTGGCTGCGGGTAGCGACGGTCGATCGCCGCACGTTCGGCGAACAGCTCCCGCGCCTGTTCCGGGCCGAGCGCGGCGATATTGCGAAAGCGCGCGCCCAACGCCGCAAGCGCCTTGTTGCGCTCGGGATTGGGCGTCAAGGGGATCAGGTAGTCGCTGTAGGCGGTGACCTGCACCACGCCGCCCTTGGCGGCCAGCTGGCGCAGGCGCTGGTCGTCGAGGTTGCGCGGATGGGCATTGACCGCGCGACTGCTGGAGTGCGACGCGATGATCGGTGCGCTGGACAGCGCCAGCACCTGGTCGAACACCCGGTCCGAGGCATGCGACACGTCCAGCAGGATGCCCAGCCGGTTGGCCTCGCGCACCAGGGCCCGGCCCTTGTCGTTCAAGCCCTGCCATTGCGGCAGGGCGGTGGCCGAGTCGGCGAAGCTGTTGCTGCTGAAGTGCACCAGGCCGAGCATGCTCAGGCCCTGGCGCTGGTAGGTGCGCAGCAGGCCGGGGTCGGCGGCCAGCGGCTCGGCATTCTCCATGCTGATGAACACTACCCGCTTGCCGCTGGCGGCGATGCGCCGGGCGTCGTCGGCACTGCGGGCGAGGGCGAATTGCCCGGGCTCGCGGTCGATCATGTCGCGGATGCGTTGCAGGGTCGCCAGGCCGTAGGCACTGGCTTGGGCCAGCCCGGCTTCGTCCCGTGGGCCCTGGGGCGTGTAGATGGCGAAGAAGCCGCCGTCCAGCCCGCCTTCGTGCATGCGCGGCAGGTCCACCTGGCTGCCGTCGCTACTGAAGTCGTGGCGCTGGCTGATGTCCCAGCCGGGGCGGGTCAGTTGCAGCGGGGTGTCGAGGTGGCTGTCGAGCACCAGCAGGTGCTGGTGCAGGGCCAGGGTCTGCGGGGTGACGTCGTCGTTGGCCTGGAGGCCGAGGCTGACCAGGGCAAGGCTCAGGAGTAAAGGTTTCATCAGGTGACCTCCGCGGGTCGTGGCCGCGCCCCTCGGCGCGGCCGCTGGGTCAGAAATCGAGGCTGAGGGTGGTCTGGAAGGTGCGCGGCGAGCCGGGGCGGAACACCGCCGGGCCGCTGGTGCTGGTGAGGATGTAGCCCAGGTAGTGCTTGTCGAAGAGGTTGTCGACGTTGAAACGCAGCTTGACGCTTTTCAGCGCGCCACTGCCCCAGGCCTCGCCGCCCAGGTCGAGGTAGGCGTTGTACAGGGTGTAGCCGGGCACCTGCTCGGTATTGGTGAAGTTGCTGTAGCGCTCGCCGATGTAGCGCGCCGAGACGTTGACGATCGCCCACGGTGCGAGCTCCCAGGTGACCCCGGTCTGGGCCAGCCAGCGCGGGCTGTCGGGCAGGTCGTTGCCGCGCAGGGCAAGGCCGGCGGCATCGTCCTCGAACCGGGCGCGGTTGTAGGTCAGGGCGCCGTTGAGGATCACCTGCCCGCCCAGTGCGCCGGGTTTCCACTGGCCGCTCAGCTCGCTGCCCCAGGCCTGGGCCCGGCCGACGTTCTGGTAGTAGGTCTCGACCTGGCTGCTGCCCGGTACCGGCGAGGCGAAGGCTTGCAGGCGGTTGGCGAAATCGCTGCGGTACAGCGCCCAGGCGGCGTTGAAGGTGGGCCGGTTGAGACGCCAGCCGAGCTCGTAGTTCTTCGCCTTTTCCGCTTGCGGTGCCGGCGCCTGTGGGCTGGCGGCCCGGTAGATATCGTCGGCGCCGCGAGGCAGGGCCATGTTTTCCGACCAGGAGGCGAACAGCTGGCTGCTGTCGGTGAGGTTGTACACCGCGCCGAGCTGCGGCAGGAAACCGTCGCGCCAGGTGGTGGACAGGCGCGGGCTGCGGCCGTTGATGTAGTCGCCGGCGTTGCGCGGGCCTTCGATGCGGTAGTCCAGGTCGAGGCGCTTGAAGCCGTACTGCAGCAGCAGGCGGTCGTCGAGTAGCGCCCAGGTGTCCTTCAGGTGCAGTTGCAGCGAGTCGCGGGTGGAGGTGAAGTCACCTTGCAGGTGCACCGGCTCGTTCAGCAGCGGTTCGCCCGCGGGGCTGCCGTCGCTGAGGTTGTAGCGCGCCTGCAGGCGGTTGAACACGTCCTTCTCGGCCCACACCCCGGCCTCCAGGCGATGGTCGCCGAGCTGCCATTGCAGGCCGGTGCGGCCGCCGTAGCGATGCCCGCTGAGGGCCGACAGCCCGTACTGCACGCCCTTGGGGTCGAACAGGCCCGGCACGTTGGCCTCGGCGTTGTGTAGCGCCAGCGAGGTAGCGTAGGCCTCCGGCGACACCCCGTAACCACGCTTGCCCTCGTAATAGAGGGTGGCGTACTGGGTCAGGTCGTCGCTCAGGCGGAACTCCCCGCCAAGGCTGTAGAGGGTGTCGCGGCGCTGGTTGATCGCCTGCTTGTAGTACTGGTTGTAGCCGCTGTTGCTGTAGGGCACGCCCGGTGCCGTCTGCGGCAGTTCGGGCAGATAGTCGAGGTAGGGGAAGTCGCGTCCGGAGCGGCCGAAGGCGTCGTTGGCGGTGCCGTGGTACTGGGCCAGGCTGACGTAGGGTGAGTCGAAGTCATGGAAGGCGTTGTGCACCGCCCGCAACCACAGGCTGTTGCCGTCGCCGAAGCGGTAGCGGACCTTGGCCTCCAGGTGCTCGCGGTCGATGGTGCCGGGGCCGCGCCACAGGTCCCCGTCGATCTTCGAGCGGCTGACGTAGGCCGACAGCCCCTGGTACTCGCCGGTTTCCACGCGCAGGAAACTGCGCCGCAGACTGTCGCTGCCCAGGGTGTAGGACAGGCTGGCGCCGGGCTCGCGGCTCGGGTCGCTGGTCTGGTAGTCGACATAGGGGCCGAGGGAGGCATAGCCGGACTGGGTAACGTCGCCGGCGCCGGTGGAGGCGGTGACCCGCTGGGTGTTCTCGTTGTCGACGTAGCGATAGATCGGGCTGCCGCCGAACTGGTCGCTGCGGCCCAGTGGCACGCCGTCGATGGAGAAGCCGATCTGCTGCAGGTTGAAGGCGCGGACGAATACCGAGTTGCCGAATTCGTACAGGCCGAGGGCATCGTTGACCTGGACGTTGAAGCCCGGCAGGGCTTCGAGCATCTTCAGCCCCGAGGTGCCGGCCGGCGCCGACAGCAGCGCCTCGTGGGAGATGGCCAGGGTGTTGCTGATGCGGTCCTCGCCGATGGCGGCGCTGGCTTCGGTGACGCGGGCGCCGACCACCTGGACCTTGTCCAGGGTCGGCTCATCGGCCCAGGCCGGTGCGGCGAGAAGGCCGCCGAACAGCAGGCCGGGCAGGTGCTTGCGGGAAAAACCGGGGTTCATGAGCGATCCTTGGCGAGTGAAGTCCATCACAGCCCGGCGAGGGCTTGGGCGAGGTAGTCGGGGGCGGCCCAGGCCTGCAGGTCGAAGTCCTGCTGCAGGTAGCCGTGTTTCACCAGGAACTGCTTCTTCAGCTCCAGCGCGGCGAGGTTGCGTGGCGCCAGGCTGGGGACCAGTTCACGGCCGCGCAGGCTGTCGGCGATGAAGTCGGCGCCCGGCAGGAAGGTGACCCGGGTCAGCAGGGTGGCCGCCGCCTCGGGGAACTGCTCGATCCAGCGCCCTGCGCGGATCGCCGCTCGGAGGAAGGCCACCACCACCTCGGGATGGGCCTCGGCGAAGGCCCGGTCGACGGTGGTGACGTAGGGGCCGTTCTGGTTTTTCAGGGTCCAGTCCGGGTGGCGCTCCAGGTCCTCGATCACGGTGAAGCGTCCGCTCGCCAGGAGTTTCGGTACGTGCCCGTAGCTCACGTGCAGGGCGTCCACCCGGCCATCGAGCAAGGCCTGCAGTTCGGCGCCGGGGCCGCTGTGCAGGTTGCGCAGTTGCGCCCACAGCGCGGCCGGACGGCGGGCCGGTTGCAGGCCGTGGGGATCGCCTTCGTCCTCGATCGGCACCAGGCGCACCTGGCCTGCCTGCAGGCCGGCCAGTTCCAGGGCGCTGGCGATACCCTGCTCGGCCACCACCTTGAGCACGTCGATGCGCTGGCTGTTGCGGCTCACCGGCACGCCGATGCGCTTGCCAAACAGGTCGGCGACCTGGCGGATGCGCCCGTCGGCGCGCACCAGGATCTGTCCGGCGCGCTGGGTCGCGGTGGTCGCCAGCAGCAGGGTGTCGGCCTGGTCGGCCCGCGCCCACAGCGCCGGCGTGGCGCCGCCGTCGCGGATCAGGCCGGGCTGGCCGTGGTTGAAATGGCTCAGCCAGCCCTGGTTATCGGGCAGCGAGCGCAGGTAGCGCGGCTCGGCGCCGACGCGCTCGAAGTCCTCGTCGAGCCAGCCCAGCTCCACGGCCAGGTTGGATGCCACCAGCAGCGGGCAGATGCTGTAGAAGGTCGTCAGGGGTTCACTCATCAGGGTTCTCCATGCTCAGGTTGGGTGTCAGGTACGTAGCCGGGCAAAGCCGCGGTCGAGGTCGGCGATCAGGTCCTCGACCGCTTCCAGGCCGACATGCAGGCGCAGCAGCGGGCCGTCCGGCAGCGAGCCGGGGAAACGGCGGCGGCCATGGGCGATGCGGATCAGGCTTTCGAAGCCGCCCCAGCTGGCGCCCTGGGCGAACAGCTGGAGGCCGTCGAGGAAGGCGTGCAGGGCGGCTTCCGGCACGGGGCGCAGGACCACGCCGAACAGGCCGGAGGCGCCGAGGAAGTCGCGCTGGAACAGGGCATGGCCGGGGCAGTCGGGCAGCGCCGGATGCAGCACCTTCAGCACTTCCGGGCGCGTAGTCAGCCAGCGCGCCACGGCCAGGGCCGAACGCTGGTGCTGGCGCAGGCGCACGCCGAGGGTGCGCAGGCCGCGCAGGCCGAGCCAGGCGTCGTCGCTGCCGGCGATGTAGCCGAGCAGGCGCACCCGCTCGCGCACCTGGCTGTACAGCGCTTCGCTGGTGGTGATGACCCCGAGCATGGCGTCGCTGTGGCCGACCAGGTACTTGGTCGCGGCCTGGATCGATACGTCCACGCCATGCACGAAGGGCTTGAAGAACAGCGGCGTGGCCCAGGTGTTGTCCATCACCAGCAGGGCCCCGTGGGCATGGGCGACCCGCGCCAGGGCCGGGATGTCCTGTACCTCGAAGGTGTTCGAGCCTGGCGCCTCGGCATACACCAGGCGGGTCTCGGCGCGCATCAGCGTGGCGATATCGCTGCCCAGCAGCGGCGGGAAGAATTCCACCGTCACGCCCATCTCCGGCAGCACCCGCTCGAACAGCTGGCGGGCGTTGCCGTAGCAGTTGTCGGTGACCAGCACGTGGTCGCCGGCCTTGACCAGGGCCAGCACCGCCCCGGCGATGGCCGCCAGCCCGGAGGGCATCACCAGGCTGCGGAAGCCGCCTTCCAGGGCGGCCACCGCATCCTCGAAGGCGGCGGTGGTGGGGTTGCCGTTACGCCCGTAGATGTGCTCGCGCAGGTGTGGGTCGTCGGCTCGTTGCAGGTAGTCCGGCAAGGTCCGGGCGCTTGGCCAGACAAAGGTCGAGGCGCGGTACAGCGGTGTGTTCACCGTGCCGCCGTGGCTGGCCGGGTCGCGTCCGGCATGAGTCAGGCGGGTGTCGTCGCGCCAGTCGTTCAGTGGCTCCATCGAAGCTCCAGGTGGCGGGCCCAGCGGGCCAGCGGGTAGATGAAAACGAAGAAGGCGGCGAAGGCCAGGGCGTAGGCGGGCAGCAGCACGTCCGGGCGCAACTGCCCGGACAGGTGGCTTTGCAGCACGCTCATCAGTTCCTCGACCCCCAGCAGGCTGCCCAGCGAGGTGGACATGCACAGGGTGCAGAACAGGTTCATCCAGGGTGGCAGCAGGCTGCGCAGCGACTGCGGCAGGATCACCCAGCGCAGTGCCTGGAGCCGCGACAAGCCGAGGGCCTGGGCCGCTTCCCACTGTCCGGCCGGCACAGCCTGCAAGGCGCCGCGCAGCATTTCGGCGACATAGCCGCTGGCCGGCAGCGCCAGGCCGAGGGCGACCTTGAGCCAGTCGGCCAGTTGCAGCCAGTGCCCGGCCACCTGCACTTCGTAGGGCAGCAGGTAGGCGACGTAGAACATCACCACCAGCCACGGCAGGTTGCGCAGGCCGCGGCCGAGGCGCCCGGCCAGGCGTGCCAGGGCCGTCGGCGCCAGCACCTGGGCGAAGCCGAGCAGGGCGCCGGCGAGGGTGGCCACGGCCATGGCCAGCAGGCCCATGGCGATGTTCAGGGCGAAGCCGCGGCCAAGGGACGGCAACCACTCCCACAGCAGCCAGGGCAGCGAGTCTTCAGCGAGCATCGGCGCCTCCGCGTCCGGGCAGGCGCAGGTGCGCTTCAAGGCGGCCGAGCAGCCAGGTGCAGGTGCCGATCAGCAGCAGCCAGGTGAGCAGCAGCACCTGCATCATTTCGCCGACGTTGAAGCGGTCCGACCAGATGCGGTTGGCGGCGTAGAGCAGTTCCGGCGCGGCCACCGCGTAGGCCACCGAGGTCGCCTTGAGGGTCTGCACCAGGTTGTTGCCCAGGGCCGGCAGGCTGTTGCGCAGCGCCAGCGGCAGGAGGATATGGCGCCATAGCGGCACGCCGTGCAGGCCCAGGGCGGTGGCACTTTCGCGCAGGCCCCGGGGCACCGCGTCGATGCCGGCGCGCAGGGCTTCGATCTGGAAGGCGCCGCTGTACAGGGCGATGGCGATGATCGCCCAGCCGGTGCCGCCGAGCAGGCGCACCGGGCCGCCGTCTTCGCCGGTGGTCAGCGGCAGCAGGGCGCCGATGCCGAAGTAGAGAAAGAACAGTTGCACCAGCAACGGCGTGCTGCGCCACAGCGCCACATAGCCGTTGACCAGCCCGCGCAGCCAGGGCCGGGCACTGTACTGGGCGGCAACGCCGAGGGCACCGATCAGCAGCGAGACGGCGCCGCAGGCCAGCGCCATGACCAGGGTCAGGCCCAGGCCTTCGAGCAGGCGGCTGCGGTCGATTGGGTCCCAGAGCACGCTGAGGACCAGGCCATGGCCTTCCAGCCAGGCTTGCAGTTGCCCGTCAGTCATGGCTGGCCACCGGACGCAGGGCCCGCTGGTGCTGGGCGGCGAGCCAGGGGTTGGGCGCCAGGCCGTAGCGCTGTTCCAGGGCGATGACCAGGCCTTCGGCGTGCCAGCCCTCGACGATCTGCGACAGTGCAGCGAGCAGCGCCGGTTGCTCCTTGCGCAGGGCGATGCCCCAGGGCGCCGGGTCCTGTCCGGGCAGCTTGACCTCGTAGTCTTGCCAACCCGGCGTGGCAGCCAGGGCCTGGTACAGCACGTCATCGCCCAAGGCGCCGAGGCAGCGCTGGTCGGCCACCGCCTTGCGCACCTCGGCGCTGCCGTTGAACGAGACGAAGCGCACCCCGTAGCGCTCTTCCAGCGGTCGCACCCAGACGCTGGTGGCCGGCGCGCACAGCGCCTTGCCGCGCAACTGTTGCCAGTCCGTGAGCGGCGTGGCCTTGGGCGCGAACACGGTGGCGGCGGAGCTGTAGAAGCCGGGGCTGGCGAAGTCCACCTGCTGGCGCCGCGCCGGGGTGTCGAGCATCGAGGTCACCAGCAGGTCGCAGCGGCCCTGTTGCAGGAACAGGATGCGGTTGACCGGGTTGACCTGCACCAGGCGCAGTTCCAGCTCCTTGCCGACGCGAGCGGAGAGCTGCTGGTGCAGGTCGCCGATCAGGTCGGGGATCAGCCCGGCGGGGCGACCCTGCGGATCGAGGAAGCGGAACGGCGGGAACTCGTCGCCGCTGCACACGTTGAGCACGCCGCGCGCCACCGCCCGTTCCAGCAACGGCTCGGCGCTGGCACCGGCGCTGAGCAGCAGCGCCGCCAGGCACAGGAGGCGCTTCATGGCGCCACCCAGCCCTGGCGCGACAAGGCCGCGGCGCCGGCCGGGAACGGCTGCGGCGTGCCCAGCTGGGCGGCGAGCCAGGTCAGGTGGGCCGACTCTTCCAGGTTGATCAGCAGGCGGGTAGTGGCCAGCAGGTCGCGCTCGCTCCAGGCGAACGGGCCGTGGTTGGCCAGCAGCGCGGCAGGGGCGCGGGGGTGTTCGCGCAGCGCGGCGACCACCGGTTCCGCCGAGTAGCGCGGCCCCCAGGCGGTGAGGGGTATTTCCTGGTCTTCGTCGAGCACGCCGAGCAACTGGCTGGCATGCGGGCGCAGCGGCCGGCCGGCGATGGCGAACGCGCTGAGGTACGGCGAGTGGGTGTGGATCACCGAGCGTACCTGTGGCCGCTCGCGGTAGATCGCCACGTGCAGCGCGGCGACTTCGCGCAGGTTCTCGGTGAGGCTGCCCTGGCTGCGTTGCAGGTCGAAATCGAGCAGGGCGGCGGTGCCGGCGTCGGGCCCGTTGAGCGTGGCGATCAGCAGCTGTTCTTCGCCCGGCAGGCGCAGGCTGATGTTGCCGGCCTGGTTGGCCGACAGCGCCTGGTGCTGCTGCAGCAACTGGCGGGCGCTGGCGAAGTCCTTTTCGAACTGCTGGACGATGAACAACGGATCGCGAGGGTCGATCAGGGTGGTCATGGCGGTTTTCCTGTGCGGGTGGCGGATCAGAAGCGGTAGTTGGCCTTGAGGTAGTAGAAGGCGCCTTCGGCACCGGCCGGCGAGATGCTCTGGTACTGCACGCGACCGCCGACGAAGCGGTTGGCGACGTCGATCTTGTCGGGGTAGCTGTCGAACAGGTTGTTGGCGCCGAGAGTGAGGGTGAGTGCCGGATCGGCATCCCAGGACAGGCTGGCGTTGCTCACCCACTGGCTGGCGAAGGTCTGGTCGGACTGTGGTCCGGCGTTGGAATCGAGGGTGTAGCGGCCATAGCGCAGGCTGGTGAAGTTGGCCGACCAGGGGCCCTGGCGCCAGTCGACGCCGAGCACCAGCTTGCTCTGCGGGCTGGCGCTCTGTACGTAGCTCAGCGCTTCGCGGTTGATCAGCACGATGCCGGTGCCGGCCAGCGGGCCGGGGTTGTCCTGGATGTCGGTGACCTGGGTCTTGCTCCAGTTGAAGCCGCCGCTGAAGGTCAGCTCGCCGACCTCGCTCAGGCCCAGGCGGTAGCGGCCGATCAGGTCCACGCCATGGGTACGGGTGTCGAGGGCGTTGGTGAAGAAGCTCACCCCGGAGTAGTTGCCGTAGCCCTGGCTGCTCAGGATCTGGCTGACCGTGGCGCCGCGCAGGGTTTCCGACAGGGCGATGCGGTCCTTGATGCGGATCTGGTAGGCGTCGAGGGTCAGGCTGGCATCGTCCACCGGCTGCCACACCAGGCCCACCGAAAAGTTGGTGGATTTCTCCGGTTTCAGGTCGCTGGCGCCGAGGGCACGGGCCACCGCGGTATCGACGCTGACGGTGCCGACCTGGTAGGCGGTGGGATCGCCGGCGACGAATTCGGTCTGGGTCGCTGAAGTGCCGATCTGCCCCAGGGTTGGCGCGCGGTAGCCGCTGCTCAGGGTCGAGCGCAGGGCGAAGCGCTCGGTGAAGTCGTAGCGCAGCGAAAACTTGCCGGTGGTGGTGGTGCCGAAGTCGTCGTAATGCTCGCTGCGCGCCGCCACGCCCACTTGCAAGGCTTCGGTCAATTGCTGTTCGAGGCCCAGGTAGCCGCCGAAGACCTTGCGTGAATAGCGGCCTTCATCACTTGGCTGGGTACCGGGAAACCCCTGGGCACCCCCTGCGCGGGTCGGCAGCACGCTGCCCTGGATCCACGACGCGGTGTCGCCGGCGATCACCTCATAGCCTTCGTCGCGCCAGGCCAGGCCGCTGGAAAACACCAGGGGGCCGGCACCGTAGCCCACGGCGAACTCCTTGACGTGGTCGAGGCTCAGCTGCGCCTGGTCGTTGACCAGCGCACCGGCGTCGAAGCTGCGCGGGCTGCCGGCGCCGAGGCTGGCGTTGATCGAGTCGCCGAGGTGATAGTCGATGCGGTTGCGGCCATAGGTGGCGCTGAGGTCGAAGCGGCCGAGCAGGGCATCCTCGAACTTGATCCCGGTGGTGGCGGCCGCGTCCCGCGAGCGCACATCGAGCAGCGGCAGGAAGCCGTCGGGATAGACGCTGGTGATGTTGTTGGCGTCGATGGGCCGGCGGAACACGGCCTGGGACTCGGCGGTGCGGTCCTGGTAGGTGGCGAAGCCGTACAGCTCGGTGGCGTCGTTGAGGAAGGTGCCGGCGTTGACGCCGATCTTCCAGTCGCCCAGCCCGGGCGAGCCGTAGCGCCAGTGCCGGTCGGCATCGGCCTCGCGGGCGTCGCCGGCCGGATAGAACTGGCGCAGGTCGGCACCGGCGGTGGAGGTGCGTTCGTTTTCCACGCCCTCGGCGCTGAAGGTCAGGTAGCCGTCGCCGGGCAGGCTGAAACCTTTCCAGCCGGACAGCGAGCGGCTGAAGCCGTCGCCCTTGGTGTATTGGCCGATGGTGGCCTGGGCTTCGCCACCGTGGTCCTGGTCCTTGAGCACGATGTTGATCACCCCGGCGATGGCGTCGGAGCCGTATTGCGCCGAGGCGCCGTCGCGCAGCAGTTCGATATGGTCGATGGCCGATACCGGGATTGTCGCCAGGTCCACCGCCTGCGAGCCGCGGCCGAGGGTGGCCTTGGTGTTGACGAAGGCCGAGGCGTGGCGGCGCTTGCCGTTGACCAGCACCAGCACCTGGTCGGCGGCCAGCCCGCGCAGCAGCACCGGACGCTGCGCGGAGACGCCGTCGGTGCCGTTGATCTGCGGGTAGGTCACCGACGGCACGAGGTTTTCCAGGGCCCTGGCCAGGCTGTCCTGGCCGGTGCGGCGCAGTTCGTCGCCGCCGATGATGTCCACCGGCGCGGCGCCTTGCAGGGCGCCGACATCGCTGCGTCGGGTGCCGATCACCTGCACCGCGCCGAGGCGTGGCGCGGCGGCGGGGGTCAGGGGCGAGCTGGCGGGGCTGGCATCGGCCTGGCGATGGATGCGCACCGCGCCGCTCGGCGTGCTGCTGTAGCCCAGGCCGCTGCCACGCAGAGCGGTGTCCAGTGCCTGCTGGCGGGTGAGACGGCCGCGAATGGCCGGGCCGTGCAAGCCGATGACTTGCTCCTGGTCATAGGCGATGGCATTGCCGCTGCGTTGCGAGATCGCCAGCAACACGTCTTCGAGGCTGCCGGCGGGGATGTCGTAGTCGATCTGCTGTTGCTGGCTGGCCGGCAAGGTGGTCTCGGCCATGGCGCTGACGGGCAGGAGATGCAGGGCCAGGGCGCAGGCCAGTGGGGTGAGGGTAAAGCGTCGGGACATGGAAGGCTCCGGGTCGAGGCGGTGCGAACAGGTGTTGGCTGTTGTTTCCGACCTTGAGCGATGGCGCCCCGGGATTTTCAGTGGCGGGATTAGAACTTGTTGTTCGCAGGTTATAACCAGGCCTGCCTTCCTTTTCTGCGGCTATAAGCAAGTAACCAATCGGTCTGTCACTCCAGTGAAAAAGCCGCCTGCCAGTTGCACAGCAAGAACAGATCCACCCCCTTGCGTACAACCTGACGAGGCCTGATTCATGACGAGCTTGCAGCATCCCGACTCCATCGCACTGGACCCGGCCGTGGTCCTCGCCGCCAATGTCGAAGAGAACACCGTGCCCCGCGGCATGGTGCACCGCGCGGCGGTCAGCGAAGTGTTCCTGACCGGCGCCCAGCGTATCGCCGACGGCCATTTCCGCTGCCTGGCGCAGTTGCCGCGGACCCACAGCTACTTCAGCGAGCACACCCATCGCGACGCCCACTACGACACCCTGCTGTTGCTGGAAGTGTTCCGCCAGGCGTCGATCTATGTGTCCCACGCCTTCCTCGACGTGAGTGCCAACGACAAATTCATCTATCTGGACAGCGACACCTGGATCGTCGAGCGCGAAGCCCTGGTGGTGGGGGTGCGTCCGGCCTCGGCGCTGATCGAGGTGCGGGTGGTGGACGAGTACGTGCGCCATGGCCAGCGCAGCGGCGTGACCCTGGACATGTCCCTGAGCCTCAACGGTCGTGTCGCCGCCCGCCACGAGCGCATGGCGATCCGCTGGATGCCCGATGCCGCCTGGCACAAGATGCGCAGCCGCGCCATTGCCGCCGTCGCCCCCCAGGCCGATCCGAAGGCCCAGTTGCCGGCGCCGCTGGCGCCGTTCCAGGTCGGTCGGCACTGGTTGAACAACGTGGTGCTCGGTCGCGAGATCGAGGTGGAGGACGGCCAGCTGGTGGGCAGCCTGATCGTCGACCAGGCCAATCCGGCGATCTTCGACCATCCGCTGGACCATATCCCCGGCATGCTGCTGCTCGAAGGCTTCCGCCAGATCGCCCTGCTGGCCGCCAAGCGCCAGGCCGGGCTGGCCCCGGACGAACTGCTGCTGGGCCGGGCCAAGGTGGTGTTCGCGCGCTTCGGCGAGTTCGGCCTGGCGACGCGGGTCAAGGCGCATCTGGGCAGCCTCAGGCTGGCCGAGGACGGGCGCGTGCTGCTGGCGCTGACGGTGGAGCAGGGCGGGGCCGAGCTGGCCAGCGCCGAGGTCGAGTTGCAGCGGCTGGTCCAGCCGGCGGCCCTGGCTGCCGTGGGAGGTGCCTGATGAGTACCATCCAGCGGGTCTGGTTCGATTTCGGCGGCGTGCTGTCGCCGCCGATCCCGGCGTTGTTCGAGCAGTACCAGGTGAAGACCGGACTGGCCCCGGCGGTGCTGCAACAGGCGATTGCCGAGGTGGCCGCCGAACTGGGCGTGCCGCCCCTGGCGCCGATCGAGAATGCTCTGCTCAGCGAGGACGAATGGGGCCGCCGGGTCGAGCTGGCGCTGCAACGCCAGTCGCCGCCGGCGGACATTTCCCTGGCCCGCCTGCGCCGTTTCGGCGAGCAGTGGTTCGCTGGCGTGCAGGCCAATGCCGCCATGGTCGAGGCCGCCCGCAGCCTGCACCAGGCGGGGTTTGCCATCGGCATCCTGACCAACAACGTCGTTGAATGGGAGCCGTACTGGAGGCCCATCGTCGGCCTGGAGGAGGTCGCCGACCTGATCGTCGACTCCAGCAAGGAAGGCTGCCGCAAGCCCGATGCGCGTTTCTTCGCGATCGCCCTGCAGCGCGCCGGGTTGCCGGCCGCCGCCAACCTGCTGATCGACGACCTCGCCGAGAACGTCGCCGCGGCCGCCGCGAGTGGCTGGCAGACCGTGCACTTTCGCAGCAACCCCCAGGCCCTGGCCGACATTGCCCGGCTCACCGGCGTGGCTGCGCTGGCGGCGGGGCACCCGGTCGCTCAAGGAGAACCCGCCTGATGAACATCGCCCTGGATACCTTGCCCGGCAGCGCCCGGCTCGCCGATATCAACGTGGCCCACATTGCGCATCTGGATGCGGCGCCGGCCTATCAGGAGTTGCCCGCCGAAGGCGGTTTCAAGCGCATCCGCCTGCCCAGCGGGCACGACGCCATCCACCTGGTCCGGCATGCCGAGGTGCAGGCGCTGCTATTGGACAACCGGGCCATTCGCGCCCCCTGCAACGAGGAGGACGGGCCGAGCTTCCTGCCCACCATCACTCCGCCGGAGTTGCTGCTGAACAACGACATTCCCGACCACGGCCGCCTGCGCAAGGTGGTGGCGCGTGACTTCAGCCCCAGCGGCGTGGCCCTGCTGCGCGAGGCCGTGGAGCGGGTCACCCATGAGCGCATCGACCTGCTGCAGCGCCAGGCCCGTGGTGCCGACCTGTTCAGCCTGGTGCTGGAGCAGGTGCCGTCCACCGTGGATTGCCAGTTGCTGGGCATCCCCCTGGCCGACCGCGACTACTACCGGCCACTGAGCCACACCGTGCAGATCGCCTCGGACGCCGACGTGCCGGAGCTGCTGCGGCAGTTCTGGGGCGTCTACGACTACCTCACCGACCTGGTTACCGGAGCCCGGCCGACCCTGCCGGACGGGCTGATCCAGCGCTTCGTCGCGGCCCGCCATGACAGCGAGCCGGCCCTCAGCGACAAGGAACTGGTGGGCATCCTCCTGGGCGTGCTGATCGGCGGCGACCAGAACATCCTCAGCGTGCTGACCAAGGCGGTCTACGTGCTGCTGGCCCAGCCGGTGCTGTACCGCCGCCTGGTGGACGAGCCGCAGTTGATCCCGTCGGCGGTGGAAGAGCTGCTGCGCCTGCTGCCGCTGGGCACCATCTCGACCTTCCCGCGCCTGGCCAGCACCGACCTGGAAGGACCCTGGGGAGTGATCCCCGCCGGCAGCGTGATCTACGCCGATGCCTTCGCCGCCAACCGCGACCCCGAGGTGTTCCCCGAGCCGCTGGCGATCCGCCTCGACCGCGATGACGGCCGCCACCTGCAGTTCGGCTACGGCATGCACAACTGCATGGGCGCCGCCCTGGCCCGGCTGGAGATCACCACGGTGCTGCAGATCCTTGTCGAGCGCTTGCCGGACCTGCGCCTGGACGTGCCGGCGGAGCGGTTGCCGTGGGTCGAGGGCATCATCCTGCGCCGCCCGACCCGGCTGCCGGTGCGCGGCTTCACCCCTGTCTGAACCAAGGACGAACCCATGACAACCAAGCTTTCCGACAACGCCCTGCTGGGCACCATCCTCCTGGCGATCTTCGTCGTGCCCAGTTCCATCTCCGGCACGGCGCTGGCGCTGCCGGCCATCGGCAGCGATATCCAGGCCTCGCTGACCCACCTGCAGTGGGTGGTCAATGCCTTCAACCTGGCCTTTGCCTGCTTCACCCTGGCCTGGGGCGCGCTGGCCGACCGCCTGGGGCGCAAGCGCTGCTTCGTGGTCGGCGCCGTGCTGTACGTGCTGGCCTCGGTCGTCTCGGCCCTGGCCAGCGAGGCCTGGGTCCTGGACTTCGGTCGGGCGCTGGCGGGGATCGGGGCGGCGGCGATCTTCTCCTGCGGCATCGCCATCCTTTCCACCCATTTCGACGGCGCCGCGCGGCTGAGGGCCTTCGCCCTGTTCGGCACGGTCGCCGGCCTGGGCGTCAGTCTCGGCCCGACCCTGTCCGGGCTGCTGATCGAGAGCGTCGGCTGGCGGGCGATCTTCTGGGCGCACACCCTGACCCTGGTCCTGGTGCTGCTCGGCACGCCGCTGATCAGCCGTGACGGGCAGCTCGCCGAACACCAGGCGCGTTTCGACCTGGGCGGCACCGCGTTGTTCGTCCTGGCCTTGCTGGCGCTGATGATCGCCATCGTCCAGGGCTCGCAGTGGGGCTGGTCGAGCCCCGGCGTGCTCGGCCTGGTGGCGTTGGCGGTGGTGTTGCTGGCGGCGTTCACCTGGCAGGAGCGCCGTCACCGGCAACCGATGCTCGACCTGTCGCTGCTCGCCAGCGGCCCGTTCGTGGGCCTGGCGCTGGTGACCGTGGCGGCGTCGTTCGGCTTCGTCACCTTGCTCACCTACCTGCCCAGCTACCTGTTCGGCGTGCTGCGCCTGAGCCCGACCCAGGCCGGCCTGGCCATGTTGCTGCTGACCGTGCCGATGCTGTTCTGCCCGATCCTGGCCGGCAAGTGGGCGGCCCGCGGGGTGTCGGCGGTGGGCATTCTCAAGGCCAGCCTGCTGGCCTTGCTCGTTGGCGTGGTGAGTCTGGCCCTGGTGGCCCAGATACACGCCACGCTGTGGCAACTGGCGGTGCCGCTGTTGCTGGTGGGGGCGGGCATGGGCCTGTCGGCCGGCCTGGTGGACGGCCTGGCGTTGCGCACCGTGCCCGAGCAGAAAGCCGGCATGGCCGCCGGCCTGCTCAACACCTTCCGCCTCGGCAGCGAGGCAATCGCCGTGGCGGTGTACGGCTCGCTGCTGGCGACCCTGCTCGACGGCCGCCTGCGCTTCGGGCTGGCGGCCTTCAACACGGACCCCGCGAGCGTGCGTCACTGGCTCGACAGCGTGGCGGCCGGCAACCTCGACAGCATCTTGCAGGGCGTAGCCGAGGCGCAGTCGCTGGGCGAACTGCTGCGCGGCGGCTACGACGGTGCCTTCCACGGCGTGCTGTGGTTCCTGGCGGCGGTGATCCTGCTGCTGACCCTGGTGATCAGCTGGCTGGTGCGGCCGCTGCGCGAGCAGGAGCGCGGAGCCCTGGCCGTGCAGTAGCGGCAGGCCGGCACGAGGCCCATCCGCCAGCAAAGCCGGCTCTGACAGAGCGTCTGGCGAGCTGGCTGGCGACCATTCTTGGCGGAGCCGGCTTTGCTGGCGGATGGGTCTCGTCGGGTGAAAATGCATATGCTGGACAGGTCTATTTGTAACATTTTTTATTCTTTTTCAGCTTCGATTCCCTGGGGCACACTCCAGCCAACTGCCAGGGAAGCAGTCAACCGATCACATGACCGGCCACCACCTTCTTGTCCGATGGCGTGCTCAGTCCCGCAGAAGATTGTCAGACCCATGGACACGAACAACCTGCCCAAGCAGCAGACCGTTACCCGTCTCTTCCAGCAGCACTACCTGTGGCTGCGTGGCCGCCTGGCGTTTCGCACCGGCTGCAACCACAGCGCCGAGGACATCGCTGCGGAGACCTTCCTGCGCCTGTGGATGCTCCCCGACCCCGGCGCCATCCGCGAGCCCAGGGCCCTGCTGACCACCATCGCGCAGCGCCTGATGTACGAGACCTGGCGCCGCCGCGACCTGGAAAAGGCCTATCTGCAAGCCCTGGCCCTGGTGCCCGAGGAGTTGCAGCCATCGCCCCATGAGCAACTGATGCTGGTGGAGAGCCTGGTGGCCATCGATCGCCAGCTCGACGGCCTGTCCAGTCAGGCCCGCACGGTGTTCGTGCTGAGCCAGCTGGAAGGCTTGACCTACGTGCAGATCCAGCAGCGCCTGGGATTGTCCCTTGGGCGTATCCATCAACTGATGGCGCAGGCGCTGCGCTGCTGTTATCGAGGACTGGAAGCATGAAGGAGCAGCGGCTCGACGACCCGGTGGCGGAGGAGGCCATCGACTGGATGGTGCGCCTGCAATCCGGTGATTTCGATGCCGTGCAGCAGGCCGAGCTGGAACGTTGGCGCAACCGTTCCACCCATCATCGCCAGGTGTACCAGCGCCTGCTGGCGGGGCTGGCGCAGTTCCAGCAGTCGCCCTGGCGCGGCCGGGCCAGCCAGCCGCTGTTGCGCAGCCTTGAGCAGCCCGATGGCCGCCGCGCTTTCCTGCGCACCGCCTTGGGGATCGGCCTGCTGGTGGGCGGTGCCGGCTGGCTGAGCGGCGAGGGCATGGGCGATGGCCTCGAATACCGCACCAGCACTGCCGAACGCGGCAGCTGGCGGCTGAGCGACGGCAGCCAGTTGCAGCTCAATGCGCGCAGCCGGGTGTCGCTCTGGTTCGACGGCGAACAGCGACGCTTGCGCTTGCACGAGGGGGAAATGCTGATCGAGGTTGCGCCTCTGGTCCGGCGGCCGCTGTCGATCCACACCGCCTCCGGCACCTTGCTCAGCGACGGCGGGCAATTGACCTTGCGCGAGCTGCCGGGGCGTTCGCGGGTGGTGACCCTGCGCGACGGCGTGCGCCTGTTGCCGGCCGCCGCCACCGGGCAGGCGCTGCCGGCCGGGCGAGTGACCTGGTTCAGCCCTGGCGGGGTGTTCGAACAGACCGCCATGGGCGCCATGGAAACCGCCTGGCTGCAAGGCTGGCTGGTGGCGCACAACGAACCCCTGGGCAATCTGGTCGAGGCCTTGCGCGGCTATCGCAAGGGTTGGGTGCGGGTGGAACCCGGGATCGCCGGCCTGCGGGTCAGCGGCCGCTTTCCCCTCGACGACAGCCGGCAGACCCTGGAGATCCTCCAGCAGAGCCTGCCGATCCGGGTGGTGCAGGTGACGGACTGGCTGCTGCTGATCCGTGCCGTCTAGCGCATCAGCGCCGGCCGTTGAAGAATCCCGAGAGCTGGTGCAGGGTCTTGGCCGCCGTGAGGATC
The DNA here is from genome assembly GCA_031253995.1 of Paucimonas sp. Lineage (GTDB taxonomy): Bacteria > Pseudomonadota > Gammaproteobacteria > Pseudomonadales > Pseudomonadaceae > Aquipseudomonas. Next base: position 29,082 of record JAIRVG010000039.1, on the reverse strand, counting down.
GCCGGGCGGAAGTTGTCCTTGCCGATGATCTTCGCGTGCTTCACCGAGCTGATCAGCTCGTAGCGGCTGGAGCCTTCGGCCATGCCCTCGGCGAGGATCTTGCAGATGATGTGGCTCGGGGTCACGCCGAAGCCGGAATAGCCCTGCACGTAGAACGCATTGCGCCGTCCGCTCAGGGTGCCGATCTGCGGGAACAGGTTGGCGCTGGTGGCCATCGGGCCGCCCCAGGCCAGGTCGATCTTCACGTCCTTCAGGTACGGGAAGATCTTCAGCATCAGCGCACGGTTCCAGGCCTTGAGGTCGTTGGGGATGTGCTCGACGAAGGGTGTGGCGGCGCCGAACAGCAGGCGGTTCTCGTTGGTCACCCGGTAGTAGTCGATGACCGGGCGGATATCGCTGTAGGCGCCGCGGATCGGGCTGATGCGCTGGATCAGCTCTTCCGGCAGCGGCTCGGTCATCAACTGGAAGGCGAAGGTGTTGATGGTGCGGCTGTGCAGTTCCGGTTCCAGCTTGTTGAGGAAGCTGTCGCAGGCCCACAGCAGCTTGCTGGCCTTCACCGAGCCGCGGCCGGTGCGCACGGTGATGGTGTCGCCGTAGCTCACCTCCAGGGCGGCGCTGTGCTCGAAGATGCGCGCGCCATGGCCGACCAGGGCCTGGGCTTCGCCGAGCAGCAGGTTCAGCGAATGCACGTGGCCGCCGCCCATGTGCAGCAGGGCGCTGCTGTAGGCGTCGGAGCCGATGATCTGCTTGACCTCGGAACCGCCGAGGAAGCGGATCTCGTCCTTGCTGTTGACCTTCCTGAATTCCTTTTCCCAGGTGCGCAGGGTCTTTTCCTGGCGGGCGTTGAAACCCATGTAGCCGTAGCCGTGGCAGAAGTCTGCGTCGATGGCGTACTTGGCGATGCGCTCCTTGATGATCCCGGCGCCCATCTCGGCGATCTCGAAGATCTGCTGCAGGCCCTTTTCGCCGACGCTGCCCTTGATCTTCTCCAGGTCGTGGCCGATGCCGGCCATGATCTGCCCGCCGTTGCGCCCGGTACCGCCGAAGCCGAGGTAGCGCGCTTCCAGCACCACGATATTGGTGATGCCTTTCTCGGCCAGTTCCAGGGCGGTGTTGATCCCCGAGAAACCGCCGCCGATCACCACGACATCGGCTTCGATATCGTTTTCCAGGGTGGGGAAGGCGAGGTTGTACTTCTTGGTGGCGGAGTAATAGGTGGGGGTTTCGACGTTGATCATGGTGGCGGCCTGAATAATTGGAGTTGGCTGAGGCGGCAAGGGCGACCGGGAGCATTTGTTACACTTTGCATTAAATGCCTAACGAGCGGTAGGTTCTTGACTCAGCCTGCTGTCGGATTTGATCGGGGCTGCCAGGGGGGAGGGGGGAAGAAGGAGTGGGTTACACAGGCTCTGTGGGAGCGGGTGGCCAGCCGCGAGAAGGTGGGCTGGCCGGGAGAATGAGCTTACAGCCGGCCGACCGCCGCCAATTGCCCCGCCGAAGCCTGGGCTTCCGGAATCGCCGATCCATCCTGCGGCGTCACCGGGAAGATCGCATTGATCTGCCCCGTCGCCGACGAACCGAAGTACGGCGTCACCACCTCGGCCTTGCCGTCGTACTTCGACCAGCCCAGCGCGCCCAGCAGCATCGCGGTGTCATGCATGAAGCCTTCGCCATGCCCCTTCACCGCGTACTCCGGCAGCATGGTGCAGAAATCGTCCCACTCGCCGTTCTCCCACATCTGCACCACACGGTGGTCCAGGGTTTCCAGGAACGGGCTCCAGACCTTGTCGGCGAACTGCGGCGCCTGGCCGTTCTGGGCGAAGCGGTGCGACAGCGAGCCGCTGGCGAGGAAGGCCACGGTGCCGTCGTAGTGGTCTTCCACCGCCTTGCGCAGGGCCCAGCCCAGGCGCGCGCTGTCGTTGAGGAAGTGCGAGGTGCACAGCGCCGAGACCGAGACCACCTTGAAATGCTGGTCTTCGTTCATGTAGCGCATCGGCACCAGGGTGCCGTACTCAGGACCCAGGCTGGTGGCGTCGTGGGCCATGGTCTCGACCCCATAGCGGTTGGCTTCGGCGGCCATCAGCTTGCCCAGCTCGGCGTTGCCCGGCACTTCGTAGTCCATGTTGGCGATGAAGTGCGGCAGCTCGTTGCTGGTGTAGGTGCCCTTGAAGTGCGGGTTGCAGTTGATGTGGTAGTTGGCGTTGACCAGCCAGTGGGTGTCGAACACCACCAGGGTATCGACGCCCAGCTCGCGACAGCGCCGGGAAATTTCCTTGTGGCCGTCGATCGCGGCCTGGCGATAGCCCTGGCGCGGGCCGGGCAGTTCGGACAGGTACATGGAAGGAACGTGGGTGATCTTGGCAGCCAGAGCAAGTTTGCCCATGACGGTACTCCTGGTGGCAGACGCCCTCTACGGTCGGGGCGCGACGATTATGGGGGTGTTGGCACGCAGGCGATACCGGCCGTGTCGGCTCTTGTGGGTCAGGCCTGGCACCTCCCGACCCGGGAAATGCTGACTGCCCATTGGACACGCTTGCCGATGACGCTGCTTGCCTTCCCCTGCCAGCTACTTGATCGAGCTTGCCATGCACGCCCGTTCACGCCCACCAGTAGCGGACGAAGTGAAAGAAGATGGGCGCCGCGAAGCACACCGAGTCCATGCGGTCGAGCATGCCGCCATGGCCCTCGATCATGTGCCCCCAGTCCTTCACCCCGCGGTCGCGCTTGATCGCCGACATCACCAGCCCGCCGAAGAAGCCCATCACGTTCACCACCAGCGCCATCAACGCCGCCTGCCACGGGTTGAACGGGGTGATCCAGTACAGCGCGGCCCCCACCAGGGTGGCCAGGGCCACGCCGCCCACCAGGCCTTCGAGGGTCTTGGACGGTGACAGCGACGGCGCCACCTTGCGCTTGCCGAACAGCTTGCCGCAGACGTACTGCAACACGTCGCTGATCTGCACCACGAGGATCAGCCAGGCGATCAGCAGCAGGTTGCGCCCCTCGTAGCCGGGGATGTCCAGGGTCATCAGCGCCGGCACCGAGGACAGGCAGTACACCGCGATCATCAGCCCCCACTGCACCTTCGACGCCCTTTCGAGGAAGCGCGTGGTATCGCCGCCGAAGCTGGCGAGGATCGGCAGGAGCAGGAACAGGTACACCGGGATGAAGATGCTGAACAGCCCGTACCAGTCGAAGCCGATCAGCAGGTACTGCACTGGCAGCGCCACGTAGAAGGCCAGGACCAGTGCCGGGTAGTCGCCGCGCCGGGTCGGGGTGAGGGTGATGAACTCGCGCAGGGCGTAGAACGACACCAGGTAGAACAGCACGATCACCCCGGTCTTGCCGAAGATGAAGGCCAGGCCGATGACCAGGACCATCACCCACCAGGCATCGATGCGGGCGTTGAGGTTGTCGATGACCGCGTGCGGGCCTTCGCCTGCACGCCATTTCAGTGCTCGTCCGACGATGCTGGCGAGCAGCAGCAGGGCGCCGATGCCGGCGAACAGGGGCCAGGTGCTCTGTTCCATCTCAGGACTCCTTCGGGGCCAGGGCCAGCAGGGCCTGGGTCGCGCGGTCGATGAAGGCCTGCTTGCTCTCGTCGGCCTGCAGGTGCAGTGGCTCGCCGAAGCTCAGGGTGCACAGCAGCGGCAGGGGCAGGGTGCGGCCCTTGGGCATGACCCGGTTGAGGTTGGCGATCCACACCGGCACCACCTCGATCTGCGGACGCGAGGCGGCGAGGTGGAACAGGCCGCTCTTGAACGGCAGCAGCGGCTCGTCGCCGAGGTTGCGCGTGCCTTCGGGGAAGAAGATCAGCGAGTCGCCCGCAGCCAGGGCGTCCTTCACCGGTTGCAGCGGATCGGCCTGCGGCTCGCTGCGCTGGCGGTCCAGCAGCACGCCGTTGAACACCTTCTGGATCAGGAAGCTGCGCATACCTGGCTTGAGCCAGTAGTCGGCCCCGGCCACCGGGCGAGTGCGCCGGCGCAGGGTGTCCGGCAGCGAGGCCCAGATCAGCACGAAATCGCCGTGGCTGCTGTGGTTGGCGTAGTACAGGCGCTGGATCGGCAGCGGGCTGCAGCCCAGCCACAGGGCGCGGGCGCCGGTGACCAGGCGGGCGAAGGAGGTGATGAGGAAGGCAGTGAGGGTGGCGAGCATGAACGGGTCCTTATGCAGCCAGTGGAAGCCAGGGGAGAAGCAGCAGGCCGAACAGGGCCAGCACAACCTGCAAGACGAGGCACACCGCCTGCCAGCGCAGCAGGCGCAGGGCGCCGCGGCAGCGTGACAGCCAGTCGCGCTCGCGGCCGGCGGGTTTCAGGCCCAGTTCGTACAGCGACTGGTCGAGGGCGCGGGTACGGCTGCTGAGGCGTCCGGCATCGCCTGCCAGGGCGCCGATCAGCTCGGCATCCAGCGCCACCCGCAGGGCGTGGTACTTCTGGGCGAGGCCAAGGGCAAGCAACAGCGCGCAGAGCATGCCGGTCAGCACGGGGTGGCGGGCGACGACGAACAACGGCGCCAGGCCGACCACCAGGGCGACCAGGCTGATGCCGTCGGACAGGCGCTCGATCTGCCGGCCACGTTGCAGCAGGCGTGCGGTCAGGGCCAGTTGCGGTTCTTCGCTCATGGACAGGTTCCCGAGGTGAGTTGTTCCAGCAGGTGACGATGGGCCGGGTACAGCACCACCCCGGGGCGGGCGCGACGGATCAGGGCTTCGGCGGCGTCGACCGTGGCGCAGCGGCCGCTCAGCACCAGCCAGGCCGCCACCACGCTGGCGCTGCGCGAATAGCCGAGGGCGCAGCAGACCAGCAGCGGGCCGTGGCCGCGCAGGGTTTCGATGGCTTGCGCGGCGTCACGGCAGAGGTCGCTGTCCGGCGCTACCAGGTCCAGGCTCGGCAGGCCGCGGTAGTGCTGGCCAGGTTCTGGTCGCAGCGACAGTTCCGCGCAGAGGTCGAGGATGCTGGCGAAGTCCGCGGCCTCGCCGTTCGCCGGCAGGCGCCCGAGGAAGACCCCGTCGCAGACTTCATCGGCCTGGGGATGCCGGCGGGTCCACAGCCGTGAGTTGATCCAGGCTGCCGCGAGGTAGGGCGCCAGCAGCCAGCGCACGGCGCAGGACTGGCGGCCGTCGGCACCTTTCTGGAAGCCGCCGGGGCCGATCAGCCCGTAGTTCAGCGCCACCAGCAGCAGCGCCACGCCGGGCCACAGCAGCCAGAGCCAGATGCCTTGCAGGGTGAAGGCCAGTGCGGCGAGCAGACCGGCAGCGACGGCATAGCGTGCGGCCAGGTGGTAGCGTCGCGCCGAGGCCGGCAGGCGTGCCAGACGCAACGGCGACTGGCCATCCCGCGGCCACAGCCACAGGCACAGGAAACCGGCCAGGGCGCCGGTGGGCAGGTCGATGAAGTGATGCTGCCAGGTGGTCAGGACCGACAGCCCGATCAGCGCCATCCACCCATGCATCAACAGGCGCAGTCCCGTACCCCGGGTGTGCCGGGCGAACATCGCCCAGACGATCACCAGCAGGGCGATATGCAGCGACGGCGCCTGGTTGTAGGGCTTGTCGAAGCCCATCAGCACGTCGAACAGCCAGCCGAACAGACCGTCCATTTCGGGCCGCTCGAAGGTGAAACGCAGTGGCCAGAGCAGGAAGCAGGTCACGCAGATCAGTTGCGCGCTGAGCAGGCGCAAGGCATGCCGGTCCATTTCCAGGCGACTGCGGGGCAAGAGGAAGGACAGGCCGTACAGCAGGTCGATCGACCAGTACGGCACGATGCTCCACTTCCACAGGGGGATGGCCCTTTCCCATTCGAACACCAGGCTGCCGACATCGTCGCGCTGGGCCGTGTAGTGGTTGCTCAGGCCGTAGCTGAGGAAGAACAGCGGGCCGAGCAGGAGCAGCCAGAGCACGCCCCGCCTGATCAGCCCGGCTTCCCGTGGCACCTGCATCAGCGCACCCGCTGGGCGAGGCTGACGCTGAAGATGCCCCACTCGTCGATGCGCTGTTCCAGTTTGCGGAAGCCGGCGGCCGCCACCAGTTGATCCATTTCCGCCTGGCTGCGCCGGCGCATGACCCAGGCCTGGCCGCCGCGATGGCTGGTCAGGGCGCGGGCGATCATCTCCAGTTGCGGGTGCCACGGCTGGCCGGTGTAGACCAGGTAGCCGCCGTCTTCCACGGCATCGGCCAGGCCACCGAGGGAGGCGCGGACCAGGTCGTTGTCGGGGAACAGTTCATACAGGCCGGAGACCACCGCCAGGGTCGGGCGCGGATCGAGGGCGGCGAGGGAGGCGCGGTCGAAGGCATCGCCGCGGATGAAGCGGGCGATGTCGCCAAGGCCCTTTTCCGCGATCAGCGCGCTGCCTTGCTCGATGTTCAGCTCGCTGTAGTCGCGCAGGAGGATGGAGTCGGGACGCTGTTCCAGGTCTTGCAGGGCTTCGAGGATATAGCGCCCGTGGCCGGCGGCGATATCGACGATATGCACCGGCCGGCCTTGCCCGCGCAGGCGCTCGATGGCCAGGCGCAGCAGTTCCTCGGCGTGCAGCTTGCGCTGGCGGATGCCGCGCCAGCCGATGGCGTCCAGGTAGTTGCGGTCCACCGCCTTGCCGAAGCCGCCCTTGCCGGTGGGCTGGTTGCGGTAGACGTAGTCCAGGGTGCTGCCGGAATCGAAACCGGTGTCGAAGCCCAGCTTGATCCCTTCCGAGAACTGCCGGCCCAGGCGCAGCGAGGCGCGGGTGGCCTGCCAGTAGAGGTTGGCCGGCGAGTACCTGGGCAGCGGCGCGGCCAGGGTCTCGGCCTCGGCGCAGCTGGCGCCGTGACGGTCGGCGTCGAGCAGGGAGGGGCGTTCCGCCGCGCGGGCGAAGCACTCGCCGATGAAGCGGCGGATCCGCGCCAGGGCATGGCCGCGGTCCCGCTCGCCGAGGGTGTCGTGGAAGAAGCCGGGCAGGATGTGCTTTTCCTTGTGCAGGGTACCCAGGCGCTCGAAGAACTGCTCCTGCGGCTTGCGCCGGACCACGAAGTCGGACCCGGAAATCAGCACCTGGGTGGGCACCTGGATGGCCTGGGCATCGGCCACCACGCGGTCGGCGGCATCGTACAGGCCGAGCAGCATGTTCACCGAGATTGGCCGGGCGATCAGCGGGTCGCTGCGGTAGGACAGCACCCGTTCGGCGTCATGGGTGAGCAGTTGCGGCTTGACGTAGCTGTTGACGAAGAAATTGCCACGCCAGGCCCGCAGCAGCTTCAGGCCGGGGCGGGCGAAAGGCACGTAGAGCTTGATGTCGAAGGCCGGCGAGGCGAGCACCAGGCAACGCACCTTGGGCGCGTAGTCGTGGGCCCAGGTCGCCACCAGCACGGCGCCGACGCTCTGCGCCACCACGGCGATGTCCTGCTCGGGAATGCCGTGCTGCTCGCCGATATGGTCGATGAAGGTCTGCACGTCGCGCACGCTGTGGGCGAAGCCCGGGCTGTCACCGCGGGTACCGGGGGACTGGCCGTGGCCGCGGGCGTCCCAGGCGAAGAAATCGTGGTCGGGCAGGTTCAGCTCGTCCACCAGGTGGGCCATGCGCCCGCCGTGCTCGTGGCCGCGGTGGAACAGCACCACCGCGCGTTTTTCCTGGCCGGGCTCACGTTGCGCGGGCCAGTGGCGGTAGAACAGCTCGACGCCGTCATGGGTGGTGAAATGCAGGGATTGCGCCTGGCGCATGGGACGATTCCTTATCCAGCGGGGGAAATCAGCGGGTTTCGGCCAGACCGCGGCGCACCCGGTTGTAGAGGGTATAGAGGCAAAGCAGGAGGACCACCAGCAACGCGCCATTGATCCAGGCGGCGGGCAGGGCGAAGGCGACCCCGAGGCCCAGGGCGCCGAAGACGAAGGCGCGGTCGCTCTTGCCCATGGGCCCGTCGTAGCGCCGCGAGGCCCCGGCCAGCGGGCCCATGACCCCGGCGTACTCGCTGACCAGCGCGGCCACCGCCACCAGCACCACCAGCAGTGGCGAAACCCCGGGCAGCAGGGCGAAGGGCAGGTACAGCGCGGTGTCGGCGATCACGTCGCAGAGTTCGTTGAGGTAGGCGCCCAGGCGCGATTGCTGGCCGAACTCGCGGGCGAGCATGCCGTCGACGGCATTCAGCGCCATGCGCAGCAGCATCCACAGCGGCAGCAGGGCGAACAGCCAGGCATGGCTGGCACCCCAGGCCAGGAGCAGGCCCAGCAGGACGGAGACGACGGCGGCGAACAGGGTCACCTGGTTGGCGGTGACCCCGCGTTCGTACAAGCGGGTGACGCCAGGCCGCAGCAGGGCCTGGAAGCGCGGTTTGAGCTGATAGATCGATGGCACCTGTCTGGCTTCCCTGATGTTTTTGCTTGGGCTTTGACAAAGCGTAAGCGCGAAACTGTGCTTTTCCAGTGAGCCGCCGTACAGCGGATCAAGCGGGAAATGTTACCCAGTGCAAATTTTCGGTTAATATACGAATCGTCTGCGTTTCGTATAGGAATTTTCCATGGGTATCGTAAAGATCTCGGAATCGATGCATGAGAGTCTTCGCGTCGCCAGTAATGCCCTGAGCCGCTCGATCAACGCCCAGGCTGAACACTGGATGCGCATCGGCATGCTTGCCGAGCTGCATCCCGACCTGAACCACAATGAAATCTGCCGCCTGCTGATCCAGGCCGAGCAACAGGGCGGCCTCGACCTCAAGCGCGTCTGCGCCCTCGAAGGCACGCCGATGACCCTTGCCATGGAGGCCCAGCATTGAAAGGCGTGACCCTTCACTCCAAAGAACAGATCGCCCAGGCCCGTGTCGCCGCGGAACTTGCCGCCGACGTGCTGGCGATGATCGCCCCGCACGTGCAGCCCGGCGTCAGCACCGATGAGCTGGACCGTATCTGCCACGACTACATCGTCAACGTGCAGAAGGCCACCCCGGCCAACGTCGGCTACCACGGTTTTCCCAAGACCCTGTGCGTCTCGGTCAACGAAGTGGTGTGCCACGGCATTCCCTCGGGCCGGGTGCTCAAGGACGGCGATATCGTCAATATCGATACGGCGGTGATCAAGGACGGCTGGTTCGGCGACACCAGCCGCATGTACTGCGTGGGCCAGGTCAGCGCCGAGGCGCAGCGCCTGGTGGACGTGACCTTCGAGGCCATGTGGGCGGGCATCCGCGCAGTGAAGCCGGGGGCGACCCTGGGTGATATCGGCCATGCGATCCAGGCGGTGGGCGAGGGCGCGGGCTTCAGCGTGGTGCGCGAGTATTGCGGGCACGGCATTGGCCGCATCTACCACGACGAGCCGCAGGTCCTGCACTTCGGCCAGCCCGGCTACGGCATGAAGCTCAAGCCGGGGATGATCTTCACCATCGAGCCCATGCTCAACGCCGGCAAGCGCCAGACCCAGACCCTGGCCGACCGCTGGACCGTGGTGACCCGCGACAGCTCGCTGTCGGCGCAGTGGGAGCACATGGTGGTGGTGACCGAGGATGGGTTCGACGTTCTGACGACCTGGCCGGAGCTGCGCTAAGGCTTTGTACCCTAGGGCAGCGCCAGGGCCACGCAGCGGCGGGCGAGCACGGTGGTCGGGTCGACCAGCGGCACCCGACGCTCGCCCAGGGCGAATGCCTCGCAATGGGCCAGCACCAGTGGCAGTTCGGTGCAGCCGAGGATCAGCACTCCGGCACCGAGGTCGCAGAGGTGCTCGGCGGCCACCAGCAACTGCTCGCGGCAGATGCCCTCGGTGAAGCCGGCCTTGATCCCCCGCTCGCCATAGATCGCCTGCATGACCAGGGCCTGGTAGTCGTGGGCAGGGGCGATCAGTTGCAGGCCCAGTTGCGCGGCGGCCTGGTGGTAGACCTGGCTGTGCACCGTGCCGGAGGTTGCCAGCAGGCCGATCTGGCGCTGCGTGCCGTAGTGTTCGCGGATATGCGCCAGGGTCTCGTGCAGCATGTTGACGATGGGCACCCGCAGATGCCCCTGGATCCGCTCGACGAATGCATGCGCGGTGTTGCAGGGAATGGCGATGGCGTGGGCCCCGGCGCTTTCCAGCCGCTTGCAGGTGGCGTACAGGGCCAGGGTCGGATCGGTCTCGGCGTGCAGCAGGCTGGCCGTGCGGTCGGGAATCTGCGGGTTCTGTTCCACCACCATCTTCAGGTGGTCCTGATCCTTGCCGGCCGGGGTGTTGGCGACCACCTTGCCCATGAAGTCCACGGTCGCCGCCGGCCCGACCCCGCCGACGATGCCCAGCTTGAACGCGGGCCGTTGTGCCTGCCCGGGGCGGCGGGTAGCGAAGCTGGAGTAGATGTCGTTGATATCCAGCACGGCGATGCCGCGCTGCTGCAGCGTGGTACAGAGCAGCGACAGTTCGGTCAGGCCCGGCACGATCCATTGCGCGCCTTCGGCCTGCAGTGCCAGGCTGACCTGGTACAGCGTTTCCAGCGGCAGGCCCTGGAGATGCCCATCCTTGACGCCGCCCGCAGCGTACATCGCCTGCATCAGCGCCTGTTGTCCGGCGTCGTCGGGATAGATCAGCGGGTAGTGCGCGCCCAAATAACGTTCCAGCAGGCCGGAGTGGCGCACGAAGTCCGAGGCGATCACCCCCAGCGGCGTCCCCGGCTCGACGCAGTGCTGCAGGTGCAGGGCCAGGGCATCAAGCATGTCCAGCACCGGAATGCCCAGTTCTGCCTGGACCTCTTCGCGGAAGGTATGGCTGGCGAAGCACGGCAGCAGCACCGCGTCGACGCCGTTGGTCTCGAACGAACGGCAGACCTGAAACACATAGAACTTGCGTGCCGTCATGTTTGCCTCGCGATCCAGCGGCAGCTCCAGGTCACGAAACGGGTGCTGCTCGAACAGGAAGTGGTAGCGGTCCTGCGCGTCGAGCACGGCGCGTGAGCGCAGCAGTTTGTAGAACAGGTCGCCGCCGGCCAGCGCGCCGAGGCCGCCGACGATGCCGAGTTTGCGTGGGGCAGAAGTCATGGTCGGTTCCTCAGGCAAGCGATGGCGAGGGTTGGCGGGCAGGCTCGTGTCCGTCATCGGGTTGCCCGGCCTCGGCCTTGGCGACCACGGCGGTGGCGATGCTGTTGCCGACCACGTTGGTGGCTGTGCGAGCCATGTCGAGGAACTGGTCGATGCCGAGGATCAGCAGCAGGCCGGCTTCCGGCAGGTTGAACATCGGCAGGGTGGCGGCGACCACCACCACCGAGGCCCGGGCTACCCCGGCCATGCCCTTGCTGGTGATCATCAGGGTCAGCAGGATCAGCAACTGCTGGGTGAAGCTCAGGTCGATGTTGTAGGCCTGGGCGATGAACAGGATGGCGAAGGCCTGGTACATCATCGAGCCATCGAGGTTGAACGAATAACCCAGCGGCAGGACGAAGCTCGACACTCGCTTCGGCGCGCCGAATTTCTCCAGGGCTTCCATGGTCTTGGGGTAGGCGGACTCGCTGCTGGCGGTGGAGAAGGCCAGCAGCACCGGCTCGCGGATCAGTTTGCCGAGGGTCAGCACGCTGCGTCCGAGGAACAGGTAGCCGGCGCCGAACAGCACCAGCCAGAGCAGGCCGATGCCCAGGTAGAACTGGGCGATCAGCTTGCCGAAGTCCAGCAGCAGGACCAGGCCCTGCACGGTGATGGCCGAGGCGATGGCGGCGAACACGCCGATCGGCGCCAGGGCCATGACGTAGTCGGTGACGCGGAACATGACCTTGGCCAGTTCGTCCACGGCCTGGCTGATGCCGTTGTAGCCTGCGCGTTTCACCGCCGCCAGGGCGAAGCCGAAGAACAGCGAGAACACCACGATCTGCAGGATCTCGTTGTTGGCCATGGCCTCGGCGAAGCTGCGCGGGAACACGTGGCTGATGAACACCTTGAGGCTGAAATCACCGGTGTTGACTGCCAGTGGCGCAGCGGCGTGCTGGCTGATGTCCATGTTCAGCCCGGCGCCGGGCTGGAACAGGTTGACCAGGCCCATGCCGATGAGCAGCGACACCACCGACGCGCTGACGAACCAGGCCATCGCACGCAGACCGATGCGTCCCACCGAGCGTGAGTCGCCCAGGCTGGCGATGCCGCCGACCAGGGTGGCGAACACCAGCGGCGCGATGATCATCTTGATCAGGCGCAGGAAGATGTCGGTGACCATGGAGAAATACCCGGCGATGTCCCTGGCCTGCTGCTCGCTCCCTGCGAAATGATGGCAAGCCCAGCCGGTGAGCACGCCGAGGGCGATGCCGCAGGCGATGCGACGTGGAAGTCGATTGTTTTTCACGGGGTGATCCTCTTGTTGTTGTGCGGGGATGCGGGATTGGGCGGATTCTAGGGACGCCGGCGCAGCGGCTTGATGAGTAATCCCGATGACCCCATGCGCTTTTGGAATAGTTCGCTGAAAAGGCTGCGGATCCGGGACTGGCGCGCAGTACACTGGCGCCACTCAGCGAGGTGCGACATGCAAGTCAAATGGCTGGACGATCTGCTGGCGATTGCCGAGTGGAAGAATTTCTCCCGTGCCGCCGAGGTGCGCTGCATCACCCAGTCGGCGCTGTCGCGGCGCATTCGCTCGCTGGAAGAGTGGGTCGGGGTGGAGCTGGTGGACCGGGGCACCTATCCGGTGCAGTTGACCGCCGCCGGGCGGATCTTCTGCGATGAAGGCCGCGAGGCCCTGGCTGGCCTGCTCCGGCTGCGCGCCGCGTTGCGTGACGTGGAACGCATGCCCGGGCGTTCGATCCAGGTGACCGCCGGGCACAGCCTGTCGATGACCTTCCTGCCGCAATGGCTGGGCCAGTTCCAGTCACGCAATGGCCAGTTCAGCGCACGGGTGGTGGCGGCCAACATCCATGACGCGGTGATTGCCCTGGAGGAGGGCAGCTGCGACCTGATGATTGTCTATCACCACCCGCTGGCGCCGATCCTGATGGACACCGCACGCTTCGGCAGCCTGACCCTCGGCCACGATGTGTTCCTGCCGCTGTGCGCCCCGGACGCGACCGGCAAGCCGCGCTTTCGCCTGCCGGGCAGCTCGGCGCGGCCGGTGCCGCATCTGGCGTACACCGCCACCACCTTCCTTGGCCGGGTGGCCGACATCGTCATCAAGAATGGCCCGAGCGCTTGCGTGCTGGAGCGTTGCTACGAGGCGGACATGGCGATGCTGCTGATGCGCATGGCCGTGGATGGCCATGGCGTGGCCTGGCTGCCGCAGAGCGCGGTGGCCGAGGAGCTGGAGCGCGGCCGCCTGGTCCGGGCTGGCGGCGAGGACTGGAGCACTCGCCTGGAGATCCGCTCGTACTGCGCCCACGCCAACCAGAACCCGACCATGCGCCGATTGTGGAAGACCCTGGAGGAAGGGGCCCGGGGCGCACTGTGACGACGAGTGCCCCGGACGCGAATCCTGTGGTCAGGCCACGCTACCAATGAAGTTCGCCAGCTCCGGCGTCTGCGGTGCATCGAACAGTACCTTCGGATCACCCATCTCATGCACCTTGCCCTGGTGCATGAACACCAGCTTGTCGCCGACCTCGCGGGCGAAGCGCATCTCGTGGGTGACCATCACCAGGGTCATGCCTTCCCGGGCCAGCTCGCGGACCACGGCCAGTACTTCGTTGACCAGCTCCGGGTCCAGCGCCGAGGTGATCTCGTCGCACAGCAGTACTTTCGGCGACATCGCCAGGGCGCGGGCGATTGCCACCCGCTGCTGCTGGCCGCCGGAGAGCTGGTCGGGGTAGGCGTCGAAACGCTCGCCTAGGCCGACCCGCGCCAGCATGCGCTGCGCCAGCTCGCGGGCTTCGGCCTTCGGCGTCTTCTTCACCAGTTGCGGGGCGAGCATGACGTTCTCGCCGATGCTCAGGTGCGGGAACAGGTTGAACTGCTGGAAGATCATCCCGACCTTCTGCCGCAGCGAGCGCAGGTCGGCGCGGGCGGCGTCGAGGTATTCGCCGTCCACCTCGATGACCCCGTCGTTGATCGACTCAAGGCCGTTGAGGGTGCGCAGCAAGGTGCTCTTGCCCGAGCCGCTGCGGCCGATGATCGCCACCACCTCGCCTTGCTCGATGCTCAGGTCGACGCCCTTCAGGACATGGTTGTTTCCGTAGTACTTGTGCAACGCGGACACTCTAACCAGCGGCATGCAGCCTCCTCTCCAGGTAACGGGCACCCAGCGACAGTGGAAAACACAGAATGAAGTAGCCCAGGGCGACCAGGCCGTAGATCAGGAAGGGTTCGAAGGTGGCGTTGGCCAGCATGCCGCCAGTCTTGGTCAGCTCGGTGAAGCCGATGATCGAGGTCACCGCAGTGCCCTTGACCACCTGCACCGAGAAACCCACGGTTGGCGCCACGGCGATGCGCAGGGCCTGGGGCAGGATCACGTGGCGCAGTTGCTCGTAGCGGTTCAGTGCCAGGCTCGACCCGGCCTCCCACTGGCCGCGGGGGATCGACTCCACGCAGCCGCGCCAGATCTCGGCGAGGAAGGCGCTGGTGAACAGGGTCAGGGCCAGCGCCGCCGCCATCCACGCCGAGACGTCGATGCCGAACAGGGCGATGCCGAAGAACACCATGAACAGCTGCATCAGCAGCGGCGTGCCCTGGAACAGCTCGATGAAGCAGCGGGCCAGGCCGCGCAGGGTGGCGTTTTCGGAAATCCGCGCAATCAGTACCAGCAACCCGCCAAGACCGCCGCAGACAAAGGCCACCAATGACAGCAGCAGGGTCCACTGCAGGCCGGTAAGCAGGTTGCGGACGATGTCCCACAAGGTGAAGTCCATCAGCCTCTCCTCAGGATCAGGCGGCGACCCAGCAGGTTCAGGAGCTGGCGCACGGCGATGGCCATCGCCAGGTAGACCAGGGTGGTCAGCAGGTAGGTCTCGAACGCACGGAAGTTGCGCGACTGGATGAAGTTGGCGGCGAACGACAGCTCCTCGGTGGCGATCTGCGAACACACCGCCGAGCCGAGCATGACGATCACGATCTGGCTCGACAGCGCCGGCCATACCCGCGCCAGTGCCGGGCGCAGGATCACGTGGCGGAAGGTCTCGGCACGACTCAGCGCCAGCGCCGCGGCGGCCTCCAGTTGTCCCCGGGGGATGGCCTGGATGCCGGCGCGGATGATCTCGGTGGAGTAGGCGCCGAGGTTGATCACCATGGCCAGTACCGCCGCCTGCCATTCGCTCATGCGCAGGCCCAGGGCCGGCAGGCCGAAGAAGATGAAGAACAGCTGGACGATGAATGGCGTGTTGCGGATCAGCTCCACGTAGGTCGCGAAGAACCAGTTGAACGGCCGCAACTGCCAGGCACGGGCCACCGCGCCGAGGATGCCCACGGCCACCCCGACCAGGGTGCCGATCAGGGTCAGTTCCAGGGTGAACAGCGCGCCCTTGAGCAGCAGGTCACCCTGGCTCAGGACTGCGGCGAAATCGAATTGATAGGCCATGCGCGCGGGCTCACTGGAAATCGGCGGGCAGCGGCTGCTTCAGCCATTTCTCGGCATTGCGGTTCAGGCTGCCGTCGCTGCGGGCCTCGGCCAGGATGGCGTTGACCTTCTCGCGCAGCGCCGGCTGTTCCTTGGCCATGCCGACGAACACCGGCGAATCCTTGAGCTTGACCTTGAGCACCGGGACTTTCTTCGGGTTCTTCTCGGCAATCGCTGCCATGACCACGCTGCCGCTGGCGATCAGGTCGACCTGGCCGGACAGGTAGGCGGCGATGGTCGAGTTGTTGTCCTCGAAACGCTTGATCGTGGTGCCCTCGGGGGCCACGGCGGTCAAGGCCATGTCCTCGATGGCGCCACGGGTGACGCTGATGGTCTTGCCGGCCAGGGCCTGGACGTTGTCGACCGGGCTGGCCTCGGGGCCGAATACCGCCAGGTAGAACGGTGCGTAGGGCAGGGAGAAGTCCACCACCTGCTCGCGCTCGGGGTTCTTGCCGAGGCTGGAGATGACCAGGTCGACCTTGCCGGTGGTGAGGAAGGGGATGCGGTTGGTGCTGTTGACCGGGGTCAGGGCCAGCTTGACGCCGAGCTTGTCGGCGAGCAGTTGCGCGGTGTCGATGTCCAGGCCGCGGGGCTTGAGGTCCGGGCCGACCGAACCGAAGGGCGGGAAGTCCTGGGGCACGGCGACCTTGAGC
This sequence comes from Paucimonas sp., assembly GCA_031253995.1. Lineage (GTDB taxonomy): Bacteria > Pseudomonadota > Gammaproteobacteria > Pseudomonadales > Pseudomonadaceae > Aquipseudomonas. The sequence goes on along the minus strand of JAIRVG010000039.1, from coordinate 12,997 downwards.
ACGCCACGCTGGCTGATGTCGCCGAGCACGTCGGCCTGGGCGGTAAGGGTGCTGCCGCAGAGGAGGGTGGCCAGCAGAAGGGTACGCAGTTTACGCATGGTGGTGACCTCATGGCGGATCGATGGGCTGAAGCGGATGCCAGGGGCTATTGCAGCGGGCGTGCCACAAACGGAAATATCCTGAAAAACGAGGGCTATGCCCGTGTTTGAGCGGTATTACTGGTCTGAACAGTTGGCGTACCCACATCGGTCACGATTGCCGCGTCTGCGCCGAAAAAAGGCAGTGTTTGCGGGGCTTGCGCCAGTTTGGGGCCGCACTTGCGCGAGGTGCGGAAAAGGACGTAAAACAGCGAATCCTTCGTTCCGACCGGTCTGAACACATGCTCGACGCCCCCACCCGAAGTGCCGTCCCCGAACAGGCCCAGCAGGCCATCCAGCGACTGATCCGCGAGGGCGGCTACCAGGCGGGCGATGCCCTGCCATCGCAGCGCGACCTGGCCGAGCGCCTCGGTGTCAGCCGCGCTTCGTTGCGCGAGGCGTTGTCCTCGCTCAGTGCGCTGGGGGTGATCACCGTGCAGCCGGGCAAGGGCGTGTTCGTCCAGTCCGCCAAGGTCGAGGCAGCAGGGGAGTCGTCCTGGTTCAGCTGGCCGTTCGCCGCGCAGATCGGTGCGGCGGATACTTTCCAGTTGCGCTACGTGCTGGAAGGCTTCGCCGCCGGCCAGGCTGCCAGCGCGCTGACCGCCGACGATCTCGACGAACTGGCGGCGAACGTCGAGGCCATGCGGGTGGAGTTGCGCGCGGGCAACTTCGAGGCGGCGGCGCGGCTGGACTTCGCCTTCCACCGGCGCCTGCTCGAAGCCGCTGGCAACCGGGCGATGCTGCACGTGGTGACGGCCAGCGAGGCGATCTTCATCGAAAGCCAGAAACTGCCGTTCATTCGCCCCGAGCGGGCGATGGAAACCTGGCAGGAACACCGCAAGATCCTCCGCGCCCTGGCCCGGCATGCGCCCGCGGCGGCGCAGAAGGCCATGCAGGAGCATATCCGCAATGCGGCGGCGCGCTCGGGGATCGTGTTCGCCGGGTGAATCGTCGCTAGCCCTGGCCCAGCAGCCACTCCAGCGCGTCGTCCCACAGTGGTTCGGCGCCTTCGCGGAAATAGCCCATGTGCCCCAGCCCGCGTCCTGTCGCCGGACGCAGGTCACGCAGGATCAGCGGGGCATTGCGGTAGGCCTTGACGAAGGCGTCCCGCGAACGGGGCGGGGCCCAGGGATCGTCCAGCGCCGTGGCGAAGACGCAGGGCATGCGCACCCTGGCGTAGGCCTCATGCAGGGGCTGCATGTCCGGGTCGTCGAAGTAGTAGTGCGGGTAGCGGCACCAACGCTTCCAGTCGCGATACACCCCCAGCGGCAGGTCGTCGCCCATCCCCAGCATGCTCCAGGCCATGTAGCCCTTGGCGGCGACGATCGCCGGCAGGACGCAGCTCCATAGCAGGCGTACCTTGAGCGCTTCGCCCGGCGGCATCCAGCCGGCCCAGCCGGCACCGCTGCCAAAGCTGTAGCAGGCGGTGATGGCCGAGGGCTCGGGAAGCAGGCCGATGGCGTGGCCACCGAAGGAGTGACCGACCCAGTACAGAGGCAGGTGGTCCGTGGCCAGCAGGTCGACGGCGGCGGCGAGGTCCTGGCGGGCCCAGTCCAGGTAGGACATCTCGAAGCCCTTCAGCGAGGCCGGGCGCGACTGGCCGACGCCGCGATAGTCGAGGGTCAGCACGTTCAGGCCCTGGCGTGCGGCATGTTCGGCGAAGCGCCGGTAGAAGCGCTGCTGGACGCCGGTGGCGCCAGCCACCAGCAGGTTGCCGCGCGGCGTGCCGCAGGCGTCGTAGCGGGTGGCAACGAGGGGATAGCCGTCGCAGGTGGTCAAGGGGATCTGCACTGTCTTCCATTCCGTTCGTAGTGGATGTTCAAGCCTTGTTTGCGGGCGTTGTCAGCGCCCGCTGAACACTGCCTCGCGCTTCTGCATCATCGCCATCACCCCCTCCCGCGCATCCTGGCTGCGGATCAGCCTGAGCATCTGTTCGTCGAGCAACGCCAGGGCCGCGCTATCGCCCTGGTCCTGCGCGGCGAAGGCCGATTCCAGGGTCGCCTGCACGCCCAGCGGCGCGGCGCGGGCAACCTTGTCGGCGAGCGCGATGGCCCGCTCCAGCCCCTGTCCCGGCTCAACCACCTCGGTCACCAGACGCATGTGCAATGCCTGGGCTGCATCGAACTCGTCGCCGGTAAGCAGGTAGCGCATCGCCGCGTTCCAGCCTGCCGCGCGGGGGAAGCGCACGCTGGAGCCGCCCAGGGGGGCGATACCGCGCAGCACCTCCAGGTGAGCGAAGCGCGCATCGCTTTCGGCGACGACGATATCGGCGTTGAGCATCAACTCGATGCCGGCGGTCCAGCAGGTGCCGTTGACCGCGACCACCACCGGCTTGGTCCGGCGCTTGCCGCTGACGCCCCATGGATCGATGCCGGCGGCCGGGTAGGCGAAGCTTCCCCCGGCCAGTTTCGGCGCCAGTTCCATCAGGTCCAGGCCCGCCGTGAAATGCGCACCGTGGGCGAACAGCACTGCGCAACGCAGTTGGTCATTGCCTTCGTACTCGCCGAGGGCCAGCGACAGGTCTGCGAGCAGTGCGCTGTCGAAGGCATTGCGCTTGCCGGCCCGGTCCAGGCCGATCAGCAGCAACTGGCCGCGTTGTTCGCGGGTGACCCGTCCCGCGCCACTGTTGGCTTGTGTCATTCCTTGCTCTCCTGCAGTGATGAGTTACTTACCGTTTGTTTGGTTTGCGCATTGAAACTAAACAAACGGTTGGTAACCGTCAAATTGAGCAGGGCACGCTTATACCCTAGAATCACCGGCCTTGATCGAGAGACCGGTTCAGCCATGCGCCCGCCCAAGATTTCCCGCGACGATCTGCTCAACCAGTGCGCCATCACCTTCAAGCGCCTGGGTTACCACGGCACCACCATGGACGCCCTGGCGAGCGCCTGTGGCCTGACCAAGGCGTCGTTCTATCACCACTATCCGAACAAGGAATCGCTGCTGCGCGATGTCCTGGACTGGACCCACCAGGGCCTTGCCCGGCATCTGTTCAGCATCGCCGCGGACGAGCGCCTGGAGCCGGCCGAGCGCCTGGCGAAGATGGGGCGCAAGGCCCTGCGCCTGTTCCAGGACGACGCCATCGGCTGCCTGATGGGCGTGGTGGCGGTGGACGCCAGCTACGGCAAGCCGGAACTGATGGCGCCGATCCGGTCTTTCTTCGCCGACTGGGCGGCGGCCTGCACGCGGCTGTTCGCGACGCTGGAGGACGCTGAAGAGCTGGGCCAGCAACTGGTGGCCGACTACGAGGGGGCGATCCTCCTGGCGCGTATCCATGGCGATCCGGCCTATATCGAACGGGTGACGCGCCGGGCCCTGAAACTCCTGGCCGCTTGAGGAGCCCATCGATGCGCTACGACCTCACCAGCCTCGACCTGTTCATCACCGTCGCCCAGGAGCGCAACCTCACCCGCGCGGCGCGGATCAAGCACCTGGCGGTGTCGGCGATCAGCAAGCGGATCAGCGAGCTGGAAGCGCAGATCGGCTCGCCGTTGCTGATCCGCAACGCCCGTGGTGTCGAGCTGACCCCGGCGGGACAGTCCCTGCTGTTCTACGCCCGTCAGCTCAAGCAGACCCTGGCCCAGCTCGACACCGAGCTGGCCGACTACGCCAGCGGCGTGAAAGGGCATGTGCGCATCCACGCCATCACTTCGGCGCTGTCGCAGTTCCTGCCCCAGGACTTGGCGGCATTCGCCGAGCGCTATCCGCAGATCCGCTTCGACATCGAGGAACGGGTCGGTTCGGCGGTGGTGCGGGCGGTGGCCGATGGTCGTGCCGACCTCGGCATCATCGCCGCACAGACGGCTGCCCAGGGCCTGGAGACCCTGCCTTACCGTGACGATGAGCTGGTGTTGGTGGTGCCTGCCGGGCATGCCCTGGCGCAGCGCAGGTCGATACCGTTCCGCGATGCCCTGGACCACGAATTCGTCGGCCCGCACCTGGAAAGCTCGGTGTACAACCTGCTCACCCGCGAGGCGGAGGCGCTCGGTGTGCCGTTGCGGCTGCGTATCCGCATCAGCAGTTTCGACTGCATGTGCCGCCTGGTTTCCAATGGCCTCGGCGTGGCGGTGCTGCCGCGCAGCGTGGTCAACCAGTACCAGCGCAGCCATGGCCTGAAGGCGGTGAGCCTGGCCGAGCCGTGGGCCAAGCGGTCCCTGCTGCTGGCGTTCCGCAAATACGACGCGGCCTCGCCGACCCTGCGGACCTTCATCGACCATCTCACCAGCGCCTGACCCTCTCCAGCGTTCTCGTTTGGAGAACGCTCCCGTGGCGATTGATCAATTTTCATCCCTGCGCCCAGCTCCTAGTATCGGCCCCATCGACGGTGCCCGGCCTCTGCCCGGTCCCGCCAACAACTAGAAAAGCCGAGCGACGAGATGACCGAGACAGCCCGCGACCTTCTTTCCTCCCTGGTGATCGACCAGCAGACCTTTGCCTACGTCGACCTGCACAAGCTGCTGGGCGCCGAGGCTCTGGCACGCCTGCCGTACTCGATCCGCATCCTCCTGGAGAACGTCGCGCGCTGCTCGCCGCAGGCGCTGCCGTCGGTGCTGCTGCGGGCAATCGGCGAGGGCCCGGCCTGCGAGGTGCCGTTCCAGCCCAACCGCCTGATGTTCCATGACACCACCTGCCTGCCGGCCCTGGCCGACTTCGCCGGCATGCGCGACGTGGTCGCCGAGCTGGGGGGCGATCCGCAGGCGATGAACCCGCTGATCCCGGCGGTGCTGACCATCGACCACTCGGTGATCGTCGAGCGCTATGCCGAGGCCGATGCGGTCGAGGCCAACCTGGACATCGATTTTCGCCGCAACAGCGAGCGCTATCGCTTTATCAAGTGGGCGCAGAAGAGCCTGGACAACTTTGGCGTGATCCCGCCGGGCACCGGGATCATCCACCAGATGAACATGGAAGCCCTGGCCAGGGTGGTCTGGGAAAGCCGCACCAGCGACGGTCAGCGCCTGCTGCACCCGGACGACATGGTCGCCACCGACAGCCACACCCCGATGATCAACGCCATCGGCGTGCTCGGCTGGGGCGTCGGCGGCCTCGAAGGGCAGGCGGCAATGGTCGGCGAGCCGGTGCCGATCAGCTTCCCCGAGGTCATCGGCATCCGCCTGAGCAATGCCTTGCGCCCGGGCGTCACCGCCACCGACCTGGCCCTGCATGTGGCCCAGATCCTGCGCCGGCGTTCGGTGGTCGGCAAGTTCGTCGAGTTCACCGGGCCCGGTCTGTCGAGCCTGGGTTGGGCAGCGCGGGGGACCGTATCGAACATGGCGCCGGAGTACGGCGCCACCGTGGTGTTCTTCCCGTTCGACGATGAAACCCTGAGCTACCTGGAGCTCAGCGGTCGTCCCGCCGAGCTGCGGCGCCAGGTCAGTGCCTACATGACGGTCCAGCCGCTGTGGCGCCGTGACCACCTGCCTGAACCGCAGTTCGACGAACTGATCGAACTGGACCTGGCCAGCCTCGAACCCAGCGTCGCCGGCCCGCACCAGCCGCACCAGCGCCAGCCGCTGTCTGCTGCCGGCGCCTCGTTCCGCGACGAAGTGCTGGGCGGCGAGGGGCTGATTGCCGGCCCTGCCGGGCAGACGTTCTTCGAGCCGTCGTTCGGCGAGGCCATCGGCCACGGCGCGGTGGTGATGTCGGCCATTACCAGTTGCACCAACACCGCCAACCCGTCGCTGATGATCCAGGCCGGCCTGCTGGCCCGCCGCGCCCGCCAGCTGGGCCTGCAACGCAAGCCCTGGGTGAAGACCTCGCTGTCTCCCGGCTCGCGGGTAGTCGCCGACTACCTGGCCGAGGCCGGGCTGCTGGAGGACTTCTCCGCCCTGGGCTTCGACCTCGCCGGCTTTGGCTGCATGACCTGCATCGGCAACTCCGGCAAGCTCGAAGCGCACGTCGAGGACTTCGCCGACCAGGGCCTCAAGGGCGTGGTGGTGCTGTCCGGCAACCGCAACTTCGAAGGCCGGGTCAATCCGAAGGTACCGGCCGGCTACCTGGCCTCGCCAGCGCTGTGCGTGGCCTATGCCATCGCCGGGCGCATCGATATCGACCTGACCCGTGACCCGCTGGGCGTGGACGCCAGTGGCAAGGCGGTGTACCTGCACGACCTCATGCCGGACGACGAGGTGGTCGCCGCGCAGGTGGCCGAGGTGGTGCGTCCGGAGTTCTTCCAGCAACGCCTGGCCACCGTCTGGTACGGCACCCATCACTGGCAGGCGCTGTCCGCCGAAGGCAGCGTGCAGTTCCCCTGGAGCCCGCAGTCGACTTATCTGCGCCGGCCACAGTACCTCGCGGATATCCAGGCCGAAGCCAAGGCCAGCCTGGCCATCGCCGGTGCGCGGGCGCTGATGGTGCTGGGCGACAACGTCACCACCGACCATATCTCGCCCGCCGGTGCGATTCCCGCGACCAGCCTGGCCGGCCAATGGCTGCTGGCGCGTGGCGAAGACCCGCAGGACCTCAACCAGTACTCCACGCGGCGCAGCAACCACGAGGTCATGTTGCGCGGCGCCTTCACCAACAAGTCGGTGAAGAACCGCCTGCTGGGCGACCAGCAGCCGGGGCAGGGTGCCTGGGCCTGGACCGCCGATCACGGGCAGTGCCTGCCGCTGTATGACGCGGCCGCCAGCTATGCCGCCGAGGGCACGCCGCTGGTGGTGTTCGCCGGGATCAACTACGGCGCCGGCTCAAGCCGCGACTGGGCGGCCAAGGCCCAGGCCCTGCTCGGGGTGAAGGCGGTGGTGGCGCGCAGCATCGAGCGGATCCACCGCAGCAACCTGATCGGCATGGGCGTGGTTCCGTTGCAGTTCCGTGAGGGGCAGGGCGTGGATGACCTGGGGCTGGACGGTCGCGAGCAGCTGGATTTCCTCGGGCTGGATGATCTGGAGGTCGGCGACAACCCGGTGACCCTGGTGATTCGCCGGGCTTCGGGGGAGCGCCAGGAGGTCGGGCTGGGGGTGAGGATCGATTCGCTGCAGGAGATCCGCTACCTGCGCAATGGCGGGGTGCTGCCCTATGTGATTCGCAAGGTAGTGGCACGGACCAGGGCTTGAGTCGGGACCGCAACGCGGTCCCCGAAAACAACAGGAAATACCGGAGACACCTCATGTACGCCTACGTCGGCTCCCGCACCACCCGCGAACGCAACGCCCGCGGCGACGGCATCAGCGTCTTCGCCATCGACCAGGACCACGGCCGCCTGACCCTGGTGCAACTGGTCGAAGACCTGGTCAACCCGTCGTTCCTCGTCCTCAACCGCCGCGGCGACCGCCTCTATGCGGTGCACGGCGACCGCAGCGAAGTCAGCGCCTTTTGCGTCGACCAGGGCAGCGGCCGCCTGAGCTTCCTCAACCGCCAGAGCTGCGAGGGCAAGAACCCGGTGCACCTGGCCCTGGACCCCAGCGAACGCTTCCTGGTGGTGTCCAACCACATCAGCGGCACCCTGGCGGTGCTCGAAGTCGACAGCGATGGCGCCCTGGGTGCGCTGGCACAACTGGTGGCCCTGCATGGCCCGACCGGTCCGCACCGGGTCGAGCAGCCGTTCGCCAAGCCGCACTACAACCTGTTCGACGCCAGCGGCCAGTTCGTCCTGGTGCCGGACAAGGGCCTGGACCGGATCTTCGTGTTCCGCTTCGACAACGGCCGCCTGGTCCCGACCGAGCAAGCCTTCATCCCCAGCCGCGAAGGCGCAGGTCCCCGGCAGGTGGCCGTGCATCCGCGAGCGCCGCTGGTCTTCGCCCTCAACGAACTGGATTCCAGCGTCACCAGCTACCGTTTCGATCCGGCCAGTGGCGCCCTGGAACCGCTGCAGGTGTTGCCTTCGCTACCGTCGCACTACACCGGCAACAGCCGCGCGGCGGAACTGGAGGTCAGCGCCGACGGGCGGTTCCTCTACGCCTCCAACCGTGGCAGCGACAGCATCGCGGTGTTCGCCATCGACACCACCAGCGGCCTGCTCCAGCCCGTGCAGTTCGCCCCGAGCGGCGGGCGTACCCCGCGCTTCTTCGCCCTGACGCCCAACCAGCGTTTCCTTTTCGCCCTCAACGAGGACAGCGATTCCATCGTTGCCCTGGCCGTGGACCCTGCCTCCGGCGGCCTGAGCGACACCGGTTTCTCCGTGGGCACCGGCAGTCCGGTGTGCATGGTCTTTTCCGCCTGATACACCCGGGTTTCGGCCCGGTCACTATAAAAATCCACGGCACAGGCGCAAGCTTGCTGCCTACGAGGTCGCCATGAACAAGAACAATACGCTCGATGAACACGCGATAGTCCGCAAGATCACCTGGCGGATCATCCCCTTCGTTTTCCTGCTCTACATCGTGTCCTACCTGGACCGCGCCAACATCGGCTACGCCGCGCTGGAGATGAACAAGGAACTGGCCCTGACCAGCGAGGCCTTCGGCTTCATCTCCGGGATCTTCTTCATCGGCTACTTCCTCTTCGAAGTGCCAAGCAACGTGATGCTCAACAAGTACGGCGCGCGGGTGTGGATCGCGCGGATCCTGGTGACCTGGGGCCTGATCGCCGCCGGCACCGCCTTCGCCCAGACCGCCAACCAGCTCTATGTGCTGCGCTTCCTCCTGGGCGTGGCCGAGGCCGGGTTCTTCCCGGGGATCATCGTCTACCTGACCTACTGGTTCCGCTCCAAGGAGCTGGCGACGACCGTGGCCCTGTTCACCGCCGCGATCCCGGTCAGCTACATCATCGGCGCGCCGCTTTCCACCTGGATCATGGACAACGTCAAGTGGTTCGACTGGAGCGGCTGGCGCTGGATGCTGTTCCTCGAAGGCATTCCCGCCGTGCTGCTGGGCATCGCTTGCTACTTCTTCCTCACCGACAAGCCGGAGCAGGCCCGGTGGCTGAAGCCGGAAGAGAAGGAATGGCTGCTCGCCGAACTGGAGCGTGATCGTCAGGGCCGCAAGAACGTCAAGAGCCTGGGCGTGTTCAAGACCATGACCAACCCCAAGGTGCTGTACCTGGCGTTCATCTACTTCGTCTACCAGTGCGGCAGCCTCGGCGTCGGCTACTGGATGCCGCAGATCATCAAGGGCTTCTCCAGCAGCCTGAGCCACACCGAGATCGGCCTGATCGCCATGCTGCCGTATATCGTCGCCACGGCGGCCATGGTGCTCTGGTCGCGCAGTTCCGACCGGCGCAACGAGCGCAAGCTGCACTCCGCCGTACCGCTGCTGGTGGCCGCATTGGGCCTGGTGGGGGCGGGGATGCTGGGCAGCCCGGTACTGTCGATGGCGATGATCTGCATCGCGCTGTCCGGGTTGTACAGCTTCAAGTCGCCGTTCTGGGCGCTGCCGACCCTGTTCCTCGACCGCACCACGGCGGCGGTGTCCATCGCCGTGATCAACTCCATCGGCAACCTGGGCGGCTTCGTCGGGCCGTCGATGATCGGGGTGGTGAAGGGCAACAGCCAGAGCGCGGCGACCGGGTTGCTGTTCCTCAGCGGGTTGCTGGCGGTGGCCTTCCTGATGACCATCCTGATGCGGGTTTCCAACAAGGAGCCTGGGCAGCCAGTGCCTGCTTCGGCGCATTGACTGCGTAGGCGCTGGCTCGCCTGCGAAGGCCTGCAGCTCAGGCCCCAAACCATCCAGCCGAATCCTCCAGCCTGGCCCCGATCCCGCGGGCCACGGCACCCCCATACCTATAAAAAGCGGACCACACCGATGCACAACAACAAGAAGATCATCACCACCCTCGTCACCCTGACCCCCTGCCTGGCCAGCGCCGCCGGCTTCATCGAGGACAGCAAGGCCAGCTTGCAGACCTCGAACTACTACTTCAACCGCGATTTCCGCGACGGCGCCGGGCAGAACAAGCGCGAGGAATGGGCCCAGGGCTTCATCCTCGACCTGCGCTCCGGCTACACCGCCGGCACCGTCGGTTTCGGCCTGGACGCCATGGGCATGCTGGGCCTGAAGCTGGACTCCAGCCCGGACCGCACCGGCAGCGGCCTGTTGCCAACCCATGACGACGGCCGCGCCGCCGACGAGTTCGCCCGGGTCGGCCTCACCGCCAAGGTGCGAGTCGGCGACAGCGAGCTGAAGTACGGCACCCTGATCCCCAAGCTGCCGACCCTGCAGGCCAACACCGGGCGGATCCTGCCGCAGACCTTCGACGGCGGCCTGCTGACGGTCAAGGACATCACCGGCCTGACCCTCACCGGCGCCCGTTTCGAGCGCATGACCGACCGTGATTCCACCGACGCCATCGGCCTGACCCTGAACAACAAGAACCGCCGTTTCCGCGCCGCCGCCGATGGCGATGCGCTGCTGATCGGCGGTGCCGACTACGCCCTTGGCAAGCAGACGGTGCTCAGCTACCAGTACGCCGAGCTGGAAGAGATCTACAGCCAGCACTTCCTCGGCGTGACGCACACCCTGGCCATCGGCCCCGGCAAGCTGAAGAGCGACCTGCGCTACATGCTCAGCGATGACAGCGGCGCGGCCCGTGGCGGACGGATCGACAGCGGCGCGCTGAGCGGGATGTTCACCTACAGCCTGGGCGGGCATGCTTTCGGCGTCGGCTTGCAGAAGATGACCGGCGACACCTCGATGCCGTTCGTCAACGGCACCGACCCGTACCTGGCCAACTACATCCAGATCAACGACTTCGCCGAGCCGGGGGAGCGCTCCTGGCAGGTGCGTTATGACTATGATTTCAGCGCCGTGGGCATGCCGGGCCTGACCTTCATGAGCCGCTACGTCAAGGGCGACCACGCCGACGCGGCCACCTCTGCCAGCACCGGCCGGGAATGGGAACGCAACACCGACCTGGGCTATGTGTTCCAGCAGGGCGTGCTGAAGAATGTCGGGATCAAGTGGCGCAACGCGGCCTATCGGTCGAGCTTTGCCCGGGGTGCCGACGAGAATCGCCTGATCGTTTCCTATACCTTGCCGATCTGGTAAGCCTCTCATAGACGACGCAGCCCCCTTGTGGGAGCGGGGCCGCGTCCAGCCAAGGAGATTCACAATGACTGCTGTAACCCCCGCCATCCTCCAGGACCTCGCTCCCGACGGCGTCTTGCGCGCCGCCATCAACCTCGGCAACCCGGTCCTCGCCCAGCGTGGCGCCGACGGCGAGCCCCAGGGCGTTTCCGTGGCCCTGGCCAAGGCCCTGGCGGAGGAATTGGGCGTCCCCCTGGAAATGCGCACCTACGACGCCGCCGGCAAGGTCTTCGCCGCCCTCGAAGACAACGCCTGGACCGTCGCCTTCCTCGCCATCGAACCGGTGCGCGAAGCACAGATCCACTTCAGCGCCCCCTACGTACTGATCGAAGGCACCTACCTGGTACGCCAGGACGCCCCGTTCCAGCAGGTGGAACAGCTCGACCAGCCCGGTCTGCGCCTGGCCGTGGGCGAGGGCGCCGCCTACGACCTGTTCCTCAGCCGTACCCTGCAGCACGCCACGCTGGAGCGTGCCGGCACCTCGGCCGGCGCCGTGGACCTGTTCATCGCCGAAAACCTGGACGCCGCGGCCGGCGTACGCCAGCCGCTGGAGAAGATCGCTGCGGCCGATTGTCGCTATCGGGTGCTGGACGGGGCATTTACTTCAATACGTCAAGCCATGGCAGTGCCAAAAAGATGTAACAATGCCGCCGTCTTTGTAAGTGACTTTATCGAACGTTGCTTGCGTCAAGACTTCGTCCGGGCCGCTTTGCTGGCGACCGGGCAGACCGATGTCAGTGCCAAGCGCTGAGCGGTCGACACTCAAACCCGTGCAATCCCATTTGAGGTAGCAAGCAAGATGGCCAAGGCCGCCGATGTCGTTGTGCAATGCCTGGAAAACGAAGGTGTCGAGTATGTGTTCGGCATTCCCGGCGAGGAAAACCTCGACCTGCTGGAATCCCTGCGCAAGTCGAAGATCAAGCTGGTGCTGACCCGCCACGAACAGTCCGCCGGCTTCATGGCCGCTACTTATGGCCGCCTCACCGGCAAGACCGGCGTCAGCCTGTCGACCCTCGGCCCGGGCGCGACCAACCTGGTCACCGCCGGCGCCTACGCCTACCTCGGCGGCATGCCGATGCTGATGATCACCGGCCAGAAGCCGATCAAGAAGTCCAAGCAGGGCCGCTTCCAGATCATCGACGTGTGCGGCATGATGGACCCCATCACCAAGTACACCCACCAGTTCGCCTCGGCCGACAACATCCCGTCGCGCATGCGCGAAGCCTTCCGCCTGGCCGAAGAAGAAAAGCCGGGTGCGGTACACCTGGAGCTGCCGGAAGACATCGCCGCCGAGCAAACCGATGCATTGCCGATCCCGCGCAGCCTGCACCGCCGCCCGCTGGCCGAGCATGTGGCCATCGAAGCCGCCGTCGAGAAGCTGCTGAACGCGCGTAACCCGATCCTGGTGATCGGTGCTGGCGCCAACCGCAAGATGACCGCCAAGGTCCTCAAGCAACTGATCGACAAGACCGGCATCCCGTTCATCACCACCCAGATGGGTAAAGGTGTGGTCGACGAGCGCCACCCACGCTTCCTGGGCAACGCCGCCCTGTCGTCCGGCGATTTTGTGCATCGTGCGGTTGAAGCCGCCGACCTGATCATCAACATCGGCCACGATGTGATCGAGAAGCCGCCATTCTTCATGGTCCGTGGTGGCACCGAAGTCATCCACATCAACTTCCGTTCCGCCGAAGTCGATGCCGTGTACTTCCCGCAGGTCGAAGTGATCGGCGATATCGCCAACGCTGTGTGGCAGATCAGCGAAGCGCTGAACGACACCTCGCACTGGGACTTCACTCGCCTGATGGCCATCCGTGAAGCCAACGAAGCGCAAATCGCCGAAGGCGCGGACGACAACCGCTTCCCGGTCTACCCGCAGCGTATGGTCGCCGATATCCG
>JAIRVG010000015.1 GCA_031253995.1 Paucimonas sp. | reverse complement strand
TGTGCCCGGCGCGAGCCAAGGTGCCGCCAGCCTGGGCCATCAGCGGGAAGATATGGCCTGGGCTGACGATATCGTCGGCTTTGGCATCGCGAGCGGCGGCCACTTGCACGGTGCGTGCGCGGTCAGCGGCGGAGATGCCGGTGGTGACGCCTTCGGCGGCCTCGATCGACACGGTGAACTTGGTGCCGAAGCCGGAACCGTTGCGCGGCGCCATCAGCGGCAACTTCAGGGTTTCGCAGCGCTCGCGGGTCATCGGCATGCAGATCAGGCCACGGGCGTGCTTGGCCATGAAGTTGATGTGCTCGGGCAGGCAGCACTCGGCCGCCATGATGATGTCGCCTTCGTTCTCGCGGTCTTCGTCATCCATCAGGATGACCATTTTGCCCTGGCGGATGTCTTCGACCAGTTCTTCGATGGTGTTGAGCGCCACGCGGCACCCCCTTCTAATTCAGGATTTCAGGTAGCCGTTGGCGGCCAGGAAGCTTTCGGTGATGCCGCTGCCTTTGCTCGGCTCGGCGGCCTTGTCGCCCAGGAGCAGGCGCTCCAGGTAACGGGCCAGCAGGTCGACCTCAAGGTTGATCCGGCGCCCGGGGCGGTAGTCGGCCATGATGGTTTCGGCCAGGGTGTGCGGGACGATGGTCAGCTCGAATTCGGCGCCATCGACGTCATTGACCGTCAGGCTGGTGCCGTCGACGGTGATCGAACCCTTGTGGGCGATGTACCTGGCCAGCTCTTTTGGCGCACGTACGCGGAACTGGATGGCGCGGGCGTTATCGGCACGGGCGACGATCTCGCCGACGCCGTCGACGTGACCGCTGACCAGGTGGCCACCGAGGCGGGTGGTCGGGGTCAGGGCCTTCTCCAGGTTGACCCGGCTGCCGCTCTTCAGGTCGGAGAAGGCGGTGCAGTCCAGGGTTTCCCGGCTGACGTCGGCCCAGAAGCCGTCGCCCGGCAGCTCTACGGCAGTCAGGCAGACGCCGTTGACCGCGATGCTGTCGCCCAGCTTGACGTCGCCCAGGTCGAGCTTGCCGGTTTCGACGTAGACGCGAACGTCACCGCCTTTCGGGGTGATGCTGCGGATACTGCCGATGGATTCGATGATGCCGGTGAACATGGGGGTGCTCCTACAGAACAAGCCGCGAATTATACGCCTGGGGCGGGCGCGGGTATCGCGGTGACTCGCCAGTCATCGCCAACCGCGCGCATTTCGGTGATTTTCAGGGCCGGTGCCTCGCTCATCCGCGCCAACGGCCAGTCCAGCAACGGACGGGCACTGGAGCCGAGGAACTTGCCGGCGATGAACAGCTGGTATTCGTCCACCAGCCCGAGCTGGGCGAAGGCGCCCGCCAGGCCAGGGCCGGCTTCCACCAGCACTTCGTTGATGTCGCGGCGGGCCAGTTCGGCCAGCAGCTGGCGCAGGTCGACCCGGCCGTCTTCACCCGGGATGCACAGCAAGGTGTGGCCGGCGGCGGCATAGCGTGGATCGTCCGCGGCGGCGGTGACCACCAGGGCCGGACCGGCCTGGAAGAACGGCGCGTCCAGCGGCAGCCGCAGGCGCCCGTCGATCAGCAGGCGCAGCGGCGGACGGGCCAGGGCCAGTGCAGTGGTGTCGGTATCCAGGCCCAGCTCGTCACCGCGCACGGTCATCCGCGCGTTGTCGGCGAGCACGCTGGCGGCGCTGGTCAGCACCACGCTGGAGCGGGCACGCAGGCGCTGCACGGCGGAGCGCGCGGCCGGGCCGGTGATCCACTGGCTTTCGCCGCTGGCCATGGCGGTGCGGCCATCGAGGCTCATCGCCAGCTTGACCCGGACGAACGGCAGGCCATGTTCCATGCGCTTGAGGAAACCGGGATTGAGCGCCCGGGCCTCGCCTTCGAGCACGCCGCTGGCGACTTCGATACCAGCTTCGGCCAGGCGCTTGAGGCCATTGCCGGCGACCCGTGGGTTGGGGTCCTGCATTGCCGCGACTACCCGCGCTACTCCAGCATTCACCAGCGCATCGGCACAGGGCGGCGTGCG
This sequence comes from Paucimonas sp., assembly GCA_031253995.1. Classification (GTDB taxonomy): domain Bacteria; phylum Pseudomonadota; class Gammaproteobacteria; order Pseudomonadales; family Pseudomonadaceae; genus Aquipseudomonas. The sequence goes on along the minus strand of JAIRVG010000015.1, from coordinate 22,023 downwards.
CCCGTGGTGGCTGCAGGGTTCCAGGGTAACGTAGGCGCAGGCGCCGCGGGCCAGCTCGCCGGCCTCGCGCAGGGCGTGCACCTCGGCGTGGGGCTCGCCGGCACGCACGTGCCAGCCTTCGCCGACGATGCGCCCGTCACGCACGATGACGCAGCCCACCCGCGGGTTCGGGTGCGTGGAATACAGGCCCTTGCGCGCCAGTTCCAGGGCGCGGGCCATGTAGTGGGCGTCGAGCACGGCGGATTCTGTGGACATGTTCACTCTTTGGCAGGCTCGCGGGCCAGGCGGTCGATTTCTTCGCGGAATTCGTCGAGGTCCTGGAAGCGCCGGTAAACGGAGGCGAAACGGATGTAGGCGACTTCGTCGAGCTTCTGCAGCTCGGCCATCACCAGCTCACCGACCACCAGCGACTTGACCTCGCGCTCGCCCTTGGCCCGCAGCTTGTGCTTGATGTGCGCCAGCGCCGCTTCCAGGCGCTCGACGCTGACCGGGCGTTTTTCCAGGGCGCGCTGCATGCCGGCGCGCAGTTTTTCTTCGTCGAAGGGCTGGCGGGTGCCGTCCTGCTTGATCAGGCGCGGGAGGACCAGCTCGGCGGTCTCGAAGGTGGTGAAGCGCTCGCCGCAGGCCACGCATTCGCGGCGACGGCGGACTTGCTCGCCTTCGGCGACCAGTCGCGAGTCGATGACTTTGGTGTCGTTGGCACCGCAGAAGGGACAGTGCATGGTGGCAGGCAACAAAAAAAGGGAGGGCCATGGTAGCGCATCCGACTGGCAAGACAAGCCAAAGGGGTTACCATCCAGTGAGGAAATACGCCCCCAAGGAAAATACACCATGTCGTTTCGAGCGCTCGCCGTGCTCGGTTTCGCCGCCCTGCTGGCCGCCTGCAGCAGCGAAGCCCCCAAACCCGCCCAGCCGCCGGCACCGGCGAAGACCGTGGCCAAACACGTTCACGTCCCCGCGCCGCTGCCCGCCTACCAGCGCGAGCTGAGCGGCAGCTTCACCAACGTTCCCCGTGGCGCCGAGGTGGAAGTCGCCCTGCTGGTGATCGACCAACGCGGCCGGCCGCAACGCCTGCTGGCCAGCGACACCTATGATGGCACCGGCCAGGCGCTGCCGTTCCAGCTGCGCTTCAATCCGGAAGTGTTCCCGGTTGGCGGCCGGGTCGAACTGCGCGCCCGCGCCAGCCAGTCCGGGCAACTGATCCTGCACCTCAAGCCGCTCAGCGTGATCCGCGCAGACACCCAGGCCCTCGGCCCGCTGCAACTGGAAAAGGCGCCTTAGATGGCGCCGATCGAACTGCAGGCAGCCCTGGGCGAGTTGCTCGGCGATGCGCGCCTGGTGGCCAGCGAACTGCCCGACTGCGACCTGAAGCTGTGGCTGATCGATGCCGACAACATGGACCGCGCCTTCAGCCCCGAGGAAACCCGGCGCATTCTCGACGAACCGCCGTACTGGAGCTTCTGCTGGGCCAGCGGCCTGGCCATGGCCCGCTACCTGGCCGAACGCCCGGAATGGGTGGCCGGCAAGCGCGTGCTGGACTTCGGCGCCGGCTCCGGCATTGCCGGGATCGCCGCGGCGAAGGCTGGGGCGCTGGAAGTGGTGGCCTGCGACCTCGACCCGCTGGCGCTGCAGGCCAGCCGGGCCAATGCCGTGCTGAACGGCGTGGAACTGAACTACTCCAGCGACTTCTTCGCCGAAGAGGACCGCTTCGACCTGATCCTGGTCGCCGACGTGCTCTACGACCGCGCCAACCTGCCCTTGCTGGATGAATTCCTCAGCCGTGGCCGGCAGGCGCTGGTGGCCGACTCGCGGGTCCGCGATTTCCGCCATCCGCTGTACCGCCAGCTCGACACCCTGCATGCCCTGACCCTGCCGGACCTGGCCGAACCCCACGAGTTTCGCCAGGTGAGCCTGTACCACGCCAGTCGCGGCGCCGTATAGTGGCGCCATTCATGCGTTCGCGAGAGTCGAGATGAGTCAGGAATCGCCGTACATTTTCGATACCACCGTCGCCAACTTCGATCAGGTGGTGATCGCCAACTCGCACCACAAGCCGGTGCTGGTGGACTTCTGGGCCGACTGGTGCGCGCCGTGCAAGGCGCTGATGCCGATGCTGGCGAAGATCACCGAGGAGTACCAGGGCGAGCTGCTGCTGGCCAAGGTCAACTGCGACGTCGAGCAGGACATCGTCGCCCGCTTCGGCATCCGCAGCCTGCCGACCGTGGTGCTGTTCAAGGATGGCCAGCCGGTGGACGGCTTCGCCGGGGCACAGCCGGAGTCGGCGGTGCGCGCCCTGCTCGAACCCCATGTGCAGAAGCCGGCGCCGGCCGCGGCCGACCCGCTGGAACTGGCCCAGGCGCTGTTCAACGACGGCCGCTACAGCGAGGCGGAGGCCACCCTCAAGGCATTGCTGTCGGAAGACAACAGCAATGCCGGCGCGCTGATCCTCTACGCCCGCTGCCTTGCCGAGCGTGGCGAGCTGGGTGAAGCGCAGACCGTGCTCGACGCGGTGAAGAGCGACGAGCACAAGGCCGCGCTGGCCGGCGCCAAGGCGCAACTGACCTTCCTGGCCCAGGCGAAGGCCCTGCCGGAAGTGGCTGACCTGAAATCGCGCCTGGCGCAGAATGCCGAGGATGACGAGGCGGCGTACCAGCTGACCATCCAGCAGCTGTCGCGCCAGCAGTACGAGGCGGCACTGGAAGGCTTGCTGAAGCTGTTCAAGCGCAATCGCGGCTATGAAGGCGGGCTGCCGCACAAGACCCTGCTGCAGGTGTTCGAGTTGCTGGGTAACGACCACCCGTTGGTAGGGACCTATCGCCGCAAGCTGTTCGCTGCTCTCTACTGAGTCAGTTCCGGCCTCATCGCTGGCAAGCCAGCTCCCACAGGGATCGCGTGCACCGCCAACCTGTGGGAGCTGGCTTGCCAGCGATGAGGCCCGCAAGAGCACCTACCCGACCCAGTGATACACCGGCGCATCCGCCCCGCTTTCAACCTTCACCTCGGCACTGTGCCGCAACCGCACCAGCAGCCGCTTGCCCGCCGCCGTACTCCCGGCCAGCCCTTCCAGCAGTTCCAGCAACGCCGGCCCTTCCATCTCCCCGGCCTTGCGCAGCAGCTCCTTCGCCGCCAGCCACAAGGTATCGTCCGGCCGTGCCTGCAGCACCGGCGCACTGGCACCGACCGGCGCCGCGACCGGCTCGCCCACCCGCCCGGCCAGACTGGCCCATTCCGCCGGATCCAGCTCGATGGTCAGATCCACCGGCCACTCGCCGATATGTCCACGAATTCGCACGATTGCACTCTCCTTCGATCAAGGCGGCCATGCTCCCACGCCGTCGCCCCCTCGCCAAGGCAACACTTCCAAGCAGGCCGGACTTTGTTATAACATTTCAAATTCTTTCCAAGCCCGCTCCGGAGTTCCGCCCATGCGTCGCCTGCTGCTTGCCTTGCCCTTCGCGCTGCTGCCCCTGGCCATTACCGCCCACGCGCATTCCGACCACGATCATGAGCATGACCACGCCCACGGCAGCCTCGGCGCCCACGAGCACGGTGTCGCCCACCTGAACGCCGTGCTCGACGGCAACACCCTGGAACTGGAACTGGCAAGCCCGGCGATGAACCTGGTGGGCTTCGAACACGCCGCCCAGAGCGACGCCGACAAGGCCAAGGTCGCCGCCGTGCGCGCCCAGCTGGAAGAGCCACTGAAGCTGTTCGGCCTGACCGCCGCCGCCGGCTGCAAGGTCAGCGACCAGGAACTGGAAAGCCCGCTGTTCGGCGATGCCCCGGCCAAGGATGACGACGACGGCGACGAGCACGAACACGGCCACAGCGATATCCACGCCCACTACCGCTTCGAGTGCGCCAAGCCGGACCAGCTGGCGGCCCTGGACCTGACCCCGCTGTTCAAGACGTATCCCTCGACCCAGAAAATCCAGCTACAACTGATCGGACCGAATGGCCAGAAAGGTGTCGAAGCGACACCGGCCAACGCCAAGATCACCTTCTAAGTCATCCATTGCAGTGAAGCGCCCGGGGTAACCCGGGCGTCGACATATGAGCCAGGCACTGATTGAACTGACCGACCTGGGCTTCGCCTGGCCGGGACACCCGCTTCTGCTGGACATCCCCACGCTGCGCCTCGAAGCCGGCGAATCGCTGTTCCTCAAGGGCCCCAGCGGCAGCGGCAAGACCACCCTGCTGGGCCTGCTCGGCGGCGTGCAGAAGGCCAACCGCGGCAGCATCCGCCTGCTCGGCCAGGATCTTGGCGAACTGAGCCAGAGCGCCCGCGACCGCTTCCGCGTCGACCACACCGGCTACATCTTCCAGCAGTTCAACCTGTTGCCGTTCCTCTCGGTGATCGAGAACGTCGAACTGCCCTGCCGCTTTTCCAAGGCCCGCGCCGCCCGCGCCATCCAGCGCCACGGCAGCGTCGCCGAAGCCGCCACCCAGCTGCTCGCCCACCTCGGCCTGAAGGACCCGGACCTGCTGGTGCGCCGCGCCGACAGCCTGTCCATCGGCCAGCAGCAACGGGTCGCCGCGGCCCGCGCGCTGATCGGCCAGCCGGAACTGGTGATCGCCGACGAGCCTACCTCGGCCCTCGACGCCGATACCCGCGAAGCCTTTATCCGCCTGCTGTTCAACGAGTGTCGCGACGCCGGATCGAGCCTGCTGTTCGTCAGCCATGACCAGAGCCTGGCGCCGCTGTTCGACCGCCAGCTGTCCCTCGCCGAACTCAACCGCGCGGCCCGCTTCCCCAGCGACCAGGAGGCCTGATGTACCTGCTCCGCCTTGCCCTGGCCAGCCTGGCCAACCGCCGTTTCACTGCTTTCCTCACCGCCTTCGCCATCGCCCTTTCGGTGTGCCTGCTGCTGGCCGTCGAACGGGTGCGCACCGAGGCCCGCGCCAGCTTCGCCAGCACCATCAGCGGCACCGACCTGATCGTCGGCGCCCGCTCCGGCTCGGTGAACCTGCTGCTGTACTCGGTGTTCCGCATCGGCAATGCCACCAACAACATCCGCTGGGAAAGCTTCGAGCACTACGCCAACGATCGCCGGGTGAAGTGGGCCATCCCGATTTCCCTCGGCGACTCGCACCGCGGCTACCGGGTGATGGGCACTACCGAGGCGTACTTCGAGCATTACCAGTACGGCCGCAAGCAGAACCTGGAACTGAGCACCGGCCGCGCCTTCGCCACCGACCCGTTCGAAGTGGTGCTCGGCGCCGAAGTGGCCGAGGCGTTGCACTACAAGCTTGGCGACAAGCTGGTGCTGGCCCATGGGGTGGCGGCCATCAGCCTGGTCAAGCACGACGACAAGCCGTTCACCGTGGTCGGCGTGCTCAAGCGCACCGGCACCCCGGTGGACCGCACCCTGCACATCAGCCTCGGCGGCATGGAGGCCATCCACGTCGACTGGCACAACGGCGTGCCGGCCCGTGGCGACGGGCGCATCAGCGCCGACCAGGCGCGCAACATGGACCTCACGCCGCAGGCCATCACCGCCTTCATGCTCGGCCTGAACAACAAGGTGGCGACGTTCTCCCTGCAGCGCGAGATCAACGAGTTCCGCAACGAGCCGCTGCTGGCGATCCTGCCCGGCGTGGCCCTGCAGGAGCTGTGGAGCCTGATGGGCACGGCGGAACAGGCGCTGTTCGTGGTCTCGCTGTTCGTGGTCCTGACCGGGCTGATCGGCATGCTCACGGCGATCCTCACCAGCCTCAACGAACGCCGCCGAGAAATGGCCATCCTGCGTTCGGTAGGCGCACGGCCGTGGCATGTCGGCGGGCTGCTGGTGCTGGAGGCGTTTTCCCTGGCCGTGGCCGGGATCGTCGCCGGTCTCGGCCTGCTGTACGTGGGAATTGCCGCGGCCCAGGGTTACGTGCAGGCCAACTATGGGTTATACCTGCCGCTGGCCTTGCCGAGCCCCCATGAGTGGACGCTGCTGGCGATCATCCTCGGCGCCGCGGTGCTGATGGGCAGCATCCCTGCCTGGCGGGCCTATCGACAGTCGCTGGCCGATGGCCTGTCCATTCATCTCTGAGTATCCGTGCAATGCGCCGTGCCCTGCTGTTGCTGTTGTTCTTCGCCCTGCCCGCCCTGGCGGGCGAACCGCGAACCCTGGAATGGCCGCAACTGATCCCGCCCGGCGCGCCGGTGATCGAGCCGCAACTGGCGCCGATCCACAACCTCTCGCAGCTCTCGAACCTGGGTGACGCGCTGGCCGCCGAAGCGGCGCCAGCTGCGCACCAGCAGGTGCCCGATGCGCCGGTGGTGAAGGAGCTGGACGGCCAGCAGGTGAAGCTGCCGGGCTATATCGTGCCACTGGAAGTCAACGAGGACGGGCGCACCACGGAGTTTCTCCTGGTGCCCTACTACGGCGCCTGCATCCATGTGCCGCCACCGCCGTCGAACCAGATCGTGCATGTGGTCAGCGAGATCGGCATCAAGGTCGAGGAGTTGTACCAGCCGTACTGGATCGAGGGGCCGATGCGTGTCCAGTCGTCGTCCAGCGAGCTGGCCGACGCCGGTTACCAGATGGAAGCCGAGAAAATCTACGCCTACGAACTACAATGAATGGCCGCGCCCGGGCGCCTTCGCTTTCATTGAGCTGAGTCAAAATCCCCCCGCAGGCAGCTCCTTAACATTGGAACCATCGAATCCAAATGTCCCCTGGGAGCTTCCATGAACAAGTCTTTGCTCGGCGCCTCGCTCGTTGCCCTCGCGCTCGTAGCCCCTGTCGCACACGCCCACAAGGCCGGTGATTTCATCGTCCGTGCGGGTGCCGCCACCGTCGCCCCGAACGAGGACAGCGGCAACCTGAAACTCGATGGCACCAAGATCAACGGCACCAAGGCTACCGTGGACAGCGACACCCAGCTGGGCCTGGCCTTCGCCTACATGGTCACCGATCACGTCGGCATCGAGTTGCTGGCCGCCACGCCGTTCCAGCACCAGGTGAACGTCAAGGGCCTCGGCGCGGCGCTGGACGGCAAGCTGGCGGATATCAAGCACCTGCCACCGACCCTGTCGGTCCAGTACTACCCGATGGATGCCGGCTCCAAGCTCCAGCCGTATGCCGGTATCGGCCTCAACTACACCCTGTTCTTCAATGAAGACCTGACCAGCGAGCGCAAGGGCCAGGGCTTCAGCAACATGAAGATGAAGAACTCGGTAGGCCTGGCCGGCCAACTGGGCGTGGACTACATGGTCAGCGACAATCTGCTGGTCAACGCCTCGGTCTGGTACGTCGACATCAACACCGAAGCCAGCATCGACGGCCCGAGCGCCCTGGGCGTGGGCAAGACCAAGGTCGATGTGGATATCGATCCCTGGGTCTACATGGTGGGTATCGGTTACAAGTTCTAAAGCAAAGGGCCGCGCAAGCGGCCCTTTTTCATGGTGTTCCTGGAGGCCTCATCGGCCCAACAGACGGGCCAGGCCCTCCGCCAACGGCGTGGCCAGCGGAAACGCGAACCGCGCCAGCAGCCGCCCGTTGTCCGCCCGCGAATGACGGATATCACCACTGCGCGCCGGGCCATGGCTGATCGCCGGCAGGTCCCCCAGCACCGAACGCAACGCGGCCAGCAACTGGTTCAGCGAAGTCGCCTGGTTCAGCCCGATGTTCACCGCGCCCTCTTCCACCGCCGGCATTTCCAGCGCCTGCAGCATCACCGACACCAGGTCGCCGACATACAGGAAGTCGCGGGTCTGTTCGCCATCGCCGAACACGGTGATCGGCGTGCCGTTCAGCGCGCGCTCGCAGAAGATGCTGATCACCCCGGAATACGGCGAGGAAGGATCCTGGCGCGGCCCGAAGATGTTGAAGAAACGGAACACCACCGGCTCCAGGCCGTGCTGGCGACGGTAGAAGTCCAGGTAGTGCTCGCTGGCCAGCTTGTCGGCGGCATAGGGCGTCAGCGGCGCCTTGGGCGTGTCCTCGGCGATGGACACGCCATCCCCGTTGTTGCCGTAGACCGCAGCGCTGGAAGCGAACAGCACGCGCTTGATCCCCGCCAGGCGCATGGCCTCGCAGACGTTCAGGGTACCGATGAAATTGCTCTGGTGGGTGCGCACCGGATCGTCCACCGAGGCCTGCACCGACGCCACCGCAGCCAGGTGCACCACGGCGCGGCAGCCCTCGGCGGCTTTCGCTACCAGGGCCGCATCGGCGACATCGCCGACGATCAGTTGCAGGTTCGGGTTATCCAGTCGCAGGTTGTCGCGCTTGCCGGTGGACAGGTCGTCCAGCACACGCACGGCATGACCCTGGTCGAGCAGGGCATCGCACAGGTGGGAGCCGATGAAGCCGGCGCCACCGGTGATCAGGATGGGGGCATCAGCCATGACGGTAGAATCGATCCAGTAGGGTCGGCAGGCCGGAGCGCCAGGCGCGCGGCTTGATGCCGAAGGTGTGGAGAATTTTCTTGCAGGCCAGCACGGCGTGTTGCGGCTCTTCGAAGGCATCGGGACGCGCGGCGTGGGCCTGGGGCGTGGGTGCCTCGACCGCCAGCTGGCGCAGTTGCGAGGCCTCGCCGAGGATCGCCTGGCCCAGCGCCAGCGGCGTGGTCGCCTCGTTGCCGGCGTAGTGGTAGGTGCCCCACAGCGGCGCGGCGCAATCGAGCTGCTTGAGCACCGAGAGGATTACCCGGGCGGCATCGTCCACCGGGGTCGGATTGCCGCGGCGATCGTCCGCCAGCAGCAGTTCGTGGGCACTTTCGGCACGGGTCAGGAAGCGCCCGAGCACGCCGTCGATGCTGTCGTCCAGAACCCAGCCGAAACGCAGCAGCACATGCTGCGGGCAGGTGGCGCGCACGCTCTGCTCGATGCGCCACAGGGCCTGGCCACGCAACCCCAGCGGTACCGGCTCGTCCTTCTCGCTGTAGGCGGTGGCGCGGGAGCCATCGAACACCCGGTAGCTGGAAGGCTGGACGAGGATGATGTTGTGGTGCTGGCACAACTCGGCGAGGCGCTCCACCGAGCGCTCCTGGGAGGCCAGGCGCTGCTCGCTGACCGACTCGGCCTGGAACCAGTCGAAATAATAGGCCAGGTTGACCAGGGCATCCGGGCGGGTGTCGTCGAGCAACTGGGTCAGGCTCGCGGCATCCCAGCCCTGTTCCGGCGGACGCGGCGCGAGAAAGCCGATGTCCTCCTCCGCCCCGAGACGAATCAGCGCTTGCCCAAGGGCATTTCCACCACCCAACAGCATCAGGCGCATTCGCATACGTTCAGCAGGTCCGCTCAGGTTGATCGAAAAGGAAAGCGCATAGTTTGCTGCTTCCGCCTGGGGAAGTCCAACCCGGTCAAAGTCACGGAATGTTTAACGGAACTGTCCATCCAGAGCGCTTTCCCACACCACTAAATAGGAATCAGCTTACACCGTCAAAAGAACCAACTGACTTCTACGGTTGAAAAAACCACCTTCAATAGTCCCTTACCGGTTACCTGTTGCGCAGTCAGGAGCCGCACAGGGCATGGATAGCCCCCAATCCCCCGGATCGCAAAGGAAGGTTGCCCATGAAGGACGCTGAAGTCGCTACCCTGCAGTTCGATGACGATCAACTCGATCAGTTGCACAAGGCCAGCCTGGACCTCGCCCGCCACGGCGGCCCGCAACAGGTCGGTGCCGCGCTCAAGGCGCGCCTCTGGGCACGCCTGCTGGAAGACAGCCTGACCCCACTGCAGCAGGCCACGACGAACCTGTTCGCCGATGGCAAGCTGGCCGCGCTGCTGTTCGCCCGCCTGCGCGCCCCCAAGGACGACCCGTTGCCGGAACGCCTGCCGGAACTGGCGGTGCTGGAGCACGATTTCATCTGTCTCTATCTTGGCTCGCGCAACCAGGTCCTGCTGGAGCTGGTGCGCTACCGCGCCTTCGCCTTCGATATCGACAACGAGGGCAAGCACCTGCGCCTGGTCGGCAACTTCAAAGGCGGCGGGCGCCAGCCCAGGCCCGACGAGGACCGCCGGACCCCGGTGGAGCTCAGCTCCCATGCCGGCCTGCGTCTCGGCCCGCACACCGAGGCGCCCTATCACTGTTCGGTGCACGCCCGCGACGGGCATTCCCCGGCGCCGTCCGCGCTGGTGCTCAGCGCGCGCTGGAACCCGGCCAACCAGCCGACCCGCATCGTGCCACTGCGCGGTGTCATCGAAAGCCTGGGCAGCCTCGATGTGCTGGCGCTGAGTTCACGCGCCTTCGACTTCACCCGCAGCGAGTGCTTCGTCGATGGCCGCGGCGCCGGCGGCAGGGCGACCTCGATCATCGACTTCGACGCCCAGGGCGGCTTCAGCGTCCGCTACAACGCCTACCGCTTTTCCCTCAACGACGAAGCCAGCGATGCCGCCGCCCGCGCCTTCGATGCCTTCCAGGCGTGCCTGGCGCAGACCCCGCCGGTGGACTTCGTGCTGCAGCCGGACAACGTCCTGCTGGTCAACAACAGCCGCGCACTGCATGGCCGCGAACTGCTCGACGACAACCGCCGCCTGCTGGTGCGGCTGTTCGGCTATTCGCGCTTCGCCACCCCACTGATCATCAAGGAAGACCCGCTGCTGGTGCAGGGTTGAACACGCTGGAGAACCTGTTTCATGCTGGAAGCCGATTTATCCCTGTTGGGCGCCCGCAGCGCGTTGTATTTCGGGCTGCGGCTGATCCGCCCGCTGGTGGTCTGCGTGTGTACGGCAATGGCCGTGAAGCTGCTGCTGGGTTAGCGGGAGTTCCTGGTGTCAAAGCTACCGTATGAGTTGGGGCGGCTTACCGAGCTCCCCCCAGTGCTGTAACGCGTGTCTTCACCACCGTAGGAATTCGGACGACTTACCGAACTGCTGCCGTCGTTGTTGCGCGTATCCATCCCACCGTAAGAGTTGGGCCGACTGACAGAACTGGTGCCATCGCTGTTACGGGTATCCAGGCCGCCGTAGGAGTTTGGACGGCTTACCGAGGTGGTTCCGTTGCTGTTGCGAGTATCCATTCCGCCATAGGAATTCGGACGACTCGACGATGTCGTGCCATTGTCGTAGCGGCAATCCTGACCGCCGTACGAGTTCGGCCGGCAGGTATCGGCGTAGGCCTGGAGCATTGGCGAGGCGAGCAGAATCGAACCCAGCAACAGAGCTTTGAGTTTCATATGTGTTTCCTTACGAGAAGTCTCGTGATCAACGACAGTTTTTCAGACTCGCGCATTCCATGGGCGCGAGCGGGGGCACAGCGCAAGGCACCGAAAAACAGGGAAGGGAATGTGGATGTGGCTCCAGATCAGACCGACAGGAAGGGGCTGCCACCCGGGCCTGATCGAGTGAAGTGGCAGCTTGCTACTACAGACTGGAAAGATGGGAACAAGTTTCAGGCGGGGAGAAATTTTTACCGGTCTGCTCAGCCCTATTCGATCTCGAACAGGCCATTGCGAATGGGTCCGGCCGTCAGGCGCTCGCGCACATCGTCATCGATCCGCGGATCGTCCGGGCGATACAGCTTCACCTGGCGATAGGCATTGATGCGGTTGATCTCCGGGCCCAGGTATTCCCAGACCACCCGGGTGCAAGCCGGCGTGCGCCGGTCACCGCTGGAGACCCCGGTCTTGAGGCCGTTGAGGCGGGTGATACGGCTCTTGAAGCTGGGGATCAGCACGGTCTGGCTCATCTCGTTGACGGTGAGCGACTCGTAGTCGAGCAGGAACACCCGGTCCTGCAGCTGGAACGCCGCACCGAGGTAGCGACAGCGCACCCAGTCCTCGGCCTGCACGTCGGTGCTGCTGGAACGTTCCTGGCGCTCCTGGCGCTCGAACAGGTAATTGCCGTTCTCCTCGCGCAGGTGCACCAGGGACAACAGGATGTTGCCCGGCACCGACATGCAGTTGGAGTACTCGAAGTAGTAGCCGCAGTAGCGCGACAGGTTGCCTGCGTGCTCGCGCAGCGGGCGCAGCAAATCGAACAACGGGTCGCTTTGCACCGGGCTGGCGACGGTGCTGCTACGCGCGCCGATCAGGCGGGCGAACTGTTCCGGCGGCAAACCCAGCTCATAGTCCTCGACACCGAAGAAGTCACCGATGCGCTTCAGGTTGTACGCCGTCGGCTGGCTCTGTCCGCTCAGGTACTTGTTGAATTGCGCCCGGTTGATTGACAGCTGCCGGCAAACCTCGGAGATAGAGCGGTAGTGGCTGCACGCCAACTTGAGGTTGCTGCCGAGGTTTTCACTCATGAAGGGATGTCCGTTTGATGCGATGAGCGCGAGTTTAGCATCAAGTCGCACCAAAACAGAGCAAGTGGCGAAATTGTAACCACACTTGTCATAGCCAAACATGCGCCCCATGGACCTGGTGCCTGACACCAGCCTATCTGTCTTTCATGCAAAGAATAAGAATCCGAGGTCACTTCCATGCTCGAAGCGCTCAACGATTTCCTTTCGGGGAAACTCCTCATCGTGCTCATCGTCGGACTGGGTAGCTATTTCACCATCCGCTCCCGTTTCGTCCAGTTCCGCCATTTCGGCCACATGTTCGGTGTATTCAAGGAATCGTTGCGCGGCCAGGCTGGCCAACTGAGCTCTTTCCAGGCGCTGATGCTGAGCCTGGCCGGTCGTGTCGGTGCAGGTAACATCGCCGGTGTCGGTATTGCCGTGACCCTGGGCGGCCCTGGCGCCGTGTTCTGGATGTGGGTCACCGCGCTGGTCGGCATGTCCAGCAGCTTCTTCGAATGTACCCTGGCCCAGGTCTACAAGCGCGCCGATGGCGATGGCCTGTACCGTGGTGGTCCGGCGTACTACATCCAGCATGGCCTGAAGCTGAAGAGCATGGCCGTGGTGTTCTCCCTGCTGCTACTGGTCACCTACGGCTTCGCCTTCAACGGCCTGCAGTCGTACACCGTGACCCACTCGCTGCAGAACGCCTTCGGCTTCGCCCCGAACCACACCGGTATCGCCCTGGCCGTGCTGCTGGCGATCGTCTTCGTCGGTGGCATCAAGCGTATCGCCGCGGTGTCCGACCTGCTGGTTCCGGTCAAGACCCTGGCCTACATCGGCGTCACCCTGTACGTGATCGGCACCCAGATCGAACACGTTCCGGCGATGCTGGAAACCATCTTCAAGAGCGCCTTCGGCCTGGATCCGGCCTTCGCCGGCCTGCTGGGCAGCGCGATCGTCATGGGCGTGAAGCGTGGCGTGTTCGCCAACGAAGCGGGCCTGGGCAGTGCGCCTAACGTCGCCGCCGTGGCTGCGGTGAAACACCCGGGCGCGCAAGGCGTGGTCCAGGCGTTCAGCGTGTTCCTCGACACCTTCGTCATCTGCACCTGCACCGCCCTGCTGATCCTGCTGTCGGGCTTCTACACCCCGGGCTTCGAAGGTGACGGCATCGTCCTGACCCAGAACTCCCTGGCGGCGGTCGTTGGCGACTGGGGCCGGATCTTCGTCAGCGTCGCCCTGTCGCTGTTCGTCTTCACCTGCATCCTCTACAACTACTACCTGGGCGAGAACAGCCTGCAGTTCCTGACCCGCAACCGCCTGGTGCTGATGGCCTACCGCGCGCTGGTACTGGCGCTGATCGTCTGGGGCTCGGTACAGAACCTGGGCACCGTGTTCGCCTTCGCCGACATCACCATGACCCTGCTGGCCTTCGTCAACCTGATCGCCCTGGCCCTGCTGTTCAAGATCGGCCTGCGTGTAATGCGTGACTACGACGAGCAGCGCAAGGCTGGCGTATCCCAGCCGGTGTTCGACTCGGCCAAGTTCGCCGACCTGGACCTGGACCGTGCCGCCTGGCCGGAAGGTGCCAAGGCTGAAGCCGCCGACGCTACCGTAGCGGGCGCCGCGCAAACCCAGCGCTAAGTTCGCCCCGCTCTTCGCTCCAGAAAGAGAGCCGCCCCTTCGCGGGCGGCTTTTTTTTGCCCGATTTTTCTGTTTTTGCTTTGGAAATACCCTTATGCGCGCAGTCAAGAATCTCCTCGTCCTCTACACCGGCGGCACCATCGGCATGCTGCAAACGCCCCAGGGCCTGGCCCCGGCGGGCGGCTTCGAAGCGCGCATGCGTGCCTGGCTGGACGCTCACCCCGAAGCGCCCCGTCCTGACTGGCGCCTGCAGGAAATGTCGCCGCTGCTCGACAGCGCCAACATGCAGCAAGGCAACTGGCTGGCGATGCGCGATGCGATCGTCGAGGCGGTGAAGCAGGATGGGCATGACGGCGTATTGCTGCTGCATGGCACCGACACCCTGGCCTACAGCGCGGCAGCCTTGTCGTTCCTGTTGCTCGGGCTGGACGTGCCGGTGGCGCTGACCGGCTCGATGCTGCCGGCCGGTGCGCCGGACAGCGATGCCTGGGACAACCTGGCTGGCGCCCTGGCGGTATTCAGCCAAGGCGTTGAGGACGGCGTGCAACTGTTCTTCGCCGGCAAGCTGATGTCTGGCGTTCGTGCCAGCAAGCTGCGGAGCGAGGCGTTCGATGCCTTTGCTGCCCTGCCCCGTCATCGTGAAGGTGAACACGCTGCCGAACTGCCGGCAGTGTTGAGCTACTGCCAGCCGCGTACGCCGGTGAACCTGGCGGTGCTGCCGGTGTATCCGGGGATTCAGGCGGCTCATGTACGGGCGCTGCTGGAGACCGGGGTGAAGGGCTTGCTGCTGGAGTGCTATGGCAGCGGGACCGGGCCGTCGGATGACGATGCGCTGCTGGACGTGCTGCGTGATGCAGGACAGCGTGGTGTGCTGGTGGCGGCGATCAGCCAGTGTGCGGAAGGTAGCGTGGTGTTCGACATCTATGAGGCAGGAAGCCGGCTGCGCGATACCGGATTGGTGTCCGGCGGCGGGATGACCCGCGAGGCGGCGCTGGGCAAAATGTTCGGCTTGCTCGGGGCCGGGCTGGATCTGGCGACGGCGCGGTATTGGTTCGGGCTGGATATGTGTGGAGAGCGGGCGTAGCGCCTGGCTTGCCAGCGATGAGGCCCTGAAAGACAAAGCAGTTTCCAGCCTGGAATGAAGAAGGCCCAGTCTCCTCAGGAGACTGGGCCTTTCCATTTACTGGCTCGGCGGCAGCGAATCAGAACGGAATATCGTCATCGAAGCTGTCGAAGTCCGGAGCCGGCTGTGGCGCAGGCTGCTGAGGAGCCGGACGCTGCGGGGCCTGTTGCGGACGCGGAGCCTGCTGGCGTGGAGCCTGCTGCGGCGCCTGGTTGTAGTTGTCACGCGGTGCACCGCCGTCCTGGTTCTGTGGACGACCGCCCAGCAGCTGCATGGTGCCCTGCATGTCGACGATGATCTCGGTGGTGTAGCGCTTGATGCCGTCCTTTTCCCACTCGCGGGTCTGCAGCTTGCCTTCGATGTAGACCTGGGAACCCTTGCGCAGGTACTCGCCGGCGATCTCGGCAACCTTGCCGAACATCGAGACACGGTGCCACTCGGTGCGCTCGACCTTCTGACCGGTCTGCTTGTCGGTCCACTGCTCGCTGGTGGCCAGGCTCAGGTTGGTGACTGCGTTACCGTTCGGCAGGTAGCGAACTTCAGGATCCTGGCCACAGGTGCCGACCAAAATGACTTTGTTAACCCCACGGGCCATAACGTTCTCCTAGGCTTCGCACGCCGCGGACGCCGGATTGACCAGGCGCTCCAGGGTCGAGCGATCCAAAATTTGTGTATCCAGTTTGATATAGATGGCGGCTTCATCTGCCACCACCACTGCGTCGGTCACACCCGGCACGGCCTTGAGGCGCTCGGACAAGCCTGCTTCACGAAGCGCCTCGGGCGACAACGGCATGCGCAGGCTCGTTACATAAGGTGGTTCGCGCATGGTACCAGCAACGACGAGCCAGAGCCCGCACAAAGCGGCGCATCCGAGGAACACCGTACTCAAGCCACCATGCTGGAACATCCAGCCACCGAGTATCCCACCCAGCGCCGCCCCGAGGAACTGGCTGGTGGAATAGACCCCCATCGCGGTGCCCTTGCCGCCGGCCGGCGACACCTTGCTGATCAACGACGGCAGCGACGCTTCCAGCAGGTTGAAGGCGGTGAAGAAGATCACGGTGCCGATCACCAGCGCCGACAGGCTGTTGCCCAGCTCCCAGAAGAACAGCTCCGTCAGCAGCAAGACACTGACCGCTCCCAGGAGGACACGTTTCATCTTGCGCTTTTTTTCACCATAGATAATGAACGGAATCATTGCGAAGAATGAAATCAGCAAGGCGGTCAGGTAGACCCACCAGTGTTCTTCCTTGGGCAGCCCGCCACGCTCGACGAACGCCAGCGGCAAGGCGACGAAGCTGGCCATGAGGATCGCATGGAGGACGAAGATGCCCACGTCCAGGCGCAGCAGGTCCGGATGACGCAAGGTCGGACCGAGTGCCTGTTTGGCCACGCCGGACTCGCGGTGATGCAACTGCGTGTTGGAAGCCGGCACCACGAAGGCGATCAGGGCGATACCCACCAGCGCCAGCACCGCCGTCGCCAGGAACAATCCCGAAAGGCCAAAGGTGCGGGTCAGCAACGGCCCCACCACCATGGCCACGGCGAACGACAGGCCGATGCTCATGCCGATCATGGCCATGGCCTTGGTACGGTGCTGTTCGCGAGTCAGGTCCGACAGTAACGCCATCACCGCCGCGGAAATCGCCCCGGCACCCTGCAGGATACGTCCGGCGATCACGCCCCAGATCGAGTCGGCCTGCGCCGCCAGCACGCTCCCCAGCGCAAAGATCACCAGGCCCAGGTAAATCACCGGGCGCCGTCCGATGCGGTCGGAAATGATGCCGAAGGGGATCTGCAACACCGCCTGGGTCAGGCCGTAGGCACCGATGGCCAGGCCGATCAGGGCCGGGGTGGCGCCCGCCAGGTCCATGCCATAGGTCGCCAGGACCGGCAGGACCATGAACATGCCCAGCATACGGAAGGCGAACACCAGGGCCAGGCCGCCTGCGGCGCGGGTTTCGCTGCCACTCATGCGTTCGCTGTGGGGATCGTGCATGGATTAACCTCGTGTGAACCGGCGGCGATTCTACCAGTCCCATCGGTTAACGGCATCTACGCGACGCTTTGCCGCGTACCGGTGGCGAGCCGTATACTTCTGTGTTTATGCCCGCCAAGCGAGGCCGTAGTGGACAAGATCCTGATTCGTGGGGCCCGTACCCACAACCTGAAGAACATCGACCTGACGCTGCCCCGGGACAAGCTGATCGTCATCACCGGCCTGTCCGGTTCCGGCAAGTCTTCCCTGGCCTTCGACACGCTGTATGCCGAGGGCCAGCGACGTTATGTGGAGTCCTTGTCGGCCTATGCCCGACAGTTCCTGTCGATGATGGAAAAGCCCGACGTCGACACTATCGAGGGGCTTTCGCCGGCGATTTCCATCGAGCAGAAATCCACCTCGCACAACCCCCGTTCTACCGTCGGCACCATCACCGAGATCTACGACTACCTGCGCCTGCTCTATGCCCGCGTCGGTACGCCACGCTGCCCGGATCACGACATCCCGCTGGAAGCGCAAACGGTCAGCCAGATGGTCGACCTGGTCCTGGCACAGCCGGAAGGCAGCAAGCTCATGCTGCTGGCCCCGGTGGTGCGCGAGCGCAAGGGCGAGCACCTGGCGGTGTTCGACGAGTTGCGCGCCCAGGGCTTCGTTCGCGCGCGGGTCGACGGCAAGCTGTACGAGCTGGACGAACTGCCCAAGCTCGACAAGCAGAAGAAGCACAGCATCGATGTGGTGGTGGACCGCTTCAAGGTCCGCGCCGACCTGCAGCAGCGCCTGGCCGAGTCCTTCGAGACCGCGATCAACCTGGCCGACGGCATCGCCCTGGTGGCACCGATGGACGACGAAGCCGGTGAGGAGATGATTTTCTCGGCGCGCTTCGCCTGTCCGATCTGCGGCCATGCGATCAGCGAGCTGGAACCCAAGCTGTTCTCCTTCAACAACCCGGCCGGCGCCTGCCCGACCTGTGATGGCCTTGGGGTCAAGCAGTTCTTCGACGCCAAGCGCCTGGTCAACGGCGAACTGACCCTGGCCGAGGGCGCCATCCGCGGCTGGGATCGACGCAACGTCTACTACTTCCAGATGCTCGGCTCGCTGGCCGCGCATTTCGGCTTCAGCCTGGAAATGCCGTTCAACGAGCTGCCCGCCGACCAGCAGAAGACGGTTCTCTACGGCAGTGGCACGCAGAACGTCGACTTCAAGTACCTCAACGACCGGGGCGACATCGTCAAGCGCTCGCACCCGTTCGAAGGCATCGTGCCGAACCTTGAGCGGCGCTACCGCGAGACCGAGTCCGCCACCGTTCGCGAAGAGCTGGCCAAGTTCCTCAGCACCCAGCCGTGCCCGGACTGCCGCGGCACCCGCCTGCGGCGCGAGGCGCGGCACGTCTGGGTCGGTGAGAAGACCCTGCCGGCGGTGACCTGCCTGCCTATCGGGGATGCCAGCGAGTATTTCGGTGGCCTGAAGCTGACCGGTCGCCGGGGCGAAATCGCCGACAAGATCCTCAAGGAAATCTGCGAACGCCTGCAGTTCCTGGTGAACGTCGGCCTGGACTATCTGACCCTGGACCGCAGTGCCGACACCCTGTCCGGCGGCGAGGCCCAGCGCATCCGCCTGGCCAGCCAGATCGGCGCCGGCCTGGTGGGGGTGATGTACATCCTCGACGAGCCGTCCATCGGCCTGCACCAGCGCGACAACGACCGCCTGCTGGCAACCCTCAACCACCTGCGCGACATCGGCAACACGGTAATCGTGGTAGAGCATGACGAGGACGCCATCCGTCTCGCCGACTACGTGGTGGACATCGGCCCGGGTGCCGGCGTGCATGGCGGGCAGATCGTCGCCGAGGGCTCGCCGGCCGAGGTCATGGCCCATCCCGATTCTCTGACCGGCATGTACCTGTCCGGCCGCAAGAAGATCGTCGTGCCGGCCAAGCGCACGCCACGGGACAAGAAGCTGTCGATCAAGCTCAAGGGCGCGCGGGGCAACAACCTGCAGAACGTCAACCTGGAAATCCCGATCGGCCTGCTGACCTGCGTCACCGGCGTATCCGGCTCCGGCAAGTCGACCCTGATCAACAACACCCTGTTCCCGCTGGCCGCCACCGCGCTGAACGGCGCCTCCACCCTGGAAGCCGCCGCACACGACAGCTGCGACGGCCTGCAGCACCTGGACAAGGTGGTGGATATCGACCAGAGCCCGATTGGTCGCACGCCGCGCTCCAACCCGGCGACCTACACCGGGCTGTTCACACCAATCCGCGAGCTGTTCTCCGGCGTGCCCGAATCCCGGGCGCGAGGCTACGGCCCGGGGCGCTTCTCGTTCAACGTCAAGGGCGGACGCTGCGAGGCCTGCCAGGGCGATGGCCTGATCAAGGTGGAGATGCACTTCCTGCCTGACATCTACGTGCCCTGCGACGTGTGCAAGAGCAAGCGCTACAACCGCGAGACCCTGGAGATCAAGTACAAGGGCAAGAACATCCACGAGGTCCTGGAAATGACCATCGAGGACGCCCGCGGGTTCTTCGATGCGGTACCGGCACTGGCGCGCAAGCTTCAGACGCTGATGGACGTAGGCCTGTCCTACATCAAGCTCGGGCAATCGGCGACCACCCTGTCCGGTGGCGAGGCGCAGCGGGTCAAGTTGTCTCGTGAGCTGTCCAAGCGCGATACCGGCAAGACCCTGTATATCCTCGACGAGCCGACCACCGGCCTGCACTTCGCGGATATCCAGCAGTTGCTGGACGTGCTGCACCGCCTGCGCGACCACGGCAACACCGTGGTGGTGATCGAGCACAACCTGGATGTGATCAAGACCGCCGACTGGCTGGTGGACCTCGGTCCTGAAGGCGGTTCCAAAGGTGGCCAGATCATCGCCTTCGGCACGCCGGAAGACCTGGCGAAGATGAAGCAGTCCCATACCGGGCACTATCTGGCGCCGCTACTGGAGCGTGACCGCGCCTGATCCGTCGCGTGACCAACGAAAAAGCCCCTGTCGTGTAAGCGACAGGGGCTTTTTCTTGAACGCCGGAAAACTTACATCTGCGACTGCAGGTAATTCTCCAGGCCCAGCGACTTGATCAGGCCCTGCTGTTTTTCCAGCCAGTAGGTGTGATCTTCTTCCGTATCCGCCAGCTGCAGGCGCAGGATGTCGCGGCTGATGTAGTCCTTGTGCAGCTCGCAGAGCTCGATGCCCTTGCACAGCGCAGCACGGACCTTGTACTCCAGGCGCAGGTCGGCGGCGATCATGTCCGGCACGCTGGTGCCGACGTCCAGGTCGTCCGGACGCATGCGTGGAGTGCCTTCGAGCATGAGGATGCGACGGATCAGGGCATCGGCGTGTTGCGCCTCTTCTTCCATCTCGTGGTTGATACGCTCGTAGAGCTTGCTGAAGCCCCAGTCTTCGTACATCCGCGAGTGGATGAAATACTGATCGCGTGCCGCCAGTTCGCCCGTCAGCAACGTGTTGAGGTAGTCGATTACGTCCGGGTGACCTTGCATCGTCCCGCATCTCCCTGTTTGAAAGTCCATAGTTTGAACCAGGATGACCAGGAGGTCACTGGGAATCACGCATAAATACGTAAAAAAGCGCGTGAACAGTAGTGATATTCATTGAAAAGAGCACCAAATGAGGTGAATTCTTCTTTCCATTTCGACTATAGCGCAAGAGTGTTTTGCATTCGCGAACAGCAAAAAACAAAAAACCGGGCACTAGGCCCGGTTTCTTGTTGAAGACTATTCGTCTTACTCAGCGGCTTCTACCGAGCCACCAACTGGACGATCAACCAGCTCGACGTACGCCATAGGTGCGTTATCGCCAGCGCGGAAACCGCACTTGAGGATACGCAGGTAGCCGCCCTGACGGGTGGCATAGCGCTTGCCCAGATCGTTGAACAGCTTACCAACGGCTTCTTTCGAACGGGTACGGTCGAAAGCCAGACGACGGTTAGCTACGCTGTCTTCCTTGGCCAGGGTGATCAGCGGCTCGGCAACGCGACGCAGCTCCTTGGCTTTTGGCAGGGTGGTCTTGATCAGCTCGTGCTCGATCAGCGACACCGCCATGTTCTGGAACATGGCCTTGCGGTGAGAGCTGGTACGGCTCAGGTGACGTCCACTTTTACGATGACGCATGATTCATTCCTTACCAAACACTTCGTTCGGTGGTTACGACGATCAGGCAGTCGCCTTGTCGTCTTTCTTAAGACTTGCAGGCGGCCAGTTGTCGAGGCGCATGCCGAGGGACAGACCACGGGAAGCCAGTACGTCCTTGATCTCAGTCAGGGACTTCTTGCCGAGGTTCGGAGTTTTCAACAGCTCTACTTCGGTACGCTGAATCAGGTCACCGATGTAGTAGATGTTCTCCGCCTTCAGGCAGTTGGCCGAACGTACGGTCAATTCCAGATCGTCAACCGGACGAAGCAGGATCGGATCGATCTCGTCTTCCTGCTCGACTACCACGGGCTCGCTGTCACCTTTGAGGTCGACGAATGCAGCCAGCTGCTGTTGCAGGATGGTTGCAGCACGACGGATGGCCTCTTCAGGATCCAGGGTACCGTTGGTTTCCAGATCAATAACCAGCTTGTCCAGGTTGGTACGCTGCTCGACACGGGCGTTTTCCACCACGTATGCGATACGGCGAACCGGGCTGAACGAAGAGTCGAGCTGCAAGCGACCGATGCTGCGGCTTTCGTCTTCATCGCTCTGACGCGAATCGGCCGGTTCATAACCACGACCACGAGCTACAGTGAGCTTCATGTTCAGGGCGCCGTTGGACGCCAGGTTAGCGATTACGTGATCGGGATTAACGATCTCGACATCATGATCCAGCTGAATATCGGCAGCGGTAACCACCCCCGAACCCTTTTTCGACAAGGTCAGCGTAACTTCGTCACGACCGTGCAGCTTGATAGCCAGGCCTTTCAGGTTCAACAGGATTTCAATGACGTCTTCCTGTACACCTTCGATCGCGGAGTACTCATGGAGTACGCCATCGATCTCGGCCTCGACTACTGCACAGCCAGGCATGGAGGACAACAGGATGCGGCGCAGCGCGTTGCCCAGGGTATGGCCGAAACCACGCTCGAGAGGCTCGAGCGT
>JAIRVG010000082.1 GCA_031253995.1 Paucimonas sp. | reverse complement strand
GAGACCAGCTTGCCGGTCAGCAGCAGGCCCCAGGTGGCGGCGTTGACGAACAGCGACGGGCTGTTGCCCAGGTGCGGCTGCCAGTTGCCGGTGCTGATCTTGTCGCGGATCAGGGCGTCGCGGGTGCCCTTGTCGGGGATGCGCAGCAGGGCTTCGGCCAGGCACATCAGGGCCACGCCTTCCTGGGACGACAGGGAGAATTCCTGCAGCAGGCCCTGGACGATGCCGGCACGGCCACCGGCGCTCTTCTGGTTGCGCAGTTTCTCGGCGATGCTTGCGGCCAGCTTGTTGGTGGCTTCGGCCTGGGCGGCTGGCAGGCGCGCCTGTTCCAGCAGCATCGGTACCACTTCCTGCTCGGGACGGCGGTAGGCGGCGGTGATGGCGGCGCGCAGGACCGATTGCGGCAGGATGCTTTCGGCGAATTCGAGGAAGCACTGATGGCTGTGATCGGGCTGCAGGTCGCCGGCGTCATCGGCCAGGTTGCCGGGCTGACCGTTGAGTTCGGTCAGGGTGGCGCCACCCTCCAGCTTCTCCAGGTAATTGAAGATCGCTTGCTTGATCAACCAGTGCGGCGTGCGGTCGATGGACTGCGCAGCTGCTTTGAGTCGCTCACGGGTCGGGTCGTCGAGTTTGACCCCAAGGGTGGTCGTCGCCATTTCTTATCCTCTTTATTGCCACTGGGCCGTGGCTAAGCTGGCGCCAAGATTAGCCGCGCGCGTTTCCGGGTGCAACCTAGTGCAACCCAAATATTTCCGAGTGGAAATACACTTCGTCCGATGGGTGATACCCACACAGCGGAAATGGCTGTTTTTGGTGCGTTTGCTTATGGATGCGGCGTTTTTTGCGCCGAAAGGGAGCAAAAAGCCGTTGCTGGGAGATTTTTCCGACGAGGTGCAACTGGATTTGTAAAAGTGGTTGCACCTCGTTTGAGTTGTTGCATAGCATTCGCGGCCTGGGTGCAACCTCTTCTGAGGCTGTCGCTACATAAAAACAAACGCCAGGGCGCAAGACATGACCAGCAATCCCATCACGATCACGTTCGTGATCTATATCGCAGCAATGGTGCTGATCGGCTTCATGGCCTATCGCTCCACCAAGAACCTTTCCGACTACATCCTGGGCGGTCGCAGCCTCGGTAGCGTGGTGACCGCGCTGTCCGCCGGTGCCTCCGACATGAGCGGCTGGCTGCTGATGGGCCTGCCGGGCGCCATCTACATGTCCGGTCTGTCGGAAGCCTGGATCGCCATCGGCCTGACCGTCGGTGCCTACCTGAACTGGCTGTTCGTCGCCGGTCGCCTGCGGGTGCAGACCGAGCACAACGGCGATGCGCTGACCCTGCCGGATTACTTCTCCAGCCGTTTCGAAGACCAGAGCGGCCTGCTGCGGATCATCTCCGCGGTGGTGATCCTGGTGTTCTTCACCATCTATTGCGCTTCCGGCATCGTCGCCGGTGCCCGCCTGTTCGAAAGCACCTTCGGCATGTCCTACGAGACTGCGCTGTGGGCCGGTGCCGCCGCGACCATCGCCTACACCTTCGTCGGTGGTTTCCTGGCGGTGAGCTGGACCGATACCGTGCAGGCCGGCCTGATGATCTTCGCCCTGCTGCTGACGCCGATCTTCGTCCTGCTGGCCACCGGTGGCGTGGATACCACCTTCCTCGCCATCGAGGCGCAGAACCCGGCCAACTTCGACATGTTCCGCAATGCCAGCTTCATCGGCATCATCTCGCTGATGGGCTGGGGCCTGGGCTACTTCGGCCAGCCGCACATCCTGGCGCGCTTCATGGCCGCTGACTCTGTGAAGTCGATCGCCAACGCCCGCCGCATCTCCATGACCTGGATGATCCTGTGCCTGGCCGGTACCTGTGCCGTGGGCTTCTTCGGCATCGCCTACTTCTCGGCGCATCCTGAAGTGGCCGGTCCCGTGACCGAGAACCACGAGCGCGTGTTCATCGAACTGGCCAAGATCCTGTTCAACCCTTGGATCGCCGGTGTCCTGCTGTCGGCCATCCTGGCGGCGGTGATGAGTACCCTGAGCTGCCAGCTGCTGGTGTGCTCCAGTGCCCTGACCGAAGACTTCTACAAGTCCTTCCTGCGCAAGAACGCTTCCCAGCTTGAGCTGGTGTGGGTCGGTCGGATGATGGTCCTGGCCGTGGCCCTGATCGCCATTGCCCTGGCAGCCAATCCGGAGAACCGCGTGCTGGGCCTGGTGGCCTACGCCTGGGCCGGCTTCGGTGCCGCCTTCGGTCCGGTGGTGCTGATCTCGGTGCTGTGGAAAGGCATGACCCGCAACGGCGCGCTGGCCGGTATCGTGGTCGGTGCACTGACCGTGATCCTGTGGAAGAACTACGTGGGCCTGGGCCTGTACGAAATCATCCCGGGCTTCATCTTCGCCACCATCGCCATCGTGCTGGTGAGCAAGGCCGGTCGTGCGTCGTCCAGCATGATCGCGCGCTTCGAGAAAGCCGACGCGGACTACCACGCCAACAAGTAATGCCTGTTAGCGTCGTCTGAAACGGCCCGCCTCTTTCCGAGAGGCGGGCCGTTGTCGTTTCAGCGGGTGCAACCTGACGTCGCCCGCCTGAACGGGTAAACTTCCCGCCCGCTCAGGAGTTGCCATGAACTATCGTCACGCCTTCCATGCCGGCAACCATGCCGACGTCTTCAAGCACATCGTGCTGACCCGCCTCATTGCGCTGATGTCGCGCAAGGAGCAGCCGTTCGCCTACATCGACACCCATGCCGGCCTCGGCCTGTACGACCTGCAGGGTGACCAGGCGACCCGTACCGGCGAGTGGATCGAAGGCATCGGCCGGCTCTGGGGACGCGACGACCTGCCGGAAATCACCGCGGACTACCTGCGTATCGTCAAGCGCCTGAATGCCGACGGCGAACTGCGCTACTACCCGGGCTCGCCCGAACTGGCACGGCGCATGGCGCGCCAGCAGGACCGCGTGCTGCTCAACGAGAAGCACCCCGAAGACGGGCGCCTGCTCAAGGACAACATGAAGAAGGACCCGCGGGTCGCCGTGCACCTGGGCGAGGGCTGGCATGTGCCGCGGGCGCTGCTGCCGGTGCAGGAGAAACGCGCGGTGATGCTGATCGACCCGCCGTTCGAGAAGCCGGATGAGCTCAAGCGCTGTACCACTGCGATGAAGGAGGCGATCGGTCGCATGCGCCAGACGGTCGCGGCGATCTGGGACCCGATCAAGGACCAGCGCCAGTTGGTGCGCTTTTACCAGGACCTGACCAGCACCGGCGCGCCGAAGCTGCTGCGGGTGGAGTTGTATGTGCACCCGCAGGACACGCCGGATTGCCTGAATGGCTCTGGACTGGCTATCGCCAACCCGCCGTGGGGGCTGGAGGAGGAGCTGCGGGCATTCCTGCCGTGGCTGGCCGAGTGCCTGGGGCAGACGGGTGGTAGCTGGCGGATGGACTGGCTGATCGCCGAGTAATCCTGGCTCTTGTGTTGTTCTTGAGGGTCTCATCGCTGGCAAGCCAGCTCCCACAGGGGCGGTTGTGGGAGCTGGCTTGCCAGCGATGAGACCCTTGAGGTCAGCACCTCCTATTGCCCACCCGCTTTGCGCTATAATCCCGCCCTTTCGCCGCCGCCCGCCCATGAGGCCGGGGCGCATTTTTACCGAATGAAGAGGCTAGACCCTTGGCATTGACGATTCTTGGCCTGTCCGGCGCCCTTAGCCATGATCCTTCCGCGGCCCTGTACATCGACGGCAAGCTGATCGCCGCCGCTGAAGAAGAGCGCTTCGTGCGCGATAAACATGCAAAGAACCGCATGCCCTACGAATCGGCGAAGTTCTGCCTCGAACAGGCTGGCATCAAGCCGTCCGACGTCGACGTAGTCGCCATCCCGTTCGCCCCCATCAGCCTGTTCGGCGAAGCCCGCTGGCACTACGCCAAGCGCTACTGGTACGCCCCGGACCGCGCCCTCGACGCGATCCTGATGGGCAACCGTCGCTACAAGCGCTACCGCAAGAAGATCGTCTGGTGCCTGGAGCAACTGGGCTTCGATCCGAAGAAGATCAAGATCGAGCCGGTCGAGCACCACCTGGCCCACGCTTCCAGCGCCTACCACTGCTCCGGCTTCAAGGAGAAGACCGCGATCCTCGGGATCGACGGCAAGGGCGAGTACGCCACCACCTTCTTCGGCTATGGCGAGAACGGCAAGATCCACAAGATCAAGGAGTTCTTCGATCCGGACTCCCTGGGTGGCCTGTACGGCGCGATCACCGAGTTCCTCGGCTTCGAGATGCTCGACGGCGAGTTCAAGGTCATGGGCATGGCGCCGTATGGCGATGCCAGCAAGTACGACTTCTCGCGCCTGGCCAGCTTCGAAAACGGCGAACTGGTGATCAACACCGAGTACGCCAACGTCATCGGCCTGCGCCGCTATAAAGAGAAGGGCAAGGGCTTCTACTTCTCGCCGAAGCTGATCGAGTGGCTGGGTCCGAAGCGCGAAGGCGACATCGCCGACGAGCCGTACATCCACTACGCCGCAAGCATGCAGGCGCTGTTCGAGAAACTGGCGCTGCAGATGATCGACCACTACCTGGGCGACATCCTCAAGGAAACCGGCAAGCTGGCCTTCGCCGGCGGCTGCGCGCTGAACGTCAAGCTGAACCAGAAGATCATCGCCCGTCCGGACGTCACCGAGCTGTTCGTCCAGCCGGCTTCCGGCGACGCCGGCACCGCAGTGGGTGCGGCGGCCTACGTCTCCCACGCCCGCGGCGTACCGGTGGAGAAGATGGAGCACGTCTACCTCGGCCCGTCCTACTCCAACGAAGACGTGATTGCCGCCTGTGCTCGCCACCCGAGCGCACCAAAATGGCGCAAGATCGACGACATGCCGGAGCGCATCGCCAAGATCATGGTCGACGGCAACCCGGTGGCCTGGTTCCAGGGCCGCATGGAGTTCGGCCCGCGCGCCCTGGGCGGTCGCTCCATCATCGGTTGCCCGAGCGTGCCGGGCGTGGCCAACCGGATCAACGAGCAGATCAAGTTCCGCGAGCGCTGGAGGCCTTTCTGCCCGTCCATGCTGGACACCGTCGGCCCGCAGATGATCAAGGTCGATCACCCGGCGCCGTTCATGACCTTCACCTTCGAAGTGGCGGAGGAATGGAAGACCCGCGTGCCGGAAGTGGTCCACGAGGACGGCACCTCCCGCGCCCAGGTGCTCAAACGCGAGTACAATCCGCGTTACTACGACATGATGAAGGCTCTCGAAGCCCTGACCGGCAATGGCGTGTCGCTGAACACTTCGCTCAACCGCCGTGGCGAGCCGATGATCTGCTCGCCGACCGATGCCTTGAACATGTTCTTCGGCTCGGATCTCCAATACCTGATCATGGAAGACATCCTTGTCGTCAAAGAGGGTGCTGCGGAATATGACCAGCAATGATGTCCTGATCAGCGTCGTCGTCCCGACCTACAACTACGCCCGGGTCTTGCCCCGGGCGCTGGACTCGGTCCTGTACCAGTGGGCGGATGATCTCGAACTGATCGTGATCAACGACGGCTCCCGGGACAACACCCTGGAAGTACTGGCGGATTACGCTGCGCGCTATCCACAGGTCCGCGTGGTCGACCAGGCCAACGCGGGCGCTGCTGCGGCGCGCAACAAGGGCATCGGATTGGCCCGTGGCCGCTACGTGCTGCTGCTGGACGCCGATGACGAACTGACGACGGATGCCATTTCGACCTTGCGCGAGGTCCTGCGGGCCAACCCTGGCGTCGGCATGGTCCTCGGTGGTCAGATCTCTGTTTACGACGATGGCCGCGAGCGCCTGCGCCTGCCGACCCCGGTACCGCAGGCCAGTGCCCGCGAACTGGCGCGCCGCTATCTGCTGCAGAAGCGCATCAGCGTGTCCCACTGCTGCACCCTGTTCGATCGCGAGCTGTTGCTGCGTCGGCCCTATCCGGAGGGGCTGCGCACGGGCGAGGACATTCCGGTGTTCGCGTACCTGGTGGTCAATGCCCGGGTGGTCACCACCGATGTGCCGCTGGCGCGGATCCACAAGCACGCCGACAGCCTGCGTCACAACCGCGAAAACGAAGAAGAATACGCGCTGGGCATGGCCCACGAGGTCTTCGCCAGCCTGCCTGAGGAATGCCAGGGGCTGCGCGGACGCTACAAGGCCCAGCGTTACCTTTCGCTGTTCCGCGCGGCACTGTTGTCCGGTGACAGGCTGTCGGCGCGACGTTTCTATACGCAGGCCCTGCGCCTGAGTCCCTTGCAGGCGATGCGCTGGACGTATCTGCGCAAGGCGACGCGTCTGATGATGGTTTAACAATTTCGATCAATCACCGCTGACGGTGTGAGGGCTGTAATGGGTTCGTTTGTCTCAAGGATGGTCAGCGCGTATCCCGTGCGCCTGGCATTTGTCGGCAGCTTGTTGCTTTCACTGATTGCCGTGCTCGGCGTGGCCACCATTGGTCGTGATGCGGCCTATTACCTGGATATCGCCAGGCAGATCGGCGAGCAGGGGCCGCAGGTGGCGTGGGGCTTCGACTGGCCGTGGTTCATCCTGTTGCTGGCCGGCACCCATGCGCTGACCCATCTGCCGCTGGAGTGGTGTGCCTACCTCTGGTGCGCGGCGTTCATGGCCGGCACCTGCGCCTTGCTGGTCGACAGCGTGCGCCAGCGCCTGCCCGAGGCGACGGGCTGGGCCTGCCTGGTGGTGCTGGCGATGCCTGCGATCAACCAGTTCCGCAATGACATCATCCGTGAATACGGCTTCTGGTTCTTCTGCAGCCTCGCGCTGTGGCTGGCCTTGCGCTGGCAGGCCAGGGGCGGCTGGTTGCGCGCGGCCTGGATGCATGTGGCGATCGTCGCGGCGATGCTGTTCCGTCTCGAAGCGGCCATGCTCTTCGCGGCCTTCGGTCTCTGGCAGCTCGCGGGGCTGCGTCAGCGGGCCAACTGGCCACGTTTCCTGCAGTTCGTTGCCCTGCCGTTGCTTGGCGCGGTGGTGGTGCTGGCGGCATTGCTGCTGCATGGCGACCTTTCCTCGGCCCGTGTCGATTTCTACCTGAGCATGCTCGACCCGCAACGGGTCTTCGGTGCTTTCAACCAGCTGGCCCAGCAGTTCGGCGACAGCCTCACGGAAAAGTATTCCCGGGACGAGGCCGGCCGGATCGTCTTCTTCGGCATGCTGGCGGCGATCTTGATCAAGTTCGTCACGCTGATGGGGCCGTTTTCCCTGCCGTTCCTGAGCCGCGGCGCGTGGCGCGGAGTGCTCACCTGGTTGCGCGAGTTCCAGCCGTTCGCCTGGGCCGGGTTGCTCTACCTGGCGATCCTGATGCTGTTCTTCGTAAATCGCCAATTCGTGATTGGTCGCTACATCAGCTTCCTCAACGTGCTGGTTGTACCGGCGCTTGCCGTCGGGCTGATGCTGTTCGCGAGGCGCTTCCCTCGCCTGGGCAAGGCCCTGGTAGTCATCGGCCTGCTGATGATGCTGGCCAATGTGATTTCCACAGGCGCACGCAAGACCCAGTACATCGAAGCAGGGCACTGGATCGCCGCGAACATCGATCCCAAGGCCTCGGTGTTCTATGAGGATGGTCGTATCAGCTACTACGCCGGTCGCGGTTATACGGGGCTGGGTTCGCGGGAGCAGGCGACGAGCGACGCGGCGATGCCGCAATACAACTACTTCGCCCTTGAGGCGAAGGTAGATGATCCATGGTTGGTGGAGTGGCTCGAACGGCACGACCTGCGCGTCCTGGCCAGTTTCCAGAACCGCAAGAAAGCCACGGTGGTGGTGATCGGTCGCTGATCAGCCGAGCAACTGCCTGAGGTTGTTCAGCAAGCGCGGACGGGGCCTGGAAGGGCCCCGTTCCAGTTCCTGGGCATAGGCGGCGAGGAAGCTCGCGCCCTGGTCGTCGCCCAACAGCCACTGGCGATCCTGCGGGTAGCGCAGCATGTGGTGGAAGTTGCGCTCGCGCTGGCTGTCGCGCAGGGCGCGGCGCTGGCATTGCAGGTCGGCGATGTCGATCAGGCCCAGCTGGTTTTCCGGCGTCAGCACCACATTGCCCAGGTGCAGCGAGCGGAAATAGATGCCGGCTTCGTGCAATCTGGCGACGAAGCGGCCGAGCTGGCAGCGCAGTGTGGCTGAGGAGGGGGCGTCGAGCAGTTGGCGCAGGGTGTCGCCGGGGAGCGGGGCGTAGTACACGGCGTCGCGCTGGATGCTCGGAATGCGGTATGTGGCGATCACTTCCGGGCTGGGAATGCCCAGCTCGCGCAGTTTCCCGGCATTGCGGGCGAAGCGGCCGGCGTAGGGGAACAGCAAGGCCGAGCTGAGCAGGCGCTTGCGCCGGAACAGCTTGAGCATCCGCCCGTCACGCAAGCGCAGCACCTTGTCGCCGGAGCCGTCGGCCTCCAGCACCTGGGCGCCTTCACGCAAGGCCAGGTAGGTGTCGTGATCCATTGCTTGCATGGGGTATCTCCGCCGAAGAAGCCGGCCATCTTAACTGACTTGCCGCTTTCATCGGGCGGAAAAAAGCGCTGTGATATGATCGCCGCCTCATTTTCATGTGCGGACTCCCATGAGCAATCCTGAACCCAAACCTCAGTCCACACTGGCGATCTATCTTCGCCTGTTGACTTACGTTCGGCCATATATCGGGCTGTTCCTGCTGAGCATCGTCGGCTTCCTGATCTTCGCCTCGACGCAGCCGATGCTGGCCTACATCCTCAAGTATTTCGTCGACGGCCTGGGCAATCCCGAGGCCGTGCTGTTTCCCGGCAATCCTTACCTGGGCGAGCTGCAACTGCTGCAGGCAGTGCCGATTCTCATTGTCCTGATCGCGGTCTGGCAGGGCGTCGGTTCCTACCTGGGCAACTATTTCCTGGCCCGGGTTTCCCTTGGGCTGGTGCACGACCTGCGCGTGGTGCTGTTCAACAAGCTGCTGGAACTGCCCAACCGCTACTTCGACCAGCACAACTCCGGACACCTGATTTCCCGTATCACCTTCAACGTCACCATGGTCACCGGCGCCGCCACCGATGCCATCAAGGTGGTGATCCGCGAAGGCATGACCGTGGTCTTCCTGTTCTGCACCCTGTTGTGGATGAACTGGAAGCTGACCCTGGTGATGGTGGCGATCCTGCCGATCATCGCCTTGATGGTCAGCAGCACCAGCCGCAAGTTCCGCAAGCAGAGCAAGAAGATCCAGGTGTCGATGGGCGATGTCACCCACGTCGCCTCGGAAACCATCCACGGTTACCGCGTGGTGCGCAGCTTCGGCGGTGAAACCTACGAAAAGACGCGCTTCCAGCAG
Organism: Paucimonas sp.; assembly: GCA_031253995.1. Classification (GTDB taxonomy): domain Bacteria; phylum Pseudomonadota; class Gammaproteobacteria; order Pseudomonadales; family Pseudomonadaceae; genus Aquipseudomonas. The sequence continues at coordinate 14,971 of JAIRVG010000082.1, read as the reverse complement.
GCCAGCCAGAGCAATACCGACCGCCAGCTGTCGATGACCCGCACGGGCGCGGTGTACACCCCGACCCTGCAACTGGTGACCTACAGCGCCATGGCCGTGGTGATGTTCCTCGTCCTGCTGCTGCGTGGCGAAGCCTCCGCGGGTGACCTGGTCGCCTACATCACCATGGCCGGCCTGCTGCCCAAGCCGATCCGCCAGCTGTCCGAAGTCAGCTCGACCATCCAGCGTGGCGTGGCCGGTGCCGAAAGCATCTTCGAGCAACTGGACGAAACGCCGGAAGTGGACGCCGGTACCATCGAGCGCGAGCGTGTCGACGGTCGCCTCGAAGTGCGCAACCTGAGCTTCCAGTACCCGGGCAACGAGAAGAAGGTGCTGGACGACATCAGCTTCGTCGTCGAGCCCGGCCAGATGGTTGCCCTGGTGGGACGCTCCGGCAGCGGCAAGTCCACCCTGGCCAGCCTGATTCCCCGTTTCTACCAGCATGAAAGCGGGGAGATCCTGCTCGATGGCGACGAAATCCAGGCCTTTACCCTGCGCAACCTGCGCCGGCACATTGCCCTGGTCAGCCAGCAGGTGACGCTGTTCAACGACACCGTGACCAACAACATCGCCTACGGCGACCTGGCCGGTGCCCCGCTCGACGCCGTGCAGAAGGCCGCGTCCGAGGCCTACGCCGACGAATTCATCCGCAAGATGCCGCAAGGCTACGACACCCTGGTGGGCGAGAATGGCGTGCTGCTGTCCGGTGGCCAGCGCCAGCGCCTGGCCATCGCCCGGGCGCTGCTCAAGGATGCGCCGGTGCTGATCCTCGACGAGGCCACCTCGGCGCTCGACACCGAGTCCGAGCGGCATATCCAGGCCGCCCTGGACCATGTGATGCAGAACCGCACCACCCTGGTGATCGCCCACCGCCTGTCCACCATCGAGAAGGCCGACCTGATCCTGGTGATGGAAGACGGCCGCATCGTCGAGCGCGGCAGCCATGAGCAACTGCTGGCGCAGAACGGCTACTACGCCCGCCTGCATGCCCGCGAGTTCGAAGAAGGCGACGACGACAAACCTGCAAAAGCGGTCGACGCATGTTGAGTGCGTTGCGCTGGTGGCGTGAGCGGGGCTGGAGCGAGATCGACCAGGACAGTTATGCCCAGGCCTGGCAGGCCTTTGGCGGCAGCGTGGCGACCCATCCCGAGGTGGTCCGGCGCCTGTCGGCCTTCCTCGGCCTGCCGGTGCGCTACCTGGGCTGGCAGGCCGATGGCCGGATCGTGGCGGCGGTGCCTTGCTGGGGGCGGCATGTCGCCCTGGCCAAGGACGTGCTCAAGCGCGAGAACAAGCGCGGCCTGCTGGACATGGGCAACGCCGAGATCATCCTGCCGGTGGCCGAGGACGTGAGGGTGCCGGTGCGCCAGCGCATGCGTTATGTCTCCGAGCTGAATGCCGGTCGCATCGACACCCTGCGCCCGCAGCCCGAAGGGCTGGCCCTGGCGCGGGAGCCCGAGGACTACTCGAAGAAATTCCGCTACAACCAGCGCCGCGAACTGCGCCTGCTGGAAGAGGCCGGGGGCAGCTTGCGGCCGATGGCGGAGTTCAGCCCTGCCGAGCAGGCAGCCATGTACACCGAGCTGTTCGAGCGCCGCTGGGGCTTCGAGGTGCCGGGCAAGCAAGGCCTGGCCGAGGTGTTCGGGCTGCTGCGCGAGTTCATGACCGGCTCCGTGGTGATGCTGGAAGGCAACGCGGTGGCGATCCAGGTCCTGTACCGGGTCGAGGCGCCGGGCTGGGTATCGCTGGAGTACATCAATGGCGGTGTCGACCCGCAGAGCCGCGAGTTCAGTCCAGGCAGCGTGCTCAGCTTCGTCAACACCCAGCAGGCCTGGGAAGACGCCCGGGCGCTGGGCAAGCCGCTGCGCTACTCGTTCGGGCGGGCTGACCGCGAATACAAGGACCGTTGGTGCCGCACGGTGCCGGTTTTTCAGGTTTGACTCATGACCGCACGCAAACAACAGTTGCTCAAGGCTCACCGGCGCGCCAAGCGCCTGACATTGATCGGCGCCCTGCTGGTGCTGGCGGTGCTGGGCGTGACCCTGGCCTGGTGGCTGGTGCCGCTGCTGCTGGTGCTGGGCTGGATCGCCCATGAGGCGTGGTTCGCCGACCACCTGTTCTATCGTGGCAGCGACGACTATCAATATGTGTTTCCAGATGATGCTGTCGCGCAGGCGGTGACGCTGAAGGACGGCACCCTTCAGCTCGATGCGCCCCTGGCCGAGGGCGAGACCCTGGTGCTGGCGCTGCACGTGCGCCATCGCTGGATCGGGCGCTGGCTCGACCCGTTCGTCCAGGTGGGTGATGATCGCCAGGACTTCGAGCGCGGCGTGCGTGGCTTGCGCTACCTCAACCTTTCCGGCCAGCGTGAGCGGGTCGAGGCGGGCGACCTGAAGCTGCGCGGCCAGCGTTGCCGCCTTGCCGACAGCGGCACCCTGTTCGTCATGCGCAACCCCGATTTCACCCGCCAGCGCACGCTGATCCTCGCGCCACATGCCGACGATGCGGAACTGGCGGCGTTCGGCTTCTACAGCCGCAGCGCGGACGTCAGCATCGTCACCCTGACCCAGGGCGAGATCGAGGCCGAAGCCTTCCAGCGCCTGGGCCTCGACCGCGCCAGCGCGGCGCGCCTGAAAGGGCGCCTGCGCACCTGGGACAGCCTTGCCGTGCCGCTGTGGGGCGGGGTGAAGCCCAGCCACTGCGTGCAACTGGGCTACTACTGCCTGCAACTGCCGGAAATGGCCCGGCAGCCAGATGCCGCGTTCGGTTCCCGAGAGTCCGCCGAAAGCGACGTGCGCAGCGCGCGCCGGCACAATCCGCTGGCCCTGCCGGCGGACCAGGATGGCGTGCCGAGCTGGAACAACCTGGTCGACGACCTGGTGGCGCTGCTCGAACACTTCCAGCCGCAAGTCATCATCACGCCGCACCCGCAACTCGACCCCCATGCCGATCACGTCGCCACCACCACGGCGATCTTCCAGGCCATCGCGCGCAGCCGCAGCAAGCCGGCCACCGCGCTGTTCTATGCCAACCACCTGCACGACAACGACCGCTGGCCGATGGGGCCGGCGGGCATGGGCATCGCGTTGCCACCGGCGATCGAGCCGTTGCCGGCGGATCGCCTGTGGAGTCCGTCGCTGGATGCACAGGTGCAACTGGACAAGGCCATGGCCCTCGGCATGCAGCACGACCTGCAGGGGCCGCTACCCCTGAAGCGCCGGCTGCGTCGCCTGATCCAGCGTGTCCTCAGTGGCCGCAGCTGGCCGGAGACGGGCGAGGACGAGTTCTTCCGCAAGGCGGTCAGGCGTCATGAGCTGTTCTGGGTGCGGCAAATCGTCGATTGAAGTGGTGTCATTGGCCCTGTGCTAATATCCCGCCCCTGTTCATTTTGTCTGATGGGTTATCCATGAAGTTGTCCATGCCGCGTTTCGATCAAGCCCCGGTACTGGTGGTCGGCGATGTCATGCTCGACCGCTACTGGCATGGCGGTACTTCCAGGATCTCGCCCGAGGCCCCGGTCCCGGTGGTCAAGGTCGAGCAGATCGAAGACCGTCCCGGCGGCGCGGCCAACGTGGCCCTGAACATCGCCGCGCTGGGTGCGCCGGCGGCGCTGGTCGGCGTCACCGGCCAGGACGAGGCGGCCGAGAGCCTGGCCAACAGCCTGCAGGCGGCGGGCGTGCGCTCGGTGTTCCAGCGCATCGCGCACCAGCCGACCATCGTCAAGCTGCGGGTCATGAGTCGCCACCAGCAACTGCTGCGCATCGATTTCGAGGAACCCTTCGCCACCGACCCGCTGTCCCTCGGCGCGGAAGTCGACACCCTGCTGGACGGGGTCAAGGTGCTGGTCCTGTCCGACTACGGCAAGGGCGCGCTGCGCAACCACCAGAGCCTGATCCAGGCCGCCCGCGAGCGCGGCATCCCGGTGCTGGCCGACCCCAAGGGCAAGGATTTCTCCATCTACCGCGGCGCCAGCCTGATCACCCCGAACCTCAGCGAGTTCGAGACCATCGTCGGCCGCTGCGCCGATGAAGCCGAGCTGGTGGCCAAGGGCGGCCAGCTGATGCGCGAGCTGGAACTGGGCGCCTTGCTGGTAACCCGCGGCGAGCACGGCATGACCCTGCTGCGCCCGGATCATCCGGCCCTGCACCTGCCGGCCCGTGCCCGTGAAGTGTTCGACGTGACCGGTGCCGGCGACACGGTGATTTCCACCCTGGCCGCGGCCATCGCTGCCGGCGAAGACCTGCCCCACGCGGTCGGCCTGGCCAACCTGGCCGCTGGCATCGTGGTCGGCAAGCTGGGTACCGCGGCCATCAGCGCCCCGGAACTGCGCCGGGCGATCCAGCGCGAAGAAGGCTCCGAGCGCGGCGTGCTCAGCCTCGACCAGTTGCTGCTGGCCATCGACGATGCCCGTGCGCACAAGGAAAAGATCGTCTTCACCAATGGTTGCTTCGACATTCTCCATGCCGGTCACGTGACCTACCTGGAGCAGGCGCGGGCCCAGGGTGATCGGCTGATCGTCGCGGTCAACGACGACGCCTCGGTGAGCCGCCTGAAAGGCCCGGGTCGCCCGATCAACAGCGTCGATCGGCGCATGGCAGTGCTGGCCGGCCTCGGTGCGGTGGACTGGGTGATCAGCTTCCCGGAAGGTACCCCGGAAAACCTGCTGAGCCAGGTGAAGCCGGACGTGCTGGTGAAGGGCGGGGACTACGGCATCGACCAGGTGGTGGGTGCCGATATCGTCAAGGCCTACGGCGGGACGGTGAAGGTGCTGGGGCTGGTGGAGAACAGCTCGACCACGGCGATCGTCGAGAAGATCCGCAAGAACTGAAACAAGGAAGGGCCTGCATTGCAGGCCCTTCTTCATTCAGAGGCTGACGCGGTCCCACAGGGGGCTGCGGTCGCGCCTGAGATCTTTATTTGTTCAGGCCGCCCCGCGCCATCTGCAGCAACTCCTTCGCCTTTCCCGTCAACCGCTGCAAGCCGCTGTCCGGCTTCTTCGGTGTCAATCCCTGCTGGCGCAGCCAGTCCTTCCAGCGAATCCGTTCCTCCTTGACCACCCAACCTTCCTGCTGCGCGAAACTCTCGGCCAGGTACAGGCCGCGAGTCCCGGCCGGCACCAGGCGATCCTTCTTCAACTGGTACAACTCCGGCAGCGGCCGGCCATCCTCCAGCGGCATCAGGTAGAGGTCGGGCCGGCCGCGGTCGAGGCGGGCGACCAGTTGATCGCCCTCAAGGCGTTCGTCGACATGGAACAGGCTCAGCGACTTGGCGTCCTTCGGCACCTGCAGGCGCAGGTCGTAGATCAGTTGCAGCGAGGCCGTGGGCAAATGTACATAGGCCCGCGGTCGCTCGATCAACTGCTGGTTGCCGCAACGCACCGGACGCGCCGCGCCGGTATGTGGGGTCAGGGTGAAGGGCATGGCCTCGCGGTAGTGCAGGGCAGCAGAGTAGGGTGCCGGCAGCCAGGTGTCGTTGAAGCGTCCGCCGAGCCAGCCTTCCGGGGTTTCCAGCAGGCATTCCTCGGCAACTTCCTGCACCGCGGTGTGCAGCGGCAGGTTGAGTTCCTGTGCTGGCACATAACCGGAAATCAGCTTGAGCACCACGTCACCCCGGTCCTGCCGACGCTGGCGCACCAGCACCCAGTAGTCGCGGTGTTGCCAGCACAGGGTCAGGCGCACCGAGACGCCAAGGTTGGCCAGCTCGACGGCGAAGCGCTCGCTGTCCGGCAACTGGATGGCCTTGCGCCGTTGCAGGGTCTGGGCGAAGTTCAGCGGCCGGCCGATGCTCTGGTAGCTCAACCCCTCCGGGCCGGCTTCGACATGGAGGGGCAGGGTCTTGAAGTTGCTCGGGTTCTTGCGGATCAGCGTTCGCGGCATGTCGGCTCCTTCTTGCGTTGGGGTCGGCCGCGGCGGCGGCTCAGTGCTGGCGCAACACCCGGGCGACGGTCGCCACGTTGTGGGCCAGGTGCAGCGGATTGATGGTCCCGACAATAGCACTGCTCACCCCAGGGTGGGCAAACAGCAGCTCGAAGCTGGCCTTCACCGGATCGACCCCCGGGCTCAGGCAGGCATGGCCGCTCGCCAGGGCCTTCTTCACCAGGATCGCCTTGCCGTGGGCCGCGGCGTAGTCGAGCACCGGGCGCTCGGCCTGCTCGTTGAGATTGTAGGTGACCATGGCGCAGTCGCCCTGTTCCAGGGCTTTCAGGCCACCCTCGGCCGTCTTGCCGGAGAAACCGAAGCCACGGATCTTGCCTTCCTGCTTGAGCAGGGCGAGGGTCTGGTAGACCTCCTCTTGCTCAAGGATGCGCAGGTCGTCGCCATTGGAATGGACCAGAACCAGGTCGATGCAATCTGTTTCCAGGCGTTTCAGGCTGCGCTCTACCGAGGCGCGGGTATGGGCGGCGCTGAAATCGAAGCGGGACTGGCCGTCATCGAACTCCTCGCCGACCTTGCTGACGATCACCCAGTGGTCGCGCTGGCCACGCAGCAGCGGGCCGAGGCGTTCCTCGCTGCGGCCATAGGCCGGCGCGGTGTCGATCAGGTTGATGCCCAGTTCGCGGGCCTGGGCCAGCAGCAGGCGGGCGGCGTCATCGTCGGGGATGGTGAAGCCGTTGGGGTACTTCACCCCCTGGTCGCGGCCCAGCTTGACGGTGCCCAGGCCCAGCGGCGAAACCGACAGGCCGGTGCTGCCCAGCGGGCGATGCAGGTCGTGCAGGGTTGGGAGGGTCATGGCAGCAATTCCTCCCACACCGGTTGTGCCAGTGGCGGTTTCGGCAGGTCGGGGAGGGCGGGGCAGTTGCCCGGCTTGATGCCGTCGCGGTCCAGGGCGTGCAGCACGCGGTCGGCGAAGTCCGGCGCCAGGGCCAGCTTGGTCGGCCAGCCCACCAGCAGGCGCTGCTGGTCGGCGAGGAAGGCGTTGTCGGGGCGGACCAGGCCGGATTGCGCCGGCTCCGCACGGTCGACCCGCAGGGTGGCCCAGCGCACCTGGCTGAGGTCGACCCACGGCAGCAGGCTGGAGACTTCCTTTTTCGCCGCGGCGATCTGCGCGGCGGGCTCGCGGGCCACGCCATCGGCTTCGGCAATGTCGCCACCGAGGTACCAGACCCACTGGCCGTCGGCGGCCGGATGGGTGGTCACGGTGATGCGGGGTTTCGGTCCGCCGCCCAGGCAGTGGGCGTACAGCGGTTTCAGGCTCGGGCCCTTGGCCATGACCATGTGCAGCGGCCGGCGCTGCATGGCCGGCTGGCTCAGGCCGAGGTCGGCCAGCAGCTCGGCGGTGCCGGCACCGGCGCTGATCACCACGCGCTGGGCGCGGATCTCGCGGCCGTCGACCCGCAGGCCGACCAGGTCGTCGCCTTCACGCAGGGGCTCGATCTTCTCGCCGGCGAGCAGGCTGTCTGCGCTCAGCTCGGCCAGACGCTGCAGCAGGCTCGGCACGTCCACCACCAGTTCGGCCAGGCGATAGACCTTGCCCTTGAAGCCGCGGTCCTGCAGGGCTGGCGGCAACTGGTCGCCCTTGACCTGGTCGACGCGGCCGCGCACGGCTTTGCTGGCGAAGAAGCTGGTGAGGTTGCCGGCGAGGGTGCCGGGGGACCAGAGATAGTGGGCTTCGGACAGCAGGCGCACGCCGGACAGGTCCAGCTCGCCGTCGCCGGCCAGGGCCTCGCGCCAGCGCCGCGGCATGTCGGCGATGGCTTCCGAGGCGCCGGTCAGGGCACCGTGCAGCGCGTACTTGGCGCCGCCGTGGATGATGCCCTGGGACTTGAGGGTCTGCCCGCCACCGACGCTGGCGCGTTCCACCAGCACCGTCGAGTAACCCAGGCGCCGCAGGCGGGCGTTGAGCCAGAGACCCGCGACCCCCGCGCCGACGATCAGGACGTCGGTGGATATGACCGATGACATGCAGTTACCTCAACAAACTGGACAGGCGGGCAAGTATACGCCTGTTGCAGCTCATCAATGCCCGGCGGTTTTCGAGAACAGCTGGATCACCACCACGCCGCCGACGATCATCGCCATGCCGAGCATGGCCGGCACATCCAGCTTCTGGCCGTAGATCACCAGGGCGGCGATGCTGATCAGGACGATGCCCAGGCCCGACCAGATCGCGTAGGCGATGCCCACCGGAATGCTGCGGACCACCAGGGTCAGCATCCAGAACGCGATGCCGTAGCCGCACACCATCAGCAGCAGCGGCAGCGGCGTGCTCAGGCCCTTGACCGCTTTCATCGAGGCGGTGGCGATGACTTCGGCGCAGATGGCGATGGCGAGATAGGTGTAGGCATTCATGATTCGGACTCCTCTGGTGGCTCGCGCATTCTAGGGCTTGGCCAGATGCGGTAAAGTCATTTCCTATCAGCTTTGGAGATAGGTTAGATGGTCCAACCGCAGTGGAGTCTGGAGCAGGTGCGCCTGTTCGTCGAAGTGGCCGAACGGCGCTCGTTTTCCGCCGTGGCCCGGGCCGAAGGGCGGGCGCAGTCGGCGGTGAGCAATGCCATCGCGCTGCTGGAAACCGACCTGGGCCTGACCCTGTTCGAGCGCAGCAGCGGGCGTCAGCCGCAGTTGACCGAGGCAGGTACCGCGCTGCTGGAGGATGCCCGGGAGCTGTTGCGCCAATGCGAGCGCCTGGATGGCCGCGCCTCGGCGTTGCTGCGCGGGCAGGAGCCGCGTTTGCGCCTGGCGCAGGACGAGGCGATGCCTTATCCGCCGGTGATCGAGAGCCTGGATGAACTGTCGCAGCGCTTCCCGTTGCTGGAAGTGCAACTGGCCAGCAGCGCCCAGGGCGATGTGGCGCGGCAACTGGTGGAGCGGCGGGCGGACCTGGGCCTGATGTTTCACCATGAGCGGGTGCCGGATGCGCTGGAGCGGCGGGTGCTGGGCAGCATCGAGATGGTCACGGTGTGTCCGCCGGGGCATCCGCTGGCGGCGCTGGAGCGGGTCAGTTGCGAGGACCTGGCGCGGCATCGGCAACTGTTGGTCAATCCGCGGGATGGCGGGTATGCCGGGGGTGAGCCGGCCAGCCCGCAGGTGTGGCGGGCGGACAGTTTCTACGTGATGGCCGAGCTGCTGATGCGTGGGTTGGGCTGGGCCTGGTTGCCGCGGCATGTGGTGCAGTATCCGACCTACCAGCAGCATCTGGTGGAGCTGGAGTGCGAATGGCGGCCGCCGGCGCTGGTGGTGGAGTTGGCGTGGCGCAGGGATGAGCCGCTGGGGCCGGCGGCGCGGTGGTTGGCGGAGCGGTTTGCGTTGCATCTGCGGACCATGGGGTGATCTTTCGGACGTCATCGCTGGCAAGCCAGCTCCCACAAGGACCGCGTGCACCGCAAAACCTGTGGGAGCTGGCTTGCCAGCGATGAGGCCCGGGAGGGCAACACAGAGGCAATGCCGATAGCTTCCTTGTACACTTGCGCGCCATGAACAGAACCCTCTATACCCTGCTGTTTCACCTGGGCCTGCCGCTGGTTGCGCTGCGCCTGTTCCTTCGTGCGCGCAAGGCCCCGGCCTATGGCCAGCGCATCGGCGAGCGCTTCGCCTTCGGCCTGCCGTCGCTGAAGCCGGGCGGGATCTGGGTGCATGCGGTGTCGGTGGGCGAGAGCATCGCCGCGGCGCCGATGATCCGCGCGCTGCTGGAGCGTTATCCACAGCTGCCAATCACCGTCACCTGCATGACCCCTACCGGCTCGGAGCGGATCCGCGCGATGTTCGCCAACGAACCACGCATCCAGCACTGCTACCTGCCCTACGACCTGCCCTGGGCCGCCGGCCGCTTCCTCGATCGGGTCCAGCCGAAGCTGGCGATCATCATGGAAACCGAGCTGTGGCCCAACCATATCCACCAGTGCGCGAAACGCGGGATCCCCGTGGCCCTGGCCAATGCCCGGCTGTCTGCGCGCTCGGCCCGCGGCTACGCGCGCTTCGCCGGCCTGACCCGGCCGATGCTGGAGGAAATGAGCCTGATCGCGGCGCAGACCGAAACCGAGGCCGAGCGCTTCCGCCAATTGGGTGCGCGCCCGCAGTGCGTGGAGGTGACCGGTTCGATCAAGTTCGACCTGAAGGTGGACGAACACCTGCTGCCCCGTGCCCGCGAGTTGCGCGGGCAGTGGGGGGCGAGCCAGCGTCCGGTGTGGATCGCCGCCAGCACCCATGACGGCGAGGACGCACTGATCCTCGCCGCGCACAGGCAGTTGCTGGAGATCCACGGCGATGCCCTGCTGATCCTGGTGCCGCGTCATCCCGAGCGTTTCGATGCCGTGCATGCACTGTGCAGCGAGCAGTTCGCCACGGTGCGGCGCTCGTCCGGCGCGGCGGTGGACGGGCAGACCCGGGTGCTGCTCGGCGACACCATGGGCGAGTTGCTGTTCCTCTATGCCCTGGCGGATATCGCCTTCGTCGGCGGCAGCCTGGTGCCCACTGGCGGGCACAACCCGCTGGAGCCGGCGGCGCTGGCATTGCCGGTGATCATGGGGCCCCATGTGTTCAACTTCCTGGAAATCAGCGCGATGCTGCGGGAGGCGGGGGCGCTGCAGGAGGTGGACGATGCCGAGGGGCTGGCGGGGGCGGTGCGGCGCTTGATCGAGCTGCCGAAGGATGCGCGGAAGATGGGCGATGCCGGGTTGGCGGTGATGCGGGCCAATCAGGGGGCGTTGCAGCGGTTGCTGGACGGATTGGCCAGGCTGATCCGATAGATCGGTTTCGCTCTTATCGCTGGCAAGCCAGCTCCCACAGGACGGACTGCCCCCAAGAAGTTGGACACCAATCCAACCCTTGGGGGCAGTCCAGGAACCTTGTGGGAGCTGGCTTGCCAGCGATGAGGCCCTAAGGCCGAGCCTCGAAGTTGGCCTTGGCCGCCGCCGCCAGGTCCGGCGGCAGGAAGTCTTTGTCCGGGTTGTAGTCCGGCTTCAGCCAGCGCCCCAGGTCTTGCAGGTCCTGCGGGCTCAACGTCCCGGCCGCCTGCTTCAGGCGCAGGTTGTCGAGGATGTAGTCATAGCGGGTGTTGTTGTAGTCGCGTACCGAGGTGTACAGCTGGCGCTGGGCATCGAGCACGTCGACGATGTTCCGCGTCCCCACCTGGTAACCGATTTCCGTGGCCTCCAGCGCACTCTGGTTGGAAATGATCGACTGCTTGCGCGCCTGCACCTGCTCCACGTCGGTGTTCACCGCACGGTGCAGGTTGCGGGTGTTCTCCACCACCTGGCGGCGCAGGCTCTCGCGCTGCTGCTCGCTCTGGTTCAGGCGCTGGTAGGCCTCGCGCACCTGCGAGCTGGTCAGGCCGCCGCTGTACAGCGGGATGTTCAACTGCAAGCCGATGCTGGTCTGCTCGACCGGGCCACCATAGGCCTGGGGCAACTGGTTGGGGTTGGTCAGGCCGAAGCTGTCGTTGTCGCCGCGCTGGTAGCGCGCCACCGCATCCACGGTCGGCGCATGCCCGGCCTTGCGCTGGCGCACGGTTTCCTCGGCAGCCTGCACGGCATGGTTGGTGGCCTGCAGGTTGAGGTTCTGCTGGGTGGCGGTATCCACCCAGGCCTTGGCGTCGTTGGGCACCGGCACCTGCACCGGCAGGGTGTGGACCACGCCCTGCAGCGAGTTGTAGTTGCGGTTGGTCAAGGTCACCAGGGCCTCGAAGGCATCCTGCACGCGGCGCTCGGCGATGATCCGGTTGGCCCGCGCGGTGTCGTAGCTGGCCTGGGACTGCAGCACGTCGGTCTTGTCCGACAGGCCGACGTCGAAGCGCTCGTTGGACTGGTCGAGCTGGCGCCTGAACGCCGCTTCCTCGGCCTTGGTCGAGGCCAGGTTGTCCTGGGCGCGAAGCACGGCGAAATAGTTTTCCGCGCTCTGCAGGATCAGGTTCTGCTCGGTGGCCGACAGTTCCAGTGCCGCCTGCTCGTTGACTGCTTCGGCGGCTTGCAGCTGGAACCAGCGGTCGGCGCGGAAGATCGGCTGGGCCAGGGTGGCAGTCCAGGTGTTGCCGCTGCGGTTCGAGGTGACCGAAGGCTGGTCGATGCTGGTGCGGGTGTTCATCATCTCGGCACCGGCGGACAGGTTCGGCAGCAGGCCGGCACGGGCCTGGGGCACCACTTCGCGACGGGCACCGTAGTCGGCGCGGGCGGCGGCCAGGTCGGCGTTGTTGTTCACGGCCTCCTGGTACACGCTCACCAGATCGGTACGGTTCGACAATGACGGGTCCGCGGCCCAGGCCATTCCGTTGGAAGCACAAGACACGGCGAGCGCCAGTGAGAGTTTGCGCAGCATAGGGCGATCCTTGAACGAAGAGGGTAATTCTGAACTAGCGAGTGTAGTTGTGTAGGCACCTTGCAACAATCTGACATTTGCGCCATTTGTCCTGCCTGTGGCATGGGGGTTGGCGTTTGTCGCCACTCCAGTCTAGACTGCGCACGTTCTTGTCGGGGTGCCTTGTGTTGAGGCTGAGATCGGATAATTCCGGATCCCGTTGAACCTGATCAGGTTAGCGCCTGCGTAGGGAACAAGATTGCTCGCTTCCCGCGAGCCCTCTTGTGCCGGGTCCGGGAATGTCGAGTCAGCCTCAAAGGCCGCCAGACACCCCCGTATTCCAGCACAGCACCGCCCCCGGTGCGTCCGTGCCTGCATCAGGTTCACTCCGACATCCAACCCGTCTGGAGAGCCTGTGATGAGCAAACAAGAAAAATACCCGAGCAACCTGAGCGAATCCGCCCGGGTCGACCAGCAATCCGTGCAACCCTTCACCCGTTCGCGCAAGGTCTTCGCCGAAGGCTCGCGCCCGGACATCCGCGTGCCAATGCGGGAAATCAGCCTCGACGATACCCCCACCGACTTTGGCGGCGAAGCCAACGCCCCGGTGCTGGTCTATGACACCTCCGGCCCGTACACCGACCCGAACGTGGTCATCGACGTGCGCAAGGGCCTGGGCGACGTGCGTTCGGCCTGGATCGACGACCGCGGCGACACCGAGCGCCTCGCCGGCCTGTCCTCCGACTTCGGCCAGCAGCGCCTGGCCGACGCGGAGTTGACCAAGCTACGCTTCGCCCACGTGCGCAACCCGCGCCGGGCCAAGGCCGGCGCCAACGTCAGCCAGATGCACTATGCGCGCAAGGGCATCATCACCGCCGAGATGGAATACGTCGCCATCCGCGAGAACATGAAGCTCCAGGAAGCCCGCGCCGCCGGCCTCCTCGACCAGCAGCACGCCGGCCACAGCTTCGGCGCCAGCATCCCGAAAGAGATCACCCCGGAGTTCGTCCGCGAGGAAATCGCCCGCGGCCGCGCCATCATCCCGGCCAACATCAACCACGTGGAGCTGGAGCCGATGATCATCGGCCGCAACTTCCTGGTGAAGATCAACGGCAACATCGGCAACAGCGCCCTGGGTTCCTCCATCGAGGAAGAAGTGGCCAAGCTGACCTGGGGCATCCGCTGGGGTTCGGACACGGTCATGGACCTGTCCACCGGCAAGCACATCCATGAAACCCGCGAGTGGATCATCCGCAACTCGCCGGTGCCGATCGGTACCGTGCCGATCTACCAGGCCCTGGAAAAGGTCAACGGCGTGGCCGAGGACCTGACCTGGGAGCTGTTCCGCGACACCCTGATCGAACAGGCCGAGCAGGGCGTGGACTACTTCACCATCCACGCCGGCGTGCTGCTGCGCTACGTGCCGCTGACCGCCAAGCGGGTCACCGGCATCGTCAGTCGCGGCGGCTCGATCATGGCCAAGTGGTGCCTGGCGCATCACAAGGAAAACTTCCTCTACACCCACTTCGACGAAATCTGCGAAATCATGAAGGCCTACGACGTCAGCTTCTCGCTGGGCGACGGCCTGCGTCCGGGCTCCATCGCCGACGCCAACGACGAAGCGCAGTTCGGCGAGCTGGAGACCCTGGGCGAGCTGACCAAGATCGCCTGGAAGCATGACGTGCAGTGCATGATCGAAGGCCCGGGCCACGTGCCGATGCAGTTGATCAAGGAGAACATGGACAAGCAGCTGGAGTGCTGCGACGAGGCGCCGTTCTACACCCTCGGCCCGCTGACCACCGACATCGCGCCGGGCTACGACCACATCACCTCGGGCATCGGCGCGGCGATGATCGGCTGGTTCGGTTGCGCCATGCTCTGCTACGTCACGCCGAAGGAGCACCTCGGCCTGCCGAACAAGGATGACGTGAAGACCGGGATCATCACCTACAAGATCGCGGCCCATGCCGCGGACCTTGCCAAAGGACATCCGGGCGCGCAGATCCGCGACAACGCGCTGAGCAAGGCGCGCTTCGAGTTCCGCTGGGAAGACCAGTTCAACCTGGGCCTGGATCCGGACACCGCGCGTTCGTTCCACGACGAGACCCTGCCGAAGGACTCGGCCAAGGTCGCGCACTTCTGCTCCATGTGCGGGCCGAAGTTCTGCTCGATGAAGATCACCCAGGAAGTGCGTGAATACGCCGCCAACCAGCGCATCGACGTGGTGGACGTGGCGGTCGAGGACGGCATGCGCGAGCAGGCCGAGCGTTTCCGCCAGGAAGGCAGCCAGTTGTACAAGAAAGTCTGAGGTAAGCCGGGGCCGCCGAGGCGGCCCCAATCGCTGGCACGCCAGCTCCCACAGGTAGTGCATGCGCCGCGATCCCGGTGGGAGGCCGAGCGGTTCCGCCAGGCAGGCAGCCAGTTGTACAAGAACGTCGGAGGTAACCCGGGGCCGCCGAGGCGGCCCCAATCGCTGGCAAGCCAGCTCCCACAGGTATTGCATGCGCCGCGGTTCCTGTGGGAGGCCGAGCGGTTCCGCCAGGAAGGCAGCCAGTTGTACAAGAAAGTCTGAGGTAAACCGGGGCCGCCGAGGCGGCCCCAATCGCTGGCAAGCCAGCTCCCACAGGTATTGCATGCGCCGCGATACCTGTGGGAGGCGGAGGGGCTGCGCGGCGGCGCTCGCAACAAACACAATAAACCTGCCGTGA